>DHDW01000012.1:19576-31049 GCA_002399565.1 Bacteroidales bacterium UBA4866 | reverse complement strand
AATCAAACATCAAACATTGAGTTTAAAGATTGTGGGTTTATAAGAAATCCAAACTCTAATAATGTTAATCCTAACTATTTTATTAATATTGGTGCTGCAAAATATATAACAATTGATAGCTGTAAAATTAATGGAAATGCTTTCTTAAACCACATTTACATTTCAGGTAATTCACCAACAAATCTAACTGAAGGAATCACAATCAAAAAATCTTCATTTACTAATTTCAATAATGAATCAATATCTATAAATTATTCTAAAGATGTTGTTATTGAAAAGAATGAGTTCATAAATAATTTAACTACATTTGCATATACTAACTATAATATAATGATTTCTTCTTCCAAAAACTTCTCTATCACAAAAAATAAATTTGTTGTAAATAACGTAAGTGCAATTGGAGTCAATCTTGCTCTTGCTTCCACTACACCTTCAGTAATCGCTAATAATAAAATTAGCATTCATAACAATAATACATCTCCTTCAACAGCAAATATTTTCGGAATAAATTTAATGTCAGGTAATGATGTTAAAATTGCTTATAATAATATTTATGCAAGAGATTTAAATTCTAATGGATTACTTTCTTTTGGAATGGCTATTGGAAATGGTTCAACAAGTCAACCTCTATCCAATATCGCAATAAAAAACAATATTGTTGTTAGTGATGGTTATGGAGTAGGTGTACATGCCAAAACTACAACTCAATCAATTATTAGTTTTAGCAACAACATATATTACAAACTAAATACTATGATATCTCCTCCAAGTACAATTTTGTGGAGATATAATAATACAAATTGCTCTACTCTTGATGAATGGAATGCGTCTTTAGGAGGAAGTGGAGATGTAGGAACTGCAATTTACGGGCCTCTATTCCCTTCATTTGACAACCTTTCAACAACTAACACTTATGTTTGTTATAAAGGAACTCCTATTGCAGAAGTATTAGATGACAATAACTATAGAGCACGTAATACAACTCAACCTTGTATTGGAGCAGATGAGTTTAGTCCTCCACCAAGCAACATATATGTATTAAAAGCATGGATTGACAGAGGAGATGTATTAGTTGGTTCAGACGGAAATACAATTTATTCTGCTTGTGGTTTAGGAAATGAATATATTAACATTCAATTTAAGAATATTAGTAACAACACAATATTAGCCAACAATCTTAAATTTTGGTATAAAATAGATAACCTTACAATTCCTAACACTCAAAAAGACACTATACATTCTCCTGTTATTCCTGATTCTGTATACACTTATAGATTTAGAAACCCATATAACTTTGGAGTAACAACTGCAGATAGAGAATTTAAAGTTACAGCATTTTCTGTTTTAGCTGCAGACACAATTAGAACTAATGATACTGCCGTATTTTATGTAAATTCAAGAGTTCAACTAACTGCATTACCTGCTCAAAATATTTCTATAAATTATGGGGATTCTTCTCTTCTTTCTATTACATCTAATGACTCAATATACTGGTTCTTGAGAAACACTGATGAAATACCTATTTTGAAATCTCACACTTATCAAACTGGAAGATTATATAATGATACAACATTCTATTTCTCAAGAAAAGAAGAAATACCAATGCTTAAGATTTCAGAAATTCAAATTTCAAAAATAGCAAATGCAATAGGTCAAACTGCAAACCTTCCAGCTTGGGTTACTGCTAACTGTGCAATAGAATTATCAAACTATGGTAATGGAGCAATTAATCTTAATGGGTATCAATTTGCCTATGTTTCAGGGAATAATGTTGCATTAAATGCAACTATGACAAAAATAGTAACTTTTGGCGATTATTATATATATCCTAATACATCTGTTGTTTTACAAATAGCAAATGCCCCAATTGGATCAGCTCCAGATTCTTTAAAAACATTATATATTGGATCAGCAACCAATTATAACGCAAACACTAAAACTGGATTTTTATTAAAAGATCCTTCTGGAACTGTAATTGACGCCGTAACCTATAATGGTGCTTCATTTGATACAGCAACTAATGTTCCTTCTTCAGTATGGACAGGACCTGGTAAAATGGTTCCTGCTAATACTGCTGGTTTAATTAGAACAAATAGAAGTGCAGTTGATTCAAATGGCTGGGTTCCTTCTGTAAGCACAACTCCTTTAACAATTTCAACTATAGATACTGCACAAATATGGAAAAGAGATAATGGTTGTTTCGGATTTAAGGCTCCATATAATATTACTGTTAGTGGTATTCCTACAATTGACCCTGGTATTGCTTCAATTAAATTAGTTGGAGTTAATAGAACGTCTGTATGTACTCTAACTGACGAACAAGTTGAAGTAAAAATTACAAATACAGGAGTAAGTCCATGTACCTCTACTCCATTATTACTGAAAGTTTATGATGGAGCAACTTTAGTTACAACTGTATATGACACTTGTAATATTACTGTAGCTCCTAATGATACAATAACTTATATTATACCTCAAACAATTAATTTAGCGGCTAACACATCTGATATAACATTTAATATTGTTTGTAATGCAAATCATAGTGCAGATGTAATTCATTTGAATGATACAGCAAGAATGCAAATTACTTCATTAAGAACTCCTTACTCTCCAATTGCATCTACTGTCAATATTCCTTATGCAACAAGTGCAACCCTAACTGCTAATGGAGTTGATCCAACTGACGTATTGATATGGTATAATTCAAATTATACAAATCATGAGTTAGACAGAATTACCTATACTACTCCTATTTTATATGAAAATGATACTTTCTATGTAGGTTCAATGCTTTTAGAATATGACACTATTCAACTTGGAGATTCAAATATCGCAAATGCATTAACAGGATATCCATCTCCATTAAATGCTGCAACAAAAAATGTCAAAGAACAATACTTATACAAAGCATCTGAACTAAGCAATTTAGGACTTTCTGAAGGAAATATAAATGGATTAATGTTTAGCATTATGAGTATATCTGGACCAACAACCCTAATGGATTATTCAATAAAGATAGGAACAACAAACGAAGAAGCTCTTACAACATGGGTTAGTGGATTAACAGAAGTATTTAATGACACTGTTTCTTTTACTAATTCAAGTACTGACTTAGGTTGGAGAGGTTTCCAATTTACAGATCCTTTCTATTATGATGGAACCTCAAATATTGTTATTGAGATTTGTTTCTCAAGAGAAGGGACAACCGCAAAACAAGTAAGAACTCATTATTCTGCAACTTCATTTAATTCAGTATTATCTTATAGACATGAATCAACAAACGCATGTTTGTGGACTGGTTCTCCATCACCAATAAATCCTAGATTAAGACCTAACACTCGTTTTGACATTGATAAGTTTGGATGTTCAAGTGTAAGAACACCTGTTGCGGTAAATGTTGCACCAGCTCCAGACTGTGAGGCAGGATTGACTCAAATCACAAATCCTTCAACATCTATTGTAATGTCAGGTATTTCTATCCCTATAGAAGTAAAATTAAAAAACTATGGTTCTGCAGCTTTAACATCAACTCCTATTCATTGGGAAATAAATGGCAATGCACAAACTCCATATACTTGGACAGGTAATTTATCCCCAAGAGACACTCAAAATGTGATAATAGGAAACTACACATTCATTTCTGGAGTCAATACTATTAGATCATGGACTGGTCTTGCTTGTGATTCAATTTATTCAAATGATACAGTGAATTTTGAATTTTCTGCATGTATAGGGAACAATTCTGATACATCGCATTTCACAATTGGAACAGGTGGTAATTATCCAACAATCAATGATGCGGTAAATGCATTAATTAGTTCTGGTATTTGTGGACACGTTGTTTTTGATATAAGCCCTAAAGTTGATGGATACAACGAACAAATCACAATTCCAATAATTGCAGGTACAGAAAATGGTAACACAATTACATTTAGAGGGAATGCACCTGATAGCAATGCTGTTATTTTAACATTCAATGCAGGAACAAACACAGATAAATATGTTTTAAAATTAGATGGAACTTCTAACGTTAGATTTGAAAATCTTAGATTTAATAATTTTGACACAAATTATACATCTGTTGTAGAAATTACAAACAATTCTTCAAATATTAACTTTAATGGAGTTGTCATTTCATCTTCTCCAAGAATTAGGACAAATAATGAAGTGACTAATCTTATAAATATTACAGGAATAAACAATGACCTTTCATTTAACAATATGTTATTCAATGGAGGAGCAGTTAGTTTATCTTCAGATCTTCCTGATTCAAACTCAAGCAAGCTAACTATAACAAATTCATTCTTCAATGCATTTGCTTACAAAGGTATAGATGTAAAAGGCATAAAAGAACTTTATATTTCAAAGAATAAATTCAGAGAATATCTTAATGCTAACATCTCATCAGCAATTTCTATATCAAATATCTCTAATATTTTAGAAATTGTAAAGAACGATATCTATCTTGAAGGAGGAACTGCTGCAAGAACAGGTATTGATGTTAAGAGGGTAGATGCATCTGTTCTTTCTCCTGCAATAATAGCGAATAATTCAATCTCTCTAAGTGGAACATATGCTAACACAGCCTTAATTTATGTTGGGTTGAATATGGACTCAGTAACAAATACTAATATATACTATAACACAATTAAGGTAAGAGCAAGTAACAATAGTGCAAATTCTAAGAGTTTAAATATCGGGACAAATTGTTCAAGGATTAAAGTTCTAAACAATAATCTTGATAATTCAGGGAAAGGGTTTGCATATTATGTAACTAATCCTTCAACTCAAGTAATGGCTTCAAATAACAATAACTATATATCAAATGGGCTTAACCCAATCTATTGGTCAGGAAACAAACAAACAATAACTGCACTACAAACTGCTAATTCACAAGATGCGATGTCTATTTCTGCATATAACCCATTTGCATCAGACTCTCTACTTAATATCATTTATCCTTCAGAGGTTGTTCGTGCCGCAGAGCCATTAGATGGATTTATTGAAGATATTATTGGCAACTTTAGGCCAATGTCTCCAAGACCTACAATTGGTGCATACGAATTCCAATTCTCTAATGTTGACTTTGGTCCAACAAGCATACTTGCTCCTGACTCAGTTACTTCTTATTTGGAAAATGACCCAATGACTGTTTCTGTAAGAGTTAAAAACTTCGGTTTGTATGGAATTGACAGCTTAAGAATAACTGCGGTACTTAAATATAATGCTGATACTACACATATTATTCAAAGTATTTCAGAATCATTTGTTCAAAATATTTCATCTTTAGCTTCAGTAGACTTCACTCTTACAGATAAAATTTACCCTCCACTTCATTTTAGGAACGTAAATAATAAATTACATTTATGTATTTATACTACTGTAAATGGTGACACTATTCAAATAAATGATACCATTCACTCCAATATAGTGATTATACCTGCATATAATATGCAAGCAGTCAACACTGTTCCAATTACTGATAGATGTAAACTATTCCAAACTCCTGTCAAGATAACAATTAAGAATGTTGGAGTGAAAAGCATTGGGCTAAATGACTCTTTATGGTTAAGTTATCAAGTTGAAGGAAGACCAGACATTTATGCAAGAGAATTATTATTGGTTTCACCTACTACCCCTTATAATGACGGAGTAACTAATTGGGAAGCAATACATAATAACCAACAACTTGTTTATACATTTAATACATTAGCTAACTTCTATCCGCTTGGACTTACAGACACAACTTGGAGATTGCGAACAATAGTTTCTTTAAACAAAGATAATGTTAAGGTAAACGATACTTCTGCATATATTCAAGTTAACTCACGTGTTTCTCCTCCTCAACCTATAACTCACGACACTGCAATCCACTATGGAACATGGGCTGAACCTTGGGCTTCTCAAATAAACTCTCTTCCAATTAAATGGTATGCTGATTCAACCTCAACTCCTTTCTATTCTCCAAATGCTTATGCTCAATCAATGAAATACAAAACCTCACAACTCTTCATTGACTCAACATTCTACTTGAGAGTTAATTTAAGTGGTTCTTACCCTTGCGAAAGCTACTATACTCCAATAAGAGTAACTATATTAGATCGTTCGGATATTGATGGTGCAGCAATTGGATTAGAAGGACAAGGACCTGTTGAACCGCCTCTTGATGGATGGGTTTATATGACTGCTGCTGATACAATTAAAGTTAAGGTTTCTAACTACGGAAATATGCCAATGCAAAACTTTGACATTACATATAGCATACAAAAAGTATCTCCTGCCAATTCTCCTATAATAAATGTAACTGAACGTTGCACACAGGCAGTTGCTCCTGATGGACACTTGATTTATAAGTTTGACTCTTTAGCTGACTTTAGTGCTATAACAAACTATAAGATACGTGCATGGGTTGATGTTCCTAATGATTTAATTGCTATTAATGATACTTCTGCAATATGGTTAGTAAAAGCTAAAAATGGAAATACAATTTATCCTAATGTTGCTGCACAAAATGCAAACTCATTAGATATCACAAGAGTTCAAATGGGAAATATGGATAATGCTTCCAACAACTCAGGAATTGCTTACACCGACTACACTAATAGTATTGCTCCAGTAACTCTGTTTAAAGGAATTTATGACTCAATATATATTAGTTGTGATAAACCTTCAAATCTTGAATCTGAAAATGCATTAGGTGGATGGGCAAGAGTATTTATAGACTGGGATAGAAATGGAATTTTTGAACCAACAGAAAAAGTTTTCGAAGATACAATTTGGTCTGGTTCTATTGCTAAAGGAAGAGTTAATGTTCCTGCAAATACACTAACAGGTCATGCAAGAATGAGGGTTATGGTATGGCAAGGTAGAGGTAGCTTACCATATGGTGCAGATGAGAATCCAACACTCGGGGAAGTTGAAGATTATAAAGTATTAGTAAGAAATACTACTCCTGTAAATGCAGAATTAGTTAAATTCACTCAACCTGGAGATTTCTTAAATGTACAAAATAACGACATTAGAGTTGTGTTGAGAAATACTGGAACAACAACTCTTAATAGTGCAACAATTAATTGGACAATGAACGGAACTCCTGATATTTTTAACTGGAATGGTTCATTGGCTCCAGCTGATAGAGTTGAAGTTACTTTAAGAGCAAACGCAACAATCCCAACCGGACTAACTCAATTTGTTGCTTGGGTTGATGCTGCAAATGACACTTATCATCAAAATGATACAATAAGAAAAAATACATATATTATTAAAACCTTTACCGTTCCTTACAAAACAGAATTTGACGATGAAGGATATGATGACTTCTATGCTCCAAACAGCAATCCTCTTCTACCAGACAACTGCTGGGAATTTGGAACTCCTGACCCTGCAAATATAACAATCAACGGACCTTATTCAACTCCTAATTGCTGGAAAACTAAACTTTCAGGGAAACATCCAAAAAATAATGAAAGTATCCTATACTCACCAATTTTTAATATAGGACTTGTAAAACCAGATACAATGACTTTCAGGATGCGTAGAGCAATGAATAGCGGTACTTATGTATATGTAGATTACAAAAAATATGGAATTGAAGGAGAATGGGCACGTTTGGGTGTTGTTAATGACCCTGGTGCTCGAAACTGGTATAATAATGACTCAAACAGATTCCAAGGAAATGCAATTTGGACTGAACATTTATTCTCTCTTCAAAGTATTTCTCGTTACTTAGGTAATTCCGTTCAATTCCGATTTGTGTTCCGTTCAGGCACCTCAGAAAATGATGGAGTTGCAATAGATGACTTTGAAATAAAGAGAGCTCTACGACCTCAAGATGCAGGAGTAGTTCAAATTAACCTTACTCCAAATGAAACACCAACTTATGGTTCAACTTTCTATCCAAAAGTTAAAGTAAGAAACTATGGTTATGAAAAACTTCACAACTACACTGTTTGCTACACTGCACATGGAATGTATATCCCAAGATGTGAAAATGTATTTGATACTGTTGGTATAAATCCTCGTGAAACTGCAGAATACACATTTAGTGGAGGAAGGGTTGTATTTGACAGCTTACCTGATCTATTTAATATTTGTGCTTTCACTCGACTAAATCCAACTGACCTATATTCTGATAATGACTCATTATGTGAAGCCAAAGCTATTGGACCTCTTCAAAAAGATGTTAAGTTAATTGAAATTTTAGAACCTGCAGAACAAGTTGTTGCTAATAATGACATAAATGTTGTTATTCACATCAAGAACATAGGAATTGATACTATACAACAGCTACCTGTTGCCTATAAACTTCCAGGACACGATGCCGTTGTTGAAACAATTACATTTAGTCGTGCTCTTTTCAGGAACGAAGAATATCGTTACACATTCAATACTCCATTCCATTCATCATACGGAACAACTAACTTGAAGGTTTGGACAGCACTTGATGGAGACTACTACAGATATAACGATACTTTATTTAGAAGAGTTTTAGGTGCAATATCAACTCAAGATATTGAAGCAGAATATGTAACAATTGATGATTATGGAACTGATCAAATAGGAGTTCAATTATCTTTCTCAAACAATAGTTCTGTTGGTATTGATAGCATTATTGTTGGTTACTACTACAATGGAGATAGGACAAATGCTCACGAAGAAACCTTCCGCAATAATGCTCCTTTAGTTTCAGGACAAATGGGGCACCATTACTTTGCACAAACACTTCCTCGAGCTAATGCTCCTTATCATGGAATTTGTGGATATGTGAAGATAGGTAATGACAATAACAGAGAAAACGATACAACTTGTACTCTATATATGGGAGTTAGAGATGCAAAAGCAGATACAATCCGTATTGCAAACACCTCTGATCCTATGTCTCAAGTTCAATTAAGAGCAAGAAATATAGGAACACTTGGAGTGCCAATTATGGTAAATGCTGGATACGTAATAAATGGGGATTGGTTAAATCCAGTAGTACAATCATTCGATTGGACATTTGGAGAACCTAACTCAAATCAAATTTACTACATGACCTTTGCACAAAGAATACCAAGAATAGATAATGGAGTTTATAATATTGTGGCTTGGGTTGACTATCCTTTTGATGCTAACCGTTCTAACGATACAACAATGATATACAAAGTTGTTGATATTATTGGATTGGATGAGGAACCAGAAGTTAATGAATTCACATTAAGCCAAAATGTTCCTAACCCTCTAAACAACTCAACTACTATTTCATTCTCCTTACCAAATGCAGGAAATACAAGATTTATGGTAATTAACAACATGGGGCAATTAATCATAAGTGAAAACAAGTTCTACACTGAAGGTAAGCATGAAATTCATCTTGACAACCTAAATCTTCCTCAAGGTATTTACTACTATGCAATGGAATTTGAAGGCAAGAAGATAACTAAGAAAATGATAGTAACGAAATAAAAGAAACTATCATCCACTCTAAACGCAAAGAGACGAAACCAAATGGCTTCGTCTCTTTTTTTATTTATCATCTCCCAATTATTTAGTATTTGCCTTCCTCTTGTTTTAAAGATTTACTATGATTTTATTATATTCTATATTCATTAGGACACATGAAATAAAAGGTAGAAGTTATGTTATTGTAAGTAATCCTGAATTTATTAAAGGAATGTTATAGTTGATAATAAATAGTAAATCAATAATTAATATCAATATTGATTCGCTTATTTAGAATTAAATCTAATACTGATGTTATAACTTTTAGTGTTTTTAATTTCTCTTCTTCGCTATACTTTGGCTGAACGACTTTTAATCCAGAATGATAGTATAACTTCCCTTTATATTCATAATGATAAGTTATTCCTTTATTGGCTAATCGAGGAAATAGTTCATTCTTAAATTCTCTACTTGAAAAGACATACTCAAATTTACTTTCATAAACATTTTTTGTTGCGGATTTATAGAAGATAAAATGATAATTATCACTTTTTATCTTTTTACTTGTTTTCATTGACCAATCCTTTAATAATAGAATTTTATCTATTGTTGTATAATTTAAGGAAATTGTGTCATATAAAGAAGAATTTACATTTTCTTTAGGAGATATTCCAACAAACAAAAGTGTATCTTGTCTTATATCTACTAATCTAAGTGTTTGTTTTGTCTTATCTCGAAGTTGTATATCATAGAAACAATTCCTATAGAGATAAAAGCCAGTAGGACAATATTCAGACATATTTTCTTTTATTGATGGTTGCTTTCCTTTTTTTAGAATCATTACATTCCAAACAGAATCATTCTGAGCAAAAGAAATTATCTGAACAAAGATAAATAAAGCAAACAAGAATATTCTCCTAATCATATTACAATAATATTAATAGATTGATTAGTATTGTTCCTTTTCGTTAGGGAAGTCTTGGCTTTTTACGTCTGCAACGTATTGCTTAACTGAATTGGTTATTTCTTCTCCTAAATGATGATAGCGTCTAAGGAATCGAGGTGAAAATTCTTGAGTCATTCCCAACATATCGTGAATAACCAAAACTTGACCATCTACTCCCCCTCCTGCTCCAATACCAATTACTGGTATGCGAAGTTCTTGTGCTACTCTTTGAGCCAATTGTGCTGGCACTTTCTCCAAAACTAAAGCAAAACAGCCTGCTTGTTCTAAGGCGTGAGCATCTTCAATCAGTTTGTTTGCTTCTTCTGGAGTTGTTGCTCTAACAACATAGGTTCCAAATTTATTTATGGATTGTGGTGTAAGTCCTAAATGCCCCATTACTGGAATTCCTGCTGAAAGTATTCTATTTACTGATTCCAATATCTCTTTCCCTCCTTCAATCTTTACTGCATTGGCTTCTGTTTCTTTCATTATTTTAACTGCTGAGCAAAGGGCTTCTTTTGAATTGCCTTGATATGTTCCAAAAGGCAAATCGACAACAACTAAGGCTCTATCTGCCGCTCTAACAACTGAGGCTGCATGATATATCATGTTTTCTAAGGTAATTGGAAGGGTTGTTTCGTATCCTGCCATAACATTTGCAGCTGAATCGCCCACAAGTATTATATCTATATTTGCCTTATCAACCAATTTTGCCATTGTATAGTCGTATGCTGTGAGCATTGATATTTTTTCGCCTTTAAGCTTCATGGATTGCAAAACGTGAACGGTAACTTTTCTCACGTCTGACTTATTTGCTGTTGACATAATTTTTCTTGTTTTAAATTATTCGGCAAAATTAGGCATAATATTCTCAATTGGTCTATAAAAGTGTAAAAATTGCATCTTCTAATTACTTTATCTTTGATTTTAAAGGAAGGTTAAATCTAAAAAAATAGTACTTTAAACTAAAAAAGCCTTACATCAAACTATTTTAACGAAGCTTTAATGTAGGAATCATGGCATGATTCTCTCCAATTCATGGCATGATTCTCTCCAATTCATGGCATGATTTCGGTCAATTCATGGCATGATTCCGAGTAATTCATG
>DHDW01000012.1:1652-19481 GCA_002399565.1 Bacteroidales bacterium UBA4866 | reverse complement strand
CATGATTCCGAGTAATTCATGCCATGATTCTGAGTAATTCATGGCATGAATTGTAGATAAACTCCCTATTTAATTAGTTTTAAGTGCCTTAAAAATGGGTTTAAACCTGATTTTTTCAGATCTAAATAAGATATTTTTCGCTCTAAATAAGATTTACATTTGAATAGTCGTTTTCTTATATTACTGCTTAATTCTTTTTGGGTTTTATGCCTATAATAAAGAAATTATAAGTAATTTTGTTTCTAAATTTAATGCTATGTACGAGTTTATTGAAGGTAAGTTTGAATATAAAACTCCCTCTACTTTGGTTGTAAATGCTATGGGGGTTGGCTATTTGGTTGAAATTAGTCTAACAACCTATTCAGAAATCAAATCAATGGATAGTGGTAGAATATTAATTCATTTTGTTGTTAGAGAAGATGCTCAACAATTGTTTGGGTTCTTCACTGCTAAGGAAAGAGAATTGTTTCGCTACTTGATTTCTGTTAATGGTGTTGGAGTAAATACTGCAAGGATGATGCTTTCTTCAATGAATACTGGCGAGTTGCATAGTGCCATTGTGAAAGAAGATATTAATGCGCTA
This sequence comes from Bacteroidales bacterium UBA4866, assembly GCA_002399565.1. Taxonomy (GTDB): domain Bacteria; phylum Bacteroidota; class Bacteroidia; order Bacteroidales; family P3; genus UBA10566. The sequence continues at coordinate 18,898 of DHDW01000012.1, read as the reverse complement.
AGGCAAGTTAAGGGTATTGGGGCAAAAACTGCTCAAAGGGTAATATTGGAACTAAAGGATTCTTTATCAAAAATGGATATTGAAATTTCAAATACTAATACTGTAAACAATAAAAGCAAAGACGAGGCGTTATTAGCATTACAAACATTGGGCTTTAGTAAGTTGATTGTAGAAAGAGCATTAGACAAGATTGTTCAGAGTAATCCCGATGCAAGTGTGGAACTACTTATTAAACAAGCATTAAAAGTATTATAGTAAGATTTTTTGGATGAATATAAAAAATAGAAGCTTAAGACTTTCTTGTCTTTTTGTTATCTTAATTTCAATATTTTTTACCACAAAGGGTTATGCGAATGCGTTTCCCTTACTAACTATTAATCCAGACAGCACTCGTTATGGAATTGATGGCACAAGTCCTTTGCATCTTCAAAACCCTTCCAACGTAACAACAGAAATTCAATACGATGAAAAGAATAATGAATATATTCTCATAAAGCGTATTGGAGATTTAGTAATTGAAAGAAAGGTTTTGTCCTTTGCCGACTACCAAAACTACGATATGGATCAGATGATTAACGATTATTGGAAAAATCGTTCAGCCTCATCAAAAATTACTACCTCCAATGAAGGACTTTTAGACAACCTTATACCTCAACTAAGAATTAATTCAGAACTATTTGAAACAATATTTGGAGGACAAACCATTGATATTCGTCCTTCAGGAAGTGCAGAACTACGATTTGCCATTGTAAACAATAATCGTGAAGACCTTTCCATTCAAGAAAATCAAAGAAGTACAACACGTTTTGACTTTGAAGAGAACATACAATTAAATGTTAATGCAAAGATTGGAGAAGCAATTTCCTTTGGATTAAATTATAATACTGGAGCAACCTTTTCCTTTGAAAACGAGCTAAAGTTAAAATATGAAGGAAAGGAAGACAATATAATTCAATCAATTGAAGCAGGTAATATTTCCTTTCCCCTTCCAACCACACTTATTCAAGGCTCTCAAACCCTTTTTGGAGCAAAAACAAAACTAAAGTTTGGGAAGCTATTCTTAGATGCTGTTTTTTCCGAACAGAAGTCTGAAGCAAATAATATTACCGTTGAAGGAGGTGCACAGTTAAGAGATTTCAACATTAAGGCAGATGAATATGAAGCCAATAAGCACTATTTCTTAGCTCAGTATTTCTACGATAACTACAACAATGCAATGGCTTCCCTCCCACTTATCAATTCAAACGTAAACATTATAAAGATTGAAGTTTGGAGAACAAATGTTGGAGCAGCTGTTTATGAAAACAGAAACTTGGTTGCATTTGCTGACCTTGGTGAAAAAAATCCTTTTGGACAAAACCCTTTTATTGAAAACCCTTCAGGAATGGTTTATCCTGACGGAAATAGGTCTAATAATTTACTTTCAACAGTTAATGTAAACAACATTAGAAACATAAATAATATAAGTTCAATGTTGCAAGGCATGGGCTTTGTTGCAGGACAAAACTATGAAAAGATTGAAAGTGCAAGAAAACTTAATCCTTCCGAATACACGTTTAATTCTCGTTTAGGTTTTATCTCTTTAAATCAACCATTAACAAACGATCAAGTTTTGGCTGTTGCTTTCCGTTATCAAATTATTGGAGATACAACAATCTATCAGGTTGGAGAGTTTTCCGATGAAGGAGTAAATGACCCAAACACTTTAGTTGTAAAACTATTGAAGAGCTCCACACTTAATGTTAGAAATCCTATGTGGAAGCTTATGATGAAAAACATTTATTCTCTTCAAGCATATCAAATTCAAAGAGAAGACTTCCGACTAAACATCCTCTATCAAGGAGATGAACAAGGAATTCCAATGGGATATTTTAATGAAGGAGAAAAGAAAGGAGTTCCATTAATACAAATGTTTGGATTAGACAGAATGGACAATCAACAAAACCCTTATCCAGATGGAGTTTTCGATTTTATGGATAATGCTATTTCAAACGGGGGAACCATTGTTTCGGAGAGAGGTATAATTGTTTTCCCTTTTGTAGAACCTTTTGGTAAGGATTTAAGAAATCTTTTAGGAGATAATGATATTGCAAATAAATATTGTTTTGATTCTCTTTACACACTAACAATTTCTCAAGCTCAACAATATCCCGATAAAAATAAATACTATTTGGAAGGAAGATATAAATCGGAGTCAGGCTCAGAAATATCTCTCAATGGGATGAATATTCCTCAAGGTTCTGTTAGAGTTATGGCAGGAGGAATAACCTTAACAGAAGGAAGTGACTATACCGTTGACTATGCAATGGGAAGAGTTAAAATTATTAATCAAGGATACTTAAGTTCTGGCACACCAATAACAGTTTCTACCGAATCGCATCAGCTATTCAGCATGACAACCAAAAGAATGATGGGATTAAGAGCAAGCTACGAATTAAGCAAAGACTTTAATCTTGGAGCAACCCTTTTAAACCTTCATGAAAAGCCAATAACCAACAAAGTTAACTATGGTGAAGAGCCAATGAGCAATACCCTTTGGGGATTTGATTTCAACTATAAAAAAGAGGTTAATTTCATTACCAAACTTGTTGATCTTCTTCCTTTCTATTCAACAAAAGCTCCTTCCAATCTTTCCCTAACTGGAGAATTTGCACATTTCATTCCTGGCAATCCAAACGTAATTGGTAATAGTGGAACAGCTTATATTGATGACTTTGAAGCAGCAAAAACCTCCATTGACTTAAGAGCAATTGGTGCATGGCATTTAGCAAGTACACCTCAAGACTTTTCTTCTACCAATTCTCTTTTCCCTGAAACAAATCCTAACTTAGGATGGGAATATGGTTTCAACAGAGCAAAAGTTGCTTGGTATAGTGTTGATGATATTTTCTACAGTAATGATGCTCCTTCCAACATTAATAAAGAAGACCGTTCTCAACCTTATGCACGTCAAATTTTGGAAAGAGAAGTTCATCCAAACAAAGAAATTGCCTCTGGTCAGCCAACAAATATTAGAGAATTTAACATTGCTTTCTACCCTAAAGAAAGAGGACCTTATAACTACGACACAACAAGCGCTTATTCTGCAGGTTTGAATCCTGATGGAAGTTTAAAAAATCCAGAAACTCGTTGGGGAGGAATAATGAGGAAGATTGATGCTACTGACTTTGAGGCTGCAAATATTGAATATATTGAATTTTGGTTAATGGACCCTTTCATAGACAATGAAGATGCAAGAGGAGGTAAATTATTTTTTAATATTGGAGATATTTCAGAGGATATTCTAAGAGATGGGCGAAAGAGTTTTGAAAATGGTCTCCCTTCATCTTCAGCGGTAGTTGATGTTGACTCTACAATTTGGGGAAGAGTTCCACGTCTTCAAGCAATTGTTAATGCATTCAATAACGACCCAACTTCTCGTCAATATCAAGATATAGGTTATGATGGACTTTCTTCAAATGATGAGAAATCTTTCTTCGATAGATTCTTAAATATTGCTCAAGGACAATTAAATGCAGATGCTTTTGCTTCTTTAGAAAATGACCCTTCAGCTGATGACTTTAGATATTTTAGAAGCACCTACTACGATAATAATAATGTAAAGATAACCGATAGATATAAACAATTCAATAATTCGGAAGGCAATTCAGCTGTTACTGATAATGCTTCTTTATACTCTTCTCAACAAACCTCTTTACCAAATGTTGAAGATATTAATCAAGACAACACTCTTAGCGAGGCAGAAAACTATTACGAATACGAAATCTCATTAGATCCAAATAATTTGATTGTTGGACAAAACTACATTACCGACATTCAAAACGCCACAAATATAAATCTTCCTAACGGAAAAACAACTGAGTGCAAATGGTATCAATTTAAAATTCCTATTCGTAATCCTCAAAAAACTGTTGGCTCAATTCAAGGTTTTCAATCAATAAGATTTATTAGAATGTTCTTAAAGGAGTTTGAAGAACCAGTAATTTTACGTTTTGCAACCTTCGAACTTGTTAGTGGTGATTGGAGAAAATATTCAGACAATCTTCTTTCTCCAGGAATGTATCCTTCAGGAACACAAACAGAAAATACTACATTTACTGTTGCTTCTGTAAATATTGAAGAAAATGGTAAACGCTCCCCTATTCCTTATGTATTGCCTCCAGGAATTGACAGAGAAAAAATGTATAGTTCTACAAGCTTCCAGCAAATGAATGAACAGTCTTTGAGCATGAAAGTAACTGACCTTTCGGATGGAGATGCAAGAGCAATTTACAAAACTTCAGACTTGGATATGCGTCAATATAAGAAAATTAAGATGTTTGTTCATGCTGAAAAGATGTTAGAAAGAGATGATTACAAAAGTGGAGAAGTTAATCTTTTTGTTCGTCTTGGCTCCGATTTTACAAATAATTACTACGAATATGAGCTTCCTCTTAATTTCACTCCATGGTACACAGGCTTATCAGATGATAAGGCAATTTGGCCAGAAGGCAATAACGTTGAAATTGATTTAGAAAAGATTGTTAAGGTTAAAGAAAGTAGAAATAAAAAAGTTCGTTCTGGAGATAATAGTGTTTCTGGACTTTTACCTTATTATGAAATTGTTGACGGAAGAAAGATAACTGTTTTGGGCTCTCCAAGCATTAGCAATGTTAAAGTTATGATGATTGGAGTTAGAAATCCTAAGAAGAAGAATGTTCAAGACAATGACGATATGATGCCTAAAAGCGTTGAAGTTTGGATAAATGAATTGCGATTAACCGACTTCAATAAATCTTCTGGTTGGGCTGCAACAGGTTTTGCTCGAACTAATTTGGCTGATTTGGGAGATGTTTCTTTTTCTGGTTCATATCGTTCTGCTGGGTTTGGTTCATTAGAACAATCAATAACTCAAATTTCTCAAGACGATGTTGGTTCATTTGACATATCAACAAATATTGAATTAGGTAAATTCTTCCCTAAAACTTCTGGAGTTAGGCTTCCAATGCATTTTGACTATTCTCAACAAGTTGCCAACCCTCGCTATAATCCATTAGACCCTGACGTAAAACTAAAGGATGATCTTCTTTCATACAGAACAGAAAGAGAAAAAGATTCAATAAGGAATATGGTTCAAGATTACACCTCTCGCACCAACCTTAACTTTATGAATATTAGAAAAGACAAAACTCCAACAGCCGATTCAAAACAATACGTTTTAGGACTTGAAAACTTCGATGCTTCCTATGCATACTCCAACATATATAGAAGAGATGTTGATATATCTTATAATTCAAAAACTCAACACAGAGGAGGAATTAATTATAACTATACATTCAAAACAAATCCAGTTCGTCCTTTCCTTAAATCAAAAATATTTAAACCAAAAGCTTTTGCTCTTCTTAGAGATTTAACTTTTCACTATAAGCCTAAAAGTTTAACATTTAGAACAGAAGCCGTAAGAGATTTTGAAGAAACTCTAATTAGACCAAAGAGTAAGGGTATAATTATAATGGAGCCATATTATTTCAAACAATTTTATTGGAATAGGGCTTACAATTTTGCTTACGACATAACTCAAAACCTAAAGTTTAACTACAATGCAACTATGAATGCAAGAATAGATGAGCCAAGAGGGAAAATTGACACAAAAGCAAAGAGAGATTCTGTTTGGGAATCAGTTTTTGAACTTGGAAAGGCTCAACAATTCAGACAAAAAACAGACATTACATGGAATGTTCCAATCAACAAACTTCCATACTTAGATTGGGTAAGACTTACAACTTCATACAACACAGAATATGTTTTCACTGGCTCAACTCAAGCCTTAGAAAGATTGGGGAATACAATTGAAAATACAACAAGAATAACTGTAAATACCAATTTCAGCTTTACAACAATCTACAATAAAATTCCTTTTATAAAGAAGATACTCAACCCTACAAAAACTTCTCCAAGACAAATGCCTACTTCCAAACCTCAACCAAAGGACAAGGAGAATCCTGATGAAAAGAAAAATCCTAACGATAAGCAAGATACAGTTGAATCTACAGCAACTAAAATATTTAAAGCAGTAGGACAATATTCCATTAGACTTCTTACCAGTATTAAACAAGGAAATATTAATTATTCTCAAAACAACGGAACATATATCCCAGGATTTATGCCTGTTACAAAATATTTTGGAATGGACCCTAACACAGGTTGGGCACCAGGTTTTGGATTTGTATTTGGTTCTCAAGCAAACATAATGGACAAAGCAATTGATAAGGGATGGCTTTCCAAAGATTCTTTAATGAATAATGCTTTCCAACAAAAAAGCAACACAACTCTGAATGGTCAAATAAGCATAGAACCTCTTCAAGACTTTAAAATAAACTTACGTTTCTCCAAAAATCAATCAGAAACCTATGTTGCTTACTATAAATTTGACCCTACAGATAATAGGGTTATTGGTCCACTCTCTCCAACAATTACAGGAAATTACAGCACATCTATCATAACTATTTCTACCTTCTTCACTCCTATCAATGAAGATAATTCAAGTTCTGTTTTCAACAAATTCTTAGACTATAGAGATATTATTGCAAGAAGATTATCTCAAGGTAATCCAAACTACAATGGAAATATGATTATGGATACTAATAATGGCAAATTGTATCCTGATGGTTATGGAGCAACTTCTCAACAAGTTCTTATTCCTGCTTTCTTGGCTGCTTATGCTGGTACTGACCCAAATACAAGAAGCTTAAATCCTTTCAATAAAATTCCTCTACCTAACTGGAAAATTGAATATACAGGACTAAGTAAGATTAAATTACTTCAAAAATGGGTTAATTCCATAACTCTTTCTAACGATTACACGTCAACATATAATATTGGAGCTTTCCGTTCAGACATTAGAGTACCAACAAGAGATGCTCGTTATGACTATGGAACAGAATGGATAAGAAATGAAATTAATAATAACTATATAGCTAAAGATGTAATAGATAATATTACTATTAATGAGTCATTCTCTCCTTTAATCAAGGTTGAAGTAAATCTTAAAAACTCATTTCAAGCCAATTTTGAACTTCGTAAGGATAGAAACCTTTCAATGAGTTTTTCCAATAATCAGCTAACTGAAATTAATCGTCTTTCCTATGTTGTTGGTGGAGGTTATCGTTTTAAGGATGTTAAGGTTAATCTTCGTTCGGGCAATAGCACAAGAGAACTAAAGAGTGATATTGATATTAAAGCCAATTTCAGCTGGAACAAAAATACAACCATACTAAGGAAGATTGACCAAAAGGTTAATCTTATGTCTTCAGGTTCTGATGTTCTAACATTTGATGTTCGAGGAGAATATGCCTTAACAGAAAAAATTATGTTTACAGTTTTCTTTGAAATGACAGTCAACACTCCTTACGTATCGAACGCCTACCCTAATTCAATGACTCAAGGAGGCTTCAAACTAAGGTTAATGCTATAAAACCTTATTATAATTTTATAAATACTGGTTTCACATTAAGTGGGATAACAAATAGAAGTATGATTAATAATATTTCAAATAAAATTCGTAAGTTTGCAGCTTGCAAAAAAACTTATTTTTATAATAAATATCAGTAAAAGAATGTATGTACTGTTTATAAAAGAGCTCAACAGCTTCCTTTCTTCTTTAATGGGATATATTACCATTATTGTATTTTTAGCTGTTATGGGTTTATTCCTTTGGGTATTACCTATGGAATTTAATGTAATTGATTTTGGATATGCGGGTATTGATGGATTGTTTATGATTGCTCCTTGGGTTTTTCTTTTTCTTATTCCTGCCATTACAATGAAAATGTTGGCTGAAGAAAGAAAAAACGGAACCATTGAACTTCTCTTAACTAAACCTCTTAGCGATATTTCAATTATTATGGCTAAGTTCTTGGCTGGAGTTACTCTTGTTTTCTTATCCATTTTGCCAACTGTTGTTTATATCGTTGCTGTATATCAATTGGGAATGCCAAAGGGTAATTTGGATTTAGGAGGAATTATTGGCTCATACATTGGTTTACTTTTGCTTGGAGGAGTATTTGTTGCAATTGGTGTTTTCTCCTCTTCCATAACCAATAATCAAATCATTGCCTTTATTGTTTCTGTGCTTATTTGTGCTTTTACCTACATTGGATTTGATGCAATTGCAAGTTTGGGAGTTTTGGGCAATGCCGATTTAGTTGTTAAGTCAATTGGAATTAATCATCACTATGTTTCAATTAGCCGTGGAGTAATTGATTCAAGAGATGTTATATATTATTTTAGTGCAATATTTTTCTTCCTTTTGCTCACAAAGATTAGTTTAGAAAGTAGAAACTGGAAGAAATAAGGAATAGTTTATGAAGATATTGAGTATTATTAAAGGGCTTTTCGGAAAAACCGATGCCAAAACTGATGTAAAGAAATCCCACATATTACAACTTGTAATTGGGCTTGTTATAATAATTTTCCTCAATGTTGTTGGGTTCTATTTCTTCAGCAGATTAGACCTTACAAGCGAAAAACGTTATACCCTATCCAAATCAACAAAGCATCTTCTTAAAAACGTTGATGATATTGTTTTCATTCGTTGCTACTTGGAAGGAGAAATTCCTGCAGACTACAAGCGTTTGAGAAACGAAACAAAGGAAATGATTAATCAGTTTCGTTCCTACAATAAGAACATTGAGTTTGAGTTTTTAAATCCTAATGACTTTAAAGATAAAAAAGACCAAGCACAATTTTATCAACGTCTGTTTGAAAAAGGTTTTCAACCAATTTTAAAAACTTCACAACAAAAAGACGGTCAAGTTAGACAATATATGTTCCCTTATTTGGAAATATCCTATAAAGGGGAAACAAAAATCATTTCTCTTATTTCTACAAAAGGAACAGGCGAACAAGAAATTCTTAATAGTTCAGTTCAAAACTTAGAATATAATATTTACTCTGCTCTTAGAGGTCTTACAACTTCTTTCAAAAATAGAATTGCAATCATTAGAGGTCATGGAGAATTGGATTTGCCATACATGTGGGATTTTATTTCAAGCATTAATGAATTCTATGCAATTGACACCATTACTTTGGGAGAAAAACTAAATGTAGTTACAGATAGAGTATATGATTCATTGAATCCTACAGAAGTAAAATTCAGAAACATTTACAAAACTCTAATTATTGCTAACCCAACAAGCGTATTCTCCTATAAGGATTTCTATATCTTAGACCAATTTGTTATGCATGGAGGAAGAATTCTTTGGCTTGTTGATCCTTTGCAGTGTTCAATGGACAGCATTCAAAATAAAGGAGAAACCTATGCTATTACTAATTTAACTGGAGTAAATGATCCTCTCTTCCGTTATGGAGCCAGACTAAACACCAATTTGGTTATGGATATGCAATGCTCTAAAGTGCCTATCATTACTGGTGTTTATGGCGATAACACCCCTCAATTTACTTTCTATCCTTGGAACTTCTTCCCTGTTTTAAGTCCTAACTCTAACCATATTATTTCTGAAAAAATTAATCCTGTTAAGATGCAGTTTGCAAGTAGCATTGATACAATTCAAAATAATATTACAAAAACTCCTCTGCTTACAACTTCCAACAATACCCGAATTATAAATGCTCCTGCAATTGTTTCGCTTGAAATGCTAAAACAAAAGCAAGACCCAAGACTTTTTAATCTTTCCAAATTAAATGTTGCTATGCTTTTGGAAGGCAAATTCATCTCAGCATTCAAACATCGTTTGGCTCCAGAGATGTTGGAAAATCAAATGATTGCTTATAAAGAAACATGCGACACAACAAATTCAATGATTGTTGTTGCTGATGGAGATATAATCAGAAACGACTACGTTAACGGACAACCTTTACCTTTGGGATATGATAGATTTACAAGGGAGATGTATGGAAATAAAGAATTTTTGATAAACTGTGTGAACTATCTTTGTGGAGATGAAGATATGATACCTCTTCGTTCAAGAGAAGTTGCAATGAGAAAATTGGATAGTGTAAAAGCTGAAAAGGAAAAAACATTTTGGCAAATTATCAATATTGGATTACCTATTATAATTGTTCTAATTATGGGATTTGTAATTCATTTGATAAGAAAAAGAAAATACATCTTTGCTCCTATAAGCCAAAATAGTGCAAAACAAAAACCACTTCAAAAGAAAAAACAATAAAAATATATGAAACAATTAACAAGAAAACAGAAAAACTATATAATCATTGGAGTAATTATTCTTCTTTGCATAATTACTGCTGTTGTTCTTTTAACTCGTGAAGACTCTACCTTAGAGCAAAATTTCCATATTGAAGACACAAGAAAGATTACACGAATTGTAATGGAAGACAGAGATGGGAATAAAACTGATTTAAAAAAGACAAATGATAGCGTTTGGACTGTAAACAACGATTTTCAAGCAGCACCAATGATGGTTAGCACTCTTATGGAAACTCTACAAAACATGAGAGTAAGAGGACCAGTTGCAAAGGCTGCACATGCAAATATTGTTAAACAACTATCTGCAAGAAATGTAAAAGTTGATGTTTATGTTCAAAGTTACTATATCAACATTGGATTTATAAAGCTTTTCAAAAAAGAAAAATTGGAAAAGACTATTTATGTTGGCGATCAAACAATGGACAATATGGGAACATACATGATGGTTAAAGGCAAGAACAATCCATCCGTTATTCATATTCCTAATTTTAGAGGCTACCTTTCAACACGTTTTACTGCTGATGCCAATGAATGGAAAACTCACACAATATTCAAATATAACCCTAACGACATTGCTCTAATTAGAGTTGAACTTCCTCAACTTCCAGAAGAAAGTTTTGAAATCTATAGCGAAGGTAACACTTTCCATTTTAAACTTTTGAAAGAAAAAGAAAGACTTTCAGCTTTTGACACCATTAAAGTTACTGCACTTATTTCAAGCTTCTTCGATCTTAATTTTGAAAACGTAGCAAAGGATATTCCCAAAATTCAAGTAGATACAATCTTTTCAAAATCTCCAAGCTTTATCTTTACCGTTAAGGACAAAAAAGGAAACACCAAAAGCCTTAAAACCTACATGAAACTTAACGAAGGCACTTGGGTAAGCGAGAACGACAAGGATGATTTCTATGAAATATTTGATATAAACAGAATGTATGGAATTATGGATGGAAGCAAAGACACATTAATCTTACAATATTTTGCCTTTGATAACCTTCTAAAACCAGCCTCCTACTACTTCCCAAGAAAGAATTAGAAATACAAAATCAATTAATATTTTAGATTTGAAATTTTCCTTTTAAATCAGCATAAATATTTTATAACACAATTCAATTAAAGGCTAATAAATAAAATGATTTATTTATTAGCCTTTAAAACATTATTTATCTCAGTTTAACTCCATAATAAACCTATTTAAATAAGGATATAATCTATTTAAATCAAGAATAAATTTATTTATACAAGGAATAAATTTTGCAACCTGCCACCTTACACATTACATCCTGCCACCTTACATACTGCAACCTGCCACCTTGCATACTGCAACCTGCCACCTTACATGTTACATCCTGCCACCTTACAAAATTTAAACCTTATCTTATTAAGATATAATAAGGGTTTGATACACTTATATCAAATAAAATCCAAATTGCACAGTAAATTTTACAGATAGGAGAATAGGAAATTCCATATTCTAATAAAAATTACTACTGCGTAATTTGGATTTAAGTATAGATAATTAAAGAGAAAACAAATTTGGATTACTTACTTCCCAACAATAACTTTTCCACTAATAGTTTTGCCATTAAGAGAAACATTATAAGTATAAGCTCCAGCATTAAGGTTAGAAACATCAACCCTATTGCCTTGCTTAGCACTTAACTTTGCTTTCTTAACTAACTTCCCTTGCATATCAAAAAGCTCAATTTCTCCCTTTTCAAAATTTGTTGCTTCAATATCAACATAAACATAATCCTTTGCAGGATTAGGATAAACTTTTATTGATTCTTTTTCTTTGGTTGTAATGTCTTCTATACTTAATCCATCTGAATTAAATATAACTATATAGTTTTTAAAACCATAAGGTCGTCTTGAATTAACTGCAAACATAAATTTCCCTTCATTTGTAGATTGAGTTCCTCCAATTGTTCTTAAATAATTATTAGCATCAAAACTTATTGTGTAATTATAATGCAATACTCCTGAAGAACTAAAGTTAATTATATGTATATATTCATTTGAGTCATTTAAGTGCTGTTTTACTGAGCATAAATATATTGAATCTGGATTAACATAATCAATCCTACGTTCTCTTATTCCTAAAATAAAATTATTTAGTCCTATAGGAGGATTAAACATATTTGGAATAATTATAGTAGATACTTTTGTATTAGTGTTTATCTTTTCAATCTTCTTATAATTTTCGAAAATAAGAATTGAATCATTTAAAGAAATTATATCTCCACCATTTACTAAATCCTCTATTCCTATACTATCTGTTATTTGTAAAGAAAGTTTATCAATAAAATATAAATAATAATCCATTTGAGAGAGAGACAAATTATTTGAAAGGACAATAGAATTCCCATGATCAATTAAATCACAAGACTCAATAAACTTATCAATTGTGTCAGCTCTCAATGTGTTTCCTAATGTATCAACTACATATATAAGAGTTTTATTTATCTGTTCTGAATAATAAAAGACATAAAACTCTCTTTCTTTAGTAAAAATATTCTGGCTATGAACATTAGGAGAAAAACCATCTTGCGGAAAGTTATAAATTAACCTTTCTGTAAGTCCTATATCTTGATTATCTAAATCTAAGGAAATAAATTTATTGTCAACAAAGTAAAGTTTATTATTGAACTTATAGTGAAAATTAAGCGCAATTAAAGAGTCTATAATTCCTGTTTGAGGGTCATAATTCAAAGTAAATCGAGGAGAAATACTATTATATGTATCTAAAGAAGCACTTATCCAAATTCTATTATCATTTTCATCTAAGTTCTTAACAATTCGAAAATAACTATCTGAACTATCCTTTCCATAAACATTTAGAGAATTATTAATGTAAAATTCATCAAATCCTTGAGCACTTACTCCCACGAAACACAACAAAAAGAATAAAAAAATAAATATCTTTGAAATTTTATTTGTAATGTAACATTTGAAATGCCACACTTCTTTATTATTATGATTTGGAATCTGATATTTATTCATAATTAATCTTTTATTTAGTCTCAACAACAAAAATAGTTTTATTTCTATAGAATAAATATTGTTGGTAATATTTATTCCCCTACAATAACTTTTCCACTAATAGTTTTGCCATTAAGTGATACATTATAATTATAAGCACCTGCATTAAGGTTAGAAACATCTACCCTATTGCCCAACTTAGCACTTAACTTTGCTTTCTTAACTAACTTCTCTTGATTTTCAAATAATTCAATTTCAAGTGCAAATGTATATCTTTATTTTTATAAAACAAATTTTTGGGAAATATTTTTAAAGTTTTGTTAGAAATATTGTTGATTTTCTCTTCTAATTATATTTTTGTTCTTTCCTTTCTATAATTCAAAAAATTATAATCCCAAAGGGTATTATTTATTTGAATATTTCTCTTCTTATTTTTCTGAAACTTAAGTTTGTTGCTTTATGCTTTAAAAAAAATTGATTGAAGAATTAAGTAATAGATAGTTTTTTGAGGCATTTGTTAATAAATATTTTTATAGGCAATTGCATACTATTAGAATTTGTTTTACTTTTGCTTATTAATATTATGATAATAATTTAAAAGAGAGAAAAGATATGAAATTTATTGTTCATGGTGGAACCTTATCACGTTCCCTTCAATCAATCTACAGTGTAATTACAACAAATAATGCTGTACCTATTTTAGAAAACTTCCTTTTCCAATTGGAAGAAAAAACTTTATCTATCACTGCTTCGGATATTGAAACTACTGTTACTGTTAAATTGGAACTTACTGATGCTGATGCTTCAGGTTTAAATCAAATTGCTGTTCCTGCAAAGATTCTTTCTGATATCGTTAAGACTTTTTCTAATGTTCCTCTTAGCTTTATTGTTGACGAAGAAAATTATTCAATTGAAATCACTTCTGGAGAAGGTAAATATAAGTTAACTGGTCTTTCTGCTGAGGATTATCCTCGCATTGCTACAATTGAAGATGCTTCAAGAATAACTATTCCTTCTTCCCTATTGGTTAATGCTATTTCAAAAACAATTTTTGCAACAGGTGTTGAAGAAACAAGACCTCAAATGACAGGTGTTTTCTGCGAACAAACAGAAAATCATATTACTTTTGTTGGTACTGATGCTCATAAATTGGTTCGTTATAGAAGAACTGACTTTAGTAACGACACTCCAACTAATTTCATCCTTCCAAAGAAACCTCTTAACCTAATGAAGAATATTCTTGTTTCTTACAAAGAAGATGCTGATGTTTTGATGGAATATAATGTTAAGAATGTTGCTTTTAATTTTGAAAACTATTCAATTGTTTGTCGTTTGATTGAAGGAAAGTATCCTAATTATGAAGCTGCCATTCCAAAAGAAAACCCTAATAAGTTGATTATTGACAGAATTGCTTTTCTAAGTTCAGTTAAGCGTGTTTCTCTTTTTGCAAATCAATCAACTCAACAAGTTCGTTTGAAATTATCTGGTAATGAATTAATTATTTCTGCTGAAGATATTGATTTCTCCAATGCTGCTAAAGAAAAACTATCATGCAACTACGACGGAGAAGATATGGAGATTGGTTTTAGCGCTAAGTATTTGTTGGAAATGCTTAATAATGTTGATACAGAAAATGTTTTGATTGAGATGTCCCAACCAAATAGAGCAGGTATTTTATATCCTTATGAAGAAAAAGCAGAGTCAACAGCAGAATCAATACTTATGCTTGTAATGCCTGTAATGTTAGCAAACTAAAAAATAAAAAAATATAAGATGAAAAGAGTATTTATAATTATCATTGGCTTGTTGTTTATTGGAACAACTGCCTTTGCTCAAGACAAAAAGAAAGAAGAAGAAAAAGGGTATACCTTTACAATAGTTAAAGAAAATCCTGCAACACCAGCAAAAGACCAATCTCGTTCAGGTACTTGTTGGAGCTTTGCTGGAATTGGTTTATTGGAATCAGAATTGCTTAAAAATGGAAAAGGGGAATATAACCTTTCTGAAATGTGGATTGTTAGAAATGCATATATGGAAAAGGCAGAAAAATATCTTCGTTTTCATGGTTCCAATAGCTTTGCAGCAGGTGGTGGTTTTCATGATATAACTGAAATGATTAAGAAACATGGTATTGTTCCAGAGGAAGCATACACAGGACTTAATTATGGAGAAACAAAACATAACCATGGAGAAATTGATAAGGTTTTGGAAGCATTCTGCAAATCTTTAATCTCTCAAAAAACCCTTACCCCTGCATGGAAAACTGCCTTTAATGCTATCTTAGATGCTTATTTTGGAAAGATGCCAGAAAACTTTACTTACAAAGGAGTTAACTACACTCCAAAGAGTTTTGCTCAAAGTTTAGGTTTAAATATGGATGATTATGTTGAAATAGGTTCTTTCACTCACCAACCTTTCTACAAACCTTTTATTATTGAAATTCCTGACAACTGGATGATGGGTACAATTCAAAACGTTCCATTAGATGAAATGATTCAAATTATTGATAATGCAATTGAAAATGGATATTCAATTGGATGGGGAGCTGACGTTAGTGAAAAAGGATTCTCTTGGAAAAATGCTGTTGCAATTGTTCCTGATGAAGACAAATCAGACCTTTCAGGAACAGAACGTGACCGTTGGGAAAAGCTAACTGCTGCTGAAAAAGCAAAATCAGCTTATAGTTTTGACGGAACAGCTAAAGAAAAAACCATAACTCAAGAAATGCGTCAAGAAGCTTTTGACAATTACAACACAACAGACGACCATGGTATGGTTATTGTTGGTATTGCAAAAGATCAAAATGGCAACAAATTCTACAAGATTAAAAACTCTTGGGGAAATGAAAGCAAGTATGATGGTTATTTCTTCGCTTCAGAAGCTTTTGTTAAATACAAAACTATTGATATAATGATAAACAAGAATGCTTTATCAAAAGAAATAAAAAAGAAACTTGGTTACTAATTTAATAAGTTTTTAGATAATTAAAGGATAGGTTTTTTTGTCTATCCTTTTTTTATGCCATAAAGCGAAAGATATTTAAGAAATAATATCTAATCAATGCAATATTAGAAAATATTATCAGTTCTTAATGTAAGAAACAAAAAAATTAACAAGTTAACCTTAAAACAAAAATTTTATGAAAAGATTAAGTTTAATAGCTTTAATGCTATTTGTTAGTTGCATTAGTTTAAATGCACAAACAACATCAACCCCTAAAGCAGTTTTAGCTGCAACAACTCCTCAAATTCTTTACAGAGGTGTTGATAACCCTATTTCAATTGCAGTTGATGGAATATCCGATGAGTACATCATTGCAGAGATTTTAAGCGGAAGTGCCAAAATTAAAAAGGTTGGCAAAGGTTCCTATATTATAAATATTGTAGACAAAACATATCTTTTTGATGTAGTTATCGATAGTGTAGACACTAAAGGTGTAGAATATCAATTTAACAGAACAATTAAAATACCAAATGATGTAATAACAATTGGTGTTTATTCTCAGTTAGGAAAAGAGAAAGTATTTTTAAATCAAACAACTTTTAAAGTAAAAGATATTGTTTATCCTAATGCAAAAGTTGTTAAAAGCGATGGAGGATTAATTGACAAAAAAGACTTATTGAAGAACCCATATATTAATTTAGAAGTTGAAGGCTTTGATTTTCCTGTTGAATATAATATTAACTATTTCATGATGACTTTCAACACTGGTACAAATGGAGAAGCTCCTCTTGTATCAAAATCCAATAAATTTACTCCTGAAATGATTGAAAAGATTAAAACATTACAAAAGGGAGACAAGATATATATTGAAGGTATACATGCTATTGGAGATGAAAATAAAGAAGTGAAGGTTGCCAACCCAGTAATGATTTTCACAATAAAATAAAATCCAAAATATTAAAAAAAGAGCAAAAACGAATATAAAGAGCATAAAGAGGAACAATTAAACCTAAAAAATATTATTATGAAAAAGTTAAGTTTAGTAGCTTTAATGCTATTTGTTAGTTGCATTAGTTTAAATGCACAAACAACATCAACCCCTAAAGCAGTT
>DHDW01000012.1:0-1550 GCA_002399565.1 Bacteroidales bacterium UBA4866 | reverse complement strand
TAGCTGCAACAACTCCTCAAATTCTTTACAGAGGTGTTGATAACCCTATTTCAATTGCAGTTGATGAAATATCCGATGAGTACATCATTGCAGAAGTTTCGGATGGAAGTGCTAAAATAAAAAAAGATGGCAAAGGTTCCTATATTGTAAATATTGAAGACGCTATATATACTTATGATATAATTGTTGATAGTGTTTACTCTGAAGGTTTATTTCAAATTGAAAAAAGAATAAAAAGACCAAATAATGCAATAAGAATTAGTGTTTACGCTCAATTAGGAAAAGAGAAAGTATATTTAAGCTCAACCAATTTTAAAGTAAAAGATATACCAGAAGCAAAAGTAGTAAATAGTGATGGAGGATATATTGATAAAAAAGACTTATTGAAGAACCCATATATTAATTTAAAAGTTGAAGACTTTGATTTCCCTGTTGAATATAAGATTAACTATTTCTATATGACTTTCAACACTGGCACAAATGGTGAAGCTCCTTTAATTTCCAAATCCAATAAATTTACTCCTGAAATGATTGAAAAGATTAAAACATTAAAAAAGGGAGACAAGATATTTATTGAAGCTATAAAAGCTATTGGAGATGATAGTAAAGAAGTGAAAGTTGCCAACCCTCAAATGATTTTCACAATAAAATAAAACCTATTCTTATACAATTCAAGTTAGCCCTTTTGGCTTTGATAAGGTCGTGCTTTACTATTAGTAAGGAACGACCTTAATCAATTAAGGTAAAAATCTCTGTTTACTTGTTTAAATAAATATTAATGCAAAGAATATAATTATATTTGTAGCCTAAAAAACACTAGAATTTTTAATTGTGTTTGAGAACAATTTATAAAATAGAAGAAATGAATACAGCACTTATTTTAATTGATATTCAAAATGATTATTTTGAAAATGGAGCAATGAAACTTAGAGGCTCGGAAGCAGCTTGTCAAAATGCTAAAAGAATTCTTAATAAATTCAGAGCAGATGATATGCCTTTAATACATATACAGCATATTGCAAATAAGCCAAATGCAACCTTTTTCTTACCAAACACTATTGGAGCAGAAATAAATAAAGAATTAAAACCACTTCCAAACGAGAAAATCATTATTAAGCATTCTCCAAATGGTTTTAAGAATACAGAATTATTAGAATATTTGAATTCTTTAAATATTAATGATTTAGTAATTTGCGGAATGATGACACATATGTGTGTTGATGCCACTACAAGAGCAGCAAAGGATTATGTATTTAATTGTATTCTAATTGGCGATGCTTGTGCAACAAAAGACCTTGAAATAAATGGTATTGTTGTTAAAGCCGAGTACGTTCAAAATAGTTTTCTATCAGCCTTAAATTATTTCTATTCATCCGTAAAAACAACAAATCAATACTTAAATCAAACTAATATTGATTAAGAAAATCCAGCATAAAAGATATACCCCAGAAAAGTCTTGATATTTACCTCAAAAAACAAGGGGAAAATGTGTTTTTATGGGGTTTATAACTATTTAAACTTTAATTAGATTGACTTGTCCTGAAAAAAGT
>DHDW01000003.1 GCA_002399565.1 Bacteroidales bacterium UBA4866 | reverse complement strand
AATTTGACTTAGTTCCAAAGTTGCTTGATATTGTTCTTTTGACATTTGAGGGAAATCAATAAAGTCTGCACTTAAAGGAGGAGGAAGAGTAATATCTATTTTCGTTACGTCTGATTGATAAGTTGCCTTTGCAACAAAATTTAATTGAGGTAAAAAAGCCCTTGTTGCATTGGAAAGAGAATAATTTGAACTCTTTTCAAACAAAAAAGTATTTGCAAATGTTGGATAATTTGATTTTGCTTTTGACTGACAGTATTCAATTGTTATTTGAGAGTAACTACTTAAACAAAAGAATAAAGCAAGTATTAAAATAACTTTTTTTCTCATAAACAAATAGAATTAATAGAATAATTTAATAGACATTTTTAATATACCTATTATTAATACTGCAAATGTATAAATATTTGTAGAATATTATTACATATAATTGAGTTTTAACCTTTTTTTAATCAATCAAGGCTAAATAGAAAACAAAAAAGGGATTTCAAATTAATGAAATCCCTTTTGCATTATGCAGATTTTGTATTGTTAAATTTTGTCTGCTACTTCTCTTCCTGCTCTTAGAGCATTGATGTTTGCCATTACAACTTCTTCTCCCTTTCTTCCAAAAGTGTCGTTGATTGCTTTTTCAAGTTTTTCAATATCTATTTTAAGATATTTGGAAGCTGCTCCCAAAACAACCATATTGGTTCCTTTTGGATTTCCAAGATCAAGAGCTATTTTGTCTGCATTGAAAACTATGCTGTTCTTAACCTTCTTTACTTCTGCCAAAACTTCTTCTTTTTCTGGATAGTTTGGAATATTGATAAAAGGATTTTCATTGGTAATTACCCAGCCTTCTTCTTTGTTAAGATAAGGCAAGTAGCGAAGTGCTTCCATTGGTTCAACGGAAAGTATAATATCACATTGTCCATCTGGAATTAAATCGGATGCTATTTCTTTATCAGAAAGACGTAGATGCGATTGAACATCTCCTCCTCTTTGTGCCATTCCATGTGTTTCGGCTTGTTTCATATATAGACCCATGTCTAATGCTGCTTGTGAAATGATAGCTGCTGTACTTAAAGCTCCCATTCCTCCTACTCCACACAATATTATATCTATTTTCATATCATTCTATTCTTTAAAATTTACTACTCTTGTTGCTTTTGTTTTTGTTTTTCTTCTTTACGTTTCTTGTTTAACCAAACCAAGCATTCTCTTCTTGGGATTACTACAGAAACTCCTTGATAAGCTATTTCCTCTTTCAAAACATTTACGTTTTCTTGGTGGAATTTTTTCAAAGGTGTAATTACTCTAATGTGTTCTTTCGCTACTCCAATTCCTTCACAAATTGATTCAATACGTCCTGTTGCGTTTGATTTTTGTGAACCTGTCATTGCTGTAATGGAGTTATCTAAGATGATAATTGTAACTGGAGTATTGTCTACAACACAATCCAAAAGCCCTGTCATTCCTGAGTGAGTAAAGGTACTATCTCCAATAACTGCTACTGCTGGTTGGAAACCTGCTTCTGAAGCTCCTTTTGCCATTGTTATTGATGCTCCCATATCAACTGTGGTGTTGATTGCATTATATGGAGGAAGTGCTCCTAATGTGTAACATCCTATATCAGCAAAAACTCTTCCTTTAGAGAAATCAGCCATTACTTCATTTAATGCTTTGTATGTGTCAGCGTGAGGACATCCTTCGCAAAGTTTTGGAGGACGTGGTGCAACTATTGAAGGAACTTCAAATCCTTCAGACACTTCTAATCCTAATGCCTTACCAACTTTTGCAGGGTTAAGCTCTCCATCAACAGTTAGAGTTCCGTCCAAACGTCCCATTATTTTCTTTCCATTATTCAAAAAGCCTTTCAATTTCTCTTCAAATAAAGGTTGACCTTCTTCCAAAACCAAAATAGAATCACATTCTTGGTACATTTTATTAACCATTTCAGTTGGAATTGGATATTGTGCAATTTTAAGAATTGGATAAGGACATTTTGTTTGAGTAAAGTTTTCCATTAAATAGTTGTAGGCTAAACCACAAGCAATTACTCCCAAACTCTTGTTCTCTCCATCAATGTATTTGTTGAAAGAAGAGTTTTTTGATTCAAGTTCCAAACCATCTTGTTTTGCTAAAAGCTCTTTATATTGACGACGAGCATTAACTGGAAGCAAGATAAATTGTTTTGGATTTTCTGGAATTGCTATTTGATTTTGTTCTCTTTTATCTTTTCTAATCACAACTCCAGCACGAGAGTGTGCCAAACGAGTTGTTATTCTCAACATAACAGGTAAACGGAACTTTTCAGAAAGCTCAAAAGCTTCATGAATCATATCATAAGCTTCTTGTTGATTTGATGGTTCAAGAATTGGAATTTTTGCCCATAAAGCATAGTAACGAGAATCTTGTTCATCTTGTGAAGAGTGCATTGAAGGGTCATCAGCAGAAATATACACTAAACCACCATTAACACCTGTAATTGCAGAGTTCATAAAAGGGTCTGCAGCCACATTCATCCCTACGTGCTTGCAAGTAAACATAGCTCTTTTACCAGTATAACTCATTCCAAGAGCAGCCTCCATTGCAGTTTTTTCGTTAGAAGCCCAACTGCTGCGTATGTTTTTTCCTTTAGCTTCCTTTGAAGCCTGTATGTATTCTATAATTTCTGTTGAAGGAGTACCCGGATAGCCAAAAATGCCAGACAAACCTGCATCAATAGCAGCTTGAGCAATAGCCTCATCTCCTAATAGAAGTAATTTTTCCATGAAATATATCTTTAAATTATTTTTTGAACTTATTGTGTGCAAAGTTATAATTATAAATTGATTTACACAAATATTATCCGAATGAAATCCCCAATAATTGCCTTTTCTCTTTCAAACAAATAAACAATTAATAATATAAATTTAATCTATTTGCCTTAAAACAAAAGAAAATAGGGATTAAAAAACCCTTAATCATTATATCAAAGTAAAAAAACAAGGTTTAGAAGAATTTTAATAAGGAGTTGATGTCGAATTCATGCCATGAATTACTCGGAATCATGCCATGAATTGGATGAAATCATGCCATGAATTGACCAGAATCATGGCATGAATTGGAGTAATTCATGGCATGATTCCGACATTAAGTCTTGATAAAAAAAGTTCCTCTCAGTAATTAATTATTTTACAATCAAATAAAGAGAGGAAAAAACTAAGTTTAAAACTAAAAAAACAGGGGAAAAGTTAAACTTTGTAGACTACCTTTTCTGTGGTTTCTGGAGCTAGTATACAAACTCCCATTTCTTTTAAATCAAAAACAAATCTTATTCTTGGATTTTCTGTTATTAGAGAAAATGCTTTTTTCATTCCTCTTGACCATCTTATATCATCAAAAACAATAATACAATTGTCAGAAAGATATGGCAAAAGTGTTTCAAAATATTCTATTGTTGCATTCTTATCGTGATGTGCATCGAGGAAAACATAATCAATAGGATTATTTTGCGATAATACTTTTTCTAAATTATCACTAAAACGTCCTTGAACTGTTTCAATATTGATTAGTCCAATTTTAGTGAAGTTAGATACTGCTTTTTCAACTAATGAAAGAGAACCTTCCATTGTAATCAGCTTTCCTTTTCCATTAATTGTCATTGCACTTGCTTGATAAGAGGCAGACAAACCCAAGCTTGTTCCAAACTCCAATCCTTTCTCTGGTTGAAATTCTCTAATCAATTTATGAAGGAATAAAGACCAAAAAGGAGACTTGCTTGCAGAAACTACTTTTGAAACTTTTGTTGAATTTACAACTCCAGTATACATTTCTTGTGGAGTTCTATTTCCCTTTGGAGAGCCTGCACCAAAATCGGTAACAATTATTTCTTGTTCATTTTGTTTTAGCTCTTGTCTTAGTTGTTCAATGTTCTTAACCCAAAGTTTTTCTTCAATATCCAATATAACTTTTAGGGAAGCTTTTAGTGCTGAAGCAACTTTTCTAACTTGATCTTGTTCTTCTTTTATTCTCTTTCTTACCCAAAATCTTGCTCTTATCTTCCATATGGGGAAGAATATACGACGTAGTAATTTCATGTTACAATAGTTAATTAGTAAAAATTATTTTGTAGTACTTTTGATAAATTCCTTTATCTGTTCTAAAATTATTGGTGAAATTGTTTGTTCTATTTTACTATATTCATCAATCATTCCTGTTGTACATTGTTGGAAGAGATGATTGTGTCCAATAGCTTTAAATGTTTTATAATTTTTGTTCTTTGCTTTTTTTAGTGCTTTTTCAATTTGAGGCAAGTTGTACTCTTGCAATACTTGAACATCATTAGTTCCATTTAGAGCAAAGGTTGGTTGTTTTACTTTAGTTAGGTAATCGGATGGATTTAACTTAAGAAAAGTTCTCATCCAATTGGAAGATAATTGATTTATAAATTTTGTTCTTTCCATTGCAGTATAAAAAGGAGACTCTTTTCTTTGCCCAGCATTTAACTTAGATAATTCTTTATCAAACCAAAGATTCATTCTTTTCTCTATTTCATTGCTTGTATAGTCCTTCTCAATATATTTATATATTTGCTTTAAAGCAGAAAGCTGCATCTTAACTGCATGTTTAGGCATTTTAATATTTTTGAGAATAACTTCGTTTTGTTGCAAGAGAACATCAATTCCTTTTTGTCCTGTTGATGCCAAAAGGATTACAAAACTAATGTTTGGATTTTTAGAAGCAACAATTGATGTTATTACTCCTCCTTCGCTATGTCCTAACATACCTATTTGTTTTGGATTTATGTTAGGATGAGTTTTAATCATATCAAAAGCAGCTTGTGCATCAACTGCATAATCAAGAGTGGTTGCGTTATTTATTGTTGAGTCAGTTATATCTCCGTTCCAACCTCTGTCATCATAACGAAAGACAGCAATATTGTTGCGTGTTAGATAATCTGCAATAACTTTAAAAGGTTTGTGATTCATTAATTCTTCATCTCTATTCTGAAGACCTGAACCTGTTACAAGAATAACACATGGATAAGTTCCCTGAATTGAAGGCAAGGTAAGAGTTCCTTTAAAATCATAGTTAACACCTTCAACCTTAAAACTTAATTCCTGCTCAATGTAAGGATAAGGTGGCTGAGGTTCTTGAGGTCGTTTTGTTTCAAAAAGCTCCTTTGTTTTAACCATGATTAGATTTTCTTGGAGTAAACCTTGTTTGAAGGAAGCAAATATAGTGTCTTTTGTACTATTGTATTTTCCTTTAAAAACTACATTTAGACTCTTCATTGAAAACAAAATAGAGTCTTTAGTAAAACGTTGTTTTGTTACTGAAAACATCTGATTTGTTTGAGAGGGAGAACCCATTAATATAATTGTAGTGTCTGCCTTTTCCTCAATCTTTAGTGTTATTGGCAAAGTTGTTGAAGAAACATTAAGTTCTCCATACCAAGATGTTGTTTCTTGAGAGAAAAGATTAAAAGAAAACAGACATATTGAAATTAAGCTAAGCAGTATTGTTAAGCAATTCTTTTTCTCATTCATATATTAAAAGATTTAGAGATTAGTATCCAAATATTTCTTCCAAAGTTAGGATTTGTACCTTACCGAATTTTTCTAATTTTTTCAAATCAACTTGATCTTTATTACCCAAAACGATATATGTCTTTGGTTTATTTTTGATATACTTATTGTTAAAATTCACAACATCATTTATTGTTAAAGATGGTACTTTATTATATATATCAATTGAACCATCTTGTTTTCTTCCCTTTTGTATATCGTTAAGATAAGAATAGATTATTCCTTCTTTAGTTGTTCTGCCTGTTCTAATTGAAGAAATCAAACCATCTTTAGACAAATCAAAGTTTGTTTGTGAAACAGGCATTTGATCAAATAGTTCATTGAAAGCAGTAAAGGCATCAATAACCTTATCATTTTGTGTTGCAATATGTGACATATTTTGATAAGTCATTCCTTTTCTGCCTGGAACAACAAAACGAGACTGTGCTTGATAAGCTAATGAACGTTTTTCTCTCATTTCTTGAAATACAATTGAATTCATACTTCCTCCAAAATATTGGTTGTATAGAGAAATGATTGGAGTTAGGTTATCATCAAAAAGTATTGAAGTATTGAACTGACGACAATATGATTGTTTAGCATCGTAGTGAACAAAATAAACTTTGTTTGCTGTTGTTGGAAGTTTTTCCTTTAGCTTAACATTTGGTTTTGCTTTAAGCTTTGAAGGTGAAGAAATATGCTCTTTATCTAATGTATTTACTAAATTATTTAAGGTTAAATCACCATAATATAATATTTGATGGGAGTATTTTGTTGCTTCTTTAAGGTCTTGAATAAGCATTTGTGGAGTTATTTTCAAAAGTTCAGTCTCTGGAATAAAATCATAGAAAGCTCCATCTTTTCCATAAACAGCATAATCTGCTAATGCAGAGAAACAACTTTGCTGATTCTTCTTGGCATCATTTCTGCTCTTTTGAATATCTTTAATCATGTTATCCACTGTCGATTGCTCAATATTTGGATTTGAAAGCAAGTCTTCAAACAAAGAAAGTGCCTTTGAAAAGTTTTCAGATAAGCCATCAACTCTTGCTTCAATATAATCTGGAGCTGGAGAGATGGTTATTTGACAAGCAATATTATAAAGTTCTTCCTCAAATTTTGTTAGAGTTGAAGATTTTGGATGAAGATACATTTGATAGTTTCTTAATAATCCAAGTCTTTTGTTAGACAGTTTTCCAAAATCATAACGATAGGTTAGTGAAAACCTTCCATTTTCTTTGTTTTGAACATAAAGAACATTAGCTCCATTCTTTAAGTTAGCCTTTGAAAAATCTTTATCGTAATTCAAAAACTTAGGTTCAATTGGCTTAACTTCTACTTCTTCTATTTCTTTAAAGAAATCACTTTTTGCATCTCTATTAACATGAATTGGAGTAATTGGTGGTTTTTCCACTTTTTCTATTTCAGCATTTGCTCCTTGAAGTTTTCTTATTACTATATAGTTATTATCTTTAAAAGTATTTCTTGCAAAGTCAAGAAGTTCTTCTTTAGTAACTTTCTTCATCTCTTCTGTCATTCTAACAGTCTTTTCCCAGCTTTCTCCTGAAAGATAAGAATAAACCATCTTCATTGCTCTTGAACTATTGCTTTCCAATTCTTTCATTTCGCTAAGTCTTTGTTGATTGATGGCTGCTTTCAATATACTTTCATCCCATTTTCCATCAATCAATTGATTTATTTGATCTATCATCAAACGTTCAAGATCTTCTAAACTTTGACCTGTTTTTGGAGTTGCTCTAATTGTAAATGCTGCATAGTCGTTCAAGTCATAAACAGAAGAATAAGCATTTTGAACCAATTGCTTTTGCCTAACATTAACATCCATTATTCCTGTACTTCCATTATTAAGAACTCTATCCAATAGATTAGCAAGCATAACTTCTTTTGATGTTGAACCAGCATTAATTCTATAAGCAATAATCAAATTCTCAGCTTCCAAACCAACAATATCAACTCTCTTTACTTCTGTTATTGGCTTTTCATATTCAAACTTAAAAGGTTCAATTTTCTTTGGTGGAATCTTACCAAAGTACTTATCAATAACCTTAATTGCTTGTTCTGGATCAAAATCTCCACTTAGAACAATACAATAGTTGTTTGGAACATAATATTTTTTAAAGTAATTATTGATAGCAACCATTGAAGGGTTACGTAAATGTTCAGCTGTTCCTAATGTGGTTTGTTGTCCATAAGGATGATTTGGATAAAGAGCTGCCATCATCGCTTCATTAGCCTTACGTCTATCATTAGTTAATGACATGTTCTTTTCTTCATAAACTGTTTCAAGTTCTGTATGGAAAAGACGAAGAACAGGATTAGTGAAACGGTCTGATTGAATCTTTGCCCAATTCTCAATTTGATTCGATGGAATGTTTTCTACATAGTAGGTAAAGTCGTTGGAAGTTGCAGCATTTGTTCCTTTTGCTCCAATAAGTTTCATTAACTTATCATACTCATTAGGGATTGCTAATTGTGAGGCTTCAAAAGAAAGCTTATCAATTTCTTTATAAATTTCATTTCTTTTTTCATTGTCAGTTTCCTTAATATATACTTCGTAAAGCTCTTCAATTTGTTTTATATAAGTTTGTTCCTTTTCCCAATCGGTAGTTCCAAACTTTTGAGTTCCCTTAAACATTAAATGTTCAAAATAGTGAGCAAGACCAGTGTTTTCTTTAGGATCATTCTTACTACCAACCCTAACTGCAATATAAGTTTGAACTCTTGGCTCTTCCTTATTTACTGACATATATACCTTTAATCCATTTTCTAAGGTATAAATAATTGTATTCATAGGGTCTTTTTCAACTCTTTCAATCTTATATTCCTTTGAAGGAGCTGCAACACTAATTGCAGGAGAGTCAGAATCAATTCTAACTTGAGCAAAACTAATTTGAGATAGAAGGACAACAACTATCGCAAAGATAAACTGTATCTTTTTCATTACTATTATGTATTAAAAATTTCTAAATGAGGGTCAAAATTACAAAAAACAAATCAAAGAATAAATAATGTAAGTATTTTTAAGAATAATGTAAGTATAGCAAAACTAATATTATGATTATTCAACCATTAATTTCATCCCATTTGGATTAAAATTATATTATTGATTAGCCAAATAAAGTGGAAAAAATTAAAATCAAGAAAAATCTAAGCCTTTTTAAGAATAATGGTTATGTACATTTTTCTCTTTTACAATTGTTTGAAAACATAAAAAACTTTTATACAACAAAAACTCCAAGAGATAAAGATAACTCTTGGAGTTTAAAGTAAATTTACAGAATAGAATTAAAAGAAGAATCTTAGTCCGACATCAAATCTACTAACTCTAAATTTTTCAAAATCTTTATTTATTGTTGGATTAGAAAAATTATACCAATTACTCTTCAATACACCATAGTTATATTGGAATACAATCTGTACTTTGTTTTTTGAATTGATTTCATACCCCGCTCTTAAAATAATATTTGGTGTTGCTGAGTTTGATTCTATTTTGTAAAAATGGTCAAGATTTTCATTGCCAAATTCATAAATAGCTTCTTTGGTTGGGATATTTAAAAACATTGATGCTCCTAATCCAAGCAAGAAATTAGAATTTGTTTCGGATAAAGGGAATTTATAATTGAATATAAAAGGAATATTTATTTGATGAATAAGATAGGTTGCTGTACCAGTCTTTACATAACCATAAGATAAATAGTCTGTAGATCCTTCAAATTGTAGTAATGTAAAGGTATAAGTTGGTTCTAATGAAATAGATATTCTATTATTAAAGCAATATTCATATATAAACGAAAAATTTAAAGAACCACTATTTACTACCTCTCCTCCTTCCATAAATAAAGATTCTTCAAAAATATCTGCAAATGAATTTGATGTTTGATTATAACTATTTCCTATTGGATATACATTGGCACCAAATCCTAAACCAAAATAATTATGTTTAATTTCTTGACTATAAGAATAAGTTGTGAATAAACATAAAACTATAAGTAAGGCTCTTTTTTTTATCATTTAGCGTGAAGTGTTTATAGAGATGTTAGAGCTTCCTGCAACTTTTATAGTATGATTCCAATGATATATGCTTGGTAAAGAAAATTGACCATATTC
This sequence comes from Bacteroidales bacterium UBA4866, assembly GCA_002399565.1. Classification (GTDB taxonomy): domain Bacteria; phylum Bacteroidota; class Bacteroidia; order Bacteroidales; family P3; genus UBA10566. The sequence goes on along the minus strand of DHDW01000003.1, from coordinate 35,711 downwards.
TGGATTACTACCTCCTTCTCCTTCATAAAGGTAAGGATACTGGTTTTCATATGGTATAGAATGAAAACATTCTTTTGCTAAACTTGGATTAAGCTCTCCTTTATTATTTTTTGTAAAGAAATAATAATTTAAAGTATGAGTTTTTTTTGTGTTTGTTTGATTGGATAACGACCATCCTCTCAATGCATATACTTGTTTTGGATTGCTTGGAATGCTATAATCTAACCAATAACCAAAAACATTATTACTTCCAGAAAAGCTTCCATTGTAGGTCATTTGAACAGTATAATTTCCATAGATACCAAAATATCTTCTTAATGAGCGTCCTTGAACAGAATATCTGCTAAAATAGGCTTTGCGAGATTGAGAATATTTTTGCTCAAATCTATTTCGCATTATAACTTTAAATGTAGTCCTTGTTTTATATGTTTCGTATTCAAAAGGATATGGTGTTACATTTATATCGTTAGGAGGGAAAAGATTATCTCCTTTTAAATTTATCACTGTAATTTTATTTATCGGATCAGTTTCAATAATATCATCTAGAATATTAATTTTATTCTCATTTCCATCTTCTATTATCTTTATTGTTGCTTCTTTAAATTGATATATTGGAGTTCCTACCTTAACAATACCATCCTTATTTACTATTCTTGAATAATTATAATTGTTAATATCTAAATCGTAATATATTGAATTATCATCTTTCATTGTTTTTTTGATAAATAATTCAGAAAACTCATAAAATAATTGAGCATGCATTTCAGGAAATTTCATATTTTCAATTTCAGATTCAGTATATAATTTTAGTAGACTATCTTTTACATGTTCATAAAAATCAAATTCTGCTGAATCTATAGCATCAGATATAGTACGAATAGAAACAAAGTTTTTGGATTTTTCCCAATTTGAAATTTCATCTTCAGTCATTTCATCTAGTTCAATGACTTTTTGTTCTAATTGGTCAAAATCTCCAAAAGTTAAATAATTATCCAATGTCGGATTATTAATAGTTAAAGATTTTTAGATAAATTGGTAGAGATTGATTCTCATAACTATCTTCATTAGTGCAAGAAACGCTGAAAATAGTACATAATGTAATTGACATAGCAATAAACATTCTTGATTTTTGTTTAATGTTCATTTTTATATGAGTTTAAAATTAATAATGCAAAGATGATATAATATTTTTAATTATGCAAAAAAAAACAATAAATATCTGCTTATATTAATAATTACACAACAATTCACTCTTAATCAATAGAATAAAATTAAAAAATATTTACTACTACTCAGAACTTATCGCAATTATTCGGTATATTGTACTTAATTAAATGCTTTTATTTAAGCGACTTTTATTAAATAGATACACAAAAAAAACCTTTCAATATCATTTAAAATTCATAATAAATGTTAAATCTAAAATAAATTGTTTACTTTTTTAAATTTCTTGTTGTTCTTATTAGTGTATTAGGAAAACAAAAAAATTATCTTTTGCAAAAGAATTATCCTAAAAACAAATGTTATTAATCTTTTAAAAAGCCGAAAGGAGGTATGAAAAATGGCTATAGGTTATGTGATTCAACTTAAGAAAATTACTGTAGGTGCTCTTCCTGGTATGAAATTCATTGCTCGTATTTTTAGAGAAAAGAAGATTTCTCAAAAAATGGTGGCTAAAGATATTGCTGCTCGTTCTGCTATGAGTATTGGAGACGTCTTAAATGTTTTGCAAACTCTTCAAGAAGTAATTGCAATCTATCTAAGTGAAGGAAAATCTGTTAAACTTGATTTGCTCGGAACGTTTTATCCAACTATTAAGTCTAAGGCAGTTAACACTAAAGAAGAAGCTACTGCTGAGATTATTGAAAAGATTGGAATGAGTTTTTATCCTACTGTTGATCTAAGAGAGACTTTGAGCAAAGCTGGTGTTAAGTATATTGATACAAATATTAAGGGTGTTCAATATAAAGACTCTGTAGTGGAAGAGTCGTAAGGCTTTTCCAATGGTTTAAATGAATATGAAGAGAATTCTTTTACAATGAAAATGCTTTAAAGCATAAGCAAATCCAGTGGGATTTGAACAAAGAATAAGAGAGATTATATTTAATATAGTCTCTCTTTTTTTTGTTTTGTGTTTAAATATTCTGATTGTTGATGTAAAATAACGGCATCTTTTGACTAAATAACGAGATCTTTGATAGTCAAAGACGCCATTATTTGGTCAAATAATGAGATCTTTTGAACAAATAACGGCGTCTTTTTTATAGTAACTTGCCTTTTTCTATGTTTCTTTAGTCTGGATTGGAGTGAATGTAAGGGTTATCGTTGGCAAATAAGCCATTATCATTTATATTAATGCTTGAACTTTCTCTTTCAGAAGAATAGTTTTTAAAGTCAACATCCATATCATAAGCCTGATAAGCAGGCGTTCTTAGAACTTCTTCCAAACCATTTTTATCTCTCATCATTTGAGCAAATAACTCCATTCTCTTTTGACGGTCCTCCATTAACTTTGAGTGATTATTGTTATAATGAGGATTTGTTGATTGAGTTTCTTTATGTAATTTTCTAATGTCAAATCCCTGTTCTAAACTTGCAGTGTTTTCTTGTGGAAATTCTTCATTTGAAGGTGCAACTGCAACATCTACGTCTGCTTGCTTCTTTAGCTCAATGCCCATTACAGCAACATCAACATTAGCTTTATGACCTATTACTTCCTTGTTCTTGATTTCCACTTGTTCCAAAACCGTTTCTGGATATACATCTAAAGAATAGCGTGTGTTAGTTTGCGTTTGTGTTGCAACTTCTTGCTTTGGTTCTTCTTTAGTTACGATGTATGGAGCTTCAATAAAAACTTCAGGGGCTTTAATTTGCTCAACTTTAGCAATGTTTGCTACGTTAGTGAAATTTGTTTCAACGGGTTGAGTTGAAAGAACGGTTTTCTTTGCCTGAACAACGTCTCTTTGATAAGGGTTATATATTTCTTTTTCTTCAAATCCTGTTGCTACTAAGGTAATATCTATTCTGTCTTGATATGATTCATCATACTTTAATCCCCAAATAATGTCAGGTTCGTTTCCAGTTTGTGAATGTAGATAGTCGGCAATTATTGAGTATTCGTCCATTGTTATTGCATACTGATCTTCTGGTGATGTTGTGATGTATAAAAGCATATTCTTTGTGCCTTTAATTTCGCAATCGTTCAACAAATCTGAAGTTGCTGCAAGTTTGATTGCTTCAAGTGCTCTTTCTTCTCCAGAGCCATATGCTGTTCCTGTTCCCATAATTGCAACTCCTGAATGAGACATAACACTTTGAACATCTCTAAAGTCGACAGAAACATAAGAATTGCTTGTAATAAGTTCAGCAATTCCCTTTGCAGCTGTAAGCAAAACATCGTCTGCCATTGGGAACATTTTAGGAAGAGGAATATTCCCTCTTTCTCTTATCTTGTCAGTATTTACAATAATAATTGCGTCAACAACTTCTTTTAAGTTTCTTATTCCTTCTTCAGCTTGCTCTTTTCTTCTCTTTCCTTCAAAGGATAGGGGCAGAGTTACAATTGCAACTACTAATATTTCATCATTAACCTTTTCTCCTTCTTCGTTTCTAAACTCAATTTCTTTTGCAAACTTTGCTATAACTGGAGCTGCACCTGTTCCAGTTCCTCCTCCCATACCTGCAGCAATAAAAAGCATTTGCGTATTATTGCTAAGCATTTGTTTAATTTCTTCTTCAGCCAACATTGCTGATGCTCTTGCCTTATCAGGACAATTACCTGCTCCCAAACCATCTTTTCCTATCTTAATCTTGTTTTGAATAGGACTTGAATCTAATGATTTCTGATCTGTATTGCAAACAATAAAATCTACACCCTCAATTCCCTTATTGTACATATGATTGATTGCGTTTGTTCCTCCGCCACCTACACCAATTACTTTGATGTAGTTAGAGTTTTCTTTAGGTGCTTCAAATTGTAACATTATATATGATTTGATTTATTATTGATTGTAAAATTATTCTATTATTTCAAGTTGTAAAAATAGTACATTATTTTTGGTTATAAAAAAATTGCTATCATTACTTTTTAACAAATATATGTTTATAACTACTATTCCGTACCATCATCCTTAAAAAGTCCTTCTAACCAAGATACTATAAAGCCTTTTGTCTTGTTCTCTGAAGGTTTTTTCTTTGCATTTTGTTCTTTTGAGGCTTCTTCTTCAACAGATATTTCTTCTTCTTTCTCAACAATAGCCTCATTAAACTTAGTTGCCATTGGAGTTTTGTTAGAATTATCTTCTTTTTCTATCTTTTTAAGCCCTTCCAAAATCAAACCAATTCCAGTTGCATGCATTGGATGAGTGATTTCTTCTGTAATTGTTCCTCCCAAATGGTCTTGAGGAGTTCCAACTCTTGCTTCAATGCCTGTTATGAATTCTGTTAACTGAACACAATCTCTCATCTTTGCACCACCACCTGACAAAACAATACCTGCAATTAGCTTTTTCTCATATTTCTTACTCTTTATCTCAAATAAAACTTGGTCAATTATCATCTCCATTCTCGCTTGAATAATACCTGCAAGAGTTTTCATTGATATTTCTCTTGGGTCTCTTCCTCTAAAGCCTGGTATTGCAATTATTTCATCTTCTTTAGCTGATGCAGCAAGACAAGAACCAAAACGAGTCTTAAGAGCTTCTGCCTGAGTTTTAATTATTGAACATCCTTCTTTAATATCATCAGTTATTGCATTTCCCGCAAGAGGAATTACAGCTGTATGACGAAGAATTCCATCATGGAAAATTGCAACATCAGTTGTTCCACCTCCGATATCCACCAAACAAACTCCTGCCTCTTTTTCACTTGCATTAACAACAGCTTCTGCAGAAGCAATTGGTTCCAAAATCAAATTCCTTACCTTACAATTTGCCATTTCAACACTTCTAATAATGTTTTCAATATTAGATACATTACCTGTAATGATATTGAAATTCCCTTCCAAACAACTTCCTGGCATTCCAATTGGATTAATGATGTCACCATCTCCATCCACAATAAAACTTTGAGGAACAACATGTATAATCTTTTCACCTGGTTGCAAAACAAGATTCTCCTGGTCTTTTATCAAACGCTCTTTGTCGGCTTCTCTAATAATATGACCTTTTGATTCAAGCATAATGTTTCCTCTATGCTGAATATTTCTAATCTGATTTCCAGCAATTCCAACAAAAACTTCTTTAACCACATATCCAGTTTTTTGTTCTACCTCTTCAATTGCTTTTTTAATTGAGATGGAAGTTTGTTCAATATTTCTTACAATACCTCTATCAACCCCAATTGATTCGGACTTCCCCATACCAAGAATTATAGGCTTGCCCTGTTCATCCTTTGAACCTATGAAAACTGCTATTTTTGTTGTACCAATGTCGATACCAACTACTATTTCTCTTTCCATATTAATTTATTTTTATATTATTTTATTATACTCCTTTTTGGTTTGTAGCTTAGTTAACTTTATTTGTTGTTGTTTGACTGCTATCAATTGTGGCTTCAATCCCTCCCTTTTTAGTACAAACAACCTGATGGCGAAATCTTAAATCAACAAAGCTGTAATTATCCCAACCATTTCTCGAGAAAGCCTCTTTATATAAATATCTTAGTTTAATTAACTCCTCTTCCAAATCTTTGTTTTCTCCTATCCTAATTATGTAATTACCAATTTTAGGGATTAATTCATAGTTCCCTTTTGCAGGAACATATATTTGATCTATTTGGTAATTTAGAATAGAATCACTTGCAAGCTTTTGAGCAATATAATAAATGTTTGAAAGAGTTTTATCAAATCCTTTTTTGTTTTCAATATCAATTGTATCTAAGTTTTTATCCAAATTGGAATTGTTTACATCAACATTTCCACTTGCAACCACAACATCTGTTAATTGATTATCATCAATCAATATTACCTTTCCCAACTTATCAATATAATATTCTTTGTTTCTAAGTGTGTAAATTCTAACAATTGGTTCTCTTTGCTTAATCTCAATATTTAAAACCCCCTTAAGGGTTTGATAAACCTGAGCTTGTTCTATATAAGGATTTTGCATTAAGAAACTTTCTATTTTCTTTTGATCAATATCTTTTCTTTGTTTTTTAAGGAAATCTCCGAACTCAATCTTTAATGATTCGTTGATATTAGTTGCAAGAACTATAGTATCACTCATGCCATAAGAAACCTTAATATTAACCTTGCTAACATTAATTTTCCCTGCATAAATATTTGAACATACTATTAAAACAATTAATAGCACGATTACAAATAATGACACCAAAATTCTTTTTCCTTTCTTACTCATCTTTAAATCTTTCTTCAATCAGTGGCACTAATTCAGAAATATCTCCAGCTCCCATTGTTACTAATATCTCAGGATATAGAGCTTCCAACAAATCCAAAAGTCCTTCTTTTAAAGTATAATATTTATCCATCTTATCTATCTTATACAATAATGCCTTTGAAGTTACTCCTAGTATTGGTTTTTCTCTTGCAGGATAAATATCTAAAAGCACAACCTCATCCAATTTACTTAACTCTTTTACAAATTCATCTTCAAAATCCTTAGTTCGTGAATATAGATGTGGCTGAAATACTCCAGTAATTTTTTTATCAGGATATTGAAAACGTATTGATTCTATAAATGCTTTAATTTCATTTGGATGATGTGCATAATCATCAATATATACAAAATTATCTCTTTTTATTCTAACATCAAAACGTCTTTGAGCTCCACTAAAAGAAGCAACACTTTTCCTAATTTCATCTTCACTAACTCCACACATTAATCCAATTGAAATAGCCAAAACAGCATTCTCAACATTATGTATTCCTCCATAGTTTAGGCAAATATCATAATAAATCTTATCTGGAGTTCTTAAATCAAAATAATAACTTCCTTTATAGTTTCTTATATTGACAGCATAATAATCTGCATCAAATCCTTTAATTGTATAGGAGTAAGTTTGAGAAGGCATTTCTTCTTCTAATTCTATATTCAAACCAAATTTATAGAATAAGACCTCGCTTGTTTGCTTAGCAAATTCAATAAAAGATTTTTTAAGCTCTTCCTTATTTCCATAGATATCTAAATGGTCAGCATCTATTGAAGTAATTGCAGCAATTGTTGGAGAAAGATTTAAGAAAGATCTGTCAAATTCATCAGCTTCAACAACAACATAATCACTATTGTGGTTAATTACATAGTTAGAGTTAAAGTTTTTAGAGATACCTCCCAAAAATGCACTGCAACCTATATCACTATTATGAAGAATGTGAGCAATCATAGTTGAACATGTTGTCTTTCCATGTGTTCCTGCAATTGCAATACATTTTTTACCTTTAGTTATTTCTCCTAAAATCTGAGAACGCTTTGTCATTATATAATCATTCTCAAGAAAATAGTTATAAATAAGATTATCTTTAGGAATTGCAGGAGTAAAAACAACCATATCAATATTATTAGGCAAAGAAGAAATATCATCATTATAGGTAATTATCATTCCTTCCTTTTCCAACTCCTCAGTAAGAGGGGTTCTTGTACGGTCATAGCCAAAGATATTATTGCCTAATTGCTTCAAATATCTTGCAATTGCGCTCATACCTATTCCGCCAATACCTAAAAAATAATATGTTTTCATCTTCTTCAATCTTATTTTAAAATTAACTCCTTCTTTTCCAAAAAAGACGGCATCTTTTTCAAAATATAAGGCGACTTTTTCAAAAAAGTCGGGACTTAATTTTTATTATCTAAGCTTTATTTCTTAATTAACTCTTCCACAATTGAAAGTATTCTTTTGTCAGCATCTTTAACTCCCAAGTTAAGAATGTTTTTACTCAATTCTAATTGTTTATCTGTATTCTTAATTAATGAATCTATTTCATTAACCAATATTTCTCTTGACATTGAATCCTTAACCAATAATGCAGCATTCTTTTCAACCAAAGCCATAGCATTTTTAGTTTGGTGATCTTCTGCAACATTTGGACTTGGAACTAAAATTGTTGGTTTCCCAATAACACAAAGTTCACTAATGGCAATCGCTCCTGCTCTTGAAACAATAACATCTGCAACACTATATGCTAAATCCATCTCATATATAAATTCAAAAACCTTAATATTATTTGAATTGTATTTAGTTGCTTCCTGTTTTGCCTTTTCAAAATAGCTTTTACCAGTTTGCCAAATTACTTGAATATTATTATCAACAAAATACTTCAATCCTTGAGCAATACTTTCGTTTATTGTTAAAGCACCTAAACTACCGCCAACTGCTAACACAGTTTTAAGATTTTCATTCAACCCAAAATGTTTTAATGCCAATTCTTTTTTATCCTTAATATCTATAATGTTTTGACGAACTGGATTTCCAGTAAAACAAATCTTCTTTTCTTCAAACCAACGAGTCATATTATCATATGCAACACATATCTTTGAAACTTTTTTAGCTAAGAGTTTGTTAGTTATTCCTGGATATGAGTTTTGTTCCTGAATAAGAGTTGGAATACCAAGTTTAGAAGCAGCTTCAAGAGTAGGTCCTGAAGCAAAACCTCCTACTCCAATAACGATATCTGGTTTAAATCTCTTAATTATCTTCCTTGCTTTAATAGTGCTTGAAATAACTTTAAATGGAAATGACAAGTTTTTCCAAGTAAGTCTTCTTTGCAAACCACTTATCCACAAACCTTCAATCTTATAACCTGCCTGAGGAACTTTCTCCATCTCCATTCTTCCTTTTGCTCCTACAAAAAGAATATCTGCATCAGGATACTTTTCCTTGATTGCATTTGCTATTGCTATTGCAGGAAATATATGTCCACCAGTTCCACCTCCACTTATTATTGCTTTCATATCGTATTTATTTTAATTGTTCTGTTCTTTTGTTTCAAAATTATTTTCTGATTGATTTTCTTCTTTGCTTTTATTCTCTTCTGAAGTTAAATCAACAGAATCTTCTTCTGTTATATCTTTTTCCAATTTTTCTTTAGCTTGATCCTTATTAGCACTTGCACTAATACTTAAAACAATCCCCAAAGCTATGCAACTAAACAAAAACGAAGTTCCTCCATAACTAACAAAAGGAAGAGTTTGTCCTGTAACTGGCGTTATACCAGTTGCAACAAACATATTAATCATTGCTTGAAATACAATCATTATTATTAATCCAATTGCACAAAAAGCTCCAAAATAACCTTTTGAACGTCGAGCAACCTGAATTCCTCTATACAATAGAATTAAATAAAGAGCAATGATTACTATACCCAAAAGCATTCCTCCTTCTTCTATTATAATTGCATAAATAAAGTCATTATGACTTTCACTTAAAAATCTTGCTTGAGTTGTATGTCCCAAGAATTTACCGAAGAACCCTCCTGTTGCAATTGCCATTTCAGCTTGATTGGATTGAGTTATTGCAGTTTTATCATCGCTTATATATTCTTCAATTCTATTTACCCATGTTCCTCCACGAGAAAGCAAGTCAGGGTTAGCTTTCAAAAGAGCAAAGATTGAAATAACAGCAATAATACCAATAATCACTATTGAAATTAAATATCTATTATTAATTCTTCCAATATACATCATAAAGAAGCAAATCAAGAAGAGGATGGTTGCAGTTGAAAAGTTTTCTGGGAAAATCAACATACAAATTAAGCAAATAGGAATCATTAATTTCTTAAATACTTCCATTGACTTAATATTGTCTTGATATAGAGCTAATACTCTTGCAACATAAATTATAAGTATAATCTTAACAATTTCTGAAGGTTGAAACTGACCAATAAGAGGAATGGTTAACCAACGAGCGGCAGCCTTATCTCCAAAAGAACCTAAAATTAGAGTTAGAATTAGAAGAATAAAAGAAACAAATAATCCAATTTTGGCAAATCGAGAGAAATAAGTGTATTTAATATGGTGAACAGCATACATAACGCAAGTTCCTAAGAAAAGAATAAAGATATGTTTAGCAAACATCATAATTGGAGAACCTCCTTGACGTTCGTAAACAGTTTTTCCGATAGTACTATAAACCTCCATTGCTGAAATAATTATCAGCAAAAGAAATACCATCCAAATAACTTTATCTCCTTTTACCTTTATTTTAAACTTGCTTTTCTGCATACTATGCATTTAGTTTTTATAAATTATTAACTGCCTTACGAAATTCAAGTCCTCTTTTCTCTATATCTTCTTTACTCCCATTGGCAGGAGAGAAAAGAACAACATCATTCTCCTGAGCAACAGCACTTGCTAAAATTACTGCATCATTAATATTATTTACAGGAAGAATAGAAGGAACTATTCCTTGAAAAGTTCTTTTAAGCATTTCAATATTCTTTCCATAACAAATTAGAGCCACAACCTTTTCTCTACATGTACTAATTAGCCCATCATAATTCTGCTCAACATTATCATTTTCCACAATCCAAACAATTCTACTTGAAATCTGTTCCATCGTAAACCAAGTAATGTTTGAATTAATTGAAAATGCATCATTAATATACTTTACGTCTCTTATCTTAGCAACAACTTCTCTCTGATGTTCTTGTTCAATTTGAGGAGAAAACTGATTCTGCATTTCCTCTCTCTTAAACAAAATATCTTGATATGTTCTTCCTGCAAGATTTGTATATACCTTCTTTGCTCCTTGTTTTGCTAATAAATCTATTGTCATGTTTATCTTAGTTTAAGAGTAATTATTGAGACTACTGCTAATATTATTGTAATTAAAATAAATCTTGTTACAATTTTTGGCTCTGCATATCCTTTTTTCTGGTAGTGATGATGGAGTGGAGCCATAAGGAATACTCTTTTCCCTTCTCCATATTTACGTTTAGTTATTTTAAAATATGTTACTTGGATAATTACAGAAATACTTTCAGCAAAGAATACTCCACAAAGGATTGGAATAAGTAATTCTTTTCTAATCAATATTGCTAAAACTGCAATAATTCCTCCCAAAGCCAATGAGCCAGTATCTCCCATAAATATTTGAGCTGGATAGGTATTGTACCATAAAAAACCAGCCGTTGCTCCAACAAAAGCACTAATAAAAATTGTTAGCTCACCTGCATTGGGGATAAACATAATATTCAAATAATTTGCAAAAATTATATTTCCCGAAATCCATGCCAGAAGCCCCAGAGTAGAACCAACAATTGAGGAGACACCGGTGGCAAGACCATCTATTCCATCTGTTAAATTTGCTGCATTTGAAACTGCGGTTATAATAAAAATTACAATTGGAATAAATATAATCCAAGCCCAATTTCTATAATCATCGCCAATCCACTTCATTAGTGATGCATAATCAAATTCATTATTCTTTACAAAAGGAATAGTAGTTTTTGTAGATTGCTTAGCCTCCTTAGAAAATTCTAATTTTGCTTTTTGATATTTTGTTTCATTTTGAATATTATGCTCTAATGCATATTTTTCAACATCTGTCTTTTCCTTAATTGTAATGTCTGGATGGAAATAAATCATTGCTCCAACAACTATTCCCAAAATCACTTGACCTATAATCTTAAACTTTCCTTTTAGTCCTTTTTTATCGTGTTTAAAAACCTTAATATAATCATCCAAAAAGCCAATAAATCCAAGCCAAATGGTTGTAAGGAGCATAATGATTATATAAATATTGTCTAATCGAGCAAATAGAAGAGTTGGAATAATGATTGCTGCTAAAATAATTATACCACCCATTGTAGGAGTTCCTTCCTTTTCCTTTTGACCCTCCAGCCCAAGTTCACGAATAGATTCCCCTATCTGCTTTCTTTTAAGAAAACTAATAATTCTCTTTCCATAAATAATTGTAATAAACAATGATGTTATTACAGCCATTGCGGCACGAAATGAAATATAATGAAAGGCTCCTGCTCCAGGAACTTCAAATTCTAAATCCAACCAAGTAAATAAGTGATATAACATAATCTTATATTTATTATTTATAACTAATATTTCAATACTTCTTCTTTATCATCAAAATGATGTCTAACTCCATTTACTTCTTGATAAGTTTCATGCCCCTTACCAGCCACGAGAATAACATCCTCCTTATTTGCTAATTGACATGCCAATTTAATTGCATCATGACGATTTACAATTGTGAAACTTTTCTTTTCTGTAATTATATCGAGTCCTGATTGCATATCTTTTAATATTTCTTCAGGCTCTTCTGTTCTTGGATTATCACTTGTAAGTATTAATGTATCGGAGTTTTCAGCAGCAATTTTTGCCATTATTGGTCTTTTAGTTTTATCTCTATCTCCTCCACAACCTACAACAGTTATCAATCTTCCGTTTGATTTTCTTATTTGGTTAATAGTTTTTATTACATTGATTAAAGCATCAGGAGTATGAGCGTAATCAATAATAGCTTTTGTCCCTTTTGATGTTGAAACAGAATCAAATCTTCCTTGAGCAGGTTCCAATTGACTAAGAACTTTTAAAATCTCATCTTTTTTTAATCCTAAAAGAATGGCTGTTGAATAAATAACTAAAACATTATAAGCATTAAACTGCCCAATTAATTTAGTCCATAATTCTACTCCTTCAATATTTAGAAGTTGTGCTTCAAAATCATTTTCCAAAACAATTGCATGAAAGTCAGCAATAGTTTTTAAACTATATGTGTATTTCTTTGCTTTAGTGTTTTGAAGCATAACCATTCCATTTTGGTCATCTACATTAGTTAGAGCAAATGCTTTTGGGGAAAGATTATCAAAGAAAGCTTTTTTAGCTTTAATATATGAAGCAAAGGTTTTGTGAAAATCTAAATGGTCATGAGTGATATTTGAGAAAATTCCTCCAGCAAAATCAACTCCAGCAATCCTATTTTGAACAATTGCGTGAGAGCTTACTTCCATAAAAACAAATTCACATCCTTCAACAACCATTTGATTGAATAATTTGTTCAATTCTATAGCATTTGGTGTTGTGTGAGTTGCTTTTATTTCTCTATTGTTTATCTTGTTTACAATTGTAGAAACCAAACCTACTTTATAGCCTAAAAGCATAAATAAATTATGTAAAAGTGTTACAGTTGTAGTTTTCCCATTTGTCCCTGTAATTCCTACAATTTTTAGTTTTTTTGACGGATTGTCGTAATATTCAGATGCAATATATCCTAAGGCATTGCTACTATTCTTAACAACAATAAACAATATTTCATTATTCTTTTGAGCCAATTCTTTTACATCTTCTGGAATAAATTCACAAACTATATATTTTGCACCTTTTGAAATTGCAGTATTAATAAATTTATGTCCATCTACATTTGTGCCCTTTTGAGCAATAAAAAGAAATCCTTCTTCAACCTCTCTTGAGTCAAAACAAATTCCTTTTACCTTATTGGACTTAATTAAATCAAATATTTCTTTATACTCTTTCATTATCTAATTCAAGTTAAGATGTATTTTATTCCCTTTTCTAAAACTACTACCAGAAATTAATGATTGACTAACAACCTTTCCTTTCCCTTCAAAAGTTACTATCAAACCTTGTTTTTCTAACAAATACTTGGCATCACGAATAGTCATTCCCAAAACATTTGGAATAGTTTTTATATCTTTGTTTGGATTCCAATTTGATTCTATCTTATTATTCTTCAAGCCTAAATTTTGACAGAATTTATTGTAATTTTCTACATTCCCTTTATTATATGTAGGAGCTTGTTTTTGCAATGAGGAAGATTTTTGTTTATAAGTAATTCTTGTTCCAACTACTCTATCTGAAAGATCCCTAAATACAGGTGCAGCCAAATCTCCACCATGAGTTGCATTTTTTTGAGGTTCCGAAACAACAACTATACATGAATATTGAGGATCTTCTGTAGGGAAATATCCAGCAAAGGAAGCTCTATGTTGAAGAGCAACAATTCCTTTTTTACTATAACCAATCTCTGCTGTACCTGTTTTACCTGCTATTCCATAAGAAGTTTTTGAAAGTCTTCTACCTGTTCCATTTTCAACAACACGTTTTAATATATCTTGCACAATTGCTAATGTTTCTTGCTTACACATCTTTTCTTTAATAACAATAGGCTTAAATGTCTTTACAGTTTGTCCATCTTTTAACACATGTGATACAAACATAGGCTTGACCATTACTCCATTATTAGCAATTCCATTATAGAAAGTAAGTAATTGCATTGGAGTAGTTGCTGTAACATATCCAAAACTAAGACGAAGAATATCATCAACTGAGGTTCCTTTTTGATTAATATAAGGTTTAGGTTCTTCTATCTTTATATCCATATTCAACCTATCATAGTAGAAATAATCCATTAAGTCTTTTCCAAACTGCATTCTCTTGTTCTTAGAAATATAATTATCATAAACAACTTGGCTTAACCCAACATTGGAAGACATTTCCATTGCTCTTGCGAAACTAACACTACCATGATTTATCTTACCCACATCTCTAATATTAGTTTTTGCTCCAGGGAATCTTTTATCGAAGGTTGGGACTATAGAACTTGAATCTATAAATCCTTTATCCAAATAAAGCATCGCACTAATTGCCTTAAAAGTGGAACCTGGTTCAAAATAACTGCTTATTGCAATATTTGAATTTTCAGCATACTCTCCATCTTTATTCTTTTGCAAAGAAGCAATTGCACGAACATATCCAGTCTTTACTTCCATAAGAATTACACAACCGCTTTGTGCATCATTCGAATCCAAACATTTTCTCAAACTGTTTTCAGCCAATTCTTGCAAACGCACATCAATTGTTGTCACAATATCTTGTCCATCAATTGCCTTAATTTGTTCATTGTCATCAACTGGTATCCAAATACCTGGATTAATTTTCTTTTCTTTTCTTACTCCAGTTTCTCCCGCTAAAAATTTTGAGTAATATCCGTCTATTCCATCATAACACGTATCACAGCCAGAAACAGGAACGCCAATTGTACGACGAGCCATTGGATAATATGGATAATATCTTACATTTCTTTCAACAACATTTATGTAATTTGTAAGAAAGAACTTTCCTGAATGAACAATCTTCCCTGTTGATTTTGATTTTCTAACCTTTTCTTTAGAAATTAAAGGGAATTTACGGAACTTTTCCCATTGTTCAAGAGTAATATTTTTTTGAAGAGAAACATAACGATTCCCCTTTTCCATTCTTCTAAACTTGTTCAGATATTCTCTATATTCATTTTTGGTTTTAGCATCCTTTTGTCCATAGAATAATTTTGCCATACTTTCACAAAGTAAAGGCATATCCCTTTTGTAAACACTATCAGGAATAACTCTTTCTCTTTTCTTTTGTTTTGTTTTATGATCAATCACATAAGTATATCCCAAATCAATATAAACATCATATTTTGGTACATCGGTTGCCACCATCAACAATTCTCCACTATCGGAATCAACGCTATAGATACTTCCTCTTTTTGCCTTAACTGGACGCAATTCCACAAATCTTTCTTCTGCCAATTTCTTCCAAAAACTACCTTCAACAATTTGTATATAGGCGATTCTGCCTATAACGAATAGAAATCCTAAGAGTATAATTGCATATACCCAAAAGAACCTAAACATTATATCTTTTTTATCGCCTTCCATTGTTTATTTGAGCCTAACTATTTTTTGTCTTCTTTCTTTTTATTTGAATTTTCAGGGATTAGAATAATTTGTTTTTGTTCCTGCTTACTTACCTTAATTCCTTTCTCTGCTAAAATCTTTTCTAATTCTAACATTTGAGTTTGCTTTTGATATAATCCCTTTTGCTCAGAATGCTTCTTTTGCAAATACCCTATTTCTGTTTCTAACTTATCAATTTCTTTAGCTGTTTTTTCAATATTATACCTATTTGTTATATATAAAATTATAAGAATTAGAACCACGAATATAACTGGTAACCAACCAATAAAAGTTTGCTTTACTAAAAAAGTTCCATCAATAAAATCCTTGGTTTTAACGTTTCTCTTTTTCATTTCTTAACAGCAATTCTTAGTTTTGCACTACGTGAACGAGGGTTTTCATTTTGTTCCTCAGAGCTTGCTTCAATAGGTTTTCTGGTTATCATTTCCAATGGAGAAAGCAAATTCCCATAGAAATCTTTCACTGGTTGAGCTTCAAAATTTCCATACTTCATAAAGTTCTTTACTAATCTATCTTCCAAAGAATGATAACTCATAACTACAAGTCTTCCATTTGGTTTTAGCAGGTCAGCACTTTGCTCCAACATCTTTTTCAAACTTCCGAGTTCATCATTTACCTCAATTCTCAAGGCTTGAAAAACCATAGCAAAAAATTTATTCTCTTGATTTTTTGGAGCCAAAGACATAAGCAAGTCTTTAAGCTGGAAGGTTGTATCAATAGGAGTTAATGCTCTTTGATCAATAATCTTCTTAGCAATTAAACTGGCATTTGTGAGCTCTCCATAAGATTTGAATATTCTTTTAAGGTCTTCTCTTTCAAATTGATTAATTATTTCCTTTGCACTTAAAACCTGCTTTTTATTCATTCTTAAGTCTAATGGCGCATCAAAACGAGTTGAAAAACCACGTTCAGGGGTATCTATTTGAAAAGAAGAAATTCCCAAGTCTGCCAAAATACCATCTATCTCAAATTCCCTATAAAGTCTTAGATTATCACTAAGTGCTGAGTAATTATCATCGATAAAAATAAATCTTGAATCCTCTATTATATTTCTTTTTGCATCATTATCTCTATCAAAAGCATATAATCGACCGTCCTCATCAAGTAAATCCAAAATAGCACGAGAATGTCCACCACCTCCAAAAGTAACATCAACATAATGTCCCTTTGGATTGATGTTCAAACCATCCAAGCACTCTTTTAGCATTACCGGATTATGGTAATCAGTCTTTAAGTAATTCTTCTGCTGCTTTAACATAATCAAATCCATCATTATCAATTGAATTATAAATAGAAGTATCCCAAATTTCCATACAAGAGGCAGCACTAACAATAACAATATCTTTATCAATATTTGCCATTGTGCGTTGCTCCTTAGGAATTAGAAATCTGTCTGAAGAATCCAATTCAACGATGTTTGATTCTGTTAATTTTCTGAAAAGTCTTTTAGCCGTAGGATCATAAAGATTAAGCTTCGCCTTAAGACTTGTAACCTCATTCTGGAAGGATTGGTAGGTAAATAATTCTAAACACCTATTGTAAATGGAGCATCTTACAACAAACCTCAAATCATCAGTAATTGAAAGCTGTTTCTTCAATGCAACAGGAAGCTTGAAACGCCCTGTTGTATCTACTTTGCAGTTTTCTATACCGATTATTGATGACATAATTTTCTCCTATTTATATTCAGTGTTCAAAATTACAATAAAAATTCCAAAAACTCCCAATTGTTAGTAACTTTTTTTCTTTTTTATCCCAATTAATCCCATTTTCTCCAATAATACGAACAAAGATAATTAATGTTACATTATTTAAAACATTAGTTATTAACAGCGAAAAAGGAAAATTGGGAAAGAGAGAAAGTGAAAAAGTGATTATTATTTAAAATTGGAGATGAAGTAGGCTAAAAAAAAAGATTTTTATCTCCTAATATCTGGGAATAAACTTCTTTTAGTAAAATTTTATGCCTTCTATTCAAAAATATCCTTGATATATTTCTGCGTAATCTTGATATATTTTGAATTAATCGAGATATAATTCTACTTAATCAAGGACTTTTTATGCGAAAGATGTGCATCTTTCAATACAAAAGACGTGCATCTTTCGGTATAAAAGATGTGCATCTTTTTTTAAATGAATTTCAGGAGGGATTTTTGTTTAAAAACTTAGAGAACTAAGTATTATTGATTTTAATAATGCAAATATACGAAATTTTACTTGATATACAAACATATTTTTGAGAAATATTAAAATAAAAAAATCACATATTATTTTATATCTAAAAGCTAAGATTTTCTTCCCCTTTAATAACCTCTTGAAATTAGAGAGTCATCCTTGAATAGGTTTTGGGAATTGAGAAAGGTATTTCAAGATTATCATTAAGTTTTTGTTTCTCAAACTTTAGATTAACCTTATAGGTTTTATTGGAGTACATAAGTACATTTATTGTTTGTGGAAGCTTAATTTTATTAAAAGGCAGATAGGTTGAATAGTAAATATCCATTTTTTGTTTTGAATTAAAGAGTTCAAAATAGTTGCGATTGATAACATTAAGTGTTGTGTCAATATATATTTTTTGTTTTAGTTGAGGAAAGTTTTGAGTATTTTGTTGGCTTTGTCTTTTCTCAAATTCAAAAACAATTAAATTCTCTTGCTTGCTATACTTAACATCATTTATACCATAGTTTTGAAAATCTTTACCAAGAATAATTGATTGAAGCAAATTATAGCTTAATCCAAAACCCAACATATCATAAATAAACTCATATCCTCCTAAAAGATATTCCCTATTTAGCTTATTTAGCATCATCACACTATCTTTGGTTAGCAATACTCTAACTCCTTCAATGCCGAATTTTCCCAAAGAAAGCCAAATGGCACTATCTTTAACCATCCTCATGGTTCCACTAAAAGTATTTCCATCATATTCTATTGAGAGTTTGGAAGAAAGGGTTTTAAATTCTGATGGAACAATACTAATCCCATCCAACAAAACATCTTCTTTGGATTTTACTTGCTTAATTTCTTTGGGCTTTTCTTGTTTATTTTCTTTTGATGGTTTAATAATATTTTGCTGACTCTTACAAGAAAACAACATCAATATTAAAGGTGTAATAATTATTAAAGCAAGATATTTCTTCATAGTATTTATAGAAATATGTATTTAGGATTTAGGTAAATTAAACGTTATAACCTTACTTAAAATTGCCTATATAACTCCTCTGATTTCGGAAATATGCTTAATATTATGTCTTTGCAAATAATCTTCCATTCCTTTAACAATTTCTTCCGTAATTGAAGGATTAATAAAGTTGGCTGTTCCAACTTCAATTGCTGTTGCTCCAACCAAAATAAACTCAATTGCATCTTGAGCGTTCATAATTCCTCCCATTCCAATGATAGGAAGTTTTGTTTGCTTAGCAACTTGCCAAACGCAACGAAGGGCAACGGGTTTAACTGCTGGACCTGAAAGACCTCCTGTTATTGTTGAAAGAAGTGGTTCTCTTTTTTCGGCATCAACTGCCATTCCCAAAAGAGTATTGATAAGGGACAAAGAGTCTGCTCCAGCATCTTCAGCAGCTTTTGCTATTTCTACAATATTGGTAACATTTGGAGAGAGTTTAACAATTAGAGTTTTGCCATAAACTTGTCTCACTGCTGAAACAACTCTAAAAGCCATCTCTTTACTTGTTCCAAAAGCCATTCCTCCTTCTTTAACATTTGGACAAGAGATATTAAGCTCTATTGCAGGTATATTTTCTAAAGAGTTAATTTTGGCAGCTACCTCAACATACTCTTCAATGGTAGAGCCAGAAACATTAACAACTATATTGGTTTTCTTATCTTTTATTTTTGGATAAATCTTATTGCTGAAATAATCAACTCCTTTGTTTTGAAGTCCAACGGCATTAAGCATCCCTGAAGGAGTTTCTGCCATTCGAGGATAAGGATTGCCTTGTCTTTCACTGCCAGTTGTACCCTTAACCACTATTCCTCCTAAAGATTCTAAACTAAGGAAATCCTCAAAGTCGTAGCCATAACCAAAGGTTCCTGAGGCTGTCATTACTGGATTCCTTAAAATCATATCTTTGATTTTAACTTCTAATGGATTGGATGTATTCATAGTTTAAAAATCTTTAAGTTCAGAGGTTAAAAATATTGGTCCTGTTACGCAAGTTCTTTTGTTTCCCTGATTAGTTTCTACAACACAACATAAGCATACCCCTATTCCACAAGCCATCTTATGTTCAAGCGAAACATAACAAGGGATATTTCTTTCTTTGGCATATTGCGAAATAGCCTTCATCATTGGAGTAGGACCACAACAATATATGGCATCAAAGTCTTCATTAAGAATTGGATGAGCTGTAACAAACCCTTTTTCTCCAAAAGAACCATCTTCAGTTGTTACATGAAGGTTTGAAAGCTCTTTATATTCTTTTTTACTAAACAAATGATTAATGTCTTTGCATCCAATTAAAATATCCGATTTAATATTTTGTTGTTTGAGAACTCTTAAGAAATAAAGAAGTGGGGCAGCTCCACAGCCTCCTCCTACCAAAAGAACTTTCTTCCCTATTACTGTAAAACCATTTCCTAATGGAAAAACTAAATTAAGTGTATCGCCTTCTTTGAGTTTATATAACTGAGACGTGCCTTTGCCAACAATTTGAACCAAAAGTGCAATTTGATTATTTTCTTTATCAACATCATGAATAGAAATTGGTCTTCGAAGAAAAACATCTCTTTCTCCTTCAACTAATATTTCAACAAATTGTCCTGGTTTAATTTCTGGAAGTGTTTCTGGGTATTGAAGTCTTAAAATATATAGAGTAGGTGTTATTATCTCATTCTTTACTACTATAAAGTCCTTACAATATTTCATTTAACTGGGGTATTTATACTCTCTAATTGAGTGGTGATTGACTTGCAAAATTACATCTTTTTGCTCTTTCTCCAAAATTATTGGGAGAAAACAAATTATTTAATACCTTTGCAACTCAATCTTAATAAATAAAATGAAACACAAATTAACCCTTCTTTTTGCCCTTATCATAAGTATATTTACCTTAAATTCTTGTGATGTGGAATTTGATCCCAATGGGAAATGGCAAGAAACAACCATTGTTTATGGAATTTTAGACCAAGATGCAGATACTAACTTTATAAGAGTTCAAAAATGTTTTCTTGGAGAAGGGAACTATATAGAATTTGCAAAACAAAAAGACTCTATTTATTATCGTCAAGACGAATTGGAGGTTAGCATGTATGGTTTTTATGAATGGGAGTCTTCAGGCTGGGATACTATCAATAACGCAAGAAAAAAGATATATTTAAACTATACAGAGAGTTACACTAAGCCTGAAGGTGGATTTTATTCCGAAATTGCACCTATATATTACACAACAGAAAGACTACATCCCGACTTTATTTACTATCTTGTTATCAAAAACCTTAAAACTGGGAATGTTGTAACTTCAACGACAAAACTTGTTGCCAATTATGTTGTAAATGAACCTTCAAACAGTAGGTTTGAATTTAAATATAGCCCAACATTGAAACAAAATCAAATTTTGTGTAAGTGGATAAATCAATCTATCAACGCTAAAGGAGTGATGGGACGGTTGTATCAACCTGCAATAAAATTTAATTTTCTTGAAAATGGTCAAGAAGAGCATATTTTTATAAATTTCTCTACTATATCAAATCCTTTCTTTGATGCAGATAGAACAATTTCATATATTGCAACAGAAAGAGAATTTCTTTCTCAAATTAAAGAAAAGATTGGCAAAAGAGGTGTAGCAGAAAGAAAGTTTCTTTTAGATGAGCCTACCTTTGAGCTTTATGTCTATGCTTGTAATGAAGAACTAAAAGCATATATGGAGAATAATACTCCTGAAGTATCCCTTTCAGAAAGACCAATTTATACTAATATAAATAATGGAGTAGGAATTTTTGCCTCACGTCGTTTACATATAAAAAGAAGTTACACTACATGGAAAGAAGCAGTTGAGTTTGCAATTGAAGATTTGGACTTAGGTTTTGTCAATGTAGTACAACCTTAAGTACAATTACTTAAAATTATTGCAGATAGATTGCAAAATTATTGTACCTTTGCACCCTTATTTTAGAAATTTTAAAGAAAATAAAGCATAGAAAATGAAAGTAACTAAAGAAAACACTGGTAATTTAACAGCGGTTTTAAGGATTGATATTGCACAGGAGGATTATACTCCAAAATTAGAAGAACAATTAAAATCTTATCGCCGCAAGGCTAATGTTCCTGGATTTCGTCCAGGTCAGGCTCCAATTGGTATGATTAAGAAAATGTATGAAATTCCTCTTAGAGCAGAAATTATTGAAAAAGCAATGTCAGACGCAATGTATGATTACATAGATAAAGAAAAAGTAAGAATACTTGGTTACCCATTAGCTAATGAAGAAAAAACAGTTATTGACTGGAATAATCAAAAGGAATTTACTTTCTATTTTGATATTGCTCTTGAACCTGAGTTTGATATTAATTTGGAAAATATAGAAGAGACATATTACGAAATTGAACCTTCTGAAGAAATGCTGGATAACTTTGTAATAGATATTCAAAGAAGATTTGGACAATTCTCTTCTCCTGAAAGCATTGAAGAAGGAGATATGATTTATGGAGAAATTATTGAAGTTGACGAAGAAGGAAATGTAAAAGAAGGTGGAATAAAAGAACAAACTTCTATTTTTATTGATAAGATTGCTCAAAAAACAATCCAAAAGAAATTCATTGGAAAACAAAAAAACTCCGAAATCATTTTCAACCCTTCAAAGGCTTTCCCTAAGGTAGAAGACAAAGCATTGGTACTTCGCATAAAAGATAAAGAAGCCGTAAATGAATTTAATTCTGATGTTAAGTTTATTGTTTCTTCAATAAACAGAGTTGTTCTTCATGAATTAAATGAAGAACTGTTTGAAAAAGCTTATAAGGGATCAGAAATCAAAACTCCTGAAGAGTTCCGTCAAAGAGCAAAAGAAGATCTTTCTCAAACTTACAAAAGAGAAACAGATACTTTCTTCACAAATGAATTAACTAAAAAAATCATAGAACAAACTCCTTTTGAACTTCCTGATGAGTTTATGAAACGTTGGATTGCTTCTAACAGTCAAGGAAAACTAAGTGAAGAAGAAGTACAAAACAACTATCAACAATATCAAGAAAGTCTTAAATGGCAATTAATTGAATCCAAATTAACAGAAAAGTATTCAATTGAAGTTACCAAGGAAGATATTAAGGGATATCTAAAAGAGGCAGTTATCAAAAACTACTTCCCAACATTGGAAGACCAAACTCCTGAACAAGAAAAGGAACGCATGGAGGCAATTGAAGGAATAGCAGAAAACATGCTTAAGAACCAAGAACAAACAAAGCAAGTTTACGAATACCTATTTGACCAAAAGCTAACTTCAATTCTTTTGGAGAAATCTAAAACAACAAAGAAATCTGTTTCTATTGAAGAATTTACAGAATTAATTCAAAACCAAACAAAAAAATAAGCCATTTTGCATAAAGCAGGATTTGTAAATATAATAGGTAATCCTAATGTAGGAAAATCTACTCTAATGAACCATTTGGTTGGAGAGAAACTTTCCATCATTACTTCTAAGAGTCAAACAACTCGACATAGAATAATGGGGATATATAATCATGAAGATTTTCAAATAGTATATTCTGATACACCAGGATTAGTTATGCCACACTATAAGCTTCATCAAAGTATGATGGGCTTTGTTAAATCTGCTCTGCAAGATGCTGATATTTTTCTATTAGTAACTGAGATTGGAGAAACACTTAAGAACCACGAAACCTTGGAAAAGGTTATTGCTTCCAACATTCCAATTATACTTTTAATAAATAAGATTGACCTTTCAAACCAAGAAGATATTTTGGAAAAGGTTAACTACTGGAAAGAAGTAATCCCTCGTGCTACAATTATTCCAATCTCAGCTACAGAAAAATTCAATTTAGACTTAGTTCTTAAAACCATAATTGATTTTCTTCCTGAAAATCCTCCATTCTTTTCTAAAGATGAATTAACAGACAAGCCAGTTCGTTTCTTTGTTAGTGAAATAATTAGAGAGAAACTTCTTCTTTTCTACAAGAAAGAAATACCTTACTCATGCGAGGTTGTTGTGGATTCGTTTAAAGAAGAGAAAACCATTAACAAAATATATTGTACCATTTTTGTTGAAAGAGAAAGTCAAAAAGCAATTTTAATTGGACATCAAGGCTCAATGCTTAAGAAAGTGGGAACACAGGCAAGAAAAGACATTGAAGCTTTTACTGATAAGAAATGCTTTTTAGATTTAAGAATTAAAGTTCTTAAAGATTGGAGAAATGACTCTACTTCTTTAGGACGTTTTGGTTACGAAAACAAATAAATGTACGATACAATAATAATTGGAGGTGGTGCCTCTGGATTAGTTGCTGCAATTGCTGCAATTAAAAATAATGAAAAGGTATTGCTTTTGGAGAAGATGCCACAATGTGGTTTAAAGCTCCGAATTACAGGCAAAGGACGATGCAATATAACCAACACTCTCCCATTAAAAGAATTTTTAACTCATTGTGGTAGTGAGCCACGTTTTCTTTATCCTTCTTTTTCAAAATTCTTCAATACCGAACTAATGAGTTTCTTTGAGGAATTGGGACTTAATGTTGTTATTGAAAGAGGAAATAGAGTTTTCCCTGCTTCTGGAAAGGCTCAAGATGTGTTTTTATCTTTAATTAAGTTTTTAGAAGACAACGATTGCACAATTCTTAAGAACACAAGGGTAACTAATTTGATTATTAAGGAAGATAAAATTATTGGAGTTGAAACAAAACCCTTTGGCGATAAATCATCAAACAATAAAACCTCAACCAAAAACTTCTATGCTTCAAAAGTAATTCTTGCCTCCGGTGGACAAAGTTACCCAAGTACAGGTAGTGATGGAGATGGAATTAAGCTTGCAAAAAGCGTTGGGCATAAGATTGAAGATACCTTCCCTTCATTAGTTGGGCTTAGACTTCTTCACTTTAATGCTGATGTTATTTATCCAAGACTAATAAACTTTGAAACAAAGAACGTTGGAGCAGTTGTTAAGAACAATCAAGGAAAGATTATTGCTAAAGAGTTTGGAGATATAATTTTTAGGGAAGACCATATCGACGGACCTATTATTCTTACCATTAGCCGCCAAATTGCTCATCTTTTGGGAAAAGAAAAGCTCTATTTGGAATTAGACCTTAAGCCAGCAATTGAACACATTACCCTTGACAACAAACTTCAAACAGAACTTAATCAAAAAGGAAGGGAAAGCATAGAATCTACCCTTAGAGCCTTTTTGCCTTTGGAAATGATTTATCTTATTAAATCTAAAACCAAAATCAATTTCTCTAAGCCTTCATCTCAAATAAATAAAGAAGAAAGGAAAGAAATCCTCAGTCTATTAAAGAATCTTAGCTTTGAGATTGTGGACAGTATGGGATTTCAAAGAGCTGTTGTTACAAAAGGAGGAGTTAGCCTAAAGGAAGTAAATCCTAAGACTCTTGAATCAAAACTTATTAATGGCTTATTCTTTTGTGGTGAAGTATTAGACCTTGATGCTGACACAGGAGGATATAACCTTCAAATTGCCTTCTCCACAGGATATCTTGCAGCACAAAAACATTCTCAAGAATAAAGAACTTATAATATCAATTCAGCGATATGAATATAGTATATCGGCGATATGCAGGTAGCAAATCGGCGATATGGTGAGAGCATATTGCCCAATATGCTACCCCGAATTGGGCAATATGCTTTTGACAAATCAAAGATATGTTTTGTCAAATCGCCTACAAAAATACAACGCATTGATTATTAATATTTATATAACATTTTGTTGAAACTATATGTTGAAAGAAGAAAATAATTATATTTAAATATTTCGGATTATTTTTTTTTGTAAATTAATGTTTCTATCTTTGTCGCGTTAAAATAAATTCTAATGAAAGATTTTTATCAAATATTGCCATCATTGAATATTCATAAAGAACTTATGTATATATATTTGTTTGTGTGGATATTTTATATTTGCAAGAATAAATTTGATCGGCGAAAGGGTTTCGGTAATCTCAATTAATTACTCTTTTCCGAAACCCCTAATTCTGAGACTATATTTAATTCAAAAAAAGAGGACTTATCTAAAACTTTTAAATTATACCATAATGAGAGGTATACATTTAAATAAATAATTGATTTTATTAATTTTTTAATTTAAATAACAATGAAAAAATATTTAATTATGCTGATTTTTTTATCTGTATCAGCGTAAGTATTCTCAAGGCCAGTATATATATTTCAAAAAGAAGGTGGCGAATTTACATTTAATTTAGCACATGGTTTTTATATAGGGTATAATACTATAGATCAAACCATTAAATTTTTAGAAGATGTAAATGGGAATCCTGTAGAACAAATTACTGTTAGTTGTAAAAACCCTGGAGATGAACGCTGTAGAGCTAATAATTCTCCGCAAGGTGTCATAATTAATAATAACTCTTTTGATCCTTTGGTTATTGATGAGTTTATGTCAGAAATTAATAGAGATATTGATGATAAAGTAATCAATCAAAAGATTATTAAAGGTTCTATTAATAAAAAAGTTATGATTACTTCAAAAGAGGGTAATCAATGTTTATTATCATTTGATGCCACATGGGATCTTAATGAAAATGGTGATGGACAAGTAATAATTGGAGTTAATGAAGTAATATTATGATAGTTATGAAGAAAATTATTTTTATATTTACTTTTATATTTGCAATTGTTATTACATTTAATGCAAATGCAAAAGTATATTATACTTGTCATAAAGAAGATGGCAAATTTGTTTTTAATTGGTTTCATTCATATATTGGATATAATAGTGTTATTCCTGCGATTTATACTGACCCAGAATCAGGTAATGAAGTAAGACACGTTGACTGTACAGGTCCTGGACATGAAAGATGTCAATATATTTTGATATCAGGAAATACACAAGTATCTCCAAATTGTACAATTTCTACAGAATTAATTAATACTATTGTAAATGAAATGTTAACTTCAATTGAAGATGATGTGCTTGAAGGAAAATACAAAGGTTCTACAAATAAAAAAATCCAAACAACGTCTGTTGAAGGCAATTTATGTATATTAAGTTTTGATGCTAATTGGATTAATGGTAATTCAGAAGAGGATAGTATGATTAATATTTCTATTGATGAAGTTAAATTATAAAATATGAAACAAATATTTTTTGCTATTCTAATAACAATATCTAATATTTTATATTCCCAGAATAATTCTGGGAATATTTTTAAATATGATACCTCTTTTTTTAGTAATAATAAGATCGATTGTATAAGAAATGATAATGTTATTTCACT
The DNA here is from genome assembly GCA_002399565.1 of Bacteroidales bacterium UBA4866. Lineage (GTDB taxonomy): Bacteria > Bacteroidota > Bacteroidia > Bacteroidales > P3 > UBA10566. Next base: position 8,607 of record DHDW01000003.1, on the reverse strand, counting down.
ACATAATGATACTATTTTTAGTATTGATAATTCACAAAAAACAAATGATTACATAAATATTTTAGGATTTTCAATAAATAATAACTCTTTTTTTGAGTTAAAAGCATATTTTTATAATGATGATTATTTGAAGGATTTAAAATTTACTCCTATAGTTGATTTTTGGTTTAAAAATGACACATTATATTTACTATTATTCAAAAGTATCTACAAATTTGGTAGGAATAATGATTCATATAATTTAATATCAAAAATAGAATTAGATTTTTCACCAAATAGAGCAATGTTATTATCAAATGGTAATGTTTTGTTATATAAATCTAATTTTAAATCTGATAATAATATGTACATGTTTGATTGTGAAAATAACAAAGTATTATATAATAAAGAATTACAATCTCCTATACCAATTCTTTCTATCTTTCAACCACGTGATATACTTTGTACAGATAATTATCATATTTATTATTCTCCTGCTAATGAATATATTATTAATATATACGATTATAATTTTAATCTTGTTGATTCAATTGTTTACTCAAAGAAGAAATGGCAAAGTTTCCCAATTAATCGAGTTAAAAATGTATTAGAAAAAACAAAGATGCAAGTAGATATTATTGAAGCTTTATCTGATGATGTTAGAGATAAATATTCTTCAATTATGCGTTTATTTATTCTAGATGATAAATTAATAGTTATGTATTTTATGAAAGAGGATGGCAAGAATCTTTATTTGTATGATGTATGGAAAAATATTAAAGGAAATTGGAAATTAATACTTGAAGGTATTAATGACTATGATAAGCAAAATCTAAAAACCAAAGATAGATTTATTCCTTTTTCTAAATTTGTATTTTATAAAGGTTGCATATATAGATTTTCTTCATTGACGCCTATTTTTAGAGATAATTTTAAAAGTGAAAAAGAATATATAAAAGCATATGAAAATTATCAAATAGAGAATGATTGTTTACTCGGCATAGAAAAATTATGGATAAAATAAATAAGATAATATTATTGATATTACTTCAATTAGGAATTATTTTTTCTTGTTCTAATACAAGAATTTCTTCAACAAAGCTTATTAATTTAAAAGGTCAAAATGTAGTAATTGATAGGTCAAAAATAAATTATTTTATCGTCTTATCAACACAAAGTTGCCACCAATGCTATAAAGAAACACAAGATTATATTTTGAAAAATAATTTTTATAATGATACTAGTATAGTCATTAACATTATTGCAATTGATACAAAAGAAAATATAGAAACTGTATCTATTAGGAAAAATTATTATAACATTTCTAAAGAATATTTCCCACAATTAGCCAATGTTTATTATTCAGATAAACTTAATGGTAAATATATTTCATTATTCGGGGAAAAAATATCTGTAATTGGAAATCCAATAATTTTTGTTATGAAGAATAAAGAAATAAGAAAATATAATTTTGAAGAATTTATATTGCAATGATTTATAGATAAGGAGTTAATTGATATTTAGTTTAGATAACATATAGCTTTTTATTGTTTAGATATTAAGTTAATGATATGCAAGGAAGAATTGTAAAATAAGAGAGACTAAAAGCTATGAAAGGAAATAGGATAGATGTTTCTTCTATAAGTTCAGGAACTTATAGATATAATGTTTCTATTAATGGGAAAACTATTAGTGGACAGATAATTATTGGGAAATAGTTGAGGAATTATATAGGAAATATATAACTTATTTCTATTAAAAAAGAAAACGAGGACTCTATAAAATGTATCCTCGTTTTTGTTTATGGACAATGTATAAGTAATGTCCAAAAGTTAATATTAAAGATTATTATTATTTAAGTGCTGTTTCTGCTATTCCTTCTCCTTTTAGTTTTAGCTTGTCGAAATATTCTGGTACTGGGCGTCCTTGAAGTTTGTCGACGTATAGTTTGGCTAAGTATTGGCTAAGCATAAATCCATGTCCTCTTAGTCCTGTGAATAGTCCTAATTCTGGGTCTACTATATAGCGTGGCTCTGTGTAGTAGCCTGACCATACAGCTTGGAAGCTGATATTCTTTAGTTCTGGTATCCAGTCGGAGAAGACTTCGGAGGCTATGCCCATAAATTCTACGCTGTTTACCTTCCTATTGCTTTTGGATTCTTGAGCGTCGAAGGCTGGTGAGGCACATCCTATTATCTGACCTGTTTCTCTTAGTTGTTGCCCATATACTGCGGAGAATCCTTTGTAGTGACGGCGATCTATTACCATATCTAATCCGTCTCCATTCTTTCCTAATAGAGGCATACGCTTGGTGATAAAGGCTTGGTGCTTTACTGGGAAGAGGCCTGTCTCTATTCCTAACTTTGAGGCAAAGGCTGAGGAGTTAAAACCTAATGCATTTATGAAGATTTCGGTTACATAGTCTATGTATTGATTTTCTTTTGTAAGAACTAAGGCGTGGTATTCGTTGCCTGTCTTATATAATTCTACAAGCTTTGCCGACTCAAGTATTTCTCCCCCTGCGTTTGTTCCAATATTCCTCAAAAGGTCTATTGCCTTGCCTGGTGTAGCCTGCCAACAGTCGTTGGTTATCTGTGCTGCAATATAGTTTTTATTTTCCTTATTGAAGTATGGAGAAATCTCTTTTTGGAAGTCTTTTGGCGATACCATATAGGCATCAGACCAACCCATTGCTGCTTCCAAACCCTTATATGATGCCTCGTCGTGTGCAAGGTTTACATAACGAGTTGGGAAGTAGTCTATCTTGGAAACCTTGTTTAGCTCTATAAACATTTCGTGGTTATGCTTTGCTATATCGGCAAGCTCTGGGTTGGAAAAGGCTGGACGTCCTCCTGCAATATTCCTCCACGATGCTCCTCTCTCGGAGTTTATCAAGAGTGGTTTCATCCCTGCCTCTGCCATATAACGATAGAGTGAGGAACCTGCTATACCTCCTCCTGCAATAAGACTGTTTACCTTTATTACTGTGTGATTATATGCTATAAATGTTCTTGAAAGTATATTCTCATGTGCCTCTTTTCTTAGCTCTCCCATTGTTAGCTGTGTGGATAGTGGTCCTCTTGGGGTTGCATCTTCTGTTACCTCAACGCCATAGGAACGAAGGATTTGTTTTGCTCTTGGCACGCAACGTTTTCCTCTACAGTCTCCCATTGCTATACGTGTAGTATGTTTTAGCTCATCAACCGTTATGGTCTTTCTATCGCCTATTACCTTTAATAGGTCTTCAACCGTTATATCTTCGCAATGGCAAACAAAGCTCTTTGCCACATCCTCTTCTGCCTTACGAGTATGTATTTCTTCTGGAACATTTTCTGGTACAAGGAATCCCCTAATCTTTAGCATATCTATATCCTCAGAAATTAGTGAGGTGATATTTATTCTTGCAAAATTGGTCTTATTGGCATTCTTCTTTATTGCCTCAATATTTCCCATTCCAAGCCTCTTGCCATTATTATCCACAAGAACAACATCTATTCCTTCCTTTACTTCATATTCAAATGGTAGAAAGACTTGTTTCTTCTTGGTGTTGAAACCAAATATTGCTAATCCTGGACAACGTGTTACGCAGTCCATACAACCTATACATTTATCGAAGTCTATCTTTGGTACTGTTGAGGTTGAGCTCTTGGTTATTGCTCCATATTTACAAGCAAACTGACATGGGTTACATGCAAATCCATATAGGCAATCTATTTGCACAAAGCTACGTTTCTCCATTCTCTCTTTATCTGGAGCAAATGGTTCTTCCAATACTCTAAAGGGGTGTTGTTGAGAATCGATATATTCCTTGCTTACCCTTAGGTATTCATCGTAGTCTACTCTTACATTGTTTGCCATTGCTATCTCGTAGGCACATTGTTTTCCTCGAAGAACGGCAGAGGTTCCCTCTCCAATTCTTACTGCATCGCCTACTCCATGACAGCTTTTGCCAAAGAGTTCGTTACCCTTCATAAGGAGGTTGTTGTCTGGTATTAAGCCTGTGCAGACATTAATTATATCTATATCTTCTATTAGTCTTTCTGTGCCTGGAATTGGCTTGAAGTTTTCGCAGTCTGCAATTATTGCTCCTTTTATTCCTGTATTATCGTCATTTGGGATTGCCTCAAGTAGTATTGTTGAAGTCATTATTGGTATGCTTAGACGTCGAATTCTATTGGCTTGGACAGGGAATCCTCCTTCTTTTGGCATTGCCTCGAGTATTGCCACAACCTTTGCTCCTGCCTGCATTGCTTGGTAGGATGTTAGATAGCCTATATTCCCTGCTCCCACTGTCAAAACCTTTTTCCCTAAGAGGGTTAGCTCTGAGTTCATCATCTTTTGGAATACGGCAGCGGTATATACTCCTGGCATATCGTCGTTCTTGAATACTGGCATAAATGGCACTGCACCTGTTGCCACAACGAAGTGCTCTGAGTCTATATAGAATATTTCTCCTGTTTCTATATTCTTCATCCCTACTCGCTTGCCCTCAAGTATATCCCAAACAGAGGAGTTTAAAAATATTCCTTCATGATCCTCGCCTGCTAAGGTCTTTGCTATATCAAATCCTCTCATTCCTCCAAAGCGTTGCTCTTGTTCAAAGAAGAAGAATTGGTGAGTTTGCATTAGGAATTGTCCTCCTATCTTATCGTTGGAGTCAACAACAAGATTATTTATTCCTAACTTGTTTAATTGTTCTCTTACTGCAAGTCCTGCTGGTCCTGCTCCTACTATTAAAACTTGCGTCTTATAGATTTTTGTATCTGTTTGGTTGGATATTTTCTTTTCGGCTAAGAAGTTCTTAGGTATCTCGCTTACCTCTTTTACACCATTGACCTTAGTAATACATATTCTTCTTACTACTCCATCGACAAGCATTTCACATGCTCCACATTTTCCTATACCACAGGCAAGGGAACGATTTCTTCCTTCTATGGAATGTGAATGTACTGGATAGCCAGATTGGTGAAGGGCTGCAGCTATTGTAAAGTCTTTTTGTCCCTTTATTTCTATGCCATTAAACTTAAATGAGGTTACATTATCCTTAGGAATCTCAAGGATAGGATGAGAGGTAATTTTGAACATCTGTTAAAATTTTAGGTTAATTATAAGTTAATTATTATGCGCTTTATTGAAAGCGTCCACAAAAATAATTAATATTTTTTTAACCGCATATTCTTTTCAAAATTATTTTTATCAAATCATCCATTTCCTTATGGTAGCTTTCCAAAAAGCTGCCCTCCATCCTATTTGCTATAACCAAACAAACAGTAAGACAATTATGCCCTAAATTCTTTCCCAGACAATAAAGAGCGGAAGTTTCCATTTCGTAGTTTGTAGCCTTAAATTCTTTAAAAGAAAACATAGAAAGCCTTTCATTAATTTGCGAGAAAGCAAGTGGCAAACGTATTTGTCTTCCTTGTGGACCATAGAAGCCAGGTGAAGTAATGGTAATCCCTTTTGTCATATCAAAAGCAAGTTTATCCAAAAGCAAGTCAGAACATTCCACGCCATAAGGTTTAGGTAAAGAATTATCCCAATTCATAAAAGAAATAAAGCTTTGAGTTAGATTTTCATCAATAACACCTTCTTTATTTTTATAGAAATACATTATTCCATCAATTCCTACAACATATTTGGAAACAACATATTCTCCACAAGCAACATCTTTCTGCAAAGAGCCACAAGTACCCAAGCGAACAATATTTAATTTCCTTTGTTCATTATTAAACTCCCTTGTTTGCAAGTTAATATTTGCACAAGCGTCCAATTCAGTTAAAACAATATCAATATTATCTACCCCCATTCCTGTGGAGAGGACAGTAACACCAACACCATTAAACTTTCCAGAACATACAAATATCTCTCTGTTGGAGGTTTTAAAATCTATTGAGTCAAAATGATTTGAAACCATTTCCACCCTTTGAGGGTCGCCAACCAATATTATATTATCATAAAGCTGATGAGGTTTCAAGTGAATATGATAAAGACTTCCATCCTTAGCCAATGTAAGTTCCGAAGCTGCTAATTTGTTTTCCATACAATAAAATTCTAAGAGTTAAACTACCTGCAAATATAATGATAAGTTAGAAAACAAAAGAAATTCTACTATCAAAAATCTGAATATTTACAATAGCAATTTGTTAATAAATTTAACAATAGAAAATCATGGTTTTCGTTTTACAGCCTATTACAACTTGTTTTACGCCGTATTACAACTCGTTTTACGGCGTTTTACAGTGGTGTTTTAGGGCGTAAAACAGATTGTATTACGCCGTTTTACAACTCATTTTACACCGTAAAACGAAATGTTTGGCTTGATTAAGCTTTTTATATGTTAATGATTCTTAAATTTTATATCTCTTCTTTGATTTAATTCTTAACTATCTTATAGCTACCAATCCCTTCTTTGGTTAGGAGTTTTATAATATAAATTCCTTTTTCAAGATTTGAAATATCAAGGGAGAAATTATTTTGGTTTGGATTTTTAGATACAGCCCTTCTCCCTAAAGCATCATAGACTTCAAGCCTTTGAACCATTTCCTTTGTTTCAATGCTTAAATAATCAATTGCAGGATTAGGATAAACCTTTGCTTCAACAAAATTAAATTCAATATCATCCATCCCAATTGAACTACAATCAAATGTTCCATTGGTTGGAGGAAGCACTTCAAAAGATCTATTACGGACAATCCAATTCTTAGATATTGCATTTTGTGAATTGGAAGCCATAAATCTTTGATAATCTGGCCAAGTTGAATCATATACTACAACCATATATCCATAGTTATCATCTGAATACTCAGGCAAAGCACAGAAAAGAGAATCAAAGCCCATACTTGAAAGTTTCGTATTATGACAATATATCGTGTTTATCTTGGTTAATCCTTCTATTCTAAGTTCTGATACTCCTGTGCTAAAGAGAAATAATGAATGTAATTTTGTTAATCCTCTTAAATCAAGTCTTTTTAAGTTCTCATTTATTGAAACATCAAGATATTCTAAATTCGTCAAATTACTTACATCAATACTATCAAGCCTACAAGCATATAAATGAAGATATCTTAAAGCAGTTAAATTCTTTAAATCAATATTTTTAAGGCCTAAGCGTTGTAAAAACATTTGATTTAAAGATGTATTGCTATCTGTAATAAATCTATAAGAAAAATAATCTTGTCCTCTAAATTCTATTTGCGTAACATCACCATATATTCTTAAAATAGTATCTCTTGCAACTGAAGTATAAGATGGAGAATAACCTAATGCCGTCTGTATTGTCATAGGTTGATTCAAATTTCCATTCTTAAATATTACCTTAGTATTTGATGAGTCAGCAGCAAGATTAACAGAGAATTCAGCATATTTATCACATCTAATCTCAATAAATTTATTCATATTTACTTGAGAATACAAATTAATGGAAACAAAGCAACTGAATAAAATAAGTATTGTCCTTTTCATAAATTTCATTTCTTATTATTCCATATTTACATAAAGAATAGTTGTGTCTCTTGGATTATTAACTGTGAACTGAGTTTCTGTTCCTGCGTTATTAATTATACCTGTGGCTACTGGAACTTTTATAAATAAATAATTTAGTGAATCATTATAAGTATCACTATTTATGAATTCAGGTATATAATAAGGAGTTTCATAAATATAAGGATATAGTCCAATATGCCAACCTTGATTACTTGATTTAGGAAGTATTACCTTTAAAAATCCATAAGTAATTGGTCTAATATCTACTTCTCTTTTACTTCTTGTTTTAAGACCTTCTTCTACATATGAATAATCTTTTTCAAGAGGATAGGAGTATCTATTAAATCTATAATTTTCAACATCTCTTAGTATTGCACTTATCTGTAGCACTTCTTCATTATTCCATGCTTTAGGAACTCTTATCTTATAGTAGCCTTGAGCATTAGAGACAGCTACTTTTAAAGCATAATAAGGATCTGGGGAAAACCAACCTCCTGTCGTGTTTTTTGTATAATATTTTGCATCAAATACAAGACCCACAACTGGCTCTCCTGTATGATAGTCTTTAATATAACCATCAATATAAGTATCATAATAGGTTATGATATCTTCGTCGCTATCTTCACAAGAAAATAATAACGGAATAATAAATAAAGCTACTATTACAATTAGTAATTTCTTCATAGGAATAAAACTCTTTTCCATTTATCAATAATTAATTCGTGTTATAAAAAAATATTATAGTTTAACTCGACAAATATACTAACATATTTATAACATGCAAATATAAGGAGAAAATATTTCTATTTTATTTCCAAACTTTTATTCTGCTATGTAATAATATTAGGAGCTTGGGGCTGTTCTGTTAAGGAAGTTTCCTTTTCTCTTTCAATGCTATTTGCTTAAAAATCTCCTTAATTATAGTTAGAAAATAAATACTATTTAAAGCGAAAAACCTAAACTTCTTACAAGAGAAATAAAACAAGCTTTACAACCTAAAAAAACAATACTATAAGCTCAAAAGATAAGCTTTCGAACTGACTAAACTTTAAGATAATCTCAAAACAATGGCATTGTTTACTAAAAACAACCGCATTGTTTTACTAAAACAATGGCATTGTTCTGGCAAAACAATGGCATTGTTTT
>DHDW01000018.1:42925-50643 GCA_002399565.1 Bacteroidales bacterium UBA4866 | reverse complement strand
GGAAAATCATGTATATTTGCAAAAGAAAATATCGATTAAAGTTTATTCAGGACTATTTATCCTTAAGTCCATTCCCTTAAAATAAACTTCACTACCTAAAACATATTAAATAAAAAGATGCACATCTTTTATAGTGAAAGATGCACATCGTTTGGTATGAAAGATGTGCATCTTTGGGGTAAAAAGTCCCTGATTAATAAGTTTTATATCCCGTTTTAATAGAAATATATCAAGGTTAGAGAGAAATATGTAGGGTTTAATTTCAATTATACTTGAAGTTTTTTCTCTTTGAATTAATCTTCTTTGTATAAATAGGAATTTGAGAGTACATAAATAAGAGCAAAGAAATATGTACCCATGTTTTTTTCTAGCATAGACTCAAAAAGGAAACTAAAACCAATAAGTATGAAGATGGTTAAAAGGAAAAATTCTTTTTCTCTTAGCATTTTGATTATTGGAAATAAAAAAACAATAAACAATAAACACAAGCCTATAAACCCTAATGCAATATTTGTTTGAAGATATTGGTTATGTGCATTAAAATATTTGCCAAAATTAGCTCCATTATCCAAGTAGAATTTGTTTAGAGTTGATTTAACATCACCAGTCCCTACTCCAAAAAGAGAGCTTTGGATCAAAATTTTATGAGCATTTAGATTGATAAATTTGCGTTGAGAACCAGTTTTTTTTTCTGTCTTTAATTCAGTATTTGCATAATACTCATATCTGTTGTTAAAGGAATCAAAATTAAAAGCTAAAGTGTAGAATGCAGTGATTAGAATTAATGGATATAGGGTTAATATTTTTTTCTTTTCAAAGAGATATAAATCAAGGATAATATATATAGAAGCAAAAGATATTAAAAAGAGTCCACTTGTAGAGTTTAGAAACAGAAAAAATATCATAATTATTAATAGTGTTGCTCCTTTAATAAAATAGTTGAGTTTTACTTTTAGTTTAAATAATTCCATTAAAGGAACTTTATATATAAGAATTGAAGATATGGCTCCTATTAGAGCAAAATATGAAGGTTGTCCTGCTAAATTTACATATGATATTTCGGGAATAATAGGCAAGGAATTTGTGATAGCTTTACTAATTCCCATTCCGAAAGCATAAAATACATAAGTTACAAACCCAATAATTACAGCGATAAAATAATACCAAAGTTTTTGTCTTGTAATAAATTTCTTAGGGATAAATATAAAGATTAATGGAAGAAGAATCAGAGGAAGCTTTACTTCAAGATCAAATAAAGCTTCTTTTTTATCATAAGAATAAAAAATCCCTATTGTATATAAAAAATATAAACCAATGATTAATAGATTATAATTCCAGATATTAAAATTATAATTATTCTTTTTTGACAAATAAGATGTTAAAATACTTATTAAGAGTAATGTTATTGCCAATCCTTTATATAATGGATAAAGGCAGATTGATAAGCAGACAATAACTAGAGAAAAGTAGATAAATTTATCAATAAAGTACTTAGTTTTGAGTTTCATAGAATAAAATTTTCTTTAAAAGAATAAATGATTTAGTTGCAAATTTACACATTTTGAATATTATTTGTACATTTGTAGGTTGAAAATATTAGATTTTAATAAATAAAAGAAAGCTGAAAGTTGTGATGTTGGCAGGATGTTTTAGGTCAAGTATATCAGAAAAGTTGCATTTGAGGCTAAAACAAATGATTGAAATAGGTTCCAAAGGAATAAGCCAGATGGAGCAAATTTAATCAAATTATATAATAAAACGGAATTTAAGTTTATGAAACTTATTAGCATTGTTTCTCCTTGCTATAATGAGCAAGAAAATGTAAAATCTCTTTATGAAGAAGTTAAAAAGCAATTCGAATTATTGCCTCAATATAAATATGAGCATATATTTATTGATAATTCTTCAAAAGATAAAACGGTAGAGATATTAAAATCAATTGCAGAGCAAGATGAAAATGTTAAAGTTATTGTTAATTCAAGAAATTTTGGACATATTCGTTCTCCATACTATGCAATGTTACAAGCAAAGGGAGATGCTGTTATTTCTTTGGTTTCGGATCTTCAAGATCCTCCAGAATTAATCCCCGAGTTAATTAAAAAATGGGAAGAAGGATTTAAAATAGTTGTTGGTGTAAAGGAACAATCTGAAGAAAATTTTATTTTTTTTAAGCTTAGAAAAATGTATTATAATTTAGTTACAAAATTATCAGAAGTTGAGTTAATTAAAAATTTTACAGGATTTGGGCTTTATGATAACGTTGTTATAAAGCACCTTCGAGAAATAAATGATAATTACCCATATTTTAGAGGATTGATTTGTGAAGTAGGATTCGAAAAAGCAATAATTAAATATAAACAGCCATTAAGAAAAAGAGGAATAACTAAGAATAACTTCTTTACTCTTTATGATATCGCAATGCTTGGAATAACTTCTCATTCAAAAGTACCTTTGCGTTTGGCGACAATGTTCGGATTTCTAACAGCAATTCTTAGCTTAATTGCAGCCATAATTTATTTAGTTTTTAAAATTATTTATTGGGACTCAATGCCGATGGGACAAGCACCATTGTTAATAGGTTTATTCTTTTTCTCATCAGTCCAGTTAATTTTTATTGGAATAATTGGTGAATATATTGGAAATATACATACACATATTTTGAATCGTCCTTTAGTTATAGAAAAGGAGAGAGTTAATTTTTAGAATTAAAGTATGAAAAAAAATAATTCAAAACAGCCTAAAAATCTAATTAATACTCTTCCTGAAGAAGAGATAAATATTTTAGATAATAGTTCTTTCAATAGAACTGATAATTCAAATAAAATTTGGAAACTGATTTTCTTAATATTATCTGCATTAAGTTTAATATTACTTATTTTATTAAGTCAAAGTGCAGGTATTTCAGGAGATGAATTCTATCACTATGAACATGCTGAAAATGTTTATAAGTATTATTCATCTTTTGGGAATGATTCTACAGCAGCAGTAGTTACTGAGAAATATAATTTGCCTTATTATGGACAGAGCGTAGATAACTTTGCTTATTTAGTTACACATATTCTTTCTATTGATAATTATATGGAGTTTCGTCATGGATTAAACGCAATAATGGGTTGGCTTGCTATAATTTTTACAGGGTTTTTAACAAAAAAAATATCCGGATGGAGAGCAGGTGTGTTTGCAATTTTTTTATTATTGATTTCTTCAAGTTTTATAGGGCATTCATTCAATAACCTTAAAGATCTTCCTTTAGCAACAGCTACTATAATGACTATATATTTTATTGTTACTTTTTTAGAACAATTACCAAAGATAAAATGGAGTATAGTTATTATGCTCACTCTTTCAATTGCATTTGCAATAAGCATAAGAATAGGGGGGTTAATTGTTATAGGATATTTTGCTGTTTTTGCTATAGTATATTATATTTGGAGACAAAATTTTTTAAAGAAAGAGTTTTTTAGAGTCCTTTTGTGGAGTTTGGGAATAGTTCTCTTTGGATATTTTTTAGCTGTAGTTAGCTGGCCTTTTGCAATAAAATCTCCAATAGATAATCCAAAAGAAACATTAGAGAATATGACTAAATTTGCTATTTCTTTGCGTCAAATCTTCGAAGGACAAGCACAGTGGTCAGATGTTTTGCCTTGGTACTATACTCCTAAGTTTATTTTAATAACAATACCAATGGTTGTTATTCTTGGAGCATTGGCAGGATTTGTTTTAATGTTTAAAAACAAAAAACAATGGTTCTACTACTTTGTTTTACTATTTACATTTATCTTCCCAATCTTCTGGATTATTATAAACAAATCAAATGTTTACGGTGGTTGGCGTCATGCTATCTTCACTTATCCTCCTTTAGTTGCTTTTTCTGCTTTAGGAATAGAAAGCTTAGTTAAAGCCTACGATAAAAAGTATTGGAAAATAATAGTTCTTTCTGCTTTTGGAATTCTTTCAATCAATCCAATCATCCACTCTATAAGAAATCACCCACATCAATATGTATATTTCAATGAGCTATCAGGAGGAATGGATAAAGCTTATGGAAATTACGAATTAGATTATTATTTCCATTCGCTTAGAGAAGCCTCAGAATGGGTTATTGCAAATGCAAAGAAAGATGAACTTACAACAGGAGATAAAATTGTGGTTGCTTGTTGGCATCCAAAACCAATTAATTACTATTTCCGACATGATACTGCAAAATTCACCACTGCCTTTATTCGCTACAATGAAAAAGGAGATGTTGATTGGGATTATGCTATAATATGCAATACAGGAATTGCTCCAGAACAATTAAGGAGTGGAGTTTTCCCTCCAAAGAATACAGTTTACAAGGTTGAGGTTGATGGTAAGCCAATTTGTGTTGTTCTTAAGCGTCAGGATAAATCAGATGTTAAGGCTTTTGAATTAAAAAGTAAGGGACAATTAGATGAGGCTATCTCTTTTTATTTAAAAGCAATCAAAGTAGACCCTCAAAACGAAACAGCATTAATAAGCCTTAGTGAAATTTATTTAAGAAAGAATTTGCCTGATAGTGTGATTATGTTTACTAACCAAATGCTTAAACTAAATCCTAACTCTGAAAACGCAAATTATTTCAAGGCTTATGCTCTCTTTATGCAAAATAAAGAAAAAGAAGCTCTTTTACTTTGCGATAAAGTAATAAAAGATAATTTCAAATATTCTCCTTCCTATTCACTGGCTGCCAACATAAAACTAAAACAACAAGACCTTTATGGAGCAGAAGAATATTTGAAGGGAATTATTTCAATAGATCGTTTCGATGAGCAAACAATGCAACAACTACTTGCAATTTATCAAGCCTACGGACTTGACCAAAAAAATGCCTACATCAAACTCTACTCTCTTTTGGAAGAGCATTATAAAAAGGCAGGAAACAAGAAAGCTGCCCAAGAATATGGAGATGCAATAAAACAAATGTTAAGTAATAGATAAAAAACAAAATAAAATGAAAGCAATAGAAGTAAAAAAAGACATCTACTGGGTAGGTGCAATTGATTGGAAGCTTAGAAATTTTCATGGTTATCTAACTCAAAGAGGCTCTACCTACAACGCTTATTTAATAGTAGATGAGAAAATCACATTAATAGACACTGTAAAAGGATATTTAACTAAGGAATTAATAGAAAGAATATCCGATATTATTGACCCAAAGAAGATAGATTATGTTATTTCCAATCACGTAGAAATGGACCACTCTGGAGCAATGCCAGAGGTTATGGAAATGCTTCCTAATGCAACAGTTATAACATCAGTTGCAGGAGAAAAGGAACATAGACTACATTATAAGAAAGATTGGAAATTCCAAACTGTTAAGTCAGGAGATACCCTTAATATTGGGAAAAGAAATCTTCACTTCGTTATGACTCCAATGGTGCATTGGCCAGATAATATGGTAACCTATTGCCCTGAAGAAAAAATCTTATTCTCAAACGATGCCTTCGGTCAACACATAGCATCAAGTGAACGTTTTGATGACGAGTATCCTGTTGAAACAATTTTGGAAGAAGCAAAGAAATACTATGCAAATATTGTTTTACCATACTCTTCTCAAGTTGTTGGAGTAATGGAAATAGTTAGAAGTTTAGACATTGAAATGATTTGTCCAAGTCATGGTATTGTTTGGAGAAAACACATTTCTCTAATTCTTGAAAACTATGAAAAATGGGGTTCAAACCAAACTGATAAGAAAGCAGTAATTGTTTACGACTCAATGTGGCATTCCACCGAAATGATTGCTCAAATGGTTAAAGAAGCCTTTGAAGACAAGAAATACAACTACTATATATACGACTTAAAAGATACTCACATATCAGATATTATGACTCAAATTATAGAAGCTGAATATATCTGTGTTGGTTCTCCTACTCTTAACAAAGGAATCCTTCCAACTGTTGCAGCATTTCTAACCTATCTTCAAGGATTAGCTCCAAAGGGAAGAAAAGGAATTCTATTTGGAAGTTATGGATGGGCTCAAGCCAATATGAAAGCTCTTGATAGATATATGGAAGAAAGTAATATTGAAGTAAAATACAGAGCAAATATTAATTTTATCCCTTCCCAAGAACAGTTAGATAAAATAAAACAAGAAGTTTTGGATGTAATCTAATACATACTTTACAACACAACTATAAAAAAGAAAAGGAGCAGATTATTTCTAATTTGCTCCTTTTGCATTATCCTATTTTCAAGGCGTTATTCAGAATATTTTATTACCTCAACAGGACAAGACTCTGCTGCTTCCTTAATTCCATCGGTGTAATCCTTATAATTAACACCTTCAATAACGTTGGCAACATCATTTATTTTAAAAACTTCTGGACATATGTCTGCACATAATCCACAGGCTATACAGCCTTCTTCAATCCAAACTTTTTCTACTGCCATATTTTCAAATTTAGTTAGTACTATTTTGGTTACATGTAACATCAATTTAACGTAAAGGAGAATTGATTTATTGATATAATATCAAAATATTTTTTATTTTTAATTGAATGAGATTAATAATCAGGTTCTTATATTAGTAGTTTTTTATTTATAATTATTCTACTGAACTTGTCCAACAATTACAACATAGTTTTTGCCATATTTCTTAGCACATTTTGGACATGTTGTGTACCACATATACCATTTCTTAATGTTAAGTCCTTTTGATTGGATAATTTCCTTATAGTCATTGCACCATTTACCAGTTTCCCTGAAATTGCCTTCATAAACCTTGCTGTAAAACTTACCACTTAAAACTATGTTCTCAACACCAGGGACTTCTTTGTCAACTGCCAAGAAAATATCCATATTCCACTTTGACGTATGATCAGATAAACCCAAATTGTCCTCTACTATTGCACCTTGGCTTCTAATCTTTTGGTCAAGCTTTCTCATAACAGAACCGAAATTCATTGGCATGTGGAAAAAAGTACAAACACTTCCCTTAATAAATCTTTTATTCTCCCACTCAATTATTTTGTCATCCCATGGTATTGGGTCAAACTCAGGACAACAAATTGAATTGTCTACTTCTTGATTCTTCATAATAACTTTAATTTTTGGTTTATAATTAATTGTTTAAGCGGCAAATATAATCATTAACATATAAGAATTACATTTAATCTCTATTTCTTTTCGCCTTTCTTATTTGTCTAATCATTTCTTTGGTAATAGCTCCCTTAGGTGCTGGAGGTTCTTTCACAAATTTCATTTCCTCAAGAACATCCACCAAATCTCTATCTGCACGATAAGTCATTTTGCTAAACTTCACTCTCTTGGGAGTTATGTTTTCTTCTTTGTCGTAGCCCAGACTTGTTATGGCAACTCCAAATGTTCCTATGCCATCAAGTTTGAGATTATAACCATCTCTCAATTTGTTTTTCATTATTATGGAAAGCTCTTTCAAAACAGCTAAAATTGCACTTTCTTTTGCAATGCTTTTTGAACTGATTTCTTTAGCAATTTCTTCCATTCCCAAAGTTCCTTTTGTTACAGGGACTGCAAAAAACTTTTCTTCTTTTGCTTCATTCTTAATGTAGCATTTCTTTCTTGTTCTGTAAAAATAAGCCATAATTACTATTTTTTTTAGTTTATAATTTTTTAGTCCTACTTTAGCTGAAAATAACCTTGATATATTTTTCTCTAACCTTGATATATTTCTATTAAAACGAGATATAAAACTTATTAAACGAAGAGTTTTTACCCCA
>DHDW01000018.1:37853-42776 GCA_002399565.1 Bacteroidales bacterium UBA4866 | reverse complement strand
GTGCATCTTTCGGTATAAAAGATGTGCATCTTTTATTTTATCAAAATTTGTGGGAGAAAGATGAATGGAAACTCAAAGAACTAAGTTTTACTGTCTTTAAAATGCAAATATACAAAATATTTTCTAATTTGTCAATAGAAAAACTGGAAATCTTTATTAAATTATTAAGTATTGAAATGGGATTCAAATAAATTTATCTTCTAAGTGGTTCTAATATGAGTTTGGCATAGAATTTGGTATATGTTTTCTCTCATGAGATAAAATTTAAGTAAAAAAATTATTAACAAAAAAATGAAAAGCAAATGAAAAAATTAACATTAATTCTTTTAGCCCTTGTAGGCGTTGTGTCGTTTAACTCATGTAAGGATGACGAGCCAGAACAAAAACCAACAACAACAACCAACATTATTACAGAGTTGAAAGGTTATACAGGAAAAACCTTTGACCAAATTGCTCCAACAATTCAGGCTAAAGGCTTTAATTTATTAAATACTGAAAATATTGAAGGGCTAACAATTTATTATTTTACAAACTCAGACAACTCATATAAATATTCTATTGGAGAGTACGATGATACAGTATTTATTGCGTCCTATGAATATTTTAATGATAATAAAACTCTATTGCTAACCAATTATGAGAAAAATTCTCAAACTGCATTATCTTTTGTTGGTAACAATCCTTTAGTATACTATTCTTCTGATATTGCTATTATGAATTCTGAAGAAGGAAATATTGAATTTGACAATAGAGCTGATTATTTAACAGCTTATAATCAAAATAAAGATAGTATAAATTATTGTTCTGAAACTTGGATGTCTCAAACTGCAATGGTTGGAACAGAATTTAACTACGATGAATTTGATGGACACTACTCATTAGTTGGTTATGGAGATTTGCTTCGTATGCCGGTAATATTTGGTAAAGCAAAAAACAAATCTATATTTGAAATATTGAAACATAATAAATAGAATATAGCTTCTTCCTCTATATAGAAAGTCATAACTTCTATAAATAACTAAAAGGCATTTCTAATCAAGAAATGCCTTTTTCATTATGATAAGAAATAATCTCTAAAAAAAGGATTAAGGTTTGCAAAAGGATTAAAAATGTTGTATATTTGTGAATTGATTAATGTTCTAAATATAATCATTATGATTAATACATATAGAAAATCTTACATTGTTAAACTTATAGTTTTATTATTTTTATTATCTCCTTGTTATGCTTTTTCAGATAATAGAAATCCTTTAAATAAAACTGTGGTTTATGTTAGCTCTTTCAATGAAAAAAATCATTGGGCAATAACATGCAAAGAAACAATAATGAAGAAGTTTGTTGATAATGGATATTCAATTAAACTACTTGAATTGTACCTTAATGAAAAAATAAATCCAGATCTTAAAGCAAGAACAGAAATAGTTAAGGATTATTTTGCAAAAATCAACGAAAAGGTTGATGTAGTCATGGCTTTTGATTATGGAGCAACAGATGTTTTTCTTACCTACACAGATTCCATAATTAGTAAATACCCAATTATATTTGTTTCTGAATTGGAGCGAGGAAGAGTTAATAATAAAAAAAATGTAACGGGAATTATTAGCGATTATGGTGTTGGTCAAGTTTATAAAACAGGACTTAGGATTTTCCCCAATACAAATAAAGTATATGTATGGGCTGATAAATCCCCAACGGGGCAATTCTTTATGAAGGAGGCAAAGCATATTCTAAAGGGATATGAAAATGATGGAATTGAGATAGAATATGGCGTTGACGCAAATAGCAAAGAGGAATTATTACTTAAATGTAGAAATTTAGAACCGAATTCATTTGTAATATTTAGCACTTGGCAGGTTGATAATAGAGGAAAAAGATATTTAGCACAAGAACTTTATCCTCAAATAATAGCCAATATAAAAGTTCCAATACTCAATGTTTATGATGGATTTATTGGAGAAGGTTTTGTTGGAGGATTTGTTCAATCGGCTCAAAAGAATGCAGCAGCAGCAGCAGCTAAAGCAATGAGAGTTTTTAATGGAGAGATTCCAGAGAAGATGACAATTGATAATTTGCTTCCAACACCAATTTTCGATTATGCTCACATAATAAATTTGGGAGGAAGTCCAAAATTTCTTCCTGCTAATACAGAACCAATTAATCTTTGGAAGGCCTTCTTCCTCTCTCATACTTTATTAATAATAATGTTCCTTGCAGTACTTATTGGATTGATAGTTGTTTTGCTCCTAAGAATTAGAAATAGAAGACTTAATAGGAGAATAATAGAAAAGGAGAGACATGAAAAGGAATTAGAATTAAATATTAAGCTATTATCATTTGCCATTCCTTCCTTAAAAACTATTTTTTGTAATTTTGACGAAAGGGAAAAAATTGTTCAGTTAATAATTACTGACTATAATGGAGAAAAGAAAACTTTAAAGTATAATATTTTAGATATATGTGAGAAGATTATTGAACCTTCTTTTGTTGAAAAGTTTAAAGAATTTTATAATAGTCTTATGCAAATTGAAGACCATCATGAATTTCAGTTTGAATTTATTGGAAAGTTTTTAGAAGATGAAGCATATTCATGGTGGCAAGTAAGAGGAATAGTTGAAATAAATGAAGATACAAATGGGAAATACAGACTAATGAATGCAATAGTTTTCAATATAGAAAATTTTAAGCTTACAGAATTAAAACTTAACGAGGCATTAGAAAAATCAATCCAGAGCGAGAAACTTAAATCTAATTTTATATCTAATATTAGTCATGAAATAAGAACTCCATTAAATGCAATAATTGGATTTACTAATCTTATAACTGAATCTGAAGATAAGGAGGAACAGCTTGAATATAAAAAAATTGTTAGAGAGAATAATGATAATCTATTAAATCTTGTAAACGACATAATAGACCTTTCGGATATAGAAACAGGTTTTATGGAAATAAAAAGAGTTAAGTTTGATTTAAAGCAATATTTTGATGAAATAGAGAGTGTTTTTAGATATAAAATGAAGGATGGTGTTGATTTAATTGTTGATAGCCCTCATAAAAGTTGCATAGTTTATATCGATAAAGATAGGCTGACTCAAATTCTGAAAGAGCTTATGGAAAATGCTATTAAATTTACTGAAAAAGGATATATCAAAATTGGATATGAGGTTGTTGGCGACAAAATTAGATTTTATGTACAAGACACAGGAATGGGCATTTCTAATGAGAATATTTCTAAAGCATTTAATAGATTTGAAAAGCTTGATTCTTATAAATCAGGCACAGGTTTAGGATTGTCAATAACAAAAGCAATTTTAGATTATGTGGGTGCAGAATATAATATTGAATCTAAAGAAGGAGAAGGAACCTTATTTTGGGCAAAAATTAAATCACAAATAATTATTATTGATGATGAGAATGCCAAGGATACTAATATTGAAGTAGAATATTATGATTCTAAAAAAACTAGAATACTTGTTGCGGATGATAGGGCGTGTCCTATGATTTTAACAGATAAAGCATTAAATGAAAAATATGATATTATTTGTGCTAAAACAGGAGTTGATGTAATTGAAAAAACAATAATTCAAAATCCAGATATAATACTAATCTCTTTAATGTCTTATGATATTGGAGGAAATGAAACAATTAGAAAGATTAGAGAGAATAATAAACAAGTATTTATTATTGCAATATCTGAAATAATTACACCATTAGAAAAAGAAAAAGCTTTTTTTGCGGGATGTAATGAATTTGTTGGAATGCCATTTGAGAAAGAAGAAATAATCAAAATGATTGAAAAAGTTGAACAAGAAAAAGATTAAATAAAAACTTCTAACTAAATTAGTTATTTATAGTTTCAATTATTTTATTCCTCTGACAGCAAAATTTTCTTTATTGTTAGCTTGTCCTTAGTTTGCTTTTGTTTAATAATGCAATCTTTAATTCTCTTTCTAAATTTCCAGCAAGTCATTTGATTTAGTCCAAGAAGGTCAGAATATTCGTAAGAAGAGATTTCTTTACCCACAACGCATACATTATATGCAATGTAGAAAGCTTTGTTTATAGGAAATTTAATATTGTGAAATATAGTGTGAGCAGTGGCCGATTCTTCTTTTTTGCAACGGGTACACCTTCTTGAAGCAGTAGTTTTGCCCTCACAGTAATTAGTATTGCCACATTTTGTACAAACAAAACCATCTTTCCATTTAATTTTTGCAATGAACTCTAAGGTCTTATCCTTATCTTCAAACAATTCACTGGCGAATTTTTCTGAAATATCTTCTTTAAATATCATTACAGAAACTTTTTTTTAGTCTAAAATTAATCTTCGGCAAAGATACAAGTTATTTCTCTAATTAAGTGAGATTATAAGAAAAAATAAGTGATAATAAAATAATTTATTGGTGATATTATAATAATTCAAATATTTGATATATCTTTGCAGCGTCAAAAATTAAAAACAAAGAAAAAAATGAGTGATACAATAAGAAAAATATTAGGAATGGCTCCTTCTGTAGATTTAGGAGAATTGATTAAAAATGGTGCAACAATACTTGACGTTCGCACAAAAGAAGAATTTTCACAAGGCCATATAAAAGGCGCTTTGAATATTTCTGTTGATAAACTTCCGCAAAATCTAAGTAAGTTGAAGAATAAAGAAAATACTTTAATTACTTGTTGTGCTTCAGGAATGAGGTCAGCTTCCGCTAAAGCATTTCTTAGTTCAAATGGATATAACAATGTTTACAATGGAGGAAGCTGGATTAACCTAAAACGTAAATACGATTTATAAATTAAAATTATTTTGAAGTCATATTAATAGATTAACTTTAGGTCAATAAAAAAAGCACTTGCATTAATTTGTAAGTGCTTTTTTTTTGTGATTCAGGCGGGATTCGAACCCACGACCTACTGCTTAGAAGGCAG
>DHDW01000018.1:33419-37740 GCA_002399565.1 Bacteroidales bacterium UBA4866 | reverse complement strand
TGCTCTATCCAGCTGAGCTACTGAACCAACATTTGATAAAAAAAGGAATCCATTGATTCCCTCTTTGTCGGGGTGGCAGGATTCGAACCTGCGACCTCCAGTTCCCAAAACTGGCGCGATGACCGGACTACGCTACACCCCGAATATCTTCCTCAATTCTTCTGCGGAGAGAGGGGGATTCGAACCCCCGGTACCCGTTATAGGTACGACAGTTTAGCAAACTGTTGGTTTCAGCCACTCACCCATCTCTCCAATTCCTTTCAGAATTGGTCGTGCAAAATTACAACTATTTTTATAACTACAAAATTTATCGACACTTTTTTATTTGTTTTTGTATTTATTTTAACAGAAAAGTCTATAATGTATTCATATGCATTCTTTGTTTTAATTCGCATTTATGCAACAAAGAGACGTTCAAAGTCGTATTGTAGTTGTAATTTTAATGTGCCTAAAAATAGGTTATGGATAATCAGTACAAAGTTTATAACGATAATCTTGTTTTGTTCAACGATATGATTAAGGATATTGAGCAAGCTACAAAAAGCATTGCTTTGGAAACTTTTCGTTTTGGGACAGGATCAATTGGAGAGAAATTTCGCTTAGCACTTATTGAAAAAGCCAGACAAGGAATTAAAGTAAAGGTTTTAGTTGATGGATGGGGTAGCAATTCTGATGTGTCTTTTTTTGAGCCTTTAATTCAATATGGAGTTGAGCTTAGGGTTTATAAGAAAATTAAACTTGCAAGAACATATTTTATTAAAAACCATTGTCGCAATCACCGAAAAATACTTATTATTGATAATCAAATTACATATATTGGTTCTGCAAATCTTACTGCCTATTCAATTAGTTGGAGAGAGCTAAATTTAAGAATTGATGAAGCAGACCTAACAAAGCTTTTTAGATATTCTTTTAATGAGAGTTTTAGAACCTTCGATAAATACAAGCTTTCCAGCAAAAGTTATAAGAGAAATCAATACTATAACTCATGGGTATTAGTTCAAGATGTGCCTAATCCCTATCATCAAGCCATTAAGAAATACTATCAGGATTTAATAGACAAAGCAACTAACGAAATAATTATTGAAAGTCCCTATTTTTTGCCAGGGCACAGACTTAGAAAGAAACTCTGCGATGCTGTTGCAAGGGGAGTTAAGGTAACTGTTATTATCCCTTTCCATTCCGATGTTAGAATTGCTGATATAGTTTGCAGGAAGTTTTTAGGAGAACTTTGTGAGGGAGGAGTTGATATTAGATTTTATCAAATAGGAAACCTTCACTCCAAAGGTTTTATGGTTGATGAAAGAATATTCTCCATAAGCTCTGCAAATTTTGATTATAGAAGTTTCCGTTATCAATACGAACTGGCTCTGATTGGAGAAGAACAATCGGTCGTTGAGCAGTTGAAAGAACATTTTGAAACAACACTGAAATACACAAAAGCTTTTGACTATGAAAGCTGGAAGAATCGTTCAGGAGTTGATAAAATGTTTGAATGGTTGCTTTTACCTTTCAGATACTTAATGTAGAGATTAATATTCTTTGTAGACTGACATTTTGTCAATTCTTTGTATCTTTGCATTCTAAGAAAACAAAAAGATGGATATTCAATCGGTTAAAACAAGATTTGGAATTTTAGGGAACAACCCCCAACTCAATAAGGCGTTAGAGATTGCGCTTCAAGTATCTGTAACAAATATGAGTGTTTTGGTTACTGGAGAAAGTGGAGTTGGAAAGGAAGTATTTTCAAAGATAATTCATCAATATAGCTCAAGAAAACACAATAAATACATAGCTGTTAACTGTGGAGCAATTCCAGAAGGGACAATTGAAAGTGAGCTGTTTGGTCATGTTAGAGGGGCTTTCACAAGTGCTGACAGAGACCGTAAGGGCTATTTTTCGGAAGCCGACAAGGGAACAATATTCTTAGATGAGGTTGGGGAACTTCCTTTGTCAATGCAGGCAAAGCTCCTAAGGGTTTTGGAAACAGGAGAATTCTTGCCTGTTGGTTCAAGCAAATTGCAAAGAGTGGATGTTAGAATTGTTGCTGCAACCAACGTAAATCTCTTAGATGCAATCAGTAAAGGAAAATTTAGAGAAGATTTATATTATCGTTTAAGTCAGGTTTCAATATTTGTTCCTCCATTAAGAGAAAGAAAAGATGATATTTATCTGCTTTTCCGTCGATTTGCAGTTGACCAAGCCGAAAGATATAAGATGCCAATCATTAACTTAACTAATGAAGCCAGAAACTATCTTTTAAATTATCGTTGGAAAGGTAATATTCGTCAATTGAAGAATGTAACGGAGCAGATTTCTATAATAGAAAAGGAAAAATTAATCACCCTTGATGTTCTTAAAGAATATATCCCTCCAGTTTCAGCTCTGCCAATGGTTGTAGATAGTTTTTCAAATGATGAAAGCTTCTATAATCAAAAAGATATACTTCTATCCATACTTAATAACAAACAACAAATTGACCTTTTAAAGAAAGAGATTGAAGAGATAAAAGTCTTTATCAAACAACTTATTGGAGAGCATAAGATAGAACCTCTTTTGATCCCAAAACAAACCTCAAGTGCCAATTTGGTCTATTCTCCTAACGTAAAAGAAGGAACCCAAACTGAAGATGAAGAAGAGATAGTTGATAATGAAGATTTTTCTGAAGTGGATGAAAGCCCAACAACTCTAATTGAAATGGAGAAGAAGATGATTATTTCAGCACTTGAAAGAGCCAATGGCAAACGTTCCATTGCAGCAAAAGAACTTGGAATTTCGGAAAGAACTCTTTATAGGAAGATAAATGAGTTTGAGATTAACCTTTAATCCACTCAAAAAAATATGAAAGAATTTCTTATCCCATCATCTAAAAGTATTAGCAATAGACTTTTAGTTATTCAATATCTTTCTCAAAGCAAGGCTAAGATTAATAATCTCTCTTTAGCCCAAGACACCATTTTGATGCAAGAACTCCTTTCCCAAATTGAAAATAGTTCAAATGAAACTCTCTATTGCCATAATGCAGGAACAGTGGTTAGATTTCTTATGTCGTTGCTTGCAATAAAAGACGGCACATGGATAATTGATGCCCATGAAAGGATGAAAGAAAGGCCTATTGAGGATTTGGTGGATTCTCTAAAAGAAATAGGAGCTCATATAGAATATATAGGTGAAAAAGGCAAGTTACCTCTAAAAATTAAGGGTCAAGCCTTGCAAAGCAATAACCCCATTAAGATAAACTCCAAACTAAGCAGTCAGTTTGCATCATCCTTGCTTTTGGTTTCTCCCTATATTAAAGGAGGCTTAGAACTTGAAATTGATAGCCCTGTATCACTTCCCTACATCAAAATGACATTATCTCTAATGAGAGAATATGGAGCTAATGTGGAAGAAAATAAAAATAGGATTAGAGTAGAAGAAGGAGAATACACCTTTAAGGAAACAACCGTTGAGGGCGATTGGTCTTCTGCCTGCTTTGCCTTTGAAAAGCTCTGTATTTCTAATAAATGCAATTTACTAATCAAAAACCTAAGCATCAATTCACTTCAAGCTGATAAGATAGCAATGGATTATTTCTCTTTACTTGGAGTTGAAAGCCAATTTAAAGATAATAACCTCAGTTTATCCTATAACCCACAAAGCATATCAAAACAAGAAACTCTAATATTCAACATTAAAGATTGCCCCGATATTTTCCCAAGCCTTGCCATTGCTGGATTTGTATGCAACAAAACAATTATCTTTGAAGCAGTAGAGAACTTAAAACATAAAGAAAGCAATCGCCTAAAGGCTGTTTTGGAAGGATTGCATGCCCTTGGAGCAAAAGCAGAGATAGACAATAAGAATAGATTTGTTATAAAGGCAAACAGCCAAACCCTTGAAAACCCAAAAGAAAACATAATTATAAAAACCTATAATGACCATCGAATATCTATGGCATTTGGAATGCTTAGAGTGAAGTATGATAATATAATTATTGACGATTATGATTGTGTTAGTAAATCTTTCCCTTTCTTTTGGCTAAATGTTGAAAACTAAATCTAACCCTCAAAGAATAGGCACAAAAGCATAAAAACTAAATTTAAGCAATTAAAAGTTATAGAAATAACGTAACTTTGCAACCTGATAATTGATTATTGAAGAAGTAATGGATACACAAAAATACAATCTCAGAGGAGTTTCAGCATCAAAGGAAGATGTGCATAATGCAATAAAAAACATAGATAAAGGACTTTTCCCTAAAGCATTCTGTAAGGTAATTGAAGATAAATTAACCTACGACAACAACTATTGTATGGTAATGCATGCCGATGGAGCAGGA
>DHDW01000018.1:21097-33312 GCA_002399565.1 Bacteroidales bacterium UBA4866 | reverse complement strand
TAATGCATGCCGATGGAGCAGGAACCAAATCATCTTTGGCATATATGTATTGGAAAGAAACAGGCGACTTAAGCGTTTGGAAAGGAATAGCCATTGATGCAATAGTTATGAATCTCGATGATTTGCTTTGTGTAGGCATAACAGACAATATATTACTTTCATCCACCATTGGAAGAAACAAAAACTTAATCCCAGCAGAAGTAATTTCAGCTTTGATAAATGGCACAGAAGAATTTTTGGAACAAATGCGTCAGTTGGGAATAGGCATATACTCAACAGGAGGAGAAACAGCCGATGTTGGAGATGTAGTTAGAACAATAATAGTTGACAGCACCGTAACAGCAAGAGCCAAAAGAAGCGAAATAATATCAAACCACAACATCAAACCAGGCAATGTTATAGTAGGCTTGGCATCCTTTGGACAAGCCACCTACGAAACAAGCTATAACGCAGGAATGGGCTCCAATGGACTAACCTCAGCCCGTCATGATGTATTCAACAAAGAACTTGCAAAGAAATATCCCGAAAGCTACGATAACTCACTAAACGATGAGGTGGTATATTGTGGAACAAAACAATTAACCTCCCCAACCGAAATAGAAGGAATGGATGCAGGGAAAATGGTATTATCGCCAACAAGAACCTATGCACCAATCATAAAGAAGATATTAGAAACACATAGGGCAAAAATAGACGGAATGGTACATTGTTCAGGAGGAGCACAAACAAAAGTATTGCACTTTGTAGATAGTGTTCACATAATAAAAGACAACCTCTTCCCAATCCCACCACTCTTTAAGATGATACATCAGGAATCACAAACCTCATGGCAAGAAATGTATAAAGTCTTCAATATGGGACATAGAATGGAAATCTACACCGACCCACAAACAGCTCAAGACATAATAGCCATAAGCAAAACATTCAATGTAGATGCCCAAATTATAGGAAGAGTAGAGGAAAACCCAAAAACCAAACTAACCATAAAATCGGAATTCGGAGAATTTGTTTATTAATTTTCTGAATCAGGATTCGCAGGATTTGAGGATTAATAGGATTTCCACATAAACCAATCAAGAAAATCTACTAATCTTGAAAATCCTGATTCTGATAATAGATCAATCTAATCATTTAGTCAGTTTAATCACAGTTCAAGACAAACAAAAGGGGCAAGCACACAGTCCACTCCTAATTTAAAAATTTAAAATTACCATTTAAAAATCATTTTGGCTTATAATTCTCTGATGATTCATAAAAGAATAAATAAAAATTTCAATCTAAAATATTGACTAATAAATAAAAATTTCGTATATTTGCAAATATAAATCTGTGAGAATAAGTTCTTGGAGATTTAATTAAAAATTCCCCCAATAAAATTTAGTAAAAAAAAGATGCACATCTTTTACCCCGAAAGATGTGCATCTTTTGGTATGAAAGATGTGCATCTTTCGAGAATTATCTCCTTGTTTTAAAAATTTATAATAAGGTTTTGTGAAAATATATCCTTGTTTTGTGAAAATATATCCTTGTTTTATTTTGCTCAAACAAGGTTTTATTTTTTGCAAAGGATAATTAGGACATTAATGTCTTTAAATCCCTTAAACTCTTTATCAATTAATAAAATCACTCATTTTTAATAAAAAAACAATTCAAGAAAATATTTTTAATTTTTTTTGTCAATTTATTTTCTTATTCTATTTATTATTGTAAGTTTGCAGTGCTGAAAGATAATTTCTTTTGTTACTATATATTAAAGACGATAAACCTTAAAACAATTATAATATGAAAAAAACATTATTTATTTTAGTTGCAATTGTATTTGCTTTAAATCTTAGTTCCAAAGCTGAAGACTTTTCAGCAGTAAATAGTGAGGGCGACACCATTTACTATAATATCACATCCTCTGTTTCTCCTTATACTGCTTCAATAACTTTTAAAGGGAGTACTTATAACACTTATACAAATGAATATAGTGGCAGTGTAACTATTCCTGATTCGGTACAATATAATGGAAATTATTATAAAGTTACTTCAATTTATATTGGTGCTTTTTTGAATTGTACAGGATTAACCTCTTTAACAATTCCAAACTCTGTTACTGAAATTGATGGTAGTGCATTTAAAAATTGTAGTGGATTAACATCGGTAATAATCGGAAACTCTGTTACTTCGATTGGCAATTCTGCTTTTTATAATTGCAGTGGCTTAACCTCAATAACAATTCCAAACAGTGTTATTTTAATTGGGAATGCTGCTTTTTATAATTGTACAAGTTTAACCTCAATTATAATTCCAAACTCTGTTATTTCAATAGAAAATTCTGCTTTTGATAACACCTCTTGGTATAATTCCAAACCAGATGGTGTAGTTTATATTAATAATGTTTTGTATGCATATAAGGGAACAATGCCTGCAAACACAACAATTAATGTTCAAAGTGGCACAAAATGTATAACAGGATTTGCTTTTGCTAATTATAGCGAATTAACCTCAATTACTATTCCAAACTCAGTTACTGAAATTGGTTGGCATGCTTTTTATAGTTGTACAGGACTTACCTCTATTATAATCCCTAACTCTATTACTTCAATTGCTCAAAGTACTTTCTCCGAGTGTACAGGACTTACCTCTATTACAATTCCAAGCACTGTCACTAATATTGGATATCAAGCTTTTGCCAATACACCATATTATAATAATATGCCAGATGGTTTAGTCTATATAAATAATACTTTATATGCATATAAGGGAACAATACCTGCAAATACAACAATAAATGTTCAAAGTGGTGTAATTAGTATTACAGATTTTGCATTTTATAATCAGAATCAATTAATTTCAGTTACCTTGCCAAACTCCATTGTTTCTATTGGTAAAAAATCATTTTCTGGTTGCAGTGGATTAAACTCAATTACAATTCCAAAGAATGTAAATTCAATAGGAGATTTAGCTTTTGAAAATTGTATTAATATTGATACTATATTTTTTAATGCTATTAATTGTTCTTACATGGGCAATAGTTCTTTTACCACAGTTTTTAATCAAAATGATATTGAAACTTTAATAATAGGAGATAGCGTACAAAATATTCCTGATAATGCTTTTTTAGATTGCGATTCTTTAAGTTCAATAACGAGTAAGGCTATTAATACACCATTAGTTGATAAATATAGCTTTTGGTGTGTAAATAAAAATATACCATTTTATGTTCCTTGTAATTCCGTTTCTAATTATCAATCTGCATTATATTGGAGTGAGTTTACAAATTATATTGGTTTTAAAATTCCTCAGTTAATTGATACTTCCATTTGTGTAGGAGAAACTTATAATTTTAATGGAACAATTTTAGATTCTGCTGGAGTTTATTTTTATGTTAATGGTTGTGATAGCATTATATTAACTTTAAACATTACTCTAATTCCTGATGTTCCTTATGATTTGAGTGTATATAATATTACAATGAATTATGTTACTGTAAGCTGGCAGGGTGATGCCGACAGCTATGATATTTACAGAAATGACAGTTTAATTGTTAATGTTACCGACACAATCTATGTGGATAATTTCAGCATGCAACAGGGCCCTACTTATCATTATAACATAAAAGCTAAAAATAATACTGGTTGTGAAAGTGCATTAAGTGATACTGTATGGTTTGCAATTATTGGCGTAGAAGATATTAATATAGAAAACACAAATATTCAAACCAAGCTCTACCCTAACCCTACAAATGATAAATCAACTCTTGAAATCGAAGGCTTGACCTCAGAGGCAGATGTTATGGTTTATGATATGGTTGGAAGACTTATTCAAACCCATAAGGTTAATCAAGGCACAAAGCATTTAGATATTGATTTAAGTGGATATGCTAAAGGTGTTTATAATATTAAAATAGTAAACGAAAGCATAAACCAAACCAAGAAACTTATTGTGCAATAATAAGCATACCTGTATTAATAAACAAAAAGTGCGAGAGAAATAACTCCCGCACTTTGTTTTTAAGAAAATCTTTGTTCTATTTTTTGTATTAATAAGCTCTTTTTGAATTACCTTCGTAGAAATTGATAAAGGCTTGATTAACTACTTTGTTCCCTCCTGGTGTTGG
This sequence comes from Bacteroidales bacterium UBA4866, assembly GCA_002399565.1. GTDB lineage: Bacteria > Bacteroidota > Bacteroidia > Bacteroidales > P3 > UBA10566. Next base: position 29,207 of record DHDW01000018.1, on the reverse strand, counting down.
GTAGTTGCCTGTGAAATACCAGTCTCCAGTGTGGTTTGGACATGCTTTATGTAAGCCTTCTATTGTTTGAAATACTATTTCTACTTCGGCTTTGCAGTCTTCAGGGGTTAGCAATTGGGTTATTTTAGCTGTTATCTGCTCGTTGGTAAATGGTTTGTAGATTTCTCTAACGTGGTTTACAATTTCTTCACTTGGTAGATTAATTTGTGCTTTGCATTTTTGATAAACTTCATCAATGATATGAGTAAGGTTGTTTTCTTTCAAAAGTGCAATTGTTGCATTGAAAGCAATAAACTCATTCATCCTTGACATATCAATTCCATAGCAGTCAGGGTAACGTATTTGAGGTGCTGATGATGCAACAACTATTTTCTTTGGATTAAGTCTGTCAATTATTCTTAAAATGCTTTGTTTTAGTGTTGTTCCTCTAACAATACTATCGTCCAAAACAACAAGATTGTCAACATGGTCTCTGATTTGTCCGTAGGTTACATCGTAAACGTGAGCTACCATATCATCTCTATCGTTAGCATTGGTAATAAAGGTTCTCATCTTCACGTCTTTTACTACCAAATAGTCTCTTCTTACGCAGTCTTGAGAGAAGATTTCTTCAAGCTCTTCTTTTGAAATTGTTCCTTCTTTTTGCTTTTCTACAATTTTATTAACCCTCAGTTGATTTGTATAATCATTCAAAGATTGTGCTAAGCCTTGAAAAGCAACGGAAGCTGTGTTTGGTATATAGGATATAATTGTGTTGTTTAAGTCGTAGTTAATTGCTTTTAGTACTGATTCTCTTAGATTGCGTCCTAAGTTCTTTCTTTCTTGATAAATTGATGAATCTGTACCACGAGAGAAGTAAATTCTTTCGAAGGAGCATTTTGCAGGTTTTTCAGCTGCAGGAAGAATTTGTTCGATGCTAATTGTACCATCACGTTTAATAATTAAAGCTTCTCCACATCCCAATTCTTTCACTTCATCTCTTTTCATATTAAGAGCAGTTAGAATGGTTGGGCGTTCAGAGGCTGCAACAACAAATTCATCGTTATAATAGTAGAAGCAAGGTCTTATTCCATTTGGATCTCTTAAAACAAAAGCATCTCCATGTCCTAAAATTCCTCCCATAACATATCCACCATCCCAACGTTTTGATGATTGTTGTAGAATTTTTGCAATATTTATTTCTTGAGCAATCTTATTAGTAATTGTCATATTATCCATTCCCTGGTCTTTGTATTTGCGGAATATTGTTTCCACTTCCTTATCTACAAAATGACCTATCTTTTCCAATATAACTGCAGTGTCGGCTGTTTTAACAGGGTGTTGACCAAGTTCAACCAACTTATCCATCATTTCATCAATATTGGTTAGGTTGAAGTTTCCTGCAAGAATAACTGAACGAGTTTTCCAATTGCTCTCACGCAAAAAAGGATGAAGGTTTTCTATTTCATTCTTTCCAAATGTTCCATATCGCAAATGTCCTAAATACAATTCACTTACAAACTTTTCATTTGCAAAAGCTCTTGAAATAACATCTTGAATCGGAGTTTTGCTATTGCTTTTCTCAATATTAATGTATGGAACTCCAGGCTCAGTATTAAACTTAACTGAAGCCAAACCAGCACCGTCTTGTCCTCTATTGTGCTGTTTTTCCATTAGAAGATACATTTTGTTTAAGCCCCAGAATTTATTTCCGTACTTTTTTTCGTAGTAATCCAATGGCTTCAACAAACGAAGCATTGCAATTCCACATTCATGTTTAATACTATCACTCATATTATTTAGGATATTGGCACTTTCCTATCAATTCCAAAACAAGAATTTGTTAATTTTATTGCTGTTGGGCATTGACGGCGTTTCCACTCATTAATTTTTACTAATCTTATTACTTTTTCAATTGTTTGTTTCTCAACATGTAGAGAATCCTTTTCAAAATCATTTAGAATTTCTTCTGTAGTTTTGCAATTTTCCAAATATTCTTTTAATATTCTATCTAAAATAGGGTAATCTGGAAGAGAATCGGTATCCTTTTGTCCTGGACGCAATTCTGCAGAAGGAGCTTTTGTTATTGAGTTTTCTGGAATAGGTAGGGTTGTTGAAGAAGGGTTTTCTTCCAAGAATTGATTATTTATATATTTTGACAATTCCCATACCTCTGTTTTGTAAAGATCTGCTATGATAGATATTGCACCAGAAGTATCGCCATAAATTGTACCATAACCAACGGCAGCTTCAGATTTGTTAGTAGTATTGAGAACTCCAGCTCCAAATTTATTGGCAAACCACATCAAAGTAATCATTCTCAAACGACTTTGAAGATTTTCTTCTGCAATATTGAAGCTTTGATTTGGTAGAACTTCGTTGTAGGTTGTGCTGCATTGATTGAACATATCCTTAATTGGAACAATATAATGCTCAATCTCTAAATTCTTTGCTGAACTTAAAGCATCTTCAACTGAATGCTCAGAGGAGTATTCCGAAGGCATAAGTATTCCAATTACGTTTTCTTTTCCTAAGGCTCTAACGGCAATGGCAGCAACAAGAGCTGAATCAATCCCCCCTGAAAGTCCAAGAACGGCTTTTTTAATACCATTCTTTTGAAAATAATCCTTAATGGCAGTTGTTAGTGCATCATGAATGTTTTGAAGTTTGGGAGTAGGGTTTTGAACAATTGGTTTTAGAGTTAAGGATTCAAATGATTTGCTTTCTTGACTAAAGCCAGAAAATAGTCCACATAGTTCTCCTTTTCTGTTTATAACAAAGCTTCCTCCTGAAAAAACATATCCTCCTTCAGCACCATAGCGATTGCAGAAAGCAATTGGAGCATTGAGTGTTCTTGCCCAAATAACCATTTGCTCAAACAAATCCTTTTGAGAAGATTGATTGTATATGTAATTGGAGCATATAACAATTAAGTCTGTTTGGATTTTGTCTTTAGCAAACTCTTCTAAGTCTTCTAAGAAACCAAAGGCTAAGGTGTGGTTATTATATTTTACAAGTTCAATACCACCTCCTTGTTGAAATCCTATATCAAATGGTGAAAGGTTTTTCTTTGTTGAAAGAGCAAGAACTTCTCCCCCTTCAACCATAACCAAAGAGTTGAAACATCCTTCACTGCTTTGAATGGGTGTTCCAAAAATTAAATCTCTTTTCTCTTCAATTAGGCTTTGGCAAACCATCATTGAATTGGAGTATAAATCATTATAGGAAGAAGCATTAAATAGCATTCCTCCACTTACTGAAAGCTCAGGAAATATTGATAAAACATCTGTATTTACTCCCTTTAAGCAATCAGCAATTAACTCTTTGTTATAATCTAATCCTAATGTCTTAGGGTTAATTTGATTTATTTGAATTTTCATTTATTCTTTTAATGCTTGGCGAATTTGTTCTTCAAGCTCTGAACTAAGTTCTTCATTATCTAAAAGTAGTTGTTTAACAGCTTCACGACCTTGTCCAAGTTTTGTATCTCCATAGCTAAACCAAGAACCACTCTTTTTTATTACATTCTTTTCAACTCCCAAGTCAATAATTTCACCAATCTTAGATATTCCTTGACCGAACATTAAATCAAACTCAACTTGACGGAAAGGTGGAGCAAGCTTGTTTTTAACAACCTTAACTCTAACACGGTTACCAACGTTAAATTCTCCTTCTTTTATGGCTTGAATACGGCGAATATCCAAACGAACAGAAGAGTAGAACTTAAGTGCATTTCCTCCTGTTGTGGTTTCTGGAGAACCAAACATAACTCCAATTTTATCTCTTAATTGGTTAATGAATATACAGCAACAATTTGTACGGCTTATTGTTGAGGTCAGTTTTCTTAGAGCTTGAGACATAAGTCTTGCTTGAAGTCCCATTTTGCTATCGCCCATTTCTCCATCAATTTCTGCCTTTGGAGTTAGAGCAGCAACAGAGTCTATAACAATAATATCAATTGCCCCTGAACGAATTAAGTTATCGGCAATCTCTAAGGCTTGTTCTCCATTATCGGGTTGAGAGATAAAAAGATTTTCAACATCAACTCCCAATTTTTGAGCATAGAAACTATCAAAAGCATGTTCAGCATCAATAAAAGCTGCAACTCCACCATTTTTTTGTGATTCAGCAATTGCATGAATGGCTAATGTCGTTTTACCAGAGCTTTCAGGTCCGTAAATTTCAATAACTCTTCCCTTAGGCAATCCTCCAATGCCAAGAGCAATATCTAATGCAATAGAGCCAGTTGGGATAACATTAACTTCAATTGATGGTTTATCTCCAAGCTTCATTATGGAGCCTTTACCATAGTTCTTTTCAATCTTATCAATTGTTGATTGCAACACTTTTAATTTCTCAAGTTTTGCTGCGTCAATTTGATTTTCTTTTGCCATAATATTAATAATTTATTTTTTTGGTTTTTATACTCTTCTAATATTTATTGCCAATTCAACTCCTTCAATAATATCAATTGTTGAAATTGGTTTTGTGATTTGTTGTCCAAGATAAACTTCAATATCATTTTTGCGAACTAATGACAATTCCCTTGTTAGAGTTTCGCCTTTAATATATTCGCTATATTGTTCAATTGTTTCATCCAAAAGATGGTTAAATTCAATCTCAACAATTATGAAATCGGTAACTTCAAAGTCTTGTTCTTTTCTTATATTTTGAATTCTGTTTACAAGTTCTCTTGCAATTGCTTCCTTGCGAAGTGAATCAGTTATTGTTGTATCTAAAGCAACAGTTACTGCTCCTTCATTCATAACAACCCATCCTGGAATATCTTGAGTTACAATTTCCACATCACTTTTCAATAGCTCAATCTTTTCTCCATTAATGTCAATATAAATCTTTCCTTCTCTTTCAATTTCTGAAATATCTTCTTGAGAGAAAGCATTAATTGCATTAGCAATTGCTTTCATCTTTTGACCATATTTAGGTCCTAAAGATTTAAAGTCGGCTTTTGCCTTCTTAACCAAAACATTGTTTTGTGCTGACAAGAACTCAATTCCCTTAATATTAACTTCTGAAAGAATTAGCTCTTTGACTTTTTCAATTTGACTGATAAATTCTTCATTTAAAGCAGGAATCATAATCTTTTGCAAAGGTTGACGAACCTTTAAGTTATTCCTTTTTCTAAGTGAAAGAACCATTGAACATATTTTTTGAGCTAATTGCATTCTTTCTTCAAGTGTTTTATCAATTAAGTTTTCTTTTACAGTTGGGAAGTCAGTGAAGTGAACTGAGCCTATTGAATTTTGATTATTGTCTTTATATTTGTTTGAAACTTCATTCAAATCCAAGAATAGTTTTTCAGCAAAGAATGGTGCTATTGGAGCCATTAGTTGAGAAAGAACTTCAAGGCAAGTGTAAAGGGTTTGATATGCTGAAATCTTATCTTGAGTATATTCTCCTTTCCAGAAACGACGTCTGCATAAACGAACATACCAGTTGCTTAAATATTCATCAACAAAATTTCCAATTGCTCTTGCTGCTTTTGTTGGTTCATAATCATTATATGATTCATCAACCATTTTCACTAACGAATTTAATTCAGATAATATCCAACGGTCAATTTCTGGTCTTTCTTTATATGGAACTTCTTCTTCTTTGAAAACAAATGAATCTATATTTGCATAAAGAGCAAAGAAGCTATATGTGTTGTAAAGTGTTCCAAATAGTTTTCTTCTTACCTCATCAACTCCTTCAATGTCAAATTTCAAGTTTTCCCAAGGTTGAGAGTTTGAAACCATATACCAACGTGTTGCATCAGCTCCATACTTTCCAATTACCTCAAATGGGTCTACTGCATTGCCCAAACGTTTTGACATTTTGTTTCCGTTCTTATCCAAAACCAATCCATTTGATACAACATTCTTAAATGAGACTGAATCGAAAACTAAGGTTGCAATTGCATGTAGGGTAAAGAACCATCCACGAGTTTGGTCAACTCCTTCAGCAATAAAGTCAGCTGGGAAATTCTTCATTAACTCTTTCTTAGATGTGCTAAATGGATAGTGCATTTGAGCAAAAGGCATTGCTCCAGAATCAAACCAAACGTCAATTAGGTCTGTTTCTCTAAACATCTTATTGCCATTTGCAGAAACTAAAACTACATCATCAATATAAGGTCGGTGAAGGTCAAAAGAATTATAATCTGAAGAAGCATATTTATTCTCCTTCATATATCCTTTTTCAACACTCTTTTCTATTTCATTTCTTAGCATATCCACAGATGAAATACAAATTTCTTCGCTTCCATCCTCTGTTCTCCAAATTGGAAGTGGTGTTCCCCAATAGCGTGAACGAGATAAGTTCCAATCAACCAAATTTTCTAACCAGTTTCCAAAACGTCCTGTTCCTGTTGACTCAGGTTTCCAATTGATTGTTTTATTTAGTTCAATCATCCTTTCTTGCAATGCTGTTGTACGAATAAACCAGCTATCCAAAGGATAATAAAGAATTGGCTTATCTGTTCTCCAGCAATGAGGATAGGAGTGAGTATGTTTTTCTATCTTAAAGGCTTTACCTTCTTGTTTTAGATAAAGTGCAATTTCAACATCTAAACTAATATCTTTTTCAGTTAAGGTTTTGTCATAAGCATTCTTTACAAATTTTCCCGCAAATGGAGAATATGAATCAACGTTTACACTTTCCTTAATAAAGTCTTTATCTAAATCTTCAATACTGTAAAACTTTCCAGTTCTATCAACCATTGGTTGACGTTTGCCTTCTTTGTCAATTAAAACTAAAGGAGGAATTCCATTTTGTTTTGCTACTCTGTCATCATCAGCTCCAAAGGTAGGTGCAATATGAACAATACCAGTACCATCATCAGTTGTAACGAAATCTCCAGCAATAACTCTAAATGCTTTTTCTTGTGGTTTAACCCAAGGAAGTAGTTGTTCGTATTCAATTCCAACTAAGCCCTTACCCTTACATTCCTTAATAATCCTGTATGGAAGAACCTTATCTCCATGAGAATATTCCATAGGCAATTCAGGAGTTTCAGGATTGAAGAATGAGCCAAAAAGAGGTTTGCCTAAAACAACAATAACCTTTTCTGCAGTGTATGGATTGAAAGTATCTACCCAAAGATAATCTATATTATTACCAACAGCTAAAGCAGTGTTTGAAGGAAGAGTCCATGGAGTTGTTGTCCATGCTAAAAAGTATGCATTTGTATATTTGTCAGTTTTGATTTTGAATTGAGCAACCATTGTTGTATCCTTAACATCACGATAACAACCAGGCATATTTAATTCATGTGAACTTAAACCTGTTCCAGCAGCTGGAGAAAAAGGTTGAATTGTATATCCTTTGTAGAGTAAGCCTTTTTTATATAACTCTCCAATCAAAAACCAAAGAGTTTCAATGTATTCATTCTTAAAAGTAATATAAGGATTTTCCAAATCAACCCAATAGCCCATTTCCTTTGTAAGCTTATCCCACAAATCCTTATACTTCATTACTTCAGCTCTGCAAGCTGCGTTATATTCATCTACAGAAATCTTCTTCCCAATATCTTCCTTAGTAATGCCAAGATTTTTCTCAACTCCCAATTCAACAGGCAATCCATGAGTATCCCAACCTGCCTTACGAGCAACATAAAAACCTTTCATTGATTTGTAGCGACAGAAAATATCCTTAATTGCACGAGCCATCACATGGTGAATACCAGGCTGACCATTAGCAGAAGGAGGACCTTCATAAAAAATGAATTCCTTGCTACCTTTTCGAAGTTTTAAACTATTTTCAAAGATATTATTTTCTTCCCAATACTTGAAAATTTCCGTATTAATTGTAGTTAAATCAAGTTGCTTATATTCTTGATATTTCTTTCCCATACTGCACTTATTTCAAATAGAATTTCTGATTAATATTAACTTGCAAAGGTAATAAATATAATTAGAAAAATCAAAAAGATGAATATATCAATGTTTAGTTGAAAAAATATAGAAAATAAATTAGAAAAATAATTGGCTAATAATTAATATTTTGAGGAGCAATCAAGGATATAATCTTCAAAAAAAAGCAAAAAAAAAGCAGAAAAATTTGCAGGAATGAAAAAAGGTCGTACTTTTGCAACCTCAAACCGATTTGGGAGCATAGCTCAGCTGGTTCAGAG
>DHDW01000018.1:1795-20979 GCA_002399565.1 Bacteroidales bacterium UBA4866 | reverse complement strand
AGAGCACCTGCCTTACAAGCAGGGGGTCACAGGTTCGAATCCTGTTGCTCCCACAAAATAAAAAACCTTGCAAATTTAATCATTGCAAGGGTTTTTTATTTGTATTAAGTTTTGATTTATTTTCTTCCAGTATGTCCAAATCCCCCTTCTCCTCTTTGAGTTTGAGAGAGTTCATCGGTTTCTTCCCACTCAACTCTTTCGTGTTTTGCAATCACCATTTGAGCAATTCTTTCTCCGTCTTTTATTTCAAAGTCTTGATTTGATAGATTTACAAGTATAACTTTAATCTCCCCTCTATAATCTGCATCAATTGTGCCAGGAGTGTTGAGAACAGTAATACCATTCTTTGCTGCAAGTCCACTTCTTGGTCTAACTTGTGCTTCGTAGCCAATTGGCAATTCAATAAATAATCCTGTTTCAACCATTGCTCTTTCCAAAGGTTTAAGCACTATTGACTCATTAAGATTTGCTCTTAAATCCATTCCTGCAGAACTTTCTGTTGCATACTCAGGAATTGAGTGTTTCGATTTGTTTACTATTCTTACTATCATCGATTATATATTTTACTTTTTCTAAGCTACAAAACTAATATTTTCTTTCTAATTATCAAATATAATATCCTCTATCATTCATTTCTGTTGCTTGAAATAGGGAGTATTTATCATCAATCAAAGGATAATCCCAGCATCCCAACTGATGATATATTTCTCCTCCAAAGCCTTGTTTGAATTTATAAAGTCCATACATTGGATGAGAAGGCTCTGCGTTGGGAGAGATTCCAAACATATCATATTCAGTACATCCATTTGCTTTTGCAATCTCAATTGCTCTCCATTGAAGTGCATAGGTAGGCATATAGTTTCTGCTTTCATTTGAAGAAGCTCCATAAAGATAGGTTGCTCTATGGCTCGAAAGCACTAAGAACATTGCAGCAAGGGGTTGGTTATCCAAATATGCAATAAGGAGCTTAACCTGTACTGGCAAATCCTCATTTTTCATCTTTGCCTCCATTACAGATTGGAAATATCTTAACTCATTTATATGAAGTCCATTTCTTGTTGCCGTTGTAAGATATAAATTGTACCATTGATCAAGGTCTTTAAAACCCATAGTCCTGACATCAATACCCTTTCGGTGAGCAAGACCAATATTATATCTTGTTTTAGGCTTCATCCTATTTAGAATATCCTCATAACTCCCTTCAAGGTTAAGGATAATGGTATTGGAAGGCAGAATATCTGTATTGGATTTTACAAGATTCCAGTTATTTGTTCCATAATTTAATTTGAATTCCTGATATTTCTTATCAGGAGCACCAATCCATTCTCCATTTTCATTAAAATCACTTTCTTTGCTCCAATGGCTTTCCCAATTTAGGTCATATCTTATAGCTATACAGTCTTTGGGTAAATAGGACCGAAGAATTTCGGACAACTCTTCAAGAAATTTTCCCTGATTTTCTTCAGAAGGCTCCACTTCAGGACCGTAAGGCACATAGGCAACGCAATCCCTATTGTTAAGATAGCGCAAAAACATTACAAAATCGGCTTGAGTATAGGAGTAACCTCCAACATTGGAATATAAATCCCTGTTCCTTGCATTAAAATCAAAAGCCGAAGACTCCACTCCCTGATTTCTCTTCACCATAGACCAAAACGAGGTCTGCTGAATAATGGGAGTTGAATAAAGGTCAACAATCTCTTTTTTCAGAATACTAAGTGTCATTATAACAAATAAAAAATTTTTGCAAAGTTACCCCTAATAAAACTTCTAACCAAATTAAAAGGATTTTAAAAGAGTATTATTCAGCAAAATAAATCCTAAGGCACATGAGTTTAAAGCAAATTTACAGAAAAATATATCAAGCTTATAAAAAAATAAGTCAAGGATATTTCAAAATATATCAAGGATAAAATTAAATATATCAAGTATAAATTTGGAATAATGCCATTATACTCTCCATATAATGCCATTAAACCGACCATATAATGGCATTATACTTCCAATATAATGCCATTAAATGAGGTTTAAGTCAAGTTTAATTATTTTTAAACAAGGATTTATTAGTTTAAAGCTTGATATTGAATGAGCTAATCTTTATCTAAATAGATACTAATTTCATCATTATATTTCTCAAGTTCTATATTAAAGACTACTTTTCTTTTCCATTTATAATCTTTATAATTCTTTTCTTTTTTAATTTTTGGTTTGCCCAATTGGTTAGTAATCTTGTTTAATATTTCATTAAATTGAATATTAAAATCTTTTTCGTAAGGAGATTTATCGAAAGGATTATAAGATTGCATGTATCCTTCATTTATTTTTTTATAAATAGGAGTTTTATCCCATTCAAAATTAATTTGTTTTACTAAAGAATCATTTTCAGTATAAAAATAGTCTATTCTATTAGAGATTATTGAATCTTGAATTTTATAATATCTTTTTCCACCAACGAGGTTATGCTTTGAATCTCTTGTATTTTCTTTTGTAAAAACAAGTTTTGTATCAATACCTCCATAAATGTTTTCAAGAGAATCAATTTGTGAGATAGTAATATCTTTATTGCTAATTAAATAATTAAAGATTGAATCAAAAGCCATTTCAAATCTCTCTTTCCCAATATAGTCAACACTATCAATATCATGAATAAAGTATCTAATCTTAATTTTATTATCCTTAATTTCAATAAATCCAAATTGATTTTCATCTCCTTTCTGATCAAACTTTATTATTTGAGAATTATCTTTTTGAATTCTACATCTATATGAATTATGCATATTAAACATTTGAATATCATTAGGAAGTGTATCAATTATTACCATATTCTTATTACTAATATATCCAATATATTTTTTAGTTGAATCAGAGCAAATATGATATAATTTATTATCAGAAATAAAAGAAACTATTATTGAAGAATAATTTTCTCGAGAATAAATATCGTAGGGAGTTTCTTGATAGCATGAAATAAATTCAGGTTCATTTATTGATCCAAAAAATTGTTTTTCCAATGCGCTTTCATCCTTAATCTTTTTATAATAATAATCTTCTTTGCTAAGTTTTAGTTTTGAAACGTCCTTTAATATATTAACGCCACCATAACCTATTAAATAAAAGTCTCCATTTAATCTGAAAACATCTTTATATCCAATAATATCATATTCTTTATTTGTTTTCTTATCCCTAAACCATGTAGTACTTCCCCATTCTCCAAAATACATATAAGTTATATAGAATTCTTCATCTTCATAAATCAAATCATCAGCCTCTTCTGTTTCTATCCATTTATATTGAATAGTATCTAAATAATAAGTCTTTGAAGTGTAGTAATCTTTTATTGTTACTCTATCATTGTATATAAAAAGGTCTGTATAAAAAGTTTTAATGAATTTATCTGGCAGGACAACTTCTCTTACAGACTCACCTTTGTCTGATATAATAATAAATTTGTTCGCATTCCATGAAGGCTCTGTTAATGGAGTTTCGTTAATTATGCAGTAATATTTATTATTGAATTTCACTGCATTTTTAAGATAAATATTTACTGCAGGTTTAGTTATTTGCTTTAGTTTGATATAGGTTGTATCAATACTAATATTTATTTTATGTTCCTGCGCAAAAACTTGTATTGCAAAGAAAAATAATACTAAAAGCAAAATTGGCTTTTTCATGCTAAAAAGATTTAATCCCTTATCTGCGAATTAGTTTTTTTATATCTAATTTATAGGCTATGGCGATAAAGGATAGGATTATAATTGTATTTATTATCAGTCTTATTGGGGTATTCTCAATTGGTACAAAGAACATTAATGCGTAAAGACAGAAGGATAGGAGAATATATAGGGTAATATGTTTCAGGTTATAGTTTACTGGATAATGCTTTTGACCAATCACATAACAAAGAACTGCTATTGTGAAATAACAAATAAAGGTTGTCCATGCTGCTCCCATATATCCCATTATTGGAACTAAGATATAGTTAAGGATTAATGTAATCACAGCACCAATTATTGCAATATAGGCTCCGTAAATTGTTTTGTCTGTAACCTTATACCAAATGCTAAGATTATAATAAATTCCAAGAAACAGGTTTGCTCCCAGAAGTATTGGCACAACTCCAAGTCCAACTCTATAATCACTTCCAACAAAGTATTTGAATATATCAATATATCCCATAACTCCAAGAAAGATTATGCAAAGGAAAATAACAAATATTGTCATTATGCTTGAATAGGAATCTTTTGCGTCTTTCTGTTGCATTTTGGAAAAGAAGAAAGGTTCAGCAGCAAACTTAAAAGCTTGAATAAATAGACTTATAATTATTGATAGCTTATAACATGCTCCATAAATACCAATCTGACTCATCTTATAATCGCTAATTGCCTTTGCATCGGTTATTCCTTCTGGAATTGTAACAAGATGTTTTAATGCAATCCTATCAAAGGTTTCGTTTACCATTCCTGCCAAACCTCCAATCATAACAGGAAGACCATAGGCAAGCATTTTCTTTAGAAGTTTGAAATCGAAATTAAAACTAAACTTCAAATATTCTGGCAAAAGCAAAAGGGCTGCAATCAATGATGCAAGGAAATTGGAAACGAAAATATATAAAACCAAATCATTTGGATTAAACCATGAGGTAATTAAAACATTTCCACTTTTATAAAGGGTAGGGCATAGCAATATAAAGAATAGATTAAAGAAGATATTGGAGAAAATATCAATTGATTTAATCATTGCAAATCTTGCTGCCTTTTGTTTTACTCGCAAAAGAGCATAGGGGATAGCCCTTAAAGCATCAAGTGCAAGAATTAAAAGAAAGAGAAGGATATAGTTTTTATTATCCGAGTATTCTAAGGCTGAGGAAATAGGATTTATAAAGATAAAGGTAATAACTAAGAAAAGTGTTGTTGAAACAAAGAGAGAAAGCATGGCAGTATTATAAACCACTCCCTTGTCTTTTTCAGTTTGAGTATAGCGGAAGAAAGCTGTTTCCATTCCGTAAGTAAGGATAATCATCAAGAAAGATATATAAGCATAAAGCTCGCTAACCACACCATAGTTTTGAGTTGCGATATTATAAGTGTAAAGAGGCACCAAAAGATAATTAAGAAAACGTCCAATAATTGTTGGCACTCCATAAATAGCAGTTTGCCCCGCAAGCTTTTTAATATCACTCATAAGTAAAACTATAAATTATCATTACTATACTGCAAAGATAAACTTTTTCTAAAAGAGAATCCTAAAAAACTTAATATCTTTGCAGGATGAAAATTGTTTTAGCATTTGGTAGTAATTTGGGTGATAGGGAAGAGTATATTCTCGCTGCTTATAGGCTTTTGGAAGAAGAGCTTGGGGAGTTGATAAAGAAATCTTCTTTTATTGAAACTCCTGCTTGGGGTTTTGAAAGTGAAAATTCTTTTATTAATTCTGTGGCAGTGTTTGAAACCAAAAAAACCCCCTTAGAAGCATTGGAGATATGTAATAAAATTGAAAAAGAATTAGGAAGACAAAGAAATTCATTACACAAAGGCTATCAAAACAGAACAATAGATATCGATATTCTCTTTTATGAAGATATTATTTTAGATACTCCAACTCTAAAAATCCCTCATCCCCTAATCCAAGAAAGAGACTTTGTTCTAACACCCTTAAAAGAAATCCTCCCAAACCTTTTGCACCCTATTTTAAAGAAAACGATAAAGGATATATAACTAAAAGGTATATCTTATAGCAACACTATATTCTCTATACATTAAAACATCATAGAAATCAGCTTCTATTCCGAAAGATAAGTGATTATCTATTTTGTACAGATAAGATAATGTGAAAAGTAAATGATTCTCTATATCCTTTCCATAATTATACTTTATTTCTTCATTATATTCATAGAAGGTTTTATCGTGATAATGCCCTAAAACATAACCTGCACCTATTTTGAATGAATGCTTTGAATTTCTTTTTAGTAAATTATAGTTCAAAACTATACTATAAGCATCAAAACGTCTGTAAATCTCAAAACTATTGCTTTCATTCTCAAGATTCCTAAATTTTAATCTAAAGAAAACCTTGTTATTATACCCAAATTCGTAAGAAGGAATAAGATTTAAGAAGCTATAATCTCCATTTAATGCTGGATAATTAGGCATATTATCAAGCTGAAACTTAAGTATAGTCCCAAAATTTTCAGTGAGAGAATGAGTAAACTTCTTTTCCTTTGCCTCTTGAGCATTAATATTATAAGAAAGAAAACAACATAAAATAATTAGAACATTTTTTTTCATAATAATTCTCTTTTCAAAGTGATTAGTAAAAGCAAAGATAATAAATAAATAATACAACAAACTAATCATCCATTTTTGCACTCTTACAGTGCAAAATGCTCAATTCTTTTGAATTTCCAAAAGCAATATCAATAAAAACAAATCCAAAAAGCAATAAATCGCACCCAAAAAGTGAGACTTTCTTCCCCAAAAAGTGAGACTTTTTTGCTGAAAAGTGAGACTTTTTTATATAAAAGGGAGACTTTTTGGGGTGAAAAGTGAGACTTATTAGGATAGAAAGTGAGACTTACCGAGATGAAAAGTGAGACTTTTTGGGTTGAATTATCAAATAAATGACCTCTGAATTGTTGATATTAGATTTAGTTATTTTGAATTCTCCTTTATTAATTACAATTAAATATACCTTCCGTACTCCTCTTTTAAGATTCTTTTGATTTCCTTTCTTAAACTCTCAGGAGAAAGGACTTCTATATAGCGTCCATGTGAAAGGATTTCCTTTATAAAATCATAAGTAGGTTTTATCTTATAACTGAAGATTGTATAATCAATGGCTTTTTTTACTTCTTTTTGAGAATTATGTAAAGGAAGGGTTTCAATATACTTTACATCTTCATCAAATACTTTCAATAAAACTTCTTCTGTTTCTAAGTAATTATCAACAATTATTCCAAAGGAGTCCCTAAAATATTCCTCTCCATTAAAATCCTCTGGCAAATCAAACTTATTGGAAGTGATTTCAACATTCTTAATCCTATCCAAAGAATAAATTAAAATATAATTCTTAAAAGGATTGAAAGCAACAACATACCATCTTTGTTTGAAAATCTTAACGCAGTAAGGATGAATCTCAAAAGTATATGCTTTGTTATGTTCAAACTTTTGGTAAGTAATATTAATTACATGACTTTCCCTCATTGCCTCAATGATGGGAGTGAGGAACATTTGACCAGAAGGAACATTTTCAAAAAGAATCCTATCCTTAAGCCTATGGCTTTCATTAACAATATTATTTACAGAAAGACTATTTAAAAGCCATGTTCTAATCTTCCCTTTTGCCAAATCACTCTCATATTCAATGAAATACTTATTTCCATCCTTCCTATCACAGGTAATATCAATATCAAACATCTCACTAATAGCAAGACGATGGTTATGGAAAGTTCTTAAAGGCAATTCTTCGCAAGAATAGTTCAATGAAGCATTTTGCCATCTATTATTAATATCCTCAAAACTTATTTTCTTGGCATTAAATATAATATCCAAAAGCCAAATATACCTTTTGAAAAGATAAGCCGTCTTATCCTTACTTGTCTTGCGTTTTTCCATAATAAATGAAGCCTATTTTATTTTTAGGACTATTTTTATTTTCAATTTTCTCTGTTTTACAATACATACGGATTTTATCAATGGATGGTTTCGTATTTGTTAATATGCTATCAATTGTATATTTCCTCACAATGTTTTCTATCTCGCCTCCACTAAAATCAAAGCTATTTGAAAGCTCTATGGCTTCTTGTTTTGTTAATGAAGGTAGCATAGATTTCCATATTTTAGCCTTAACCTCAGGTTTGGGTTTTTGAAAATCAATCTTAAACAAAAATCTTCTTTCAAAAGCAGAATCTAAGTTTTGTGTTAGATTGGTTGTTGCTATCATAATCCCATCCAAGTTCTCCATTTCCTGTAAAATTATGTTCTGTATTGTATTTTCTGTTTGAGCAACCGAATTTGAATTTGCTTCCTTCCTTTTACCAATTATAGCATCTGCTTCATTAAACAAAAGAATTGGGGTAGTCTTGCAAGATTTTACATATCCTCTATATTTATCGAATATCCTTTTAATTATTTTCTCGCTCTCACCATACCACATACTTTTGCTTTGTGCAATATCCACAAACAAAATATCTCTTTTTGTTAATCGAGCCAACTGATATACTGTTTCTGTTTTTCCTGTACCAGGAGAGCCATGAAATAAACAAGCAAAGCCCTTTCTCATTCCTTGTTTTTCCAATCTTTCTTGAATGGTAGAGAAATTTTCTTCCCTCAAATAGCTTTGTAGTTTTTTGATTTGAGAGTCTTCTTCCTTATTGAAATATAGTTTCTTTTCTATTATCTTTCCATGTTCTAATAATCCATTATCACTATTACTAATAAATTTATTAAGTTCTAAATCAACAAATAATTCCTCTTTTGCTTTATTTGTCAAGCTATAAACCTCTTTATTTGCAATTCCATTATCGTTAGCATATTCAATAATGTTGTTTTTGATTAACTCGTTTTTCCCAGATTGCAAACTTAATTTGATTTGTGAGAAGTCTCTTTTATTCTCATATATTTCTTTTATTTGAGAGAGATTAACTTTCTCGCTTTCAAGGCAAATAAATCGATAACAGAAGAACATAAATAATCCAAAATTCTTATTGCTTATAAAATTATCTTCATATATCTTGACTCGTTTACAGAAATTCAGCATAGGATTGTTTTCTATTAAATTTACTAACTCTTTTAATAGCTGCATTTGAGACAAAGTGTCTTCATCAAACTCTTCAAAGAGATTTTCTATTTCTGTAAACAATTCAATAGTATTTAAGCCTTCTAAGGATTTATAGGTATATTTTTTGTTCTGCTTCAATGCATCAATTACCTCATAAGGAACAGTATAAGACTTTCTCCCTTTATATACATTGCTTCTAATTAAATGATTTTCTTCTAACCCTTCAATTTCATGAGTATATTTCAAAAGACTTATTAAATGACAACCCAAAATTCTTGTAAAAGAAGAGATTTCTATATAAGAATTATGGCTATTTTCAATAAATAGGGAGAGAAAAACAATTTGAATAGGGGATAAATCCAATTTCTTTTTCAAGAAATCAATATATGCTTTTGCTTCAATAAAAAAGTCATCTCTGAGTTTAAATTTCGCAAGCCCATCAACAATACATTCAATATTTTCTAAAATAGTTTTTGGAACTTTCTTCTTTTTAGACTTCTCAATGTCTTTTTTTACATTCTCATCCAATTCAAAATCAATTTCAATCTCATTTCCTTCTTCATAACATAAATCATCCATAGCTTATATCTTTTATTTGAAAAACAATTATCCTTTCAAATACAAAGATAAATTCTTATTTATGCCAAAGTAGAGCAATAGTGAAAAAGAAAAATGTGTAATTTATATCTCTAAAAGAGAATATAACATATTACACACTTAGTTAAGTCTGATAATTGTTCAGATGATTTAATTATTTCATTTCTGGCTCAGAAAGTTTTTCTACTAGATATTTAGCCATTTCTTTAATATCCCATACTCTTTTTCGTCCTTTATATTTAAAGATAAACCTGAGCTAATCTCCTTTATTTCTATTTCTTTACATGCTTGAAAGATTTTATCTAATTCTGCTTTTGCCTTAGTAGTATTTTTTACATTTATATGTAAATGAATATGTTTATGCGCAAATACTATGTATATGTATGAAAAAATATCATTGTTAATTGATTTTGTAAACCTTCTATGGTCTGGCTCATCATTAACTCCTTTATTTAATAGCTCATCAATGGCTTTTCTCCCAAAATCATAAGTCAAATTATCTTTTATGTCTGCCCAAGATTTATTAAGATTAATAATTGAATCCATTTCTTCAATTATTTCTTCAAGCTCTTCCTCATTTTGTTCTTCCTTCCATTTTCCATATTCGCTCCACATTAATCTAATTAATTCATCATTTGCTTTTTTTGTTTTAACATTAAATTTTGGCTGTTTATTTGGATTAGGATGATATCCATATCTTAATATTGGTGTTGTTAAGGCACAAAATTCCATAAATTCATCAACTTCAAAAAGTTCAAATGTCCATTTATCAATATCATTGCTTTGACCACGACAAATAATAAATCTATAATTTTCTTTATTTTCAATAGCCTTGTATAGTTCAGTTAGCATAACAGTACCACTATAGACATCATTTTTTCTACGAGAAGAACTTTTAACTTCAAAGTAGTATTTTTTACCGTCTTTAAAGCCTTCAATGTCATAACCATCACTGCCTTTAATTGCTACATTTACAAACCCTTCTCTTTCTAAGAACTTTTTGCACATTTTTTTTGCATTTGCATCTGAATTTGTCATAATAATAAATTTTTTATTTAAAGGTTCTGTTAATTATTTGTTTACTCTCAGAAATCGCAGAACCATTGGACGATTTCTTAAATTAGAGCAAAGATATGAATATATTTAATATTTATTCAATAAATTGACATCTTTACCTTCTTTTATTCTATAATAAAAAGGAGATTTCCAATGACGAGGTTTATTTTCACTGTCTTCCCCAAAATAAACAATTCTTCTTGTTGTTATTCTATAATTATCTTCATCTTTCGTAATTCGTTTTATCCAATTATCTTTTTTGTCATATTCATATTTATAAGTAATGAATTTTGAATAGATAATATCATCTAAATCAAAAGAATTATATTCAAATTTATCTCCTTTAGCATTATACCTAAAGATTTCTTTTTGCTTGAAATTACTATCTAAATCATAAGTATTTCTTTCAACTAAATTATTATTTGAATCGTATTTGCTGAACACTTTATAATCTATGTTATTGTCAGATTTATATATGTTTATTTCTCTAATATTTCCAATTTCATCATAAAAAGTTGAACTAATAAGATTGCCATTTGAATTAAATTTATTTGCTCTTACTATATCTCCGTTAGGGGAATATTTATAGAATAAATTATGTATCAATTCTCCTTTTGAACTTTTACATCTTTCGCTAATCAACATCTTATCTTTATTATATTCGTATGAATACAAATTAATATATAAACTTCCAGAATCAATCATTCCTTTGTCTGATAGTAGATTATTAGTTTTTCCTAATAAAATCAAAGAGCCATTTTCATTATATTTTGATATGCTGTATAGTTCTAATTCAGTTTTTATTATTCCTTCTGAACTCTTAATTGCAGTATAAGTTATTTTTTCAATATTTCTTATCACTGAGCTTAGGTCTTCATAAATATCCTCTTCCATATCTACTAACTATTCTTTATAAAACAATACAATTATAATTTCAAATGCAAAGATAAATTCTTCTTTATGCCAAATTGAAGCAATGGAAAGAAGAGTTTGTTTCTTCTTGAATTATTTTTTACTTTTGCAGAAAAGCAAAGGCATTATTATGATAAAGATACTTTATATACATGGTTATGGTTCTATGGGAAATAGTAGGACTGCATTGGAAATTGGAAGAAATATGATAGGAAAGGCTGAAGTTTTTTCTCCTGCATTCTCAAATGATTTAGAGTTCTCCGAAAATGCAAAAAAGAATATTGAAAAAGCAAAGGAATTTATCCTTAAAAATGATATTAAATTGGTTGTAGCATCAAGCATGGGTGCTTTCACAGCAACATTTATCTCCTCTATTCCAACCATTCTTATAAATCCTTGTCTAAAACCATCTGAACAATTAGATCAAAGAATTGCCCTAAATATTAGTTCAGAGGAAATAGAGAAATATAGAGAGATGGAAAACAGGATTATTCCTGAAGAGTATAAGACAATGGTTTATGGAGTCTTTGCCAATAATGATGAGCTATTTTCTTATAAAAGTCTTTTTGAAGAGATTTATGATAAAGAAAAGATATTTACAATAGAAGATGGGCATAGAATTTCAACAGAAAATATAAGAGAAGTTGTTGTTCCATTGATAGAGCAAATAATTAATACTCATAATACTCAATCTTTCTAATAATTATCTCGCTACCTCTTTTGCTTTTTAATATAATATCCTTTATCCAGTTATTATTTTGATCTAATTCGTATTGATGTGTTTCTTGATATGTGATATTATTTTTAGAATCATACGAATACTTTTCTGTTAAGTTCCCTAAAGAGTTGTAGTTATATTTAAGCCTTAGATATAAATTTCCTTCTTTATTGGTATAATACATATCCACCACTTTCCCATTTGCATTAAAGATATTCTTCTTTACTAATCTTCCGTTTGCAAGGGAAACCAATTCAGTTTTATTGCCATTTGAATCATATTCATATTTATGTATTCCAATTAGCTTATCATTTTCATCGTAATAATTAATTTCAATAGTATTGCCATTTGAATCATATTTATAAATGCTTTTTGAGTCAGGCTCTCCACCACAAAAAGAATAAAACTCAATTTCTTTTCCTTCTGTGTCATATTTACGAATTTGCACCCTATCCAAATCCTCTGAATTGCTTATATGTTCCTTAATTACTTTCCCTTTAGAATCATATTCATATTTCGTTCCTCCTCTATAATTATCATTAGGATAAACAACTAATTCCTCAATAAGATTTCCATTTAAGTCATATTTATAAATCATTTCATAATCAAAAGCTTCTTTTTCAAATACACTTTCTTTAAGAATGTTCATATTAGAATCATATTCAGAAAGGACTTTCATATCATATTTAGAAGTTCTAAAATTATGACTTAATCTATACCTATCTTCATCAAATACCTCCAAATCAAAGTGCTTTAATTTCCCTTTCTTAATCTCCCCAGACTTTCGAGAAATATAGTAAGTCTTAGTTTCTATCGACTTTACATTCCCATTAATTCCACTTTGCTTAAGACAGCTTTTTCTATTCATTGCAAATAATTTTTTTGATTAATATTGCTTGCGAAGATAAAAACAAGCCTATGCTAAATAGGAGCATAGGCTTGTAAATTCAAGAATAAAAGTACTTATAAAATGTATTGAGGATGGGATGTTTCTTGTAAATTTTAAAGATCAATCCCATCCATTGCAGAAAGTAAAATTTCTATCTTTTCTTTACAATCGTTGAAAAATTTATCACTATTAATAATATCACTTTCCCAAGCATCAAGATTCAGTTCTGAAAATTGACTATAAAATGGCCAAAATCGAGCCTTTTTAAAAGATTCACCAGTCTTTTTTCTTAAGTTTTCATGTAGTTTTTCAGAAATCTCATCAGAAACACTATATTCATCTGGAAAATTGTAGAAGAGACCGTATTCGCACTTGTTTTCTTCATTAGTAAATAATATTTTGAATTTTCCTTTCCAATCGGATTTTGTTAGATAAAATTTAATAAAAGGTTCGTCACTTGTTTCATTATAATATTCTAATCCTTTTTCCTTAGCAAATTCTTCCATTTTTGGATTGAAATGCTTCTTTGCAAGAGCATTAAAAGTCGCTGAATAATTTTGACTAATTGCTTTAGCTGCTCTTAAGTTTTCGATTTTTGACAAAACTTCTGTGATTTCTTCTTCATTTTTTGTGCTCATATCTTGATTTGTTAATTGTTTTAAATGATTAATATATTGAATTATTGTTTCTCTAACTATTGGATAGCGAGTGGCTATTGAAACACAGCTTTCAAGCCAATTGATTATATCTTTCTCGTAAGAGATTTTTAAATAATCAACTCCCTCACCACTTTGCTCTGATGCCTCTTGCCCATCAAGAGTAAGATATAAAATTTGATAGCCATTTTTATATTGTTGTTGGGCATATCTATCATATCTCTTTAATTGTTCAGATTGATCTGGGGCATAAATTTTATTTTCAATTATTATAGCTTTATGTTGATTGTCTTCAATTAAAATATCTATTCTTCCATCTCCAGTATAATGTTCTGTCTCTACACTAGCTCTAGAGGAGTTAAAGTCTTTAATGTTAAATTTATCTCCAAGCATTTCAATAAAACATTCAAGGAGTTTAGATTTTAGACCATGAGTTCCATTGGGATTTAAAAATTCAGCAATTATTGCAGAATGAGTTGGTTCAATATGATTGACTCCGCAAATTTTAAACATATTAAAACGACCACCTGTGGCATCTAATATTTCTTCATTTTTTTTATTAATGATAGCTACTTGATTAAGTAAATTCTTAATGTCTTTAATCATTTCATTTCTTTTATTTGGTTTATAAATCCATTTTTATTTTTCTCGGATAAAATGCTTTATAGAGAAACAGTACAAAGATAGATATAATTGTGCATTCAATAGTACATAATTTTTCTAATAATCATTACGCTTCCTTTTTTGTTCTTAAATATAATATCCTTTATTCAGTGACTCTTTTGATTAAATTCATATTTAAGGTTTTCTTTAAGCTTTAATCCTATAGTATCTTTGTTGCAATAAAGGCACAGGCTTCTGCATCGGCTAAGGCGTTATGATGATTTTCAAGAGTGAAGCCTAAGTGTTTGGAAACAGTATCAAGCTGATAGTTTGGTAAATTAGGGATAACCTGTCTTGCTTTTTTTAGAGTGCAATAGAATTGGAAATAAGGGTATTTCATATTATATCTTTCATAACTTTCCTTAAGACAACCCTCATCAAATGGACTATTATGAGCAACCAATGGCAAATTCTTAATTCTGCCAACAATATTACTCCAAACCTCAGGAAAATTCTCAGCATTATTGGTGTCTTTCTTAGTCAATCCATGACATTCAGTAGCCCAATAACAATAGAAATTAGGCTCTGGTTTAACTAAACTATAAAACCTGTCTGTTATTATTCCATTTTTCACAATAACAACCCCCATACTGCAAATGCTTCTATGTTGATTTGCAGTTTCAAAATCAATAGCTACAAAGGATTTCATACTATATTATTTATTATACATAAGAGAACTGAATTATTTATCTTCTCCATAATATTCAATGTGTCTTATAATTATTTCTAATCTATCGTTGTGCTTAACAGTGCTTTTAATCCAATTATTTTTATCGTCAAATTTTATATATTTTTGGTCGCTCAATAACTCTTCATTAGATTCATAAGTAATACATCTATATTCTTTCCCTTCTGAATCATATTTGTGAATAGTCATTAAATATAACTCTTCATCTTTCTCGTTAAAACCATAAATTAATTGTCTATTCGAATTGTATTTATGTTTATACACATATTCTTCATAAATTTCCCCATCTGAATCGTAAGTAATATTTCCTATTAGATGCCCTTCAGAGTCATAAATATTTTGCCCAGACAATATCCCATCATCCTCGTAAGAATTCTCCTCTATTAGAATCCCATTAGAATTATATATATTTTGCCAAAATAAATGTCCATCAGAATCATAAGAATTTGCTTCTATCATATTCCCATTAGAATCATATTTATAAATAGTTCGTTCTTCTAAACGTCTATATGGATCATAGACATTTTCCTCTTTTATTTTTCCATCAGAATCATATTTATAAATAGTATACTCTGTAAGGCATTTATCAGAATTATATTTTTTTTCCTTTATTAGTGCCCCATTCGAATCAAAATCATAAACTGTACTACATATAAGATTTCCTTTTATTTTCGTGTTGAAGGAAATATTCTCTCCTAGGCTTTCAATTCTCTCATAACAATTTTCTTCTATTATGTGATTGTTAGAATTATATTTGTAGGTAGTTATTTGATTAATGATACTTGTGCTTTCTTCAATTAAATTCCCATTTGAATCATAGATATAAGTCTCCTCAGATGAGTAATCTTCTGAATTACAAACTTCAAGTAAAAGATTACCATCTTCATTAAATGATAAAATTCTGCTAGATTTAAATCCTCCTTTTTCAATTTCTCCAGAATTTTCAATAGCAGAATAGTTCTTCTTCTCGAGATACTTTATCTTCCCCTTTAAGCCTTTATCTTCAGGATTAGGTACCAACCTCTTCATATTATAATGCTATTTAGATTTTTTTGCTACTGAGTCTATAATTTTTTCTATAGTATCCTTTCTTTTCTCTGCATTTATAAGCATAAAAGTATCTTCATTACTAAAGTTAGTGAAGTTAATATTCTTATTAATATAATGCCAATCATCATTTTTTTTATCTTTTTTGTTTATCCCATAAGAAAGACCATTTTTATTATCATTTACAATATACCACTCTTCTCCATTATCTAATCTAAAATTTATTCCTGTCGAACCTTTTTTATCGTGAGCAACTTTAGTAATATCTTTAATATTTATTTCTTTACTAATTTCTACTTGTAGTTTATCTCTGAGCTGCTGAGACAGTTCTAACCAAAAACTATTAATAGTTAGCCATTTTACATGTCTGAAATCTCCCATGTTAAGCATAAAGTTTCTTATTTCCTTCACTTCCCAAACTTTTTTAATGTTTTCATCTATATCAAGTATATCTTTAATTTTTTTCACTCTAGGTAAATTACTCGTAAGGCTCTTGATTACAGATCTGTATTGTTCTAAAATTTCAGCTAATAAATATTTATCTTTTTCCTCTATACTACTTTCCTTTGTTATATCGATGCATTTATTAATCCAATGTGTTATCTCTTCTTGATAATCAATTACAATAATAGGCTTATGGATAATACCTTCCTCTTTTGGATTTCTCTTATTAAGAGCTAAGTATATAGCAAAAACATCTTTTCTCCCTTCTTCCCCTTGTTCTCCTTTTTCTTTTTTCGTTCCCTCTTTCATTTTCTGACAATATGTATCTATTTGATGTCGTTTCCCATCTACATAGTGATAAGAAGGATTAGCAAATATTTTATTTTCAATAACAATAGCTTGATTATCATTGGATATAAGAATATCTATCTTTTCATGTTCTTCTTTTTCTTTTTCATTTGGTCTAACTATGCAATGAGAAAAATCAAATTTGTTTAATATATCTCCATTATCTTGTTCGGAAAGTATTTCTTTAAATGCATATAAAAATTTCTTTCCCATACCATGTCTTGAATCAGAAGATAGTAAATATGAAATAAATCGCGAATGAAGCCTTTCATTATCTTTTCTATACAAAGCATTAAAGATATTGAATTCATTTTCTGTTCTGTGTTCTTCTTGGATGAATTCTGTTTGGATTTTTTCTAATTGTGCTTTAAAATCACTCATGATAATTCTGTTTTTAATAGTTAGTATCTTGTTTTAGGTTACAAAGGTATTGTTTTTAATTATGTATCCAATTATTATATTTATATTTAATTGCTCTTTCTTTATTCTTTTAAATCTTTGAAAAATGGGGAATCCCAATTGGGGAAATTTGTGTTTTCTTCTTCTCCGTAATATATTATTTTTCTTGTGGTTACTTTATAATTCTCGCCATCATTGATTATTCTTTTTATCCAATTATTTCTTTGGTCGTATTCGTATTGGGATGTTATGCATTTCCAATCAAACATTTCTTCTAAGTTAAATGAGTTATACTCTATCTCATTGCCTTTTGAATTGTATTTGTAGATTTCTTTTTTCTTAAAATTTCTTTCGGAATCGTAAGTGTTTTTTTCTACTGTATTTTTCTCTAAATCATATTTAAAAAGCTCCCTCTCACGCAGTTTTCCATTTTTATAGTATGTGTTTTTCTCAATAATATTTCCCTTTAAGTCATATTTTTTTGAAGAAATAAGTTTTCCTTCTCTATCAAATTCTCTGCATTCTTCTATTTTCCCATTTGAATTGTATTCATAAATTGATTTTTGTACGAATACTCCATTAGAATCATAGGCATTTTCTTCTACTATTTGACCATTTGTGTTGTATTTGTATGAGTATTTTTGGAAAAAGGTCTTAGAATTATCCTCATCCTCATTATTGTTGATACTTTGTTGACTTAATGTTGTGTTTTTTGACTTTTGGAAATAGTTTAAAGCATTTCCTTCTTCATTAAATAGGGTGAAGCTATAGGATTCTATTTCTTTTTCAACTATTTTTCCCATTTTTTCAATTCCTAAAAAGGTTTTTTCTTCAATGTACTTGTGTGAAGGCTTTATAACTGATGCTATAAGCCCTTGAATTTTCTTGTTATTCATAACTTTAATGTTAAATTAATAATTTTGGAGCAAAAATAGCCTTAGTCTTATGCCAAAGAAGAGCATCAAATAGAAATTAATTAGCATTATTTTAAAATAATGAGCAAAAAAATGAAATAAGGAGTTGCAAAACTAAAACCTCGTTTGAGAAAATTAAAACGAAGAAAGAAAAAATTATTACTTGATTTCAGTAAATTAAAACAAGGTTTTATTTCATAACTTTCTTATTTGATACAAATCAAGTATTCATAAGGCAAAGCTTAGGGTGGTATCATTATGGATAATCATTTTTTTCTCTTTTTTCTTGCAAGTGAAATAAATTTTGATATATCTTTGCAATATCAAAATGATATTATTAATAACAAAAAAATTAAAGTAAAATGAACACACAAGAAAAAGAATTTAAGGGTTTTAGGCTTTCGGGCTTTTTTATGATTCTTATTCAAATTATTATTATCGCAGCTATGATTTTCATCCCTTTTGCGTTAGAGAGCAATCCGGGCTTGTTTTTATTTAGCGAAATAGTATTACTCACATTGCTATTTTTTTCGCTTATTGGATTTGTAATGATTGAGCCTAACGAGGCAAGGGTTATGATTTTCTTTGGTAAGTATAAGGGTACTTTGAAACAAAATGGATTCTTCTGGGTTAATCCTTTCTTTGTAAAGAAGAAACTTGTTATTAGAGCAAGAAATTTGGATATTGAGCCAATTAAGGTTAATGATAAAAAGGGTAATCCTGTTATGATTGGTCTTATTTTGGTTTGGAGGATAAAGGATACTTATAAGGTTATGTTTGATATTGACAACAAGACTGATGCACAATCGAAGATGAATGAGAGAATGAATTCTTATCAACAGTTTGTGGCTATTCAGAGTGATGCAGCTTTAAGAAATATTGCTGGTCAGTTTGCTTATGATAATAATGAGATTGATGACGATATTACTTTGCGTTCTGGTGGGGAAGAGGTTAATGATAGGCTTGAAATGGAATTAAACAAAAGATTATTCCTTGCAGGTATTGAGGTTGTGGAGGCAAGAATTAATTACTTGGCTTATGCTCCTGAAATTGCTGCTGTTATGCTTCGTCGTCAACA
>DHDW01000018.1:0-1541 GCA_002399565.1 Bacteroidales bacterium UBA4866 | reverse complement strand
GAACAAGCTAAGCCGGTGGTTAATACAGGAACTCTTTATCAATAGGGTTTAGTTTAAGATTAAGGGAAAAAAGATAGTGTTATGGCAAGAGTACAATTGATTGAATTTAATGAAAAGCAATACCAGAAATCTTGGTGGAAATGGTTGCTTATGATTGGTATGGACTTAATGTTTGTTGTTGGGACTATTATGCAGATTGGCTATGGAAGGTCTTTTGGCAATAGTCCAATGAGCGACACTATGTTGATTATTCTTACTTTTTTTATTATTCTTTTATCAATTGTTCTTTTGTCAAGTTATCTTCAAACTTATATTAATGATGAAGGTGTATATTTTAAATATTTTCCTTTTCATCTAAAATATAAATTCTTTAGTTGGGAGAGTATTGAATCGGCAAAGGTAAGAAGCTATAATCCTTTATTGGAATTTGGAGGATGGGGAATTAAAAGATCCAAATTGCGTGTTAATAATTTTAGACTTGTCATTAAAAGCAGCATTTGTTATACCGTTTCGGGATCTAATGGCTTGGAGCTTATTTTAAAAAATGGTAAAAAGATTATGATTGGTACTCATTCTCCTAATACTTTGGATGAAACTCTTACTAAATTATCAAAGAAAGGAAAAATTGATGGCTAAGAAAGAACAGTCTACAAAGAGTTTTCTATTGAGATTGGACGCTGAAACTATGGAAGCTATTGAAAAATGGGCTTCGGATGAGTTCAGAAGTGTTAATGGTCAAATATTATATATTATTGACAATGCATTAAAGAAAGAAAAAAGATTAAAAAAGAAATGATTTTTTTTGAGGCAACTTACACATTAAGTTGCCTTTTTTATTACTTTTGTGCACTTTAGAAATATTTGTATAATCAAAACTATTTTCTTTTATGGAACAATTAGAATCTTTTTTCTCTGCTCTTAGTGGGTTTTTGTGGGGATGGCCAATGATTATTCTTCTTTTTGGCACTCATATTTTCATGACCATAAGATTAAGATTTCCTCAATTAAAAATCTTTAAAGCAATTAAGCTTTCTTTCACAAAGGACAAAAACTCAAAAGGGGATGTTTCTCAGTTTGGAGCTTTAATGACTGCTTTGGCTGCAACCATTGGTATTGGTAATATTATTGGTGTAGGAACTGCTGTTTCTTTGGGTGGTCCTGGAGCTGTTTTGTGGTGTTGGCTAACGGGAGTTTTGGGAATTGCAACAAAGTATTCAGAAGGTTTGCTCGCTGTTAAGTATAGAGAAAAGACTCAAGATGGGAGGATGTTAGGAGGCCCTATGTATGCTATTGAAAAGGGTTTAGGAATGAAATGGCTTGCTGTTTTGTTTTGCATTTTTACTGTTTTTGCTTCCTTTGGGATTGGTAATGGAGTTCAATCTAAAGCTATTGCAGATAGTTTATTTATATCTTACGATATTCCTCATTTTGCTACAGGAATTGTTGAAGTTGTGTTGGTTATCTTAGTTATTTTCTTTGGAGTGAAAGCAATTGCAAAGGTATGTGGAAGATTGGTTCCTTTTATGGCTATATTTTATATT
>DHDW01000040.1:13031-37148 GCA_002399565.1 Bacteroidales bacterium UBA4866 | reverse complement strand
TCAACTTTTTTCAGGACAAGTCATTTGGTAAGTTTGATATAAGGTTTAGGGAGTTTTTTATTTGATTTGGGTAGATTTAATTAAGGATTATTTTTTCCCTCTTCCTTTCTCTCTTTCTTTTTGAAAAAAAAAGTGGCTACCCTTTTGAGGTAGCCACTTTGTGTTTAGTTGTCTATTTATTTTAAATAGTTCCCTTTGGTTATTATTTTACTATTAACTTTTGGGTTCTACTTATTTGATCGTTTTGTAGTCTTATATAATATACGCCATTTGCCATATTGCTTACATTTAAGGTTTCTTCTACCTTATTGTTGTGTGCTCTGGTGTTGATGGTGTTGATTATGCGACCTTGTACGTCACTAATTGTAATCTTAACTTCACCTTGTAAGCCTGTTACTACTAATTTAGTCTCTTGGCTTGCTGGGTTTGGATACATAACAACAGTTACTATTTGTTGGTCTATTGATGTAAGGGTTAGTGTTTGGAAGTTTTGTTCTTGACCATAGTATGTATCTGAAGCTGTTCTTGCGTATGCTCTTACAATATAATTAGTGAAAGATTGTAAATTGGTTGCTTCAGCTGAGATTGTAGTAGTTCCTGTTGCAGATAGAATTGTAGCATCTGCCCAATCTTCAGTTGGTAACTTATATTCAAATCCTCTTGCATTAATTTCTTCAGAACCTTGTGTTATTGTTCCATGGAAGGTTGCAGTTGTATTTGTAATTGAATTTGGTTGTTGAGTTATTACAGTTGGTTCAACAATTGGAGGAGTTACAAATTGAATTGTATTTCCATAAACTCTACTATCAGTTGGAGTAACAGCATAAGCTCTTACTTCATAGTTAGTGTTAGCTATTAGTGTATTTATTGAATAGTTGAAAGGAGTAGCAATTGTTGTTACTACTTGGTCTGTCCAAGTTGTTTCTACATTTGTTTTGTATTCAAATCCTATTGCGGTTACTGCTTCTGTACCTTGAACATATGTACCTTGGAAGGTTGCATTTGTTTGAGTTATTGCTGAAGGAGCCAAAGTAGTTACTTGAACTGCTTGGTGTCCTGCTGTAGTTGTAAATGTATCTTGTACCCAAGCTGAATAGTTAGTTCCACAATTAGCTCTTACAAAGTAAGTGTAGGCTGTGCCTGGTGTTAGGGTTGTTGGGAATGTGTAGGTTGTACTTGATACATCTACTGGTGTTCCTGTTGCACCTAAACGTACTTGCCATAAACTTTCTGTTCCAGATGGTATCCAGCTAATGGTTGCTGAGGTGTTATGAATATTACTTACTGCTAAATTGGTTGGTGGTGTACAAGCTGAGCCACTTGGGTCGTATACTGTTACATCGTCTAATCCAACTCCATATCCATAATTTTGAATTCCTTCAAAAGCTATTTGATAGGTTGAAGATGCTGAAGGTAAAGCAACTGAATCTAATTGCCATGCTGTAATATTAGAAGAATAGTGTACTAATTGTGTCCAAGAGCTATCTGCACTTGCTCTGTAGAATACTTTTAATTCATCTTGATCAGATCCCCAAGCTTTTTGTAGATGCCAGAAACTAACGTAAGGTGTAGCTAATCCTGAAATATCTAAAAGAGGAGAAACAAGTTTTGTTGTATATGCAGTAAAGTCATCATAATAGAAATAAGCTAATTTTTGACCTCCATGAGAAGATATTGAATCGTCATAAGAAGTTTGATTACTCCAATTTATTGTTCCAGAAACATATTCTTGTTGCCAACAAATTAATCCATTTTCAAAACCTTCAGTCCAAGGGAATACTGAAATAGCACCAGCATAACATGTTGTTGCAAAAGTAACACCTAAACTTGCTTCTGAAAGCTCAGTACCACAATTGGTTCTAACATAAATATCATAAGTTGTAGCAGAAGTTAATCCTCCTAAAATATATGGGTTTGAATTAACTAAAACAGAATCATAATCTGTTGTTCCGCTAGGTCTATAATAAACATACCATGAAGCATCTGTAGCATTTCCATTTACCCAACTTAATTCAATACTATTTTGAGTATTACTTACTGAAGTAACATTAGTAGGTTTTGCACATGATGGAAGAGCATCAATTAGAACATCATCTAAACGTAAAAAATATCCATCAGGTGTATTTTGACGTACAAAAGCAATATATCTATTACCAGAATATTGACTTAAGTTTACTTCGTATTCTTGCCAAGAACCTAAAGGAAGCATTTGAGTAAATATTTGAGTAAAGTTAGGCATATTTCCATTTTGTCCCATTCCAGTAGTATCTAATACTGCATTTACATCAGAAATATATACTGATATTTCATCAGGTTCGTCTGTAGCATCATTCGCTCTCATTGCCCAAAAACGTAATCTTTCACCTCCTGTTAAAGCAATTTGAGGAGTAATTAACCAATCGTTATGATTTGTTGTACCATAATCAGTATAACACATTGCATGACCATTACCTGAATGACTTCCATCTCCATCATATCCATTTGAGCTATGATCCCAATAATAATCATCGGAAGAATCTCCTTTATCTACAACTGTCCAACAGTTAGGAGCAGGTTTGTTTCCTGGTGCTACAGCTGGAGCCCAGTTTGTGCTTTCAAATCCTTCACTCCAAGGGAATGTTGTGATTAAATCACAAGCTGTATTAAATGAAATTGGAAGAGATGTAAGAGATGTGTCATTTGCTGAACATAATGAACGAACTCTTGCTTGATAAGTAGAAGAATTATTTAATCCTGTTAAAGTATATGGATTTGAGTTAGCATTTGCTTGGTTCCATGTTGAACTTGAATTTTCTTTATATTCTATTATCCAATCTGTTGCTTGTCCATTTTCTTGCCATGCTAAATCAATAGATGTTGTTGTTGGGTTTGAAGCAACTAATAAACTTGGAGTTGGACATGAAACAACTGATAGTTGAATATTATCAACTGCTGCTGGTGGCTGAATATCTGTTGTTGCGGAACTTTCATTTCTCCAATGAACTAATAAACGCCATGTTCTTCCTGCCAAATTAGGGAATTGAATACTGTTTATTCTCATTGTTTTGTGTTGCCATACATTAGACATACTTAACCAATGTTCTCCTAAACCAGCATAATTACCTATCTGTGCAGATATGTCTAAGCCTCCTGCGGGAATATTACCTGCAGTAATATTTGCATCAAGTGGTACTAAGTACATTCTTAAGAAATCATTTTGTGCAGCTCCACCTTGTGCTCTCCAATCAAATGAAAGCTCTAATTCACCAGCGCCTACTGGTACTTCAAAGTCTCTATAAGCATAAACTCTTGATGTTCCTACTGTATAAGCATTTGATACACCTGCATCATTTGAAATATAAAGTCCTGTTGTTCCTAATGTATCTGCAGCTGTTCCAATTATCCATTGATTTGTTTGAGTTCCATTAATAAATGTCCAAGCATTATTTTCTGTCAAATCTTCAAAATCATGCGTATAAGGCAATGTTGCTGCTATAGCTGGGGTAACTATTGTTACAATATTACTCCATGCTCCATCTGTACAATTTTGACGTA
Source organism: Bacteroidales bacterium UBA4866 (assembly GCA_002399565.1). Lineage (GTDB taxonomy): Bacteria > Bacteroidota > Bacteroidia > Bacteroidales > P3 > UBA10566. Next base: position 33,614 of record DHDW01000040.1, on the reverse strand, counting down.
CTGCAAAACTATATGGAGTTTGAGGTGTAAGATTTGAAACTATATATGGAATTGGATCTGTGGAAGAAAGAATCATTGTTTGAGTTGCTGTTGATGGATCAAAAGCAGTTGAATCTCCGTATGCAATTATCCAACCTATAGTATTTCCATTGTCCATCCAATCCAACTCAACTGAAGTTGCAGAAAGGATTGTTGAAGTTAGGTCATAAGTATTTGGACAAGCTGGAATTTCATCAACTTCTACGTCATCTAACCAATAATACCAGTTATTAGCATTTGAATTATGTTTAAATGCAATGTAATTTCCTGAACCTTGCAGTTGTATTCCTGCTAACATTATTCTATATTCTATCCAGTCTGTAGTACTTGGTGAAATCAATCGAACAGCTTCAAATGTTGTTGTGTCATTTGGATTGCTCATTACTCCAACAGTTATTGTTCCTGACTGACTACTACCTACACCTTCAGCTTTTAACCAAAATGAAACCATAAGAGTATTTAAATCTGCTGTAAAAGCAGGAGTTACAGCATAAGTAGGAACTGTTGTTAATGATTGAAAGAATAAACTTGCAGGAGAACTATGATTTGCAGTAACTATTTTTGGATTACCACTATTAATTACTGGTCTTGTCCAACATGGAGGAAATGTTCCTGATGCTGTTCCATATGTATCAAAATTATCTGACCAAGGTAATGCAGATATTTCATCACATAGAGTTCGGAAATTAACTATTGGACTTGCTTCTGATAATTGAGTTCCACAATCTGTTGCAACATAAATATTATAACCACTTGATGGAAGTAAACTTGTTAAAACATAAGGATTAGAATTAACTAATACTGAATCGTATGTTGTAGAAGAAGATTCTTTATAATATATCCACCAAGAAGCATCGGCTGAATTTCCATTCAACCATGAAATTTCAGCATCTGTTGTTGTAATACTTGAAACAGTAACATTAGTTGGTCTATTACATGAAGGTAATTCTGAAACTTCGACATCATCTAAACGAAGATAATATCCATCAGGCGTATTTTGACGTACAAAAGCAATATAACGATTCCCTGAGTATTGGCTAAGATTAATTTCTATTTGTTGCCAAGCCCCAACAGGAAGCATTTGAGTAAATATTTGAGTAAAATTAGGCATATTCCCATATTGTCCCATGCCTGTGGTATCTAATCCTGCGTTTTCATCTGATATATATACTGATATTTCATCTGGTTCGTCAGTAGTATTATTAGCTCTCATTGCCCAAAAACGTAATCTTTCACCTCCTGTTAAAGCAATTTGAGGAGTAATCAACCAGTCGTTATGATTTGTTGTACCAAAATCTGTATAACAAGCAGCGTTACCACTACCAGAATGACTGTTCGTTGTAGAACGTTTCCACCAATACTCGTATTCATTTCCATACCAATCAATAGCAGTACCTCCATTATTAACAACAGTCCAACAATTAGGTGCAGGTTTATTTCCTGGAGTAGTTGTTATTGTCCAAGATGATTCAAAACCCTCTGTCCATGGAAATTGAGAAATAATATCACATCCTGTTGCAAAATTCACAGTGCTTGTCCATATACTTGAATCTACTCCAGGATCACATACTGCTTTTAATCTAATTGTATATGATGAAGATGGAAGCAAACCTTGAATCAAATAGAAAGTATCTTGAATGGCAGAAACAGATGTTGCCAAATTCCAATCTGAAACATTGCTTGGCTTATATTGCAGTAGATATCCTTCATTCCAATTGACTGGATTTATTGTTGGATTCCATTTTACTAACGCTGCAGTTGTTGTTATATCTGTTGATGGGACAGCAAGAGAGGTTGGTGCTGAACAAGAAATAAGTGTTCGGAAATTAATATTAACCCAGGCACTCTCATTTGAATAAGATGAACAAATTGATTTGACTCTAACATCATAATCTGTATTTGAAATAAGTCCAGATAATGAATGTGAACTTGATGAAGAATATTCTTCTTGACTCCATGTTGAAGAAGATGTAGGTTTATGTTGAATAACATAAGAAGAACCACTTGGATCTGTTGTCCATGTTAAATCTGCAGAATAATGAGAAATATTACTTACTGTTAATTCTGTCGGAGGAAAACAATAATCTCCAGAAGGAGTAATATTAAGAATAATATTTGGATGATCTGTTGTATTACCAGTTCCCTCAGTTAATGAAGAAAGATTGGTTGTGAATGAGATAGAGGAATAATCTTTTAATTTGTTAAAGCAATTTGAAGCTGTCCCTGCTGAATTATAAATATAAGTAGCACAACCTCCACTTGTTGTACATCCATAACCTTCAGTAAGAATTAAGAGATTTCCAGAGCCAGAATAAGAAAAAGGCGTAGAAAATACAAATCTTTTCCAACCAGATGATGGTGTGTAAAAAGATGTAGAATCATAAACAAGAGTAGCAGTTGAAGTTAATGCAGTCCATGATTGATTTAGATTTAATGCCGCATCAGTAACTTCAATCAAATAAATTTTGATTCTCTTACCTGTTCCTGATGTGATGGAAGAGATATTATACTCTAAACTTTCAATACTGCCTCCAGATGAGACCCCAATTTCAGAAGAGAGATATAAATTAGCGGATATATTATATCCATAATACCCTGGAAGCGCACTCATATTCGATGTTGTAGTTCCAGTCCCAATTGTGATTGGAACTGTCTGCGTCCAGCCTTGAATAGCGAAAATCATCGCTAAGAGAAAATAAAAGATTCTTTTCATTTTTCTTTCATGTGTTAGTTAAACAATAATTAATTAATAGTTATTTATAAGATTATAAATTTCATGGCGACAAAGGTAAAAATTAAAAAAGAAACTAACAAATATTTTCATATAAAAGTCGACTTTATTTGTATAACAAGATATTTTACACTGAATTATGACTTGTACTTATTTCTGATACAAAAACTTTGTAGAGATATTTAAAGACAAAAAAAGTGGCTACCCTTTTGGAGTAGCCACTTTGTGTTTAGTTGTCTATTTATTTTAAATAGTTCCTTTCTGGTTATTATTTTACTATTAACTTTTGGGTTCTACTTATTTGATCATTTTGTAGTCTTACATAATATACGCCATTTGCCATATTGCTTACATTTATGGTTTCTTCTACCTTATTGTTGTTCGCTTTGGTGTTGATGGTGTTGATTATGCGTCCTTGTACATCACTAATGGTTATCTTTACTTCGCCTTGTAAGCCTGTTACTACTAATTTAGTTTCTTGGCTGGCTGGGTTTGGATACATCATTACTGTTATTACGCTTCCGTCTATAGTATTTAATCCTAAGGTTTGGAAGGTTTGTGTTGTTCCATATTCTGTTCCACTTGCTGTGGTTGCAAAGGTTTTAAACTCATATAGTGTTGATGGTTCTATTCCTGTTAGTTGATAGGTTATGGTATCATTTACTGGTACTACGGTTACTGGTGTCCAGGTGCTTGCACTTGCTGCTTTCCATTCAAAGCCTTGATTGGTGATGGTTTCACTGCCTGGGGTTACTTTTCCATTTAGTGTTGCACTTCTATCGTTTACTGGATTAGCTAAATTGGTTACTACTACTGGTGGGGTGACGCCTGGTGTTTGTGTGGTAAAGGTTAGAACTGCTCCATATGTGGTTGTACTGGTTCTTGCATAGGCTCTAACTTCATAGGTGGTGGCTTGTTGTAAGGTGGTTACTGAAGCTGTTATGTTGTTTGTTCCAGTTGCTGAGATAACGTTTGCATTGTCCCAGGTTTGTGAAGGTAGTTTATATTCAAAGCCTCTTGCATTGATTGCTTCGGAGCCTTGTGTTATGGTGCCAAGGAAGGTTGCATTGGTTAATCCTATTGGATTTGGTGTCAATGTGGTAACGGTTGGTAGTATTATTGCTGGTGTTGCAAAGGATAGGGTTGCTCCGTATACTCGTCCATCAGTTGGGGTTACTGCATAGGCTCTTACTTCATAGTTGGTGTTGGCTGTGAGGGTAGTTAATTGGTGTGTGAATGGGGTGCCTACAGGGGTTACTGCTTGGTCTGTCCAGGTTGTTGCTGCTGTAGTTTTGTATTCAAAGCCTATGGCTGTTGGAACCTCTGTTCCTTGTATATATGTTCCTTGGAAGGTTGCATTAGTTTGTGTAATAGCTGTTGGGGCTGTAGTAGTTACTTGGATTGCTTGGTGTCCTTGTGTTGTTGTGAAGGTTCCTTGTACCCATGCTGAATAGTTAGTTCCACAATTTGCTCTTACATAGTAGGTGTATGCTGTGCCTGGTGTTAGGGTTGCTGGGAATGTGTAGGTTGTACTTGATACATTGTCTGGTGTTCCTGTTGTGCCTAAACGTACTTGCCATGCACTTTCTGTGCCTGCTGGTATCCAACTAACTGTTGCTGTAGTGTTTTGAACAGTTGTTGTTGCTAAGTTGGTCGGTGTAGGACATGCAGATCCACTTGCGTCGTATACTGTTACATCGTCTATTGCTACTCCATAACCCCAAGTAACATGTCCTTCAAATGCTATTTGATAAGTTGCAGATGGATTTGGTAATGCTATTGAATCTTTTTGATATGATGTAATACTTGCAGGATAGTGAACTAATTGTACCCATGCACTACTTGCATCAGTGCGATAATATACTTTCATTTCATCAACATAAGAGCTATACCAATTTTGCATATGCCAGAATGATATATAAGGATTTGTCAGAGTGGTCAAATCAAACAATGGAGAAATCAATTTTGTTGTAAAATTACCCGTCTGCGTACCACTTATATAAGCAATTCCTGTTCCTGAATACACAGGAGTTTGAGTAGGATATGCAGAACTTGTTGTCCAGTTTTGTGTTCCTACAACAAATTCTTGTTGCCAACAAGATAGCCCTCCTTCAAATCCTTCAGTCCATGGAAATGATGATATTGCTCCTGCAGAGCATGGAGTTATATAAGTTATTGTTTGGGATGCATTTGAATTTGATCCATCTGAACAAACAGTCTTAACATAAATTTGGTATGTTGTCTGAAGTGTTAATCCAGGAATATTTGTTGGTATTGTAGCTGTATAAACAGAATCCCAATCGGTTGCTGTTGTTGGCTTATAATAGACGTACCATGCATTATCAGTTGTATTTCCAGGTGCAAATGAAACATCCATACTTGCTCCTATTCCTGTTGCTGTAAGTGCAGTTGGAGGAGCACATGAAGGAATGATATCTATAACAAGGTTATCCAAATATGCATATCCATCAGTAGTTGTATATATATTTTTGAATGCAATATATGTACCTGTTCCTGTGTATGAGCTAAAGTTTACTTCATATTCAGCCCATGTAGCAGTAGATGGTGCAGCAATAGTTGTTATAGAATCAAATGTTGTTGCATTTGTTGGATCTGTCATAACTCCTACTACTAATCTGTTTGTAGATGCATAATTCTTATAATAGAATGTAGCCATTAATGAGTTTATTGGAATTGAGGCATCAATCGGATTCATGGCAGCAATATTGTATGTTCCTGCAGTTCCTGCATAGAAGTATAAACAATTTCCAGAATAACCACCAGTATTTACATAAGGGCGATCAGCATAAGTTGTTGTTCTTACCCAGCAAGCAGGCATTATAGATGTGCCTGTTCCATAACCTTCAAAGTTTTCTGAATATGGTAATGTAGAAATATTATCACATGCTGTACGGAAATTGACTACTGTACTTGGAGCAGATAATTCTGTTCCACAATCTAATCTTACATATGCATTATATGCTGTATTTGCAGCAAATGTTGTGAAAGAATATGAAGAAGTTCCTGTAACATATACTGAATCATAATTTGTTGCACTTGCAGTTTTATAATATAACCACCATCCGTTATCAGAAGCTGTTGATGTCCAATTGGCATCTGCTGAGGTTTGTGAAATGTTTGAAATTGTTAGTGTTGGAGCAGCACATGTAATTGGAGTGATTGAAATATTGTCAATTGCAGCAGGAGGGGTTGTTCCACCGCTACCATCATTTCTCCAAACAAACATTAATTTTCTTACTGTTCCAGCTTCTCCTTGATAAGGCACTACTACTGAATGACTATTAACAGTTGTTGGATTGCTTACATTATTGAAATATGCGTTTGCTCCATTAAATAGAACTACACCTGTTGAATAAGTTGAACTACCATAATATGGTGTTGAAGCTGAACCTACATAAGTAGTGTCCTGATCAACAATATAAACCTTAATATAATCATGAGATGATTCTCCTCCTAATCTTGAATCAAAAGTAAGGGTATAACCTCCTGAGCCATCAAATTCAATTAGACGACTTGCAACAACTGTACTTATTGTAGTTAAAGTATAAGCATTACTTACTCCATTATCATTTGAAATATATAATGAGTTTCCAGTTATTGGTGTTGCAGAAACTGCAGTACCAATAAACCATTTATTAGTTGCTCCACCATTTGAGATAGACCAAGAGTTTCGTTCATCTACATCTTCAAAATCACAAGTATATGGTAGTTGTACTGGTAAACCCATTGTGTTTACTGTAACAATATTTGACCAGTTACCTCCACAAGCTTGACGTACTGCAAAGCTATATGGTGTACTTGGTGTTAATCCTGAAATAGTATAAGGTGGTATTCCAACTGCATCAGCAACTGGAATAATGGTACCAGTTGAAGGGTCAAATCCTGTTCCAACTGCTCCATAGGATATTTCCCAACCTTGACCTGCTGAATTTATTGCACTCCAGTTTAGAGTAACGTCAGAAGAAGTTACTGAAGCAACTGCTAATGAATATGTATTAGGACAAGTTGGAATAGTGCTTATTGTTAAATCATCTATATATGCATAAGAATTTGCTGTTGTATATGCATTCTTAAATGCAAGATATTGACCTGTTCCAGTATATGAACTTAAATTAACTTCAAAGAATTGCCATGTTGCAGTTGTTGAAGCAGTAATAGTTGTTATTGAATCAAATGTTGTTGCATCTGTTGGGTCGGACATTGCACCAATTATCAATCTATCTGTTGCACTATTATTTTTGTAGTAGAATGACGCCATTAATGTATTAATAGGAATTGACGCATCAAAAGGTGGCATTATTCCAATATTGTAGGTTCCTGATGTTGGTGTATAAAAATAAAGACAACCAGGAGCACTTTGAGTAGAAGTATTAATAAATGGCATTGTCGATGAAGTGTATGTATTTATTCTTGACCAACAATTAGGAAGAGGATAGGTTGAAGTTCCTGTTCCATAAGTATCAAAGTTTTCAAAAAATGGTAATGTTGAAATTGCAGCACAAGCAGTACGGAAGTTTGAAACACCTGTAGGTTCAGATAATTCTGTTCCACAATCAGTAGAGACGTAAATATTGTACAATGTATTTGCAGTAAGAGTAGTAAATGAATATGTAGGTGTTCCAGTAATATATATCGAATCATAAGAAGTTGCTGCTGCTGTTTTATAATATAACCACCATGCATTATCTGTTGCATTTGCAGGAGCCCAAGTAATGTCTGCACCTGTTGTTGTGATATTTGAAGCCACAACTGAAGCAGGATATGAACATGCAGGGATATAATCAACTACAACATCATCTATCCAATAATAGTAGATCGCTGAAACAGTATTTTGTCTAAATGCGATAGATTTATTTAATCCATTTAAAGTTGTACCTGCGAATATAACTTCATATTGATTATATGAAGTGTTTGTTGGTTGAATAACTTGAACACTTTCAAAAGTTAATAAATTATTTGGATCTGACATAACACCAACTTCAATTGTTCCTGATGAAGTTATATTTTCTGCCATTGCCCAGAAAGTTACTCTAAGAGTATTGATGTCTTCTCCAATTGGTGGAGTTACAGCATAAGTTGGAGAACCTACTGCAGAATGAATTTCCAAACTTGCTGGAGCACTATGTACTCTTGCTGCTGCTGTGCTTGTTTTTGGATATGTACTGTAAATAACAGGTCTTGCCCAACATGTAGGAAATGCTCCTGCTGCTCCTAATGAGTCAAATCCTTCAGTGTATGGGAAAGTTGTTACAGGAGCACAAAGAGTTGTTTTTATAGATATTGGATTTGTTGCTTCTGATAATTCTGTTAAACAATCTGTTCTTAAATATATATTATATGTTGTATTTGCTGTCAAATTTTGTAAAACGTATGGCTGTTGAGTAACATAAACAGAATCATAATCTGTTGCGCTTGCTGTTTTCCAGTATAAATACCATGCTGCATCTCCAGTATTTCCAGGTATCCAGCTTAGTTCGATTTCTTCGTCAATAACGTAACCTGTATTTATTGCTGTTGGACGAGCACATGCTGGAATATCAGAAATTGATACATCGTCAATATTCAAATAATATCCTCCAGTTGTATTTCTAACAAATGCAAATCTAAAATCACCTGTAAAGTCACTTAAATTAATTTCATACTCTGTCCAATCGCTTGCAGGTATAACTGTATTTGACATTAATTCAACAAATAAACTTGTATCTGCAGCTGAAGAAACAGTAGGATTAGTTGTTAGGTCTAATATTTTAACTGTAAGATTATCTGTATATGTTGAATATCCTTTAGCCCAAAAACGTAATCTTTGATTACCAGTTAATGAAAAAGCAGGTGTGATTAGCCAATCTCCCAAGAGTCCTGTTGTATTTGCTGCATACATTTGAGCAGCACCAGTTCCGGAGTGGACATAAGAAGAAGTGGTGGTTTTTTGCCATTTATAACTTGTACTTGCTCCTCCGTTGATATTAATCCAACACCATGGTCTTGAATCAGCAGTTCCCCCTAATCCATCTCCTACCCACCAAGAATCCTCAAAGCCTTCTTCCCAAGGGAAAACGCTTATTGATTCGCAAGGCATTCCGTAAGTAATTACCGAAGTATATTGGGTTGTATCTCCACTTGAGCAAATTGCTCTTAATCTTATATTATATAATGTATTTGGGGAGAGATTTGCTAAAGTATGAGGATGAGATGTAACAAATTCTTCTTGCCATACAGTTGCGTCATGCTCCTTATAATCAATAATCCAACCTATACAATTTGCATCATCTGCATTATTCCAATCAAGGTCAAATGAATTTGATGTTGTATTTTGTCTTATAATTCCTGTTGGAATAGCACAAGAAGGAGTAGCATAGATAATTAAATCATCTAAATACATGCCATTTGCTGCACCATATCCTTGAACCTTAAATGCAATATATTGTCCTGTACCGGTATAGTCTATGAAATCGACATTAAAAACCTGCCATGAATTTATGGCTGTAGGAGTAAGGTTAATTAAAGAATCAAATGTTGTAGTATCAGATGGGTCAGACATTACTCCGACTGTAATATTGTATGCAAGAGTACTTTTTCTCAAATAGAAATTAGCGCTTAATGAATTTATTGGAATTGATGCGTCAAATTCTGGAGTTGATATATAATTATATGCTCCAGATGCAGTGTACATATACATTGAACCAGGAGCAGAACTATTAGTTGTTGATATATATGGTGCTGCAGTCGGTGTTGATGTTGTTCTTCCCCAACAACTTAAGAAAACTCCGGAACCTGTACCATAAGTATCAAATGATTCTAAGTATGGTAAATTGCTTATTATATCACATGCTGTACGAAAAGTTATTGTATTCCATGCACTTTCATTTGTTGTGCATACTGATTTTACTCTAATGTTATAAAGAGTGTTTGATGAAAGATTTTGTAAAGAATATGAACCTGAATATACATAATTTTCTGCTCCCCAAGTAGTATCTGAAGCAAGCTTATATTGTACAACCCATGAAGAACCTGAAGTATGTGTTGTCCATGTTAAATCTGCAGAAGTAGTTGTAATGTTATCTGCTATTAATTGAGTAGGAGGATAACAATAATCTCCTAAAGGAGAAATATTAAATTTAATATTTGCTCTTTTACCTTCTTGTCCTGTTGAAGAAGTAGAACCTGCATTATCATCTGGAGCAGAAGAGTCTTTCCTCATATACCAGTGAGTAGCTGGTGAATCGTGATTATAGCATTGAGAAGAACAACCACCGCTTGTTCCACATCCTTCACCCTCTACCAAAACCATTAAATTGTCTACTCCCGAATAAGCGAAAGGTAGATCTAAAGTAAGAGTTTTCCATCCTGTAGGTGAACTTGAAAATGCATTATTTGTATAAACTAAAGTTGCACCAGTTTTTAATGCATTCCAGTTTGTAGCTGACAATCCTGGCATGCTTGTAATAGGAGTTTCAACCAAATAAATTTTCAATTTGTTTGTAGAACCACCTGCAGCTTGTATTTGGAATGAAATAGAGTTTATAACTCCACCGGCATTTATTTCACTTGCTTTGTAGAGATATGCACTACGATTCCAACCAAACCATCCAGGTAATGGGTCATAATAATTAGTTGTTCCACTGCCGATTTGAATATCGACTTGAGAATAGCCCTGAATAGCGAAAATCATCGCTAAAAGAAAGTAAAAAATCTTTTTCATGTTTTTAATGTGTTAGTTAAACAATAATTAATAAAATTTATTTTTAAGATTATAAATTTCATGGCGACAAAGGTATGAATTAAAAAAACAAAAAACAAATAATTAGTAATAATTTTTCTAAACGGAAGAAAATAATAAAATTAACTGTTTGATTTTGCTTTACTTTCCTCTTCTATTTGCTGACGTGATTTTGATTTCGTAACAACATAAACTCCCAAAAAGACCAAAACTGCTGCCAAAACCTTTTCTAAGCCAAAGACGTCTTGACCCAAAAATATTGCAAGAACAGCTGCAATTATCGGTTGAAGATAGTTGTACATTGTGAGAGTTGTTGGCCTTAGGTTCTTCTGCCCTATTGGAATTAATAAATACGTAAGGAAGGTTGCCATTAAAACAACATATAAGATTTCTACCCCTATTAAAGTATTTATGGAACTAATATCAACTGCACTAATTTTGGGAATTCCAATTGGCAAAAGCAAGATGGCACTAAAAAGAAACATCCATTTCATTAAAGTTACAGGGTGTTTGGTTTTAATAAAGTCTCTGAAGAATACCAAATAACAAGCATAAGCAAGAGAACTTAAAAAACAAAGTGAATTTCCAAGCCAAGAACGAGTGCTACTTACATTAAGATATTTACTCGAAAAGATTAGAATTACTGCCCCAGAACATCCAATCAAAACTCCAATAATTTTTTTAGAAGTAATTGGTTCTTTAAGGTATGCTGCAGAAATAAGCATTGTTATGATTGGAGTTAGGGTAATGATTAGTGAGGCATCAATTGGAGAAGTTGTTTTAAGCCCAACAATAAAAGAAGTTTGATTGATTACTATTCCAAACAAAGAGGCAAAAAATAAAATAACAAAGTCCTTCACTGTAAGTTTTTCTCTTTTAACAAATAGTGAAGCAATCCAAAAAGCAATTGTTGCTCCCAAAATCCTAAAATAAGTAAGTGCTAACGCATCAATATTTCCATTTGATAGCACATTTTTAGCTATAACTATATTTATTCCAAATATTATATTGGTAGTAAGTATTGCTATATGTCCTTTTGAAGCTCCTTTCATATTCAAAATTTTGTGCAAAAGTACATATTTTATACCATCTTCAATCTTTTTTCTATTTTCCAAAACAAAAAAATGCCCATATTTTATTGAAATGAAGCAGGCTCCTATCTAAGCAAAAAAAGTCGGCGACTTTTTTTATTTAATCACCGACTTTTTTCAATTAGTCGGTGATTAAATTAATTCATCAGCTAATTTTTCAAAGCTAATTCCATCAAAGTTACCTGAACTCATCATTAGTAAATTACTATTCTCCCATTTATTTTCTTTGATGGCTTTAATAACTTCATTTGAATCAGTGCAAACCTTTATGTCTTCTCTGCCAAATGAAGTGTAAACTTCCTCTGGGGTTATTGCAGGCAATCTCTTGTGAGCAATTGTATGAGGATTAAAGTAAACTATTGCATAATCAGCCTTATCCATAGCTCCATTATACTGCAAAAGAAATTCTTTAGTCAAACTGCTAAAGGTGTGAAGCTCCATTGCAGCAACAAGTTTTCTTTGAGGGTACTGGTCTTTAAGAGCAGAAATGGTTGCTTTAAGTTTGGATGGAGAATGTGCAAAATCCTTGTAAATGGCAACATTTCCATTCTTCTTTATAAGTTCCAACCGTTTTGATGCTCCAGTAAAACTTTCAATTGAATGCAAGAAATCGTTATTGCTTATTCCGATTTCTCGACAAACCAACATTGCACCATAAAGATTCATCAAATTATGATTGCCAAAAATTGAAATAGGGTATTCTTTCCCTTCCCAAATTATGGTTGTTATTCCATTCTCAATTCTATTAGGGATTATATTATATGGTAGTTTTTTGATATCTTGTCTTGCATTTTGTGCAACTTCCTTCACGTTTTGGTCTTCCATACAATATATTAAAGAACCTCTTTCTTCAATTTTTTGACAGAATATTCTAAATTGGTCAACATAGATTTCAAAAGTAGGGAATACATTAATATGATCCCATGCAATACCACTAATTAAAGCAATATTGGGTTTGTAAAGATGAAATTTAGGACGAAGGTCAATAGGGGAAGTTAAGTATTCATCGCCTTCCAAAACCATATATTTAGCCTTCTCGCTAATTTTAACCATAACCTCAAATCCTTCAAGTTGAGCTCCAACCATATAGTCAGTGTCAATATTCATCTTATTCATAACATGAAGAATCATTGCAGTTATTGTTGTTTTTCCATGACTTCCACCAATAACAATTCTTTCCTTGTCTTTAGACATTTCATATAAAAACTCAGGATAGGAGAATATCTTTAAATTCATTTCCTGAGCTTTAATAAGTTCTGGGTTGTCTCTCTTTGCATGCATTCCCAAAATAATTGCATCTAAATCCTTTGTTATATTATCTCTGTTCCATCCTATTTCTTTTGGCAAAAGGCCATATTTCTCCAATTTAGATTTTGCTGGATCAAATATTTCATCATCAGAACCACTGACTTTATATCCTTTCTTATATAACGCAATTGCAAGATTATGCATAGCACTTCCTCCAATTGCAATAAAATGTACTCTCATATAACTTATATTATTAATTACCGACAAAATTAATATTTATTCTCTCTAAAAAGTAAAAAAAATGGAAAAAGTTTGTTTTTCCCATTTTTAGTAGTATATTTGCAAGTTGTAAATAATGAATAAAATTAATCAAATAAGTTTTAACAAAAACAAAAATTAATCATGAAAAAAACAATTTTACTAATTGCAGCTCTTGTTATTGGAGCTACAAGTGCAAATGCACAAAGGTTTATTTCAAAGGATGCTCCTAATGCTCTTTATAGAACGGTTGCGGTTAAAGAGAGTGGAGCTGATTTAAAAGTGAAAAAAGAATATCAAAATCTTAGAAAAGATTTTGTTTATGGAGATCCTGTTATGACAGTAGATTTTACAACTACTGATGTAAATTACTCTTTTGATAATTTATCTGGACATACTGCAGGAACTCTACAAGGGAAATTCCAACGTTATGATACATCTGCAGCAACAACTAGTATTCTTGCTGCGAGTTATAGTGATTATGTTCATTATCTTTATACTCGTTATGGAAGTTATATTTGGTTTTCTAATAGACTTGGAACAAAGATGGGTGATGGATTTGCTTTAGTTGCACCTTATGAAAAATGGGTTGCAGATGGAGGAGTAAATACAAAAGTATATAATACTGCAATAAAGTGTACAGAAGGCTTTCCTACTACTAATTTTAATACTGTAGATGTTATTTTTAAGCAAATAACAGCACGTTTTAATGATGATCGTTATTTTATTGATTATTCAACTGACGCTACTTTTAACACATATGATTCAATAGAATTTAATATTCGTGGCATTGAGGTTAATGTAAATGATTTTGCTTCTTGGGAAAAAAGAGTAACTTTACCTGTTGCAAATTCTGTAGATAAAACAGTTCTTTATATTCGTTTACGTTATACATGTCCTCCAAGAACAAGTGCGTTTGCACAATCTCAACCTTCAGGTTATTTTTGGTTTGTTGATGAAATAAATGTTTATGATGGACCTGCACAAAGAATTGATGAAATTTCAACCGCTCATTATTATGCAACATATGGAATTGTTCCTCAAGGTATGCTAATGGATACATTAAACATGAGGGCAATTGTTGAAAATACAGGTGGAGATACATTATTTAATTCAATTTTAGAAGAAAAATATCATAACGCTTCATCTTTGGAATTCAATCCTATTACGTTCACATCTGACCTTAATTATACAAGCGTATCTTCAGCTCCATATAATATTACAACAGCAACAAGAGTCGATACAGTTAGAGATGCAAATGGGTCAATAACCTCTTTAGATGTCAGAAGATCTGTTGCTTTATGGGCAGAAACAGGAAGGTTGTATAGCACAGAACCTGGTATATATGGATTGTCCGCATCTGTTAAATATACTCAAACTTCAGATGGTACAGTTTATGATTCAAAACCATTAAAAGATTCTTTATATTATAGAGTTGCTCCTATGCCAGAACCAACATCATTTATTTCTGCTCCTTGGGCTTGCGATATGGATGTTTTAATAAAAGGAGCAGCTTGGACAGGGGGAATGATAGGAGAAAATACTTATACAGACTATACTACTGCAGCATTTGAACCTGGATATACTGTTTGTAATCGTTTTATAACTCCAACAGATCTTCCTGAAAATACATACTATGCTAAGGGGGTAGAAGTTGTACCTGCAGCAGATTCTTGTTCTGCTGGTGTAAAAATAGTTGCAAGTTTGAAATATTATGTTCCTGAAGCTACCTCTTATGAAGAAGTTATTAAACCTGTCCTAAAAAATAGTCAAGAAGTAGTATCTGATGTTCATACAGTATCTGCTACTGAATTAAACAATGGATTATTTGCTTCTGGCGGAGACATAACTACTGAGTTTACTTCTATTAATTTACCATTTAACCAACCAGAAATTCTTATTAAGCCAGGACAATCATATTATGCTTGCTTTAAAATAATTGACAATAATAATGGTAACTCAAGATTTTTAGTTGCAAGAGATGATAATGATGTAATTACTTCATTTAAAGAAATTGATCGTTGGTCAAGAATAGTTGCAACTCCTGGTTCTGAAGCTTTTGAAGATGCAACATGGGGAACTTTATATGGACAACTTTGTAAAGGAAATGCTCCAATGGTACGTTTGAAAGTTTCTCAAAACCCATTATCAATCAGTGGTGTTACTCCTGCAACTCCATCATTTAACTTAAACGCTTATCCTAACCCTGCACAAAATGAAACTACAATTGAATACGCATTAACTTCAAATGCTAATGTTTATATCACTGTAACTGACATTATGGGAAGAGAAGTTGTTAGATTAAATGAAGGAAATAAAGCAGCTAACACTGTAAATAGAGTTTCATTAGATACTAAAAACTTAAATAATGGTACTTACTTCTATACAATCAATGTAAACGGAGTAAAAGAAACCAAAAAACTTGTTATCAATAAATAATTAGTAATTTATTAATAATGGGAAGGAGCTTGCAGTTTTGTAAGCTCCTTTTTTTGTAAGGAAAATCAATATTCTTTGTCATAATAAGGAGAATAAAATATAATAATAACTTTTTTTACGTTATTTATTTGTATTTTTGCCAGCTTGAAATAAATAAAATTATTATATTAAAACGAACGAGAAATTAATGAAGACAAGCCTTTTTAAACAATTCACAATTATGTTGCTAATATCTTTTGTTAGCGTAAATCTATTTGCAATACCAGCAAATCCAAAACCAATAACTATAAAACAACCTAATGGGAAAACTATAACCTTAACCTTAAAAGGAGATGAAAAAGTAAATTGGGCAACAACAATAGATCAATATACATTAGTTAGAAACAGTGAAAATGTATTTGTTTATGCACAACTAAATGAAAGAGGCGATTTAGTCCCTTCAAATTTTATTGCTTCTAATTCAGATGAAAGAACTGCAGAAGAAAGATTGTTTTTAAGCACTCTTCCTTTTGATTTGCGTTTTAGCAATAGACAGATTCAAGAAAGAAAAACATTATATCAAACAGAAAATACACACAAAGCAGTAACTTCAGGGCAAATTCGTTTGCTTCTTATTTTGGTAGGTTTCAGCGATAAGCCATTTACTTACACTCAAAGCGATTTCAATACTATGTGTAATCAAGTTGGTTATAATACAAATGGAGCAACTGGAAGTGTGAGAGATTATTATTATGATAATTCAGGTCATGCTTTAGAAATGATTATAGATGTTGTCGGTCCTGTAACTCTTCCAAATACTTCTGCTTATTATGCTGCAAATGGAGGAATGGGGGCTTTCGTCAGTGGAGCTTTAACCCTTGCAGATCCATCGGTAGATTTTTCTCAATATTTGAATGGTCAAAATAGAGTGTCTAATATTCATTTTGTTTTTGCTGGACAACCTCAATCTTCAACTGGAAATACAAGTGAAATATGGCCTCATAAATCTTATGTTTCTCAAAATATTGTTAAAGATGGAGTTTCTTTTTCAAGTTATTCTTGTTCTGCAGAAAAGAAAAACTCAACTCAAATGGATGGGATTGGAACAATGAGTCATGAAATGGGACATGCTTTAGGTCTTATGGATTTATATGATACAGACTATACTTCAAGTGGTGGAACAGCTGCAACTCCAGATACATGGTGTTTGATGGCATCAGGAAGTTATAATAACAATAGTAATACACCTCCATATTTGAATGCTTGGGAAAGAGAAATTCTTGGATGGGGTAATCCAATTAATTTAACATCTACAACAACAGGTGTTTTGCCATGCGTTGCAGATTCCTTAAAATCTTATAGAATAAATATTAGTTCAACTGAGTATTTTCTTTTAGAACATAGAAAACAAAAAGGTTGGGATGCATACATTCCTGGCAATGGAATGCTAATATACCATGGAGATAGAAATAGATTAGAGGGTACTGACCCTTTTTATTATAATGATATTAATGTTTCTCCTTCAGATAGAGGGTTCTATATTGAAGTTGCAACAGGCAATCTTTCACATAATTCAACTTCTTTAGCCCCTTTTGGAGGAGCAAGTGGACAAAACTATTTTACAAACACATCCACTCCTGCAACAGCACTTAAAGATGGAACTCTTGTTGATAAACCAGTAACTCATATTAGTTACTTAAATGACTCTACAATGACATTCAACTTTATGTCAAATATGCCTCAAGTAAGAACTATGGGAGTAGATGCTCAGACAATTATGGGTAATTCCGCAACTGTTAGTGGTTCAATTGTATATTTTGGAATAGGAGCAATAACTGAAAGAGGATTTTATTGGCATACTGATCCTGATAGTGCAAATGCAATTACAGGAACAAAAGTTATTTCTTCATCTACTGACACAACTTTTACAGCTAATTTAACTTCACTGCCTTATAATACTATAATATATTATAGAGCCTATGCTTCCAACTCATCAGTTTTAAATCAGGCAATTGAAGTTTTGAATTTCACAACAACTGATGGTTTAGGAACATTAATAACATCAAATCCGACAAGTATTAATAATAATGGGGCTACTTTAAATGCATCACTTATTAGTGTTGGAGATGCTCCTCTTATTGCAAAAGGTTTTGTTTATTCAACAAATTCAACTGTTTCTCCTACATTAGAAAATGATAGTGTTCTAACATTAACAGATCCAACCTTAGGTGCATATTCTTATGTTCTTGGAGGATTGACCGAACAAACAACTTATTATTACAGATCTTATGTTACAACTTCTGTAGGTACAAAATATGGCTCCAGAAAGAGTTTTACAACAACATTCCCCGCAATTGTAAATAATACAATTTCTAATAATCAAGAGTTTTGTGGTCAAGGAACCCCTAATGAGCTTATTGGGCAAGTTCCAACTGGTGGTTATGGAAACTTTGCTTATAAATGGGAGCAAAGAATACGAAATGGTTCTTGGTCAGATGCAACTCAAACTAATAATCAACCAAATTATCAACCTGAATTAATTACAGATAGTACTTTTTATCGTAGAATTACATTCTCAAATAACCTAAAAGATACTTCAAATACTATTCTTATTAATATTAAAAACTCTTGGGGAGGTGTTTTGGATTCTCCATATGATACAATAAACGAAGCAACTACAACAGGTGCAATTAGATTGACTTCTAAAATAGGAACAATTCTTAATTGGGAAAGAAAGAAAGATAATGAGGATTGGACAATAATAGACCACACTGCAACACAATTATCTCAAACAATTGATTCAAATGGAGTCTATACATATAGAGTAAAAGTTCAAAAGGATAATTGTCCAGAAGCATATTCTTCTGAAAGAGAAATCTATGTTAAAGATGTATTATCACTAACAGATATTGACTTTAATATACAAATGAAAGTATATCCAAATCCAAGTAAAGGGATAATTAAAATAAATTCTTCTTATAGCTTGCCAGTTCAACTAAGAATCATTAATAGTTTGGGACAAGTTGTTAAATCTGAAATAACCTCAATTCAAGACAAAGAATTAGATTTGACTGATTTGGAAAATGGAACTTACCTTCTAAGCATAATGAATCAAGGAAAACAGACTACAAAAACCATAATAATTAATAAATAATAACTACAAAAATGAAGAAAGTAATAAGTACAGAAAATGCACCTAAGGCTATTGGTCCATATAGCCAAGCAATAAAATTAGACAATGGATTATTATTTATTTCTGGACAAACACCAATTGTTCCACAAACAGGAAAAGTTATAGAAGGACAAATTGTTGAACAAACACATCAAGCATTAAATAATATTAAAGCAATTGTTGAGGAAGCTGGATACACAATGAAAGACATTGTAAAAACTACTTGCTTACTTAACACTATGGATGATTTCGCAGCAATGAATGAAATCTATGCACAATATTTTACTGAAAACCAACCAGCAAGAGCAACTTATGCAGTTGAAAAACTACCTTTGGGAGTATTGGTTGAGATTGAAGCAATAGCTTATAAGGCGGAATAATTATTGTTCCCTTTTTTAATAAGAAGAAGTTATCTAAACAAATGGGTAACTTCTTCTTTTTCTAAACAATTATCCAATTCTTTCGTATCAATTATTTGTATGGCATCAAACAAAAAAAAACAGCAAATTGGACTCTTCTTAGGTAGTTTCAACCCTATTCACTTTGGGCATTTAATAATTGCTAATTATATAGTAAATAATCTTTTTGTTGATAAAATTTGGTTTGTTGTTTCTCCTCATAATCCCCTTAAAAACTCCAATGCACTTTTGCAAGATAATATTAGATTAGATTTGGTAAAGAATGCAATTAGAGGAAATAAGAAATTTTATGCCTCCGATGTTGAGTTCAATTTGAGTAAGCCTTCCTACACAATCCAAACTCTTAATTATTTGAAAGAAAAATATAAAGACAAAGAATTTGTATTGATTATTGGGGAAGATAATTTAGAATGTTTTGAGAAATGGAAAGATTATCAAGAAATTATAAATAATTATAGGATATTTGTTTATCCAAGAGTGAATATGAAATCAAACAAATTTTCTCAAGTAAAAACAATCCAACTAATTAATGCTCCTCAAATTGAAATATCCTCAACTATGATTAGGGAATTAATTAGAGAAAATAAATCCATCCAATATCTTTTACCTGAAAGAGTTAGAAAAGAAATTGAAAAAAATAAATATTATTGTAACTCTTAGGGTAAAGTTTCGTAAGAGTGCATAGTTAAATAGATAATAATAAAATATATATAAATGAGACAATTAAAAATTACTAAGCAGCTAACAAATCGTGAAATTACTTCCTTAGATAAGTATTTGCAAGAAATTGGGCGTTTGGAGATGATTTCTCCTGAAGAGGAAGTGCTTTTAGCTCAAAAAATTAAGCAAGGAGATCAAGCTGCTTTGGATAAACTAACCAAAGCGAATCTTCGTTTTGTTGTTTCAGTTTCAAAACAATATCAAAATCAAGGAATGAGTCTTCCCGATTTAATTAATGAAGGAAATCTTGGTTTAATTAAAGCAGCTCAGCGTTTTGACGAAACAAGAGGATTTAAGTTTATTTCCTATGCAGTTTGGTGGATACGTCAAAGTATTCTTCAAGCTTTAGCTGAACAAAGTAGAATTGTTCGTTTGCCTTTAAATAAAATTGGCTCTTTGAACAAAATCAACAAAGCATATGCTCGTTTGGAGCAGGAATATGAACGTACTCCAAATCCTGAAGAGGTTGCATTGGAGCTTGACATCACTGATGCTGAAGTAAGAGAAAGCATTCGCCATAGTGGAAAGCATCTTTCAATGGACGCACCCCTTGTAAGTGATGAAGACAACACCATGTATGATTTTATGCGTAGTGAAGAAACAACAACTCCAGAAGCAGAATTGATGTATGAAAGCTTAAGAATGGAAATAAATAGAGCAATATCTACCTTGACGCCAAAAGAAGCAGATATTTTGAAAATGTTTTTTGGATTAGAAGGATATCCCCCAATGACATTAGATGAAATTGG
>DHDW01000040.1:12627-12867 GCA_002399565.1 Bacteroidales bacterium UBA4866 | reverse complement strand
AGAAGACTAAAACACACTTCAAGAAGTCATATCCTTCAATCCTATTTAGGGTAAAAATAGAACTAACTTACAAAACAAAAATAATAAATGATTTTTAAGTCGCTTCATAATCTTGAAGCGGCTTTTTTATTTCCATAAATTCCTAATAAAAGTCTTTAGATATATTTCAATAAGATTTCCCCATTATTTACTACTCTAAAATAAAACCTCGTTTGCGGCAAATTAAAACGAAGAAAGAAA
>DHDW01000040.1:278-12493 GCA_002399565.1 Bacteroidales bacterium UBA4866 | reverse complement strand
AATTATTACTTGATTTCAGTAAATTAAAACAAGGTTTCAGTAAAATAAAACAGCGTTTTAAAAAATAGAACAAGAATTTAAGAATAGAATTTAATTAATATTTGAGTATGTGCCTTTAAAAAAATCATATAATAAATAATTTGAATCAGCTTAAACTTATATCCTTACTTTCTTAAATCGGAAATATTTTATGATTTAAGAGAAATAATTTACGAAATAAGAGTACATATGTTTTTACAAAATATAAATTTGCACGAACAATGATTAAACCTGCTGGCTACAGAATAAATAATGCCATAAATATTATGAAAAGTATTATCTCCTTTAGATTTAAGAATGCACTAACTTTTATTATTGTTATATGTGCATTATCTATAGGCTTTTCTGCCTGTAGTGATGATGAAGAACCCACCACCACAACACCAACAGCAAAGGTGTTGAGTAATTATTTTATTATTCAAGATGCAAGTCTTGTTCAAGGAGCAATTCCTTCAAATCCTAATGGAAGAAATCTTGGACAAGTATCTATTAATGCCAATGCAATTGCAGGAGGAACCTCAATTGTTTCATTAAACTCCCAAGATAACATTCAAAAGCTCTATGTAAGTGTAAAAGGAGCTAATTCATATTACTCAATTACTCCTACATTGCAAAAAAATACAATTTTTGACTTTGTTTTGCTTTTTAGTCAAAATCTTTCAGATCCATACTTTGAACTACAAATTACTGCTTTGTTTGATGATGGAACAACTTCACCAATTTACACAACAAGAGTTACAATAATATCAGCTGGAACAGGAGGTTTGCAAATTAGTCTTTCTTTCGATAACGAAAAAGATATAGATTTATATGTAGTTCAACCTGATGGAGAAGTTATTTACTATGGAAATCAAGGAGAAGGAATTTATGATACAATAACAGGTGAATATATTTATTCTTGGGGATTAGATTTAGACTCTAATCCTGGATGTTATATCGATAGTATAAATAATGAAAATGTTTTTTACCCAACAGAATATATCCAAGCTGGTACTTATCAAGTTTGGGTTAATATGTATGCAAATTGCGACGAATCAATACCTACAAATTGGGCAATAACTGCTCTAAAAGCAGGACAATTAGTAACTCCAACTTATGGAAATAATCCAGCTATAGGAGTTTATCCAATTGGAGAACCAAGTAATGGAATTGGCTCTGAATTAACAGGAGCATTAAAAGTTATGGAATTTACCATGACAGGAATAACTCCTCAACCAACAAAGATTAAAAAATCTTCTCCACTTTCTCCTTCAGCAAAAATGAAATTACAAAGAGTAGGAGTAAAGTAGAAATTGTATATTATTGAATAATCGATAATATAATTTTAATAATTTTCAATGTTTCAAGACGACCTTATTAGCCCTAAAAAGCTTCTGAGGTTGTTTTGTTTTATCCCCTTACCAAATATTTATTATGCTTTAATAATGTTTTAATCTACCTCAATAACTATAATCAAAAAAATACAAGTTACATTTTTTGTTTATCATTTTTAATACGAAAATAAGTCAATCATAATCAAAAATAAGTCCCTCATATTACCAAATAAGTCCCTTATATTTTCAAATAAGTCCCTTATATTTTTATTTTTGATGGACTTATTTTTGATTATGATTGAGTTTTTTTATTCTAAGGTTAGTATATCGATATAGGTAATAATCTTGAAAATACAACTTTTGGGGAATTGAATCCGAAAAAGTTGTATTTTTATCTTTAATTCTTATTATTTTAATTTTCTTTTATCTCTACTCTTAGAATTTATTCTTAATTTTGTTCTTTAATTTAAAATATAGCTTAATATGTCAAAGAAAGTACTTTGTTTGGGAAATGCCTTAGTGGATATTATAACTCAATTGGAATCGGATTCTATTTTAGAAACTCTTAATTTACCTAAGGGCAGTATGCAATTAGTTGATAGTGATGTTTCGAAAATGGTTCAAAATGCTACTTCAGCATTAAAATCTTCTCTTCAAACTGGAGGTTCAGCTGCAAATACTGCTAATGGTATTGCTAATTTGGGAGTTGGTTCTGCTTTTATTGGAATGGTAGGAGAGGATAAGTTGGGTGAATTTTATATTAATGATATGGTAGAAAATTCAATTGAACCTCGTTTTTTTAAGAGTAAAACTACTTCAACTGGTTGTGCTGTTGCTTTGGTTTCGAAGGATGGAGAAAGAACTTTTGCAACTTATTTGGGTGCTGCAATTGAATTAAGGGCTGAACTTTTAAGAAAAGAGCTATTCCAAGGCTACGATTATTTTCATATTGAAGGTTATTTGATTGTTAATAATGATTTAATTAGAAAAGCTATTGAATTGGCAAAACAAGAAGGTTTGAAAGTATCAATTGATTTTGCAAGTTATAATGTGGTTGAAGAAAATTTGGATTTTTTGAAAGAGATTTGTAAAAGTGTAGATATTATTTTTGCAAATGAACAAGAAGCAAAAGCTTTTACAAATAAGGAAGCAGAAGATTCAATTGAAGAAATTTCACAAATATGTGAAATAGCAGTTGTGAAAATTGGTAAAAAAGGTTCATTAATAAAATCTGGAGATAAGAAAGTTATTATTGGTAAGAGAGAGAGAACTTGTGTTGACACAACTGGTGCAGGTGATATGTATGCAGCTGGATTTTTGGCTGGATTATGTGAAGGAAGAAGTTTGGAAGTTTGCGGTCAAATGGGAAGTATATTGGCTTCGGAAGTAATTGAAGTTTATGGTGCAAAGATGGATAGTTTGACTTGGGATAGAATTAAAAAAGAAATATCAAGTTTATAATAATTAAGTAAGGGAGAATTATTTCTTCCTTACATTTTTTAGCATTAGAAGGTTCATTGGATTTGAGGAAAGTCCTTCAATGTTTTTTTGACTAAAGCGAAGAACTTGGTCATAGTATAAAACTACAATTGGAGCTTCTTCCATTATTAGTTTATCCATTTCTTTATATAATTTAGTTCGCTTTTCTAAAGATGTTTCACTTTGGGCTTGCCTGTATAATTTATCAAAATTAGGGTTTGAGAAATGTGTGTAGTTAGGACCTTTGGGACAGAAGTTTGGAGAGTAGAAAAGAGAAAGGTAGTTCTCAGCATCTGGATAATCAGCTATCCAGCTTCCTCTAAACCACATTATTTTAGATTGAGCAATGTTTTCTCTTAATGCCCCAGGAGGATTAACATCAATTTTTATATTAAATCCTATAAGGTTAAGTTGTCCTTGAATATATTTGCAAAGGTCGAGATAGGTTGAAGTTGTGGCAATAGAGATTGGAGGTAATCCTTTCCCGTTTGGATATCCAGCTTCTTTTAATAAGAGTTTAGCTTTTTCTGGATTAAAATTATACCCAATTGAGTTAGATGTGTCAAAACCAGCCAATCCTTTTGGAATAATTCCATTATTGCCAGTCAATCCAATATTGTTTCTAAGATATTTTATCATCTTTTCTCTATCAAATCCATAGTTGATAGCTTGTCTTATTTTCTTATTTAAAAGAGGATTATCTTTTGGACTTTTATTTTTGTCTACCATAAACCCTAAGTATTCAGTATTCAAATAGGGTTGTGTTGTGAGATTAATTTTATCTTTATACTTATCTTGAAGAGTTCCATGTCTTGTTAAGACTTCATCTTTGTAGTTAGGATCTATTCCTGATATGAAATCGATATTTCCTTTAACGAACTCTAAAAAAACAGATTGCTTATCTACAATAAATGTTATATTAACTGCATCAAGATAGGGAAGTTTATTCCCTTTTGAATCCTTTTCAAAATAATTTTCATTTTTCAGTAGTATAAGTTTAACCCCTTCTTTCCATAATTTAAAATAGAAAGGACCTGTTCCAACAGGGTTCTTGCGAAAGTCTTCTCCATAATGCTTTGCAATTTCTTTGGGGACAACTGAAGCATAAGGCATTGTAAGTAATCCTAAAAATGGAGAAAATGCTTCATTTAATTCGATTTGTAATGTAGAATCATTAATTGCTTTGAAGGAATATTCTTTACTTAAAGTATCTTGTTTTACTAAGTTAAATATCCAAGCACCCGGAGAGGCAATTTTTGGGTCAACAATTCTATTGAAACTATAAACAAAATCATCAGCAATAACTTTTCTTTTCTTTCCTTTAAAAAGAGGATGATTGTGAAAGAAAACATCATTTCGTATATGAAATGTATAAATCAATCCATTTGATGAAATTTCCCAATCTTTTGCAACGCATGGTTGAACATTGAGAGAGGAATCTAACTGAACTAAACCATTAAAAAGTTGGAGGTTTGCCCAAATCATTGCTTGGTCTTTAGCAAAAGCAGGGTCTAAGGAAGATATGTTTGCACTTTCGTTATAGCGAAATATTTTAATTTGTTCAGGTGCTTTGTCGTTACTGCATGAAACAAGTATGTGAATGATTAAAATAAAGAATAAGCCATATAAAACCTTAAACTTATACAATAATTTCATTATTCATCTTTATTTAAATGTTGAGCAAAGATGTTAGTTTCTTAAAGTGTCAAAGTTTTTCCCAAATACTCCTTGTACTTTATCAACTGAAATAAATGCAGCTGGGTCTAAAAGTTTAATAATTCTCATAATTTCTACCTTATCCTGCTTGCGTGCTATAACCAAAACAATTTTCTGTTCGTTTTTTGTGTACCAGCCATGAGCATCAATAATTGTAACCCCTCTTTTAACTCCACTTCCAATTGCATCTGCAATCTCATCTGCTTTAGAAGAGAATACCATAATTTGATATGATTGCTTATTCCCTTCAATAGTTAAATCTAAAACGTATGTAAATACAAACATAACAGTATAACCATATACGACATTAGTGATTGACATCTCAGGTAGAATGAAGGCAGAGGCAATAATGAAAATATCTATATAGAGAATTACAGTTCCTGCACTTATATTCTTATATTTTGTAATGATTAAAGCAATTATATCTGTACCTCCAGAGTTTCCTCCATAATTAAATGTTGTCCCAATTCCCACACCAGAAATTCCTGCCCCAATTATTGCACACATAAAAGGCTCAAATTGTGTCGCATCAATTATTCGTTCAATATGAATAACTTGTTGCCAAAGAATGAAACTTAAAGATGCAACAACTATTCCGAATATAGTGTTAATTCCAAACTTTGACCCAAGAGTTTTAATGCCAATAAGCAACAAAACAATATTTATTGCAAAATTGGATATACCTACAGGAATTCCTGTGCCAAGAAAAATTATGGAAGAAATCCCAGCAACTCCACCACCAACAATATTTTGAGGAATTAGAAATACAGACCATGCAAAAGTATACATTAAAACTCCAAGAATTATCATGAAGTATTGCCAGATGATTTTGCCTGTTGAGGTTTTGCGTATCGAATTTATAGGGTTAATGTTTTGCATTTTTGTTTTTTAATTTATCGTGCGAAAATTTCGTTAAGTGTTTGAATTAAATTATCTCCTCTAAGGTTTTTAGCAATAATGTTCCCATTTCCATCAACCAATATATTTTGAGGTATTGACTCTAATTTGTATAGTTTTACAACAATGCTGTTCCATTGTAAGAGATCTGAAACATTTTCCCAAACTAAACCATCATCAATAATTCCTTTAAGCCAACTATTTCTATCTCTGTCAAGAGAAACTCCTAAAATATCAAAACCTTGAGAGTTAAATTTATTATATGCTTGAACTAAAAATTTACTTTCGTTTCTACAAGGAACACACCATGAAGCCCAAAAGTCAATTAACACATAACGTTTCTCTTTAATATAATCAGAAACCTTAACATCATCACCGTTAGCATTTGGAAGAGTGAAGTCAATCAACTTTTCTCCAAATTGCTCTTTTTTCTGAATGTCTTTAATGTAATCCTTTAATAAGTAATATTGATACATCCTTTTTGCATCACCTTTCAATGAATTAATTATTTCTTTAAGTTGTATGTCGGATAAATAAGGTGCTAAATAGCTACTAATTAAAAGAGGAGAGTAGAAGGTAGAAGGATTTTTTACAACATCATCCATTAAGCATTGCATTGGATTCTTTGAATTGTTACATCTATTAATAATGTTAGCATAAATATCATTCTTTGGAGAACCTTTAATAGAAACATTCTCTAAATTCTCTTTTGTGCCGCTAATTTTTATATTATCATTTTCCATAAAGAAGGACAAGTCTCCGTTTTTAGTAGGAAGAATAATTTGTGCAACACAAACAAAATCTACAACTCCTTTAAATTCAAATTTACCATCTGTAATTTGAGATGTGTAATTTCTTTTTTCTCCATTTTCCAAAAGCAAGTTAAGCTTTACTGTTCCATCAGCAACTCCCTTAATATCTGCAGCAATTGAATAGCCATTTGTGTTGGTTAACTCTTCCAATTTGTTTGATAATTCAGAGGATTTAATGTTTTTGGCTATAATAATACCTTTATCGTTTATTAAAACATTAAAAGGAATTGAATTAACAAGATATCTTTTCACTACATCGCTTTCCCACATTTTTAAATCAGAAACTTGTTCCCATTTTATATTATCTTCCTTAACAGCCTTTTTCCAATCCTCAATATTCTTATCTAAAGAAACTCCCAAAACATCAAACCCTTTGGAAATATACTTTTCACGTGCGTTAAAAATATCTTGATTTCCTTCTCTGCAAGAGCTATTCCATGATGCCCAAAAATCAATTAATAGGAATTTCTTCCCTCTCAAATAATTATATAGGTTTACTTGTTTGCCATTAATGTTATTTAATGTAAAGTCTGGAGCCTTTTGACCAATTGCAACATAATTCAGAGTCTTTTCTCTTTCTCTTAGTTTTAAATAATGATAAGTTTGGGTTGCAGGTTTCTTGAGAGTGTTAAGAGTGCGAAATAATTCATCATAATCCCATTTGTAAGCTAAGAAAGAAGAAATAATATCAGCACAGAATATATGTTCAGGATTATTCAAAACCCAATTTTCCAATCTTCTTAAATGAACATCGAAATCCTCACCTTTAAGAGCAGAAGTAACGCTAACCCACTCATCAGTCCACTTTGAGCCTTTAAAGATTGTTTTGCTTGCATTTTTTGCGTCAATTTTTACTGTGTATGTTGTAGGTTCAAGATAGATTCTAAAATCTCTAACTCCATTAATTGTTAAAAGAGCAGGAATAACCTCTTTTATTGGAGAGCGAAATGTGAATTTACCATTCTCAACATATGCTGTATCAACCCTTTCATTCCCGTCTCTAAAATATGAACGTAATGTAACAAATCCTTCTTTATCTCCTTTAATCTCACCATTAATAACATAACCTTGTCCAAAAGGAACGGTTTGACAAAATGCAACTGATGCAAAAGCCATTGCAAAAACAAAACTAATAAGTCTCTTTATCATAATTTTTAGTTTATTATACATTAATATTCTTTTTTCATCATTCTGTCCATCTCTCTTTTAGAGTCGTTGGCCTTAATGCTTTCTCTTTTATCATAAGATTTTTTACCCTTAGCAAGAGCAATCTCCAATTTCGCATAGCCTCTACTATCAACAAACAATAAAACAGGGATAATGGTTAATCCTTTTTCTTTGGTTTTGGATAGGAGTTTTCTGAGTTCATTTTTGTTTAAAAGGAGTTTTCTCGCTCTTTTTGCTTCGTGATTATAGTATGAACCAAACTTATATTCTGCAATATGGAGATTATTAACCCACAATTCCTCTCCAACAAAAGAACAATATGCATCAGACAAATTGGCTTTGCCTTGACGAATCGACTTTATTTCTGTTCCATACAATTGCATTCCAGCAACAAAAGTCTGCAAAAGAAAGTATTCAAATGTCGCTCTTTTATTCCTGATATCAATAATATGTTTTTCTTCAATTTCCATAAGTTGCAAAGATAGTAATTTTCTAAAATCAATTGATACTTTTATAATCAAAAAAGAATTTCTTCTTTTCTTTTACATTATTGTTCGTTATACTCAAGAGAGAAATATTATCGCAAAATTTTGTTTGATAAGAATAATATTTAGTCTTATTTAGTCAAGCTTATTAAGTCACTTTTGTTAATAAAGAAAGGCGAAGAAAATTTAAATTTTCTTCGCCTTATTGTATGTTAGATTTTTAATCTAAATAGACTACTAAAGTAGTTTCTTTGGTTTAATATCTAATTTAACTGGTTCAATCATATTTTCAGGAAGAAGAATTGTATCAAGATCTTCTTTTGAGAGAATGTCGTGTTCAAGCACCAATTCATAAACTCCCTTTCCTGTTTCCATTGCTTCTTTAGCAATTTTTGTAGAATTCTTATAGCCAATTATTGGGTTTAATGCAGTAACGATTCCAATTGAATGTCTTACTTGTTTTCTGCAATTTTCAACATCAGCCTTAATGTTATCAATGCATTTTGATCTAAGAGTATTGAATCCATTAGTAAGAAGGTCAATTGAATTAAATAATGAATACACCATAACAGGTTCCATAACATTTAGTTCTAATTGAGCATTTTCACTTCCAAGCATAACGGTTGTATCATTCCCAATAACTCTATAACAGATTTGATTCATTACTTCAGAAATTACAGGATTAACCTTTCCTGGCATAATTGAACTGCCTGGTTGCATTTCTGGAAGGAATATTTCGTGAAAACCAGCTCTTGGTCCAGAGCCCATAAGTCTTAAATCATTACAAATTTTTATTGTTTTTAGAGCAATTCTTCTCAATTGAGAAGATAATCCAACCAATACAGATGTGTCATGAGTTGACTCAACCAAATTCTTTGTAAGTTTAACATCCCAGCCAGTAATTTCTCTTAGTGCATCAACACATAATTTGCTATAACCAGGTTGAGAACAAATTCCAGTTCCAATTGCGGTTGCTCCCATATTAACTATTAAGAAATGTTTTTCTTCTTCAATCAATCTTTTCCTTTCAATATCCAAAGAATCTGCAAAAGCCTTAAATGATTGTCCTAATGTCATAGGAACTGCATCTTGAAGTTGAGTCCGTCCCATTTTAATAACATGAGCAAACTCTTCAGCTTTCTTGTTTAAAGCAGCAACTAATTTTTCAAGAGATTCAATAAGTTTTTTGCTTTCCATATATAATCCAAAATGAAATGCTGTTGGATAGGCATCATTTGTAGATTGAGAACAGTTAACGTGGTCGTTAGGTGATAGATATTCATATTGGCCAGCTTCTTTGCCCATGATTTGTAAGCCACGATTTGCAATAACTTCGTTAGCATTCATGTTCATTGTTGTTCCAGCTCCTCCTTGAATCATATCTGAAAGAAAATGTTCGTGCCATTGTCCTTCATAAATTTCGTCACAAGCTTGACAAATTGCTTTGAATTGTTCATCTGTAAGCAATCCCTGTTTGTGGTTGGCAATTGCAGCTCCTTTTTTAGTTAAGGCAAATCCCTTAATGAAGTTTGGATATTCGCATTGACGTTCGTTTGAGATAACAAAGTTTTCAAATCCTCTTTGTGATTGAATGCCATAAAGAGCTTCAATAGGGATTTCTTTTGACCCTAAAAGGTCAGTTTCTGTTCTTGTTTTTCCTGAATATTTAATGTTTTTCATTTTTTAATAATACTTTGATTTGATAAAATATTTACAGCCCAAAATTTTTTAGGCAATAGTTTGCAAAGATAAGAAATTTATCCATTATAAATTAAGAATGAGTCTTAAGAAAAAGTTAAAAATAAATTAACAAAGGAACTAATATCCAAGAATTTTCAACATCGCTTTATGGCTTTGTTCTTTGGCAAATAACTTAGTGGACCATTCCCCATTTTCATCTTTATCTAAAATTATGTGTTTTGGTTGAGGGATTAAGCAATGTTGGATTCCTCCATATCCAGCCAAAGATTCTTGATATGCTCCTGTGTGGAAGAATCCTATATATAATGGTTCTTCATCTTCATTATTATATTTAGGTAAGAAAACTGCATTGGAGTGTGCTTCTGTACTATAATAATCTTGACTATCGCAAGTCAATCCTCCCAAAAAGACTCTTTGATATTCATTGTCCCAACGATTAATAGGTAAAAGGATGAATCTTTGTCCAATACCCCAAGTGTCAGGAAGTGTTGTTATGAAAGAAGAGTCAATCATATACCATACTTCTCTATCGTTTTGTCTTTTTTGGTCAATGATTGAATATAGAATGCAACCACTTTCTCCAACTGTAAATGAACCAAATTCGGTAAATATGTTTGGTTCTTCTACCTCTTGTTTGTTGCAAATTTCTTTTATTTGAGCAAGTATTTCTTCTGCCATGTATTCATAATCATAAGAAAAAGCTAAAGAGTTTTTAATTGGGAATCCTCCGCCAATGTTTAATGAGTCTAAATCAGGACAAACCTTTTTTAGTTCGCAATATATATTTACGCATTTTTGTAATTCGTTCCAGTAGTATGCAGAATCCTTAATTCCGGTGTTGATGAAGAAGTGAAGCATTTTTAGCTTAAACTTTGGATTTGTTTCTATTTGAGTTTTGTAGAATGTGATAATGTCATTGTATCTTATTCCAAGTCTGGAAGTGTAGAAATCAAACATTGGTTCTTCTTCTGCTGCAATTCTAATTCCCACTTGACATTCGGTCTCGACATGCTCATTCAATAGTTGAATCTCTTCAATATTGTCTATTATAGGTATAACATTTTTAAACCCATTTCTAATCAATTCTCCAATATTTTCAATGTATTGAGGTCTTTTAAATCCATTACATATAATATATTGTTCTTTATTAATCTTGCCTTGTTCATACAATTCATTAATTAAATTAATGTCAAATGCTGAAGAAGTTTCAATGTTGACATCATTGCTTAGGACAGTTTCCATAACGAATGAAAAATGAGAACTCTTAGTACAATAGCAATAATTATAACTTCCTTTGTAGTCAACTTTTGCAATTGCAACATTGAAAAGACGCTTAGCTCTTTGAATTTGAGAAGTGATTTTAGGTAAATATGTAATTCTTAGAGGTGTTCCATATTGCTTAATTACATCCATTAAAGGTATATCGTGAAAGTTTAGTTCATAATCTTCAACTTTAAATTCTTCTTGAGGAAATTCAAAAGTTTGCTCTATTAAATCAATATACTTATTTTTCATTTTGTGAATCTGTTTTGTTTACTTTATTAATTTTGTACTCATTTAACTCAATTAGGTTGCAAATATCCGATAAATCTAAATATGTTGAAAGAAAAAGTGAATATTTTTTAATTAAAATGTATCAGAAACAAGGAAATAATGATTACTTTTGCAATCTAATTTATCAGAAAAAATATATAAAAACAAATAATAACAAAACAAATGAAACAATTAGTTTTAAAATCTGCTGTTCTAATTTTGTTGGTTTCAACATTATTTACAGCTTGTTCACAAAAAAAAGAAGTCTCAAGTAAAGACTTAAAGACAATAGTTGACTCTGCTTCCTATTGTTTAGGAGCTAATATGGGGAAGCAAATGAAATTTGAAAAAATGGATATAAATCCAGAAGTTCTAATGAATGCTTTCTATGAAGCTTACCAAGGGGATACAAATTTCTTAATTAAGGAAGCTGATATGCAAGAAGTGATGATGAAATATCAAAAAGGCATGGAAGAAAAACAAAGAGCTGATGCCATAGAAAAAGGTAAACCTAATCGTGAAAAAGGTAAAAAATTCCTTGAAGCAAATAAATCTAAAGAAGGAGTTCAGACAACTGCTACAGGTATACAGTATAAAGTGCTAAAAGAAGGAAAGGGTGCAAAACCAACTACTATGGATAGAGTTAGAATCCAATATCGTTTAAGTACAATTGATGGGAAAGTTGTTGAAAGCACTTATGAGAGAGGACAAGAACCAGTAATTATGGGGCTTACTAACATTATCCCAGGTATGATTGAAGGATTACAACTTATGCAAGAAGGAGGAAAATACATGCTTTGGATAAGTCCTGAATATGGTTATGGAGATATGGATTCTCCAGAATTGCCAGCAGGAAGTGTTTTGTGTTTTGAGATTGACCTTATTGAAGTTGTAAAAGATTCAAAAGTAAAATAATATCTTAGACAAATCATTTACTCAAAAAGGAGAATATTTTTAGTATTCTCCTTTTTTTATTTCCTTATTCTTCGTCTTGGCTTATTTTTATTTGAATTTAGATTATTTAAATCAAGTTTAATTTTGCTATGGTCGTACCTTACTAAAGTTATGGTCGT
>DHDW01000040.1:0-144 GCA_002399565.1 Bacteroidales bacterium UBA4866 | reverse complement strand
ACGACCATAACTTTAGTAAGGTATGACCATAATAAATTTATACTTCATCATTCTTAATTAGAATAAGGCTTTAGATAAGTTTTACTTTGTTTAATGATTTTTCTCTTGATTATGGTTATAAAATCATTGTTGTCCGGTAAAAAA
>DHDW01000031.1:418-16642 GCA_002399565.1 Bacteroidales bacterium UBA4866 | reverse complement strand
ATTGCTCCTTATATGGGAGAGGATTCTGTTAAGCCTTTTACAATTTATGAAGATAAGTGGGTGATTCTTTTGGCTCTAACTTCCAACAAGGGAGCTAATGATTTCCAATTTATTGAAGACAAAGAAGGACAGCCTTTGTTTGAAAAAGTTTTAACAAAAAGTCAGGAGTGGGGAACTAAAGATAATTTGATGTTTGTTTGTGGTGCAACTCAAGCAAGTATGTTTACAAGAATTAGAGAGTTAGCCCCAGAAAGTTTCTTACTTGTTCCTGGTGTTGGAGCTCAAGGAGGTTCTTTGGAAGAGGTTTCAAAATATGGGATGACTAAAGATTGTGGACTTTTGGTTAATTCTTCAAGAGCAATTATTTTCGCTGACAAAACCGAAGGCTTTGCAAAGGTAGCTGAAATGGAAGCAAAGAAAGTTCAGCTGGAAATGGAAGGTTATATGAATTTATATATGAAATAGGTTACCAAAACAATAATTTGGTTGTATATATAATATAAATGCAAATTTTATTTGCACTTACTAAATAAGTGTTTGTATGAAACGATATATTAATATTTTATTCTTCTTAATGATAAATATCATTAGTATATCTGTCTTTGCTCAAACCTATATTATGCCTGTTAGTGGCAATGTTGCTCACACAACAAATACTGGAACTATTTATGATGATGGAGGAATTGCAGGAAACTATTCAACTCGTGTAAATGCAAAGATGACTATTTATCCTACAAGTCCTTCTTCAAAAATTAAGATTTCAGGAACTTATGACCTTGAGGAGTTCTATAAAACCAAATTAATAATTTACGATGGAGATGCTTCCTCAACAACTGTTCTTTTTTCAAATATTAATCAAGGAACATCAGGAACTGTTAATGTTACATCCTCCACAGGTCCTATAACAGTTTATTTCTTTGTTGATTCTGATAATCCTGTAAGTGGATTTGTATTAAATATTAGCATTTGCAATGTTTGTCCAATTCCAAGCTCAATAAATCCAACTGTGCTTACTGACAGTACTACCTCTCTCACATGGAATGGAAATTCTGATAGTTGGTTAATACACTATTATAGCATTCCTGCTGGAGAGGATTTTCTTATTGCAAGCTCTACTAATTCCGTTTTGCTTTCAGACTTAACTCATTGTTCTCAATACGGAGTTGAGATTTATACTCCATGCGACACTATGGAAAATTCGTGCAGGAGACCTCCTTCATTAAATTTTTGGACTCAATGTATTTGTTCTGTTCCTCTAACTGCTGGAGGCACTATTTCTGGTGATACTTTATATGCAAACTGGACTTCTCCCAATCCAAATATTGAATGGACTGTTGTTCTTACTTTGAATGGAGACATTATTGATTCTCTTGTTACAACTGACCTTTCTACAATCTTTACTGGAGTAAACTCCACCCTATGCTACACAGTATATATATATGAGAATTGTGATAATGTGCCTTTTTCGTCCATTTGCAAGCTTATAAGTTTTGTTATTTGTCCTCCTTGTCCTTGTCCAACGGCTTCTAATATTGGGTTCATAGTTAATTCCGACTCCATAACTGTTAAATGGAATGAGCCTGACAATAGTATTGAATGGATTGTGGAGCTCTTTTATCAAGGAGCGAAATTATCCACAATTGTTACAAATGACACAATTGCCACTTTTAATGATTTGTCTCCAAATACTGATTATGAAATTAGAATATATTCCTATTGCCTTGATTCTGTTGCCTGCCCTATTAGTAGAGTTGCTCACACTACTTGTGCCTGTCCTAAATCTGAGCAGGCTCATTTGCTGAGTATTGATGATGGAATTGTTATAATTGAATGGGAAAACAATCCCAATTCGCCTGGATGGATTGTTGAATGGAGGCTTGAAGGCGATCCAACAATTCACTACGATACTACTTTCAACAACTCCATTCAACTCGATTTAAGAGGTTTGAATGGGCAAATTCAAGTAACCATTCACTCCTATTGCGATAACTTTGAACCTACTTGTGCTGAGTATTTGAATTTTATTCTTATTGAAACTGTGGGCGATTGTTTTGATTTTACTAATCTTTCTTCAGAGTCAGTTAATGCAAGATTTGGGACTTATGAATATCCTTATGTATTCACTGGACTTATTAATTATGGTTATGAAAGCGTAAACAGCCGCCATACTGTTCATTATGACACAACGGAAAGAGATATTAGAACAAATAATGCTCTAAGAACAATTCCTCAAGGATCATTGGCATCTGTTAGACTTGGAAACTGGAAAGGTGGTGCTCAAGCTGAAAGCATAACCTATGCCTACAATGTTGATACAAATAATTATGATTTAATGATTCTCGACTATGCAATTGTTCTTCAAGACCCCAATCACACTACTTTGGAACAACCTAAGTTCTTACTGGCAATTTTGGATTCAAATAATGTTATTATTGACTCAGTGTGTGGCTATGCCAATTTTATTGCCAGCACAAGTTTGGGGTGGAATACTGTTGCAGGCTCAAATGTTATTTGGAAAGACTGGACAAAGATTGGCTTTGATTTGTCGCAATATCATGGTCAAACCATTAAGGTGCGTCTTACAACTTTCGACTGCAAAGAAGGAGGACACTATGGATATGCTTACTATACTCTAAACTGCTCCAGAAAAAATATTGCAACCTCATCTTGCGGAGAAACCCAAACAAATGTCTTTAGTGCTCCTGAAGGTTTTCGCTATCAATGGTATTCTTCTGCAAATCCTTCACAAGTTCTTTCAACAGATAGGATATTGCAGATAGTTACTGACTCCTCACAAAATTACTATTGTATTGTATCTTCCATTGAAAACCCTATATGCAAGTTTAGAA
Source organism: Bacteroidales bacterium UBA4866 (assembly GCA_002399565.1). Classification (GTDB taxonomy): domain Bacteria; phylum Bacteroidota; class Bacteroidia; order Bacteroidales; family P3; genus UBA10566. Next base: position 13,793 of record DHDW01000031.1, on the reverse strand, counting down.
TTGATGCCTATGGAGGAAAGCGATTCCCTTTAGCTGACTTTACTTATCAAATAGAGCCGAAGGATTGTTACTATGAGGTTAAGTTCTTCAATCAAAGCAAACTATCCGCCAATGGAATTGACCCATTGCCTTCTGGAGCAGGGTGTGAAAATATTAAATGGATATTTGATGATGGAGAAATTCAGTATATTGATAACCCAACAAAGATATATTATTCTTCTGGTGAGCATATAATTAAACTTGTTGCTGGACTATCCGATTTTCAATGTACCGACACAATGGAAGTTCTTTTAAGGTTAGTTAGTCCCAATGGAGTTTTAACCATTGTTGGAGATTCATCTCTATGTGAAGGAGAATCCACAACCCTAACGGCAACAATGCAAGGCAACTATCAGTGGAACTCCTCCGACACTACTCAAAGCATTTCATTTACTCCAACAATAGATTCTCTTTATATTGTTAAGGTTATTGACTCAGCAGGATGCTTAAACTATGCTTCCAAAATGGTTAGAGTACATCCTCACTACAACGGACTTATTGTTTTCGATACGGTTTGCGACAATTATGTTTACGATGCTCAAGGAACCATCATTACGGAGTCTGGCACCTATAACCTCAACTTAATTTCCACTTATGGATGCGACTCCAATATAGTTCTTAACCTCACAATCAACCCTACCTTCTACGACACTTCTTTTGCCGTAATCTGCGATAATGATGAATTCCTTTTTCAAGGATTGGCTGTGGATTCAAGCGGAACATATCAGGTAAATTACAATAATATATATGGATGCGACAGCATTTACGTATTGCATTTGGTTGTAAACCAAACCTTCAACGACACCATTTACGCAGACATTTACTATGGAAACGTGTATAAAGAAAACGGCTTTAATGAACGCACCACAGGATTTTATACCCATGCTTATCAGACAATAAATGGTTGCGATAGCGTCTTAAACCTCGACTTGCAAGTTGATAGGATACTCTTCCCTAACGTTGTTACTCCAAATGGAGATGGGATTAATGATGTATTTAATATTCATAATCTAATTGAGCAAAAGGCTTTTCCTGACAATGAACTCTTCGTTTACAACCGTCAAGGAAAGCTTATTTACCGTTTCAAAAACATATCCAAAGAGGAAGACCTTTGGTCTCCTTCTCAAACCAATTCCCCAACAGGCACCTATTTCTACCGCTTTTTGGGCAAAAGACACGACAAAACCATTGACCTAATGGGAGCAATTGAAGTGCTTAGATAAAAACTTCACAAGTAACATAACTTCAATATCTTATATTCATATCGGCGATATGACAACATGGTATGGGCGATATGCAATTTGCGATACGCCCGTTTCGTACTATGCGATACGCCAGTTTCGTACTATGCATTATGCCCGTTTCGCACTATGCGATATGGGCGTTTCACACTATGCAAAACGGGCGTATCGTAGAGTGCAAAACGCCGATATCGATTTAGCAAAACGCCGATATGGTGATTATGTATTGAAGATAAGGACTATAAGCCTCTTCTTTACCTTAGGTTAGAAACTTCGTGTTTGGATTGGTTGATGGTTTCTATGTCTGTGTTATCTTCCTGTGGGCGATTGTAGTTTATGTAGTGTTCCCATTTTTCTTTTACCATTATCATATCCTCTGGAAGTTGACTTTCAAAGTATATATTTTCTTTTGTGGTTGGATGAATGAAGCCAAGTGTGGTTGCGTGAAGGGCTTGTCGAGGTAGGAGTTTGAAACAGTTTTGCACGAATTGTTTGTATTTGGAATAGGTGGTTCCTTTAATTATTTGGTCGCCTCCATAGGTTTCATCGTTGAAGAGTGGATGTCCTATGTATTTCATATGGGCTCTAATTTGGTGTGTTCTTCCCGTTTCCAACCTGCATTGAATTAGGGTTATGTAGCCAAAACGGAACAATACCTTCCAGTGTGTTATTGCTGATTTGCCATAATCTCCCTCTGGAAATACCTGCATTACCCTCCTGTCTTTGAGCGAGCGTCCAATATTTCCTTCAATTGTTCCTTCCATTTTGTCAAAGTCTCCCCAAACTAAGGCTGTATAGGTTCTTTGTACTGAATGGTCGTAGAATTGCTTTGCTAATATGGTTTGAGCCACTTCGTTCTTTGCAATTAGTAGTAGTCCTGTGGTGTTTTTGTCAATTCTATGCACCATTAATGGTCTAACAGGGTTACCTTCCTTGTCTTTTTGGTCTTGGAAATGGAAGGTTAGGGCGTTGAGAAGTGTTCCTGTGTAATTGCCATAGCCTGGATGAACTACCATTTCGGGTTGTTTGTTTACAACTATTAAATCTTCATCTTCGTAGACTATGTCTAATGGAATATCTTGAGCAATGATTTCAATTTCTCTTGGTGCAGTTGGTAAAAATATCTGAACAATATCTCCTGGCTTTACTTTGTAGTTGGGCTTAACGGGCTTTTCGTTTACTCTTATGCAATCTGCTTTTGCAGCTTGTTGAATCTTATTTCTTGAGGTTTGTTCGAGCCTATCCATTAAAAATTTATCAATTCTCAAAAGGCTTTGCCCCTTATCAACTTCTATTCGATAGTTCTCAAATAATTCGTTTTCATCTTCTTGCGGCTCTAAGGTCTCTTCTATCATTTTTGTATTATTAGTTTCTCTTGTTTGGTTTGATGGGTTTTAGTGTCTATTATGTAAAGGATGTAAACTCCATTTGAAAGGGCGGAAACATCTATTTGAGTCTTGAAAGCTGAAGAATAAACCTCTTTACCCAACATATTTATTATTCTTATTTTATAGTTAGTGTTGTGGAAGTTATTGCTATTATTAATTTTTAAATTGATTGTGGAATTGGTTGGGTTAGGATATAATGAGAAGTTTAGTTCTTCCTTTTCCACTTCTTCAAACCCTATTAATGCTTTGTATCCAAAATATGGGCGTATCATTAAAGAGCCTTTGAAAAGAGTGTTAGGTTCCCATGAGTTTGACCAATTTCCAAACATTTTAGATGAGCAATCGGTGTTTCTGTCAAAACCTAAGTTTAGATAATCACTATATTTTGTTTGAAGTGAAACAAAGAATTCGCCTTCAGGAATAACTAATGGTGAGTCTAAATAGTAGCGAGTATATTGGTTTAATCCTTCTGTTGTTGGAGTAAGGTAGGTGTGGGAACGATATATGCTGTCATTAGGTTTGCCTCCCAAACTATTCCAAACACATAGGTAGAATGGTTTTTGATTGGCATCCTGATAAGTGGAATTGAAGTAAATATCCACTGCTGTTAGAGTATCTTGAACCCTAAGATTAAAGCCAAGAGCTAAGTTTGAAACTGTAATTGGTTCTATTCCAAATCCATTTTCTGCACTTGCATCGTCGTAAGCAAAATAGTTTTCAAAGACTTGCTTGAAACTAATTGTGTCATTTGAAGTTCTGCTATCTTGCCCAACTCCTTCCTTAACAATATGAATTACATCAAAAGTTTCCCATTGATTTGGGTTTAAAGAGTAGGAGAAATTGATTGGAGGATTAGCATGATTGGGTGAGGTTTGGAAGTTTTTGGTTTGAATGTAAGGATAAATGTTTTCAAAACCACCATTATAAGAGGCCACCTCTGCACCAAAACTATTGAAAACATAGTAGTTGTATTGCGAACTCAGAGCAATATCTGAAAGATTAATAATTTTAATACTAAGGCTATCACCCATATCTTCTTCACTAAACTGAAGAGCTGGCATAGCCTGATATTCTTTCAAAAGAGAACGAGCAGGATTAACAAAAGCTATATCTCTAATGGCTCTATCATCATATCTTCTGTCTTTATTCAAATATATATAATCCAAGTGCCAATGATCGCAATTATCAACATAGGCATAAGATGGATTATTGGATAAGGATGCAAAATTGAGAAAACGGAATCGAAACTCTGAGTTAAAATATATTGTATCTACAATTGGAATATTTATAAATAGCCAATATGTGCTGTCTTTTGTAAAAATACTGTCAACTCTAAGTCCTTCTGTTTTCCAAACATTATGCCAAGTGTTTTGACTTATACTATAGAATTGAAGTACCAAAGAATCTTTCTTAGCTGGTGTTGCTCCGATATTATCCCAAATGTCTCCAATACCTCCTCCTGGCTGAACATAGAAGCTAAGATAAATGCTATCTTGAGGAGTTAGTTTGGTTGGCGTGGGAAGTAAGATGGAATCTAAACGAATTTTGCATGAAGTGAGAGTGTCTGCAGGAAAACCTGTTGTGTTAGCTCCTTGGTAAAGTTGCCCTTGTGAATCAAGAGCATCAAAAGTAACTACTCCAACTGTTGGAGGAAAAACAGGATAATCGAAATTTACCCATGCTCCTGAGTTCTCCCATAAATTAGGATTAGGTATATCCCTATAGTTAGAGAAGTCTTCAATAAAAGGAAGAACAATACTACTGATATTCTTAGTTATATTCTTTTCATTTACTCCTTTTTGTTTCCCTGCTTCAGTCAATCGGAATTGACTATTTGCAAGAAAAGGAATAACTGTAAGGACACTAAGAATAATCCATTTTTTAAAACTCATCATTAATTTCGATTATTTGATTTATGGTGTCTTCAACAATAGGCTCTGACATTTTGAATCTCTTAACCTTGTCGTTGTAGTTTGGTTTTGTGTCATTCATAAACTCAATACTAACTGTTGTTCCTTTTGAAACACTGCTGCTGTTTGGAGAGAAAGAAACTACTCGAGAATGAACAATGTCTTTTTTCCCTTCAAAAGTCTTCTTTCCAACATTTAATGCTGCCTCCCAGAGTTTCTTTTCAGCCTCAGGTTCGGTTAGTCCAATTATGTTTGGCATGGTGGTTGAATATTTCTCCTGATTCATTTCAACAACCAAATCTATCTCCTCTCCTCTTTGTATTTGACTTCCTTCTTCAATTGGATTTCCTTTATATCTTTGACCAACTACAACACTATTAAAATCCCCAATATTGAAAATAAATTTCCCAACCCTAAGCCCTGCATTTGTAAGTTGATTAACTGCAGAACGAACACTTTGATCCTTGCAGTTAGGCATTGGTATAGTTTCTCCTATTGATGATGTTACAACCACATATATCTTTCTTCCTTTCTTTATTTTTGAACCTGCTTTGGGGTCTTGAGAAATTATCTTTCCTGCATGCTCTCCTGGAGTGTAGATTGAGTCAAGAACAATTACTTCAAAATTATCCATTTCCTCCATCTCTTCTATCTCTTCCATTAGACTACCCTCAATTTCAGGCATAACATATTCTGAACCATGACGAGTGTAGAAGTTCAAAGAAACAAAAACAATAAGAAGTATTCCGAAGAAAACAGCTGCAATTAAGCCTAAATTCTTTAAAAAAACTCTACTCTTAAGAAAATCAAATAATGACATTTATATTTTGGTTTAATCTCTTCTTCCTAAATAAATTGCAATATAGTATAGCAATGAAGCTAAAGAAGATATTGCAGCAACAACATAAGTATAAGCAGCTGCTTTAAGTGCTCCTTGTGCTTGTTCTTGACTTTGATATGAAGTTACAGAATGGTTTTCTAACCAAACTAAAGCTCTTTTTGAAGCATTTATTTCAACAGGTAGGGTTACAAAACTAAAAAGAGTTGTAAATCCAAATAAAACAATCCCTACTAAAAGTAAGTTTGGAAATGTGTTCACTAAAAATAATCCTCCAAGAATTACCCACATCACCCATCTTGAAGCAAAGCTAACAACAGGAACTAATTTTGAACGAAGCATAAGCCATGAATAAGCCGTTGCATGTTGAACAGCGTGTCCACATTCATGAGCAGCAACAGCAGCAGCAGCTACATTTGCTCCTTCATAAACTCCTCTACTTAAATTAACAACTTTTGTTTGTGGGTTGTAATGGTCTGTTAGCTGTCCTTCAACACATTCAACCTTTACATCATAAATATCTTGATCATGAAGCATCTTTTCTGCAACTTCTCTTCCTGTCATTCCTCTTTCGGTTGGTATTTTAGAGTATAGAGCAAATTTTCTTTTAAGATTTGCGCTAACAAGCCAGCTCAATAGAGCAGTTCCAATGAAAATAACCCAATAAATAATGTTTCCTCCCATTAATCCAGTCTCTGGTGTCATAAATTTTTTGTTTTTTGTTTAATTAATTATGGTCTTTACGTTTATAAACTTGGTTTTATTATTTTAACACCAAATTAAGCAGCAAAAATAGTCATTTTTCGCCACTAAAATAGCATTAAAGTATAAATAATATAGTATAATTAACGTAAAATTGAGGTTTTTATGTATCTTTGTATGCTTTTTTATTTATTTGCTTCTTTTAAGCACTAATTGACAAGGACAAACATATTAACTAAAGACATAATTATATATGATTAAATCAATGACAGGTTATGGTAAAGCATCTGCAACTTACAATAACAAAATGCTTACTATTGAAATAAAAACTCTAAACAGCAAACAAATTGACTTAAATCTTAAACTTAACGCTTCCTATCGCAATAAGGAAATTGAGATTAGAAATAAAATTGCTAATATTCTGGAAAGAGGAAAAGTTGATTGTTATGTAATCAAAGAATTTGTTGATGAAGCTCCCAATTTAAACATAAATACAGCTCTTTTTGTTAGCTATTACAAACAATTTGAAGCTTTAGCAGATTTAGTGAATGCTCCCAAAGAACATCTTCTTCATTATATCTTTCAAATTCCTGAAATAAATTCTTGTGCAAATAAAGAGATAAAACAAGATGAGGTAGATATTTTATTCCTACTTATGGATGAAGCCTTAGAACAAACAGATCAATACAGGTTAGTGGAAGGAAAATGCTTGGAGAGAGATTTGCTTTTAAGAATAAAGCTTATTGGAGAAAAGCTTCTTGAAATTAATAAATTTGAAACATTAAGAATTCAACAAATAAAAGATAAACTACTCTCCAAACTCAATGAATTGGATTGTCAATCTTTAGATATGAATCGTTTTGAACAAGAGATAATTTACTATCTTGAGAAATTGGACATAACAGAAGAAAAGACAAGATTAAAACAACATTTAGATTATTTCGTTAATACTATGAATCTTCCTACTTCACAAGGGAAAAAATTAGGATTTATTGCTCAAGAGATTGGCAGAGAAATTAATACTCTTGGGTCAAAAGCTCAGGATGCCAACATGCAGAAAATTGTTGTGCAGATGAAAGATGAACTTGAGAAAATAAAAGAACAAATATTAAACGTACTTTAAGTGATAAACAAAGAGGAGTTATTTGATAAGAGAATAAACATTAAAGACCTTTTTAAAATTAGAGGTGCAAGTTTTTTTTTGTTTGTTTTAATTGCATTATTCTATTCTTATCCTCTTTTTGCTCAAACAGATAAAAATACTCAAGAGAAAGCGTTCTTTTTGAATGAAGAAATTCAAAACAAAATTGACCTTTATGAAGATTTGATTGAAAAAGAATTTCGTCAAGAGTATTATGATAATCTATTAAGTCTTTATTATCAAACTAATCAAGATTCAAAAGCAGAAAAACTAATAAAGAAAACAATAAAGAAATTCCCTCAAAACTCAATCTTTATTGCCGATTTAGGTACTCACTACATTAAATTAGGCGAGCAAAACAAAGCAAATAATCAATTTGACAAATCTATAGAAAATCTTCAAGCTAATAGTAATAGCATTGTTCAGCTTGCAAACTATTTTAATGTTAGAGGAAATATTGATTATGCAATTAAAACATTTAAGAAAGGAAGAGAATTATTTAATAACAAAAGTCTTTTCATCTACGATATTTCTTATCTTTATCAACGTCAAGGCAATTACGAAGAAATAACTAATGAATATTTAGAGCTTTTGAATGAAAACCCCACAATGCTTAATCAAGTTAAAATTTATCTTGGAAGCATTTTGCAGCAAGATAATGATAGTAAGTTTTCTGACTTTCTTCGCTTAACTTTGCTAAAAAAGGTTCAACAAGAACCATCTAATCAAAATCTTTCTCAACTATATATTTGGACTCTTTTGCAACAAAAGAACTATAAGATGGCTCTTAATCAAGCCAAAGCAATTGATAAAAGATTTGAAAACTTAACTGGACAAACAGTTTATGAAATAGCAAATATTGCACTTAATAATCAAGATTACGAAATTGCAAAAGAAGGATTCATTTATTTAATTAACAAAGGTAATGAAAGCACTTATTATCTTGTTAGCAGGTTAGGACTTCTTAGTTCTCTTTATCATCCTTTCATAAGCTCAATTAACCATACCCAAAAAGAAATTGATTACCTTAAAAAACAATATGAAAAAACCCTTGAAGAACTTGGCAAACTTCCTGCAACAATACCAATAATGCAACAATATGCCTTCTTGTTAGCCTATTATCTACATTTGCCTCAAGAAGCTGTTGATATATTAGATCAAACTCTTTCAATGCCTCAAATCAAACCTTTAGAAAAAGCTAAAAGCAAGCTAACAAGAGCTGATATTTATTTGATGGAGAATGATATTTGGGAAGCATCATTAACTTATTCTCAAGTTGAAAAAGAATTCAAGAACGATGTTGTGGGCTCAGAAGCAAAATTCAAAAATGCAATGCTTTCCTACTATAATGGCGATTTTACTTGGGCAGCATCTCAGTTTGATGTGCTTCGTTCCTCAACAACCAAGCTAATTGCCAATGACGCTATGCAATACTCTATTTTGATTTCAGATAATATTGATGAAGATTCATCCTATAATGGATTGACATATTTTGCAAAAGCAGAGTTTGCTTTATATCAAAATAAATATTCATTAGCCCTTGAATATCTTGACACTCTCAATCAAAGCTATCTATCTCATCCTCTATTTGATGAAGTTTTATATAAGAGAGCAGAAATTGCAATTAAAGAAAACCAATATCAAAAGGCAGATAGTTTATTAAATCAAATACTATTAAAGTATCCTGATGATATAATGGCAGACGATGCTCTTTACCTTTTAGCTCAACTTTACCAAACCCATCTTAACTCTACTCAAAAAGCAAAAGAGTATTACGAAAGAATAATTTTAGAATATTCCAATTCACTATACGTTACTGAGGCACGCAAACGCTATAACGAACTTAACAACAAAAACGCAGCCCCTCAAACAGGTAAATTCTCCAACGATATTGTCAATTAAAGAACAATATTTTCAATTAAGCTAAATTAATACTTCAAGATTCACTTATAAATTTATATTTACTTGATATAAGCGTATCAAATCCTTATTTTAATTTAATAAGATAAGGTTTAAATCTTCTAAGGTACGACCATACTTATTACATCCTGCCACCTTACACTATGTAACCTGCCACCTTACACTATGCATCCTGCCAGGATGTAAAATTTATACTTGACTTTAATAAATTATTCCTTGATTTTAATAAATTTATTCTTGATTTCAATAGACTCTTTCCTTACTTCACAAAAAAAAGTAGCAAGTAAATTACCTGCTACTTTAACATTATTGTTTGTAAGTTGTGGCTATCTTATGATATTGATTGTTCCACTCCTATCATATACTCTTTTGTTGCCTAATCGTTTATAGCTTAATCGCCATACATAGGTGCCTATTGGTACATTTACTCCACTTTTTTGTCCATCCCATCCATATTTATTCTCTAATGCTTGGCTATCTTGGTTTGAACAGTCTAAGTAATCGTCTTCAAACAAATATACTCTTTCTCCCCATCTATTATAGACTTCTAATTTTACGTCTTCTAATCTATTGGTACTTCTAAAGAAGAATCTATCATTGACTCCATCGCCATCTGGGGTAAATCCACTTGGCACCCATACTGAGAAGAGTTCTATTGGCACTATTACTGAGGTAGTGTCAGAACAGCCTACTTCGTTGAAGGTGGTTAGGTATATTTGTACGTCTTGTCCACTTACATCATTAAATCTATGACTGAAGCTTCTTGCATCGGATGTTGTCCCATCGGAGATAGTCCAACTTGAGCTTGCGCCCCATTGGGAGATGTCTCTTAAAGATAGTACTGGGTTATCTACGTCTACGTATGCTGGTGAAAAGGATATTGCTGCTTCTGGGAATGGTACTACTTGGATTCTTATGGTTCTTTCTGCATAACATCCACTTGCTCCATAACCTCGCATAGTGTAAATGGTGGTTTCTTCTGGATGAGCAGTAACTGGTTGGTCAGAACGACCTGTTGGCAATGTAGCATCTGCAGGGTCAGCACTCCAACTATAATCTACTGCGTCCATTCCAGTTAAGATAACTGCATCGCCTGGGCATACTTTGTATTTATTAGCTATAACTTTTGGATCGGTTATGCTTATGTTAAGACTCTTGGATGCCATACAGCCTTGAGAGGTTCTTGCTATTAGATATACGATAGTGTTTTGAGTTGGGGTGAAGATTAGTACGGGTTCGGTGGTGGTAGGTTGGTTAGGATTAAATTGCGGTGGGTTACCTGGATCAGTAAATGACCATTGCATGGCTTGTGTGTTGCCAGTGGCATCCATAGCGGTGATGTTGGATTGTTCGCCTAAGCAGAGCATGGTGTCGCCTATAAGGGTGATTTCTGGAAAGTTTTGTACGTCTACTATTATTGTGTCGCTATATGTACATGATGGAGCTTCGGCATTGACTATTATTTCTGTCCTTTGATTAAAGGTAGCTGTGTATACTATGCCTTCAAATGGATTAGGGTCATTAGGGTTATTCCATGTGTAAGTAACGTCTTGTGTCATAGCTGGATTTTCTATAGGAATATTGATTGATGTCCCTATACATATCATGGTGTCGGTTAGGCTAAAGGATGGGGTAGCAGGAATTTCCACTTCATGAGATATGGTCTTTTCACATCCATTGTATGAAGCTGTAAGGGTTACTGTGTAGGTGCCTGGGGTAGTATATACATGTGTTGGGTTAATATTTACATTGGTATTGGTGTCTTCGCTGGTGTAGTGGGCTGTGGTGCCATCTCCAAAGTCCCAGTGGTATTGCTTAATGGCACCTTCATCATCTACTGGGAATGTTGTACCATTGGTAAAGGCTGCTGTGAGTTGACAGTCGGTTAAAAAAGTATATTCGGTTACAGGCTTTATTACTTGCACTCGAGCTTTCATATAGGCTATACATCCAGGGACTCCTGTGGAACTGCTTGGTGAGGTTACTTTTACAAAATAATATTCTCCGTGTTGATTGTACATAGAATTAGTGATAACAAAGTTATTATTGGCTGGTTGTGTAGTAGTTGCTTCACTACTATAGATTGGGGTCCCAACTGCTAAATCGGATAATTGACTCTCAGGTCGATTTTCTGGATTTTCATACCATTCATATTTGGCAAAACCTGAAGTTGCGGTAATGACTGCGGCTGTATCTCCTTGCCCACATGCATTAACGGTTAATACTGATGGTCCTACTTTTCCTACAAAATAACCATAGGCATAGTGTCCACCCCATGCACAGGAAGCAAGCAGAACTTTAATTCTTACTCTTTCTCCTATATTATTTGTTAAATTCATTGATATTTGACGCCATGGTTGCCATATTCCTCCAGAATAGGTAAACCAACCTGTTGGAGGAGTAGAAGAATTTCCTTTAACTTCAAAAGTTGCACATGTTTGAGCTAAACCTTCTTCTGCCTCAGTAATATCATTCAACTTGATAACATCTATTTTAAAAAATGGATCTTGATACCCTCCATGACCAGGAGATTCAAGAACCATAGCAAAATTGAAAGTTAATAAACAATTTTGAGGAGTTACATCCAAATCATATGTTAGCATGTTTACATTACTATTATTCTTAGCACAATTGATTTGTGTAGAACGATCATAACCTGTTGGTATCTTTTTTAAAATATTAGTTCCAGAAGAAACTCTTGTGTCTGTTTCATTTGGGTTACTATTAATTACGAAGCATCTTTCTCCTTGCCAAAAACAAGTGGCTGGATCATTAAAACCATACCATGGATCTCCTAGAGGAGTATATCCTGATGTTGGTCCAAATATCAATGTGTTACCATTACTAATATTCTGTGCTTGATATCCTCTCCATCCAGCATAGTTGCCAGGAGTTGAAGCCGTAAAATCAATATTAGCTCCAGCTAAATAATCCTGTGAAAAAGCAATATTTGCATTAAGCACCATGGCTAATACTAATAAAACTGCTTTCAATTTAATAATAAACTTAGTTTTCATATCTATTAATTTTTAAAATTACTTCCCTATATTTTTGTATGTACATATTAAACACCATAATTAGATTTTTTGTTCCCAATTTGAAAAAAAAACTTATTTTTTTAGTTTAAAGTTATCATTGTTATACCTTCTCCTCCAAATTCTAAGCGTGCAGAAGTAAAGGATTTTATTTCTGAATTTGTTTTTAAATAGTCTCGAATTATGGTTTTTAATATTCCATCCCCCTTGCCATGTAAAACTGAAATTTCTCTTTCGCCTAATAATCTTGCTTGGTCAATAAACTGGCTTAGCTTATCCAATGCATCCTCTGCTCTTTCTCCTCTTAGGTCTAATTGAGTTTTAAAGGTCTTTCGCTTTTCATTTAACTCATCAATAACAGACAAAAAGGCTGATTGCTTTTGAGAATATAACTTAGCATTGGATTTTAAAAATGATTTCTTATCAACCTTAATCACCTTATTTTTCTCAATGCTCATCTTAACACTATTGCTAATAACTTCTAACCTATTACGTTTTATTGAAACTACTTCTGCAAAGGTGTTTTCATCGCCTATCTTTACTATATCTCCAATGGCAATTGGACTTAGGTCAATCTTTACTCCTATATCCTTACTCTTATTTGAAATATCTTTATTAGCTACGTTTTTCCTCTCCTGCTTTTCTAATTCAGATAATTCTCTATCAATATGTATTTGCTCTTTACTGAATTCTTCTCTAATTTTCTTTGTCTTCTCTTTGTTGGCGTTTGCCTCTTTGATTTGAGAAATGGTATTTTCTATTTGGCGAGAGGCATTTTGAAGAATTTCTTTTGCTTCTATCTTTGCTTGTTTTAATATTACTCTCTTTTTGTCCTCTAATTCAGAACTTAACTTATTATACTTCAACAAAACTTCTGACAACAAATCGTCAGCAACCTTAACCTCTTGTTCTTTCTTTCTTAACTCTATCTTATCTACTTCCAATTGTTGTAGTTGCTGTTCAAAATCTAAATAAGAAGAGCCAATTTTATCTACTGCTTTATCTACAATTTGCTTTGGCAGTCCAATAGTTTGGGCAATTTCAAATGCAAAAGATGAACCAGGCTTTCCAATAGAAAGTTTATATAGTGGTCTCATATTGTTTTGGTCAAAAAGCATTGCTCCATTGATAATGGATGCGTGTCTGTCTGCCAAAAGCTTT
>DHDW01000031.1:0-333 GCA_002399565.1 Bacteroidales bacterium UBA4866 | reverse complement strand
GTGTCTGTCTGCCAAAAGCTTTAAATTGGAATAGTGTGTTGTAACGACTCCAAAGGCTTGTTTCTCATTCAAAAACTCTAAAACAGACTCTGCAATGGCTCCTCCAATTGTTGGATCGGTTCCTGTTCCACATTCATCTATCAAGAATAAGGTTTTATTATTTGCTCTTTCACACAAGTTTTTCATGCTTAGCAAATGGGAAGAATATGTACTTAAGTCGTTTTCTATTGACTGCTCATCTCCTATATCAATAAAAATTGAAGAGAAAATACCTGCTTCTGAACTCTCTCTCATAGGTACAAGCAATCCACATTGGAGCATGTATTGTAGAAG
>DHDW01000027.1:21703-21886 GCA_002399565.1 Bacteroidales bacterium UBA4866 | reverse complement strand
TAATGATGCTGCTGTGTTGGCAAAAGGTTTAATAGAAAGAATTGGTTTGGAAATGGGAGAGTTTACCCATAGACCAGAGGGTAAGGATAAATATTATATTAAGACTCCAATTCCAACTCATAAGGTTGGTATCGATCTTGTTCTTAATGCATTGATTGATGAAAAAATTGGTGTTATTAAATC
>DHDW01000027.1:18744-21514 GCA_002399565.1 Bacteroidales bacterium UBA4866 | reverse complement strand
GTTGGAATTAACGAGAAAGCAAAAATTAAAGAACTATGTGCTTTAGCTCCACTTCATAATCCTGCTAACTTGGAAGGTATTGAAGCTATGGAAGCACTACTTCCAAAAGTAACTCAAGTGGCTGTTTTTGATACTTCTTTCCATCAAACTATGCCTAAGGAAGCTTACATGTATGCAATTGACTACAAATACTACACTGATGACAAAATACGCCGTTATGGTTTTCATGGAACAAGTCATAAGTTTGTTGCAGAAAAAGCAGCAAAGTTGGCTGGTTTAGATATTAATAATTCAAAAATTGTAAGCTGTCACCTTGGAAATGGAGCATCAATTTGTGCTGTTAAAGATGGTCAAAGTGTTGATACCTCAATGGGATTTACTCCAGTTGAAGGATTGGTAATGGGAACAAGAGCTGGAGATTTAGATATTGGTGCTTTCTTATTTATTTGCGAAAAAGAAGGATTAAATATCAATGCAGCTAACAATTTAATCAACAAGAAATCTGGACTTTTAGGTCTTAGTGGACACTCTGATATGAGAGAAGTTTGCGAAGGAAAAGATAAAGGAATTGAAAGAGATGTTGTTGCTTTTGATTTATTCTGCAATAGAGTAAGAAAGTATATTGGAGGCTATGCAGCAACAATGGGAGGAGTTGATTTAATTCTTTTCACTGGAGGAATTGGAGAAAATGCTGATGATGTTCGTGAAAAGATTTGTGAAAGATTGGAATTCTTAGGAGTTGACTTTAACAAAGAAGCAAATAAAGGACAAAGAGGAGTTGATTTAATGATTTCAAAACCATCTTCAAAGGTAAAGGTTATGATGGTTTCTACCAATGAAGAATATGTAATTGCAAAAGACACATATTCTTTAGCAAAAAAATAGATGAGAAGACAGATAGCAAGTTTTCTTTTGTGGCTCTCGGGCTGGAAGCTAATTGGCAAACCAGAACCTCAAATGCAAAAATGTATTTTTATTGAAGCTCCTCACACTTCAAATTGGGATTTTGTTTGGGGTTGTCTTGGATTGTGGAAGCTTAAAGTAAAACCTAATTTTCTAATTAAAAAGGAATTATTTGTTTTCCCATTAGGAGGAATCTTAAGGAGTTTAGGAGGAATGCCAGTTGATAGGGGAAGAAGTTCCAATATGGTTGACCAAGTTGTTGAGATGTTTAATCAAAAAGATAGATTCTCTTTAGTTATTACTCCTGAAGGAACAAGAAAACTTACTCCCCATTGGAAGAAAGGTTTTTATTATATTGCCACAAAGGCAAATGTTCCAATCTATCTGGCTTACCTTAATTATGAAAAAAAAGAAGGTGGAGCGGGAAAGATATTTTATCCAACTGGCGATTATGAAAAAGACATGATTGAAATAGAAGAATTCTATAAGGATAAGATTGCAAAATTCCCAAAGAAATTTAATTTGAGCAAAGAAAACCGAAATAAATAAATACTTATATGTTAAGAACACATACTTGTGGAGAGTTAAATATAAATAATGTTGGCAGTGAAGTAATACTTAGTGGTTGGGTGCAACGTTCACGTGATTTGGGCGGAATGACATTTATTGACCTTAGAGATCGCTATGGAATAACTCAACTTGCCTTCAATATGGAAACTAATTCAGACTTATGTCAAAAGGCAAGAAAGCTTGGAAGAGAATATGTTATCCAAGTTAGAGGAAAGGTTGAAGAAAGAAGTAGCAAGAACAAGAAAATCCCAACAGGAGATATTGAAATAGTTGTAGACGAAATTACAATACTAAATTCTTCCAAGACACCTCCATTTACAATTGAAGACAATACTGATGGAGGAGATGAACTAAGAATGAAGTATCGTTACTTAGACCTTAGACGAAATCCTGTTAAGCAAAATATGTATCTTCGTCATAAACTTTCCATTTTGGTAAGAAATTATATGAATGATTTGGATTTTATGGAAATTGAAACACCTTACCTTATTGGTTCAACGCCAGAAGGGGCAAGAGATTTTGTTGTTCCATCAAGAATGAATCCAAATGAATTCTATGCACTTCCTCAATCTCCACAAACATTTAAACAACTATTAATGATTTCTGGTTATGACCGTTATTTCCAAATAGTTCGTTGCTTTAGAGATGAAGACCTTAGAGCAGACCGTCAACCAGAATTTACTCAAATAGACTGCGAGATGTCTTTTGTTGAGCAGGAAGATATTCTAAATATATTTGAAGGGTTGATGAAATACCTGTTTGAGAAAGTTAAGAACATTAAGTTTGACTCTTTCCCAAGAATGCCTTATGCCGATGCAATGAAATACTATGGTTCTGACAAGCCAGACACTCGTTTTGATATGAAGTTTGTTGAACTTAACGATGTTGCAAAAGGAAATGGTTTTTCAGTATTTGATAATGCAGAACTTGTTGTTGGAATTTGTGCTAAAGGATGTGCTGAATACACAAGAAAACAATTGGATGAACTTACAGAATTTGTAAAACGTCCACAAGTGGGCGGGGCAGGATTAGTATACATTAAATATAATACAGACGGAACTTTAAAATCTTCAGTTGATAAATTCTTTTCAGAAGACAAACTAAGAGCAATTGCTGACAAGTTCAATGCAGAAAAGGGAGACCTTATCCTGATTATGGCAGGCAAAGAAGAAAAAACTCAACTTGCATTATGCTCTTTACGTTTGGAAATGGGAGAAAGATTAAACCTTAGAGATCCAAATAAATATTCTCCACTTTGGGTTGTAGATTTCCCTCTTTTGGAATGGGACGAAGAAAC
>DHDW01000027.1:0-18529 GCA_002399565.1 Bacteroidales bacterium UBA4866 | reverse complement strand
GGAGGAGGTTCAATTCGTATTTACGATAAGAATATGCAAAAGGATATGTTTAAGGTGTTGGGATTTAGTGAAGAAGAAGCTCAAAAACAATTTGGATTTCTTTTAGATGCCTTTGAATATGGAGCACCACCTCATGGAGGAATAGCTTTTGGCTTTGACAGATTATGTTCAATATTTGCAGGAGTTGAAACCATAAGAGACTTTATTGCATTTCCAAAGAACAATAACGGAAGAGACACAATGATAAACTCCCCTTCCAAAATCTCCCAAGCCCAACTTGACGAGCTAAACATTCAACTTATAGTAAAGGAATAGGAACTTTATAGATAATAATATAGTTTTTCGAAACCATATTATTATCTATTTACGCCAAAACCTTATAATAATATTTCAAGATAACTATGTTTTTAAGTCTTGATAGTTATCCCATATAGTTTTTATAGTTATCTCAAGTTCAAAAAGTGCGACTTTCTTACTCGAAAAGTCGCACTTTTTGTCTGAAAAGTCGCACTTTCTAATCAAAAAGTCGCACTTTTTGATTGGGGGATAGTTATCATTAACCTTCGAGATAACTATCTTGGAGAAAAATAATAGTGTTATTCAGAGAAATATTAATGTTATTCTATAAAATAATAATGTCTTTGAAGTAGGATTTCATTATCGAAAAGAACAATGATTTAGACAAAATGTAAAATATATTTGTCATAATGAAAAATAATTTATACTTTTGCATCGTTGAATAGAATATTAATCAAAAAAATGTTTAAGTATGAAAAAAACTTTCTTGTTCCCAACTTGTTTTAGGAAAATAGGTTGGATAATTTCAATTGTTACATTACTGTATTTCGTAATTGGAGTAATCTTTTTTGCAGACAAGTTCGACTTTAATTTTAAGATGCCTGCTATTGTTGGATTAGAAAAGATATATAATCTAATTCCAGAAAAAGATTATTTTGTTTTAGCTAAAACTTCATTTATGGCTACGCTTTTCCCTGTCTTGATGATAATTGGATTTGTATTTATTGCTTTCTCAAGGGAAAGAAATGAAGATGAATATGTTTCTAAAATAAGAGAAAGAGCTTTGGTTTGGTCGGTTTTAGTTACTTGTGTGCTTTTAATTCTTGCAATTTTTTTTATTTATGGATTTGATGCTCTTTTTGTTTTTTGGTTTGACTTTCTTTTCTTTTTACTTTTGTTTGTGATAAAGTTTAGGATAGATATTTTTAGGTTTAATCGTAGCGCTAAGAAAGATGAAGAATAATATTAGAGTTGAAAGGGCTATCTTGAAAATCTCGCAACAGGAGTTAGCCGATAGGATTGGTGTTTCTCGTCAAACGATTAATGCTATAGAATTGGAAAAATATGTGCCATCGGCAACAGTTATTATGAAGATTGCACATATTTTTGGCAAAAAAGTTGAAGATATTTTCACTTTAGAGGAGAGCGATTGGAAATAAGTTATCTTTCTTAGAATAATCTTGTTAAGTATAAAATAAAAACAGGATGTTTATTTAAAAATTTCATGTTTTTTTATGCTAAATATCCTGTTTGCAGCAACTAAGCTCTTCTATTTTCCTTTTTTTAATCTTGTTTTCTGAACGCTCTGAGAATTTAAAAATTGAGAGCAGGATTAACAAAGGTCTTATTGTTGCAATTCTCATGCTTTAGATTTGTTAAATTGAGTATGTGATTTATTCTTGTCAGATTTAATTTATTCTTGTCAGTATATAATCTTATTTTTTTCTTTGTTTTAGAAAAATGAAACTTGATTCTATTTTATTAAAACTTGATTCTAATAAATTTTTATTTGATTTCATTTTACTGAAACTTGATTTCAATATACAGAAATAGTATTTATTGAAAAAATAGGCTAAGAAATTAATCTTAGCCTATTAAATATTTTTGTTTAGTTAAAAACTATTTTTGGATATTTGGTAATTCCAAACCAAGTCCTTTTTTCTTATCAATTCTTTTCAATACAAGACCAAGTATTAATGCAGCTAATCCAAGGAATGCTAACATAAGTAGTGGGTTTGTATAATTATAACTTTGAGCAGCAACTTCAGGAGTCATTGTTCCGTTTTTTACTGCAGCAACAATTTCAGGGTTTGAAGAATCTAATATTTTTCCAATAAGAAGAGGGAAAAGCCATAATCCTATGTTTTGAATCCAGAAAATTAATGCGTATGCAGAACCTATAACCTTGCTATCAACCAATTTAGGAACACTTGGCCATAAACTTGCAGGAACAAGTGAAAATGATGCACCAAGAACTAAAATAGTAATATAAGCAATTAATACTCCAGCAATTGCATTACCTTTTGCCATTGGAAGTATGAATGCAAATGTTAAGTGACAAGCAATCAAAAGAAGTGAACCAATCATCAACATAGAAGCTGCTTTACCTTTATTATCAACATATTTACCTAAAATTGGAGTAATACCTACTGCTAATAGTGGAAATACTGCGAAAATAGTTTCTGCTGATTGACGCATATAACCCATATAACAGAAAACAATTAAACCAACAACAGATGTTATCAATAGTGCTATTTTTGTGTTTTTCTTTGAGAAATTTGACATAAAAGCTGTTGCTGCACTGATTAACATTATAACATATTGAATAAATGTTACTGTATTACCTGCCCAGAAACTACCTGCTTCAGGTTGTGTGAAAGTAAGGTTACATTGTAGCATATTTACTGCATATTTTTGGAATGGGAAGATTGCTGAGTAATAAAGTACACAAAGCAATGCAACTAACCAAAATCCCCAACTTGTAAGGATGCCTTTAAGATCTTTTAAACGGAATGGATCATCTTTTTCTTCAGCTTCACCAGTTTGAGAATCAAGTTTTTTGTCCATAAAGAAATAAACAATAAACATAATTAATGCAACCATCAATAAAATTACACCGAAAGCAACAGAGTGAGAAACATTAGCTCCTCCAAAAATATCTGCCTTTGCTATCATTGGAGAGAATATCATACAAGTAGCAACTCCCAATCGAGCCAAAGCCATTTCAGAACCCATAGCCAAAGCCATTTCTCTGCCTTTAAACCATTTTACGATACCACGACTTACAGTAATACCCGCCATTTCAACTCCGCATCCAAAAACCATAAATCCTACTGATGCAAGTTTAGCACTCGCAGGCATTCCTTTATAGAAAGGAGCAATACCTAGTTCTTGAAAACCTGGAATATAGTTTAGATTGTTATTAAACCAATTTTCCAAGCCAGAACCAACGAATGAATCTGATACTGAATACCATTTAATAACCGCTCCAACTAACATCACAAGACCCGACAAGATTGCAGTGAAACGAACTCCCATTTTGTCAAGGATAATACCTGCAAAAATCAGGAAGAAAATGAATACATTTAAGAAGGTTTCACTTCCCTGCATTGTCCCAAAGGCTGTTGAGTCCCAACCTCTCGTTGATTGCATTAAATCCTTAATTGGAGAAAGTATATCCATAAAGATATACGAACAAAACATAGCAAACGCTAATAAAACAAGAGCAAACCATCTCATTTTAGGGTTATCTCTTAAAGTTTGAATTTTTTCTGTCATATTATTATATATTTGTATTACTATTTTGCTATTTTGTGAATGCAAAGCTATGATATTTTTATTAAACCAAGTTTTATTTACAAGGTTTTTATTTAATTCTTGGCTTTAAGCTTTTGATTAAGTGAAAAATAATTGTAGGAAAAAATAAAAAATAGTTTTTTTTCGGATGATTTTATGGAGTTATAAAATAATCTCCTATCTTTGCAAATTCAAAAAAAACTGTGATATTACCAAATAAATCATTATAATATATGCAAAACAAGGGAGCTATTAAAATTATCGTAATTATCTTTTCTTTAGTTTGTTTGTATCAACTATCATTCACTTATTTTACTAAAAAAGTAGAAAAGGATGCTAAAGAATATGCATTAAATAGTTATGCTAAAAATCAAGCAAAAACTCTTGCCGCTGGTAACGCAATCAAAGAACAAGAAATTTTAGATTCAATTTCTAATGAAAGAGAGTTAAATTATTTAGACTCTATTTCTGAGAAACCTGTCTATAATTTTTTATGGATGCGTCAATTTACATACAAACAATGTAAGGCAAGGGAAGTTGGATTAGGTTTAGACCTAAAAGGAGGTATGAATGTTAAGATGGAAGTTTCAACATCAGATGTTGTTAAAAATCTTGCAACAAATCCTACTGATCCAGCTTTTTTGAAGATTTATGATAAAGCATTAGAACTACAGAAAACAACAGGAAGAGATTTCTTTACTTCATTTCAAGAAGTAGTACTTAATGAAGGAAATACAGGAAAAGTTAATTTATCTGCTTTTTTCCGTGTTAAATTGAAAGAAAGTGGTATCACTACAAATTCTACAAATGAGCAAGTTCTTGCTGCAATTAAGAAAGAGTGTACAGATGCTTTTGATAGAACATTTCAAGTTTTAAGCAAGCGTATAGACAAGTTTGGAGTATCTGAACCAACAATTCAAAAATTAGAATCTTCGGAAAGAATTTTAATTGAGCTTCCTGGAGTTTCTGATCCACAACGTATAAGTCGTTTGTTGGAAGGAACAGCACAGTTAGAGTTTTGGTTAGCAGGAGATGCAGGAAAGGTATTTCAGGCATTTGGAGCGGCTGATGAATTTCTTGCTAATGTTGGAGTAGAAAAAGATACAATTAATATTACTAATGATACATTAATTAATATAGATACATTAAATACTGCTCCAATTGCTAAACAAACAACTCCAGTTGCGAAGAAAGACACTTTAAAAACTAGACCATTATTAAGCTTATTCACAAGACTTAATAAAGGGGATTTAGCACCTTCAGTTATAGGTACAGCAACTGCTTCTGCAAAGAAAGATATTAATCGTCAATTAGAAAGAGCTGCAAAAGTTCTTCCAACAGATGTAACTTTCCTTTGGAGTGCTCAACCAATTCCAAAGACAAATGAATTTGAATTATATGTTATACAATATACTAATAAGGCAAAAACTGCACTTTTAGATGGAGATGTTATTGATGATGCACGCCAAGACTTTAATCAACAAGGACATCCTGTTGTTTCAATGTCAATGAAGGCTGAAGCTGCAAGAAAATGGGAAAAGATAACAGGTTCAAACATTGGTAATAGTATTGCTATTGTTTTGGATGATGTAGTTTATTCTGCACCAAGGGTAAATAGTGAAATTAGTGGTGGTCGTTCTGAAATATCAGGAAGTTTCTCTATTGAAGAAGCAAAAGACTTGGCAAATATATTAAAATCAGGTAAATTAACTGCTCCAGCAAAAGTTGTTCAAGAATCTGTTGTTGGACCATCTCTTGGAGAAGAATCAATTAAAGCTGGATTTATTTCATTCTTATTCTCTCTTTTAGCAGTATTTGTATTTATGATATTCTTCTATAGTGTGGCTGGTATAGCTGCTTGTGTTGCTTTGCTAGTAAACTTATTCTTCCTAATGGGAGTTTTAGCATCAATAGGTGCAGTTCTAACTCTATCAGGTATTGCAGGTATTGTTCTTACATTAGCTATGGCGGTTGACTCAAATGTAATTATAAATGAACGTATAAAAGAGGAACTTAAGCACGGTAAAAATATTAGTAATGCAATTGCTGATGGTTACAAAGCTTCTTATTCTGCAATTATTGATGGTAATGTTACAACCTTATTAACTGGTATTATATTAGCTTATTTTGGAGCTGGTTCAGTTTTAGGATTTGCTATTACACTATGTATAGGTATTTTGACTTCTCTTTTTACCAGTATTTTTGTTTCTCGTTTAGTAATGGAATCAATGGTTGCAAGTAAAACTTTTAAAAATAGACTTAAATTTACTAATAATCTATCTTCAAAAATTTATGGCTCACCTAATTTCCGTTTCGTTCAAAATGCAAAGAAACAATTAATAATTATGGGTGCTGTTGTAGTTATTTTAGCAGGTTTCTTAGTAACTAGAGGGTTAAACTATGGAATTGACTTTACTGGTGGTCGTACTTATGTTATAAGATTTGACAAAGATGTTAATCCAAATGATATTAGACAATCATTAAGTGAAGAGTTTGGTTCTGCTCCTGAAGTAAAATCTTTTGGACCATCTTATCAAGTTAAGATTACAACTGACTATAAGGTAAAAGAAGATAATGAGGCTGTGAAGAGGGAGGTTATTGAAAAACTATATAATGGTACTAAAACATTCTATCTAAGTAAGGAAATTACATTAGATGAATTCCAATCTACTCAAAGATCTCCACTTGGAATTATTAGTTCAGAAATTGTAGGACCAACTATAGCTGACGATATAAAGACATCAGCAATTATTGCTATAATTGTTTCTTTGATTGCAATATTTATTTACATCGCTATTCGTTTTAGGAATTGGAAATATAGTATAGGAGGTTTAGTCGCATTAGGATTCGATGCATTTTTTACAATTGGAATTTTCTCTGCTTTAAATGGAGTATTACCTTTTAGTATGGATGTTGATATGAACTTTGTAGCGGCAATTCTAACTATTATTGGATTTTCAATTAATGATACTGTGGTTATTTTTGACCGTGTTCGTGAAAATATTCATCTTTATCCAAATCGTAATTTTGGAGAAGTGATGAACATGTCAGTTAATCAAACATTAAGTAGAACAATAAATACAGTATTCACTGTATTTATATCGCTTGTTATTATATTAATTTTTGGAGGAGATGTATTAAGAGGTTTCGCATTTGCATTAACAATTGGAACGGTTTCGGGTTCATTCTCAACTTTATTTATCTCTTCTCCAATTGCATACTTATTAATTAGCAAGCAAAAACAGAAAGAAGTAGTAAAAGTTAAATAGAATAGTAGATTAAGCAAAAAACTGATAATCGATTAAGGTTTTTTTTAGAAAATAGAATTATATTTTGGTCTTATCAGTTTTTTGTTTAAATTTGTGGCAAAATAAAGGTAGATATGAGTATATATTTAGTACTTGCTTTAATAGGTTTTGTATTGATATTCAAAAAGTTGTTTTCTTCTTTTGCTAAGAAAATAATGGAGAATGTTCCTCAATTTGAGGAACAGAATCCTAATAAAAATATTAATCAACCTGATTTTACTGACTTTTTTGAAAGAAAGGAAACAATAAAAAAAGTTAAAACTAAAGATTATATTGAAACAACAAAGCCGCAAAATAAAATTAATAATACTAAAATAACTAATTCAATTAATGAAGTAGAATTAAAAGAAGAAAATGAATTTGATTTAAGAAAGGCTATTATTTATTCAGAAATAATTAATAATCCTTTCATATCAAGATAGTAAATTGAAAAATTAAATTTCATTCTTTACATAAAAAAATAAATAAAGAAATATGTTAAGAAAATTATTCTTTACTCTTGGTTTGTTCTTAACAACCAGTTTAATTTTGTACTCTCAAGGAACATTGACGGGTACAATTACAGATGCTAAAACAGGCGAACCAATGCCGTTCGTTAATGTTATTGTTCAACAAAATGGTCAACAAAAAGGAGGTGCCCAAACAGATATGGATGGGAACTATCAAATTAAGCCATTAAGTGCTGGTAGCTATGATGTAGTTGCGAGCTTTGTTGGTTACAAAAAAGGTATGAAAACAGGTGTACGTGTTAACGCATCTGGTTATTCTACTGGTGGTAGTATTGCTCTTGAACCATCATCACAACAATTGGATGAGGTAGTTATTGAGGCGTATGCAGTGCCATTAATTGATCCTGGTACCCCTGAACAAGGAAAGCGTATTACTAATGAAGACATCGAAAAGATGACTGCCAATACTGTTGAAGGAATTATTGCAACAGTGGGAGGAGTTTCTGATAATGATGGTCAAGCAGGAACCACTCGTGGTGAAGGTAGTATGGTAACCTATGTAAATGGTGTTGCTAAAAAAGGAACTGTAAATATTCCTAAACAAGCAATTCAAGAAGTTCAAGTTATTCTTGGAGGTACACCTGCAAGATTTGGTGAATCAATTGGAGGAACTACAAATATTACTTTAAGACCACCTGCAAATAAATTTAATGGAATGGTCGGTTACCAAACATCTGAACCTTTTGATACAAGAGGTTATCATAGACTTGATGTTTATTTAACTGGTCCTTTATACAAAAAGACAACTGATGATGGTGCAGAAAAGAGTATAATTGGTTTCCGTTTAGCTGGATTCAATTCTTACACTCAAGACCCATATAATCGTCCAAGTGATAGGGCATATTATATGCTAAAAGAAGATAAACAAGAATTCTTAAATAATAATCCTCTTACTTTTAATCCTGCTTCAGGTGCAGTTTATAACACTGCTTCTTACTTAAGATTATCTGATTTTGAGAAAGTGGGAAGAAAACCTAATATGTGGAATAATTACCTTTATTTAGAAGGTGGATTAGACATTCGTTTTTCTGATAATAGTGCATTATTAATTAATGGTGAATTTGTAAATAGTATAAGTAAAGATGGTTCTGCAGCTGGAATGCTTTTAAATAATGCTAATAATTCTGAATCTAAAGGAAATAGTTTTATGGTAATGGCAGACTTTACACAAAAATTCTCTAATACCTCAGAAACTTCAAAAATCAAAAATATTATCTTTAATATTAATGGTTCATATTCTAGATCCTATAGTGAAACCTATAATAAAGACCATGGAGATGATTTGTTTAAATATGGTCATATAGGAACTTTCCATACATATAAAAGAAATACTTATCAATTATCAAGAATGGAGATAAATGGTGTTATGCAAGATGTTATGGAGCATAATGGTTGGTTAGATTATCAAGTTGATTTTACTCCATCTGATAATAATCCTGGACTTGCAAGATATACTTGGCAATTATATAATGATCCAGATTTTGCATCAATTAGACCTATGTTATATAATTATGATAATATTAGATCATTCTTAGGATTAACAAATGGTGATGTTCCTAATACAATTTATCCAACAACAGAATTTGCTTGGACAAATGTAGGTACTCCATATAGAGGTTATTCAAAAAGTGAAAGACAAGATGTATATTTCTCTGCAAAAGTATCTGCTGACATTGGAAAACATTCATTAGAATTGGGTTTCCAATATGACCAATCAACTTACCGTGCATACTCTTTAACTGCTAGTTCTTTATGGACAATTATGAAGCAAGAAGCAAATGCACACATATTATATAGAGATTTAGAAAATCCAATAATTGATAATTCTGGTTCAATCCCTTATGTAACTTATAATAGATCTTATGACCAAGCCAGTCAAACATTTTTTGATAGAGCTTTAAGACAAAAATTAGGATTAAGTGTTACGGGTACAGAATTTATTGATATTGATAGTTATGACCCGTCAACTTTTAGTATGGATATGTTTTCTGCTGACGAGTTATTTAATAGTGGTAATTCTATAGTTTCATATTATGGATATGATCATAGAGGTAATGTTGTTAAAGGAAAGCAAAATTTACAAAGCTTCTTCTCTGACCCAACTAACAGAACATTGGGAGCATGGCAACCTATTTATATGGCCGGATATATTCAAGATCAATTCTTCTTTAAAGATTTAATTTTTAATATTGGTTTACGTGTAGATAGATTTGATGGTAATCAAATGGGATTAAAAGATCCTTATTTACTTTATTCAGCTTACACTGCAGGAGAACTTGCAATACCTAATCGACCTGCTAATATTGGAGACGATTATGTTGTATATGTAAGTAGTTTAAATGGAAATTCTTCGCCTTCAGATGTAAACAATGATGGTTTTATCAGAGGTTATAGAAATGGTAATACCTGGTATAATGCTAATGGAGAAATTGTATCTGACCCTAAATCAGTTGCAGCTGCTTCAGGACAACCACTACCTTTTAGAAAAGGGGAGTTAAATGATACAGGTCTGCCTTACGAAATTTCTACTGATGCGTTTGAAGATTATAAACCTATTATAATTCCAATGCCTCGTATTGCATTTTCATTCCCAGTTTCTGACAAGTCTGAATTTAAAGCTTCTTACGATATGATTGCTCGTCGTCCTCAAAGCTATTGGATGGCTAACTATGTAGATTATCTATTTATGGAAAGACAATCTGGTCAAACTTTAAATAATCCTACATTAGAGCCTGAAAAAATTACTAACTATGAACTTGGATTTACCCAAGTATTGTCAAAATCATCAGTATTGGTTATGTCTGCATATTATAAAGAAACAAGAGATTTAATTGCTTATGTTCAATATGTAGGTGCTGACCCAACATCTTTATATTATTCATTCGGAAATCAAGATTTTAGAACAACAAAAGGTATTACCGTTACTTATGAATTAAAACGTTCAAATAATATTCGTATTAATGCTAACTACACTCTTCAATATGCAGAAGGAACTACAGGTCTTCCAAGAACTACTGTTGTATCTTTAATTCAAGCTGGTTATCCTAATATTAAAATGCTTTATCCAATCAATGACGATAGAAGACATGAATTTAAACTTCAGTTAGATTTCCGTTATTTTGGAGGAAAAGATTATAATGGACCAACAACTAAAAGAGTTGTAAAAGATAAAGCAACAGGAGAAGACAGATCTCAAGTTATTAATTGGCTACAAAACTTTGGTGTTAATATAACTGGAGTTGCTCAATCAGGAAGACCATACACTAAACAATTCAGTAATACACAAAAAACAATTGTTGGTAGTTTCAATGGAGCACGTTTACCATGGGTTTTCCGTGTTGATATGAATATTGATAAGACTTACAATATTAAAGTTGGTAAAAAAGTAACTCAATTAAACTTATTTGCAAGAATAAGTAATGTATTAAATATTAAAAATGTTGCTAGTGTATTTGGAGTTACTGGAGACCCTGATGATAATGGTTATTTAACTGACCCTGAAACTCAAACTATTATCGCAAACCAATTGAATGAAAATTCATTTAGAGATTATTATATGATGTATCTAAACAATTATGAATATAATTATCAACGTCCTAGAATGGTTTACTTAGGAGTAACTTATACATTTTAGTTAAAATATTAAATAGAAAAATTTTGCAAGATGAAACATATATTTAAAATAACAACGTTAGTTTTAGTCTGCCTTTTGTTGCAAAATTCTCTTTTTGCAAGAGAATATGTTGGAGCGACTAAAAAAACCACAAAATCTGCAAAGGCAGAAACTGGGGTTGAAAGATGTAGAAGAGCTCAAGGTTCGGCTGAATTAAGTATTAATAATGTTAGAGCTCGTATCAATACAGGAGGTAATATGTGGTATGATGGAAATACTGCTAGATATTATGTTCCTAAAGATGGTAGTAGTACTGCAATGTTCTGTGCTGCATTATGGATTGGTGGACAAGACGAAAACAAACAATTAAGAGTTGCTGCTTTACGTTTCGGTCAAGATGGAGATGATTTTTGGCCTGGTCCCTTAACTGTTGATAAAAATGCTGCAGTAAATAAATCTGTTTGTGAAAAATGGGATAGACATTTCCGTATTACAAAAGCAGAAGTTGAAGCATTCGTTGCTTCATGCCCTAAGAACGCTCAAGGTCAAATTATAGGTGGTCCAACTGATCCAAGTTTGATTACTGAAGCAATAAAAACTTGGCCTGCTCATCCAGAAAACTATGCTGATTTAAAACAATCAAAATATTTAGCTCCTTTCAAGGATGTTGATGGAGATGGTGAATATAATTATTCAAAGGGAGATTATCCTTATTATGATTTTAATGGAGACCTTTGTCCAGTAGTGGCAAAACAAAGTGGTCAAAGATATAATCCAATAAGAACAATGGAAGACTCAATCGGAACTGGTGGAGAGCCTGTTCATGGAGGTATTTTGGTTGACCAAGTTTTAAAAGGAGATGAAACACTATGGTGGGTATTTAATGATAAAGGTAATGCACACACTGAATCAAAATCTCAAAACCCAATTGGATTGGAAATTCGTGCTCAAGCTTTTGCTTTCAGTATGAATGATGAAATAAATAATATGACTTTCTATTCTTATGAAATCATTAATCGTTCAACTTTTACTCTTCAAAATACATACTTCAGTCAATGGGTTGACCCTGATTTGGGTTATTCACATGATGACTTTGTTGGTTGTGATGTTAAAAGAGGTTTAGGATATTGCTATAATGGAAAAGCAACAGATGGACCAGGAACTGGAGCTTACTCTGGAAACCCTCCAGCAATTGGAATTGACTTCTTCCAAGGACCATATTTAGATCAAGATGGATTAGATAACCCAAAAGTTTATATTGATTTAGTTTTGGGAAGAGAACCAGAAAAGTTAGATAAGTATTTAAAGAAAGATGCCAATGGACAACCAATTCCAGGCAATTATGATACATTATTAATTTCTGCAAATGCAGATGAATTTATTGATTATTGGTATAATGTAAATGATAAAATTACAAATGGTGCTAATATCAATGGAGTTAACTTTGGAAACGGAATTATTGATGATGAACGTTTCGGTATGAGAAGATTTGTTTATTATGAAAATAGTGGACATACAACTAAAGGTGAACCTGATAAAGCAACAGACTACTACAACTACTTAAGAGGAATGTGGAAAACTGGTGTTAAAATGACATTTGGTGGAGACGGAACTTCAGGTACTGTTGAATGTGATTTTATGTTTCCTGGAAATACTGACCCATGGAATTGGGGGACAAAAGGAATTATTCCTAATATGACAGATACAAGAGGTTGGACTGAAGAATCTTCAAACAACTCAGCAGGAGATAGACGTTTTATGCAATCAGCTGGACCTTTTGAATTGAAACCAGGAGCGATTAACTATATTACTGTAGGGATTCCATTTGCTCAAGCAACATCAGGAGGCCCTTATGCTTCAGTAACTCTTTTAAGACAAATTGATGATAAATGTCAAGCATTATTTGATAATTGCTTTAACTTATTAGAAGGACCTGATGCACCAGACTTAACAATTAAGGAACTTAACAGAGAGTTGATTATTTTCCTTACTAATGATGCTCCTTCTTCAAATAATATTAATGAATCATATTCAAAGATTGATGTTTCAATCCCCGTTAAATATGATAATATAATTCAAGTTGATACTATATTATATGATAATAGTGGAAATCCATATATTCATACTCGCGATTCAGTTCTTTCAACTATTAATTATGATCAATACTATCGTTTTGAAGGATATCAAATCTTCCAATTAAAAGATAGAACAGTTTCTGTTGCTGATATTTATGATGAAGATAAGGCAAGATTAGTGGCACAATGTGATATTAGAAACTTTGACAGCAAACAAAACGACGCGCCAATTTCTAAATTAATTAACTACACTAAGGATGATAATATTGGAGGATTGGTTCCAAAAGTTATGGTTAATGGATTGAATAAAGGAATTCAGCATTCATTTAGAATAACTGAAGATATGTTTGCAACAAGTAATGATAAGACAATTGTTAATAATAAGAAATATTATTACGTGGCTGTTGCTTATGCATACAATAACTTCAAACAATATAATCCAGAAGATGCAACAAAACTTGATGGACAAAAAATAACATATTTGGCAAGTAGAAAAACAGGATATGGTAGAAGTATTTCTCCTGTGATTGCAATCCCTCACTTATTAGAGCCAGAACAAAATGGAACTTTAGTACAATCTGCTTATGGAAATAGTCCTGAGATTACTAGAATTGAAGGAAATGGAAATGGAGGAATGATTATTAACTTTAAACAAGAAACATTAGAACAATTAATGGGAAAACCTAATGAAGAACCTACTGGTATTTCATTCGTTCCAGAATTAAAATATGAAAAGAATTTTGGTCCTTTAAACATTAAGGTTATTGACCCAATTAAACTTAGAGCAGGTTCATTCAATATTAAGTTAATTCCTTCTGATACTTCAACCAATTTAATGTATGCAAAATGGAAACTTCAAAATGCTGACACAAACCTTCCTCTTTACACTGAAAGAGTTAATGGAGTTGCTACTGACATATATTCAATAACATCTGACAGAGTCATTGGAGATATTAATGAACAAATTATTTTCCCATTAGGAATTTCAATTTCATTAACCAATCCATTATCAACAGTTGTACCTCAATACATAGGAAATGATTCTTATACTAAACAAAAAAGAGTTTTTGGAGGAGACCTTAGAGAAGGAACAGCGTTATATTCAAGCATAGTTGCAAAAGATCCTAATAAAAATTGGTTATTTGGAGTTTCTGATAATGATGGTAGTGATGCTACAAACTGGATTAGATCTGGAAGTAAAATGTCATCAGAAGAAATAATCGGAAATTTTGGGACTAATGATGATGCAGAAAGTGTTTTTGACTATTTATCTCAAGACTACTATTACTCTACTATGTCTGTTATTAATGGAGGAAAAGATACAGTGTTCTTTTCTCATCCTATAGATAAACCTCAAGATTATGAAACTTTCGCTAATGGATGGTGGGCTCCATATAGATTAACTTCTTTATATGCAAAATATTATGATGCTAATGGAGAAGGACAAATAAATCCTCATCCAGGCTTTTCATACTATCACTTCAATACTGCTGCAACTCCTGCATCAATTACAAAATATAGATTAGACCCAGCGTTTGTTTATTCAACTGCATCTAACAATATGAATAATATGTCCTCAGTTGATATTGTTTTCACAAGTGATAAAACAAAATGGACTCGTTGCCCAGTTATTGAAATGGGACATGATCCAGAACAAACAGAAGGTAATGCTAAACGTTTTCAATTAAGAAAAAGAGCATCAGTAGATAAGAATGGAAATTCTCTTAATGATGGAACTCAAGGTTGGGGTTGGTTCCCAGGATATGCTATCAATCTTGAAACTGGTCAAAGATTAAATATGATGTTTGGCGAAAATTCTCAATTGGGAGTTGGTCAACCAGGAAATGGTAGAGATTTAATTTGGAATCCTACTTCAACTACAAGTCTTGGTGGAGAATATGTATTTGGAGGTATGCACTATGTATATGTTTTGGGTGCTTCACAATTCAAACTTTATACTCCAAACGGACTTGAACCTAATAGAGATATGAGAGATGTTTTCCCTCCTTCATATTATGATATGGATAATAGTGGAAATATGGATATGGGAACATGGGCATATAACAAACTAAAGAAATTAGATGTATTAACATTATCTAACTCTACACCATATAATGATTATAGTAATGATAATTTAACATCAGTAACAGAACTATTTGCTTCAGTAATGTGGGTAGGTATGCCGTTAGCAACTGCATTCAATACAAATCCAAAAGCTGAAATACCAACAGATGTTACTGTTTCATTAAGAGTTCGTCAAGCCTATAAGAAAAATTACATTAATAATGCTAATGGAGCTGCAACTTCTCCTCAAAATGATAACTATCCAATGTATCAATTCTCCATCACTAAGGATATTGCTACATCAGTAGGTAACGTTGAAGTAGCTAAGACAGCTTTAGATCAAATTACTGTAGTACCTAATCCTTATTTTGCTGCTTCAATCTACGAAGGAGATCAAGTTGAAAATCTTGTTAAGATTTGTAACCTACCTCCAGATTGTTATGTAACAATATACTCTGTTGACGGAACGGTTGTAAGAAAACTTCGTGGACCTTCAAAGAATGTGGTTTCAGGATCAGGAACAGCTCTAACCTCAGTTGATTGGGATTTGAAAAACCATAAAGGTTTACCAATCTCTGGAGGAGCCTACATTATACATATTAAAGCAGAAGGAGTAGGAGAAAAAATCATTAAATGGTTTGGAGCTTTACGTCCAGTTGACTTAAACTCTTTCCAATAGTAATAAACAGCACACAAAAAAGAATATTTTAAATAAGAGATTTTATGAAAGATATATATAGAATATTTGCTTTGTTCATGTTAGGAGTCATGTTATTCTCTAACACGAACGTTAAAGCAGGGAATGACGACAGAAGAGGAACTGCTGGAGCAGGATCACTTTTGATTAACCCTTGGGTAAGAAGTGCTGGCTGGGGAGGAGTTAACACAGCTTGTGGCACTGGAGTAGATGCTTTGTTTTCTAACGTAGCAGGTTTAGGAAGAACCCCAGGAACTGAAGCTTATGCTTCATACAACAATTGGTTACAAAACTCTGGAGTAGGAGTTAGTGCATTTGGAATTGGACAAAG
Source organism: Bacteroidales bacterium UBA4866 (assembly GCA_002399565.1). Taxonomy (GTDB): domain Bacteria; phylum Bacteroidota; class Bacteroidia; order Bacteroidales; family P3; genus UBA10566. The sequence continues at coordinate 2,338 of DHDW01000027.1, read as the reverse complement.
TTTAGGTGATATGGGAGTTCTTGGACTATCAGTAACTTCAATGAGCTTTGGGTTAATTGATAGAACAAAAGAAGGAAGTCCTGAATTTAATAATGGTACTTTTTCAATGAATAATATGAACATTGCTCTTTCTTATGCAAAAGCTTTTTCTTCTTCAATATATGGAGGAGCATCAGTTAAATTGGTTAATGAAGGAATTGATAATGTTACTGCAACTGGTTTTGCAATTGATGCAGGTATCCAATACGTAACTGGAACTAACTACGAAATTAAATTTGGTATCACCCTAAAGAACTGGGGACCTTCAATGAGCTATAGTGGAGACGGTTTGTCTTCAGTAGCTTCATTCTATGGTCGTCAAATGTCTTTGGAACAACGTTCAGCAAGTTTTGAAATGCCTTCAAGTTTAAATATTGGAGCATCTTATGACTTCTTGTTCTCTGAAAACACTCATCGTTTAACTGTTGCTGGTAACTTTTCAGCAATGGCGTTTTCAAAAGACCAATACACTTTAGGACTTGAATATGGATTTGCTAAATTATTTATGCTACGTACTTCATATACTTATGAAGATGCTATAACTAAAAGTGTTTTTGATGCCGACAACGGAGCAACAACACTTTATTCAGGTTTAGCAGCAGGGGTATCAATAATAGCACCATTAAAGAAAGCAAAATCTGAAGATGCTAATGGAGTCAATCTTTCTTTTGACTACGCATATAGATTAACAAATGTTGGTGGAGGTATCCACACAATTGGAGTAGTTCTCTCCCTATAGTATAATTAATTAATTTAATAATAAGATCGAAGACCTTTTATTAAGGGTCTTCGATTCTTTTTAATCCAAAACACAAAAATTATGTCAGGAATAAAGTATTATTCACAAGAAGGCTTGCAACAACTTAAAGACAAGCTACAACACATGATTGCTGTGGAACGCCCAGCAATAATAGCTGCAATAGCTGAAGCAAGAGATAAGGGAGACTTATCCGAAAATGCTGAATACGATGCGGCAAAAGATGCACAAGGACATTTGGAAGCAAAAATAGCTCAACTACAAGCACTAATCAGAAATGCCCGATTATTAGATGAAAGTAAGTTAGACCTATCAAAAGTACTCCTGCTTTCAAAAGTAGAATTCATAAATCTTGCTAACAATCAAACACAAGTTTATGAAATAGTTCCTGAAAGTGAATCAAATCTTAGAGAAGGCAAGATATCTGTTACTTCACCAATTGCAAAAGGACTCTTGGGAAAAAGAGTAGGAGATGTTGCTGAAATTAATGTTCCCGCAGGAGTTATGAAATTTAAGATAACAAAAATAACAAGAGATTAATATGTCAACAATATTTTCAAAAATAATTTCTGGCGAAATACCATGCTATAAGATTGCTGAAACAGAGAATTGTTTTGCTTTCTTAGACATTTCGCCCCTTGCCAAAGGACACACTTTAGTTGTTCCCAAAAAGGAAATTGACTATATTTTTGATATAGAAGATAAGTTGCTTTGTGAATTAAATATATTTGCAAAACAAATTGCCAAAGCAGTTCAAAAAGCCTATCCTTGCCCAAAAGTAGGGATTGCTGTAATTGGACTTGAAGTTCCACATGCACACATACATCTTGTGCCACTAAACAATGTTGGCGATTTAGACTTTAAAAGACCTAAATTGGAACTTTCAAAAGAAGAGTTTGAGGAAATAGCTAAAAATATTATCTCTTATTTAAAGTAGAAGAAGAACTTTATTACTAAACTTTATATTAGAAAAAGGCTGTAGTTTTTATTAACTCACAGCCTTTTTACTTTATATTGACTATTTTCACTCTCTTTTCTCTATAAACTCTCCGTTACTCATAATAAGTATATGCTTAATTGATGAATTTGCATCATCACCTTGAATTCAATTATCCTTTATTTGCACGATTTCTTTAAAATTTACGAACTTTCCCCATGCTTTTGGTATTCTTACCTTACAAAACATTTAAATCGTCTTATTTCCTATTTATATGAATTATTCTTTTTCTCCTCTAATTTCAATAAAACTTAAGTAGTATTATAATTGTCTAAGGTCCTTAATGACCTTAATGTCTTTAAAGTCCTTAAGCTTCGTTTCTATTTACTTGTTATATTTCACTAAAAAATATATTAACTTCCCCCTTTTTTTGCTTTCTATTTTGGGTAAATAATTAATATAAACACAGCACTATATTCAAAATAATTTCGTATATTTGCAAATGTAAACCTCTCATTTGGTTTATTTAGGACTATTTATCCTAAAATCAATTTCAGGAGAGCAATTTCCAATCCCTAAAATATATCAAAAAAAAGATGCACATC
>DHDW01000049.1:40517-40639 GCA_002399565.1 Bacteroidales bacterium UBA4866 | reverse complement strand
CAAACTCGTGAACACATCCTATTAGCACGTCAAGTAGGTGTTCCTCGTTTAGTAGTATTTATGAATAAAGTTGACTTAGTTGACGATGCTGAATTGTTAGACTTGGTTGAAATGGAAGTTCG
>DHDW01000049.1:40082-40228 GCA_002399565.1 Bacteroidales bacterium UBA4866 | reverse complement strand
GTATTCTCAATTACAGGTCGTGGAACAGTTGCAACAGGCCGTATTGAAACAGGAGTTATTAATTCAGGAGATCCAGTTGATATCATAGGAATGGGAGCTGAAAAACTTAAATCAGTTGTTACTGGAGTAGAAATGTTCCGTAAGAT
>DHDW01000049.1:37816-39964 GCA_002399565.1 Bacteroidales bacterium UBA4866 | reverse complement strand
GAGATAATGTAGGTTTATTACTTAGAGGTATAGACAAAGACGAAATTCGTCGTGGTATGGTTATCGCTAAACAAAATTCTGTTAAACCTCACAAAAAATTCAAAGCTTCTGTTGTTATCTTAAAGAAAGAAGAAGGTGGACGTCACACTCCTTTCCACAACAAATATCGTCCTCAATTCTATTTTAGAACAACTGACGTTACAGGAGAAATTACTCTTCCTGAAGGAGTTGAAATGGTAATGCCTGGTGATAACTTAGAAATTACTGTTAATCTAATTGCAGAAATTGCATTAAATGTTAACCTTAAATTCGCTATTCGTGAAGGAGGAAGAACAGTTGGTGCAGGACAGGTTACTGAAATTTTAGACTAAACTAAATATAAAATCACAGAAAGCATAATTTCTGTGATTTTTTAGGGGCATAGTTCAATGGCAGAATAGCGGTCTCCAAAACCGTTGATGGGAGTTCGAATCTCTCTGCCCCTGCAATATTAAAAATAAGAATTGATGTCTAAGATAATTAATTACGTTAAAGACAGCTATGATGAGCTAATGCATAAGGTATCATGGCCAACAATGTCGGAATTGCAAAATAGTACAATTGTAGTATTTGTAGCCTCATTAATTATTGCCTTAATAATATTTATTATGGATATAATGTTTGGAGTACATCCTACATTGTTCTGGAAAGGCTTACTTGGTTACTTATATAGCATGATGGGTTAATTCTCATTTTGCTTATTTATATATCTTGCTTCCCGTAGACTTATTGTCATTGAGATATATAGAGGCAATCAATTATTTATTTTTTATGATTATATCAATTTCAATTATTTTCAAATTATGAGTGATCAATCTAAGAAATGGTATGTTGTTAGAGCAATAGCTGGAAAAGAAAAAAAAGCTAAAGAATATATAGAAAATGAAATTTCCAGGCTTGCTTTGCAAGAGTTTGTTTCTCAAGTATTGATTCCAACTGAGAAAGTTTATTCTGTACGCAATGGCAAAAGAATTTCTAAAGATAGAAGTCTTTTCCCTGGTTATGTACTTATTGAAGCTAATTTAGTTGGTGAAATAGCTCACATTATCAAGAGTATTCCTAATGTAATTAATTTTATTTCTGAGAAAAATGGTAGTCCTGTTCCCTTACAAGAGAGCGAGATAAATAGAATTCTTGGTAAAATGGATGATTTGTATGGTCAATCTGAAGAATTAACAGATCCTTTCATTATAGGAGAATCTGTAAAAATTGTTGATGGACCATTTAGTAATTTCTCTGGTACAATTGAAGAAATAAATGACGAAAAGAGAAAATTGAAAGTTACGGTTAAAATATTTGGTCGTAAAACTCCAGTTGAACTTTCTTTTATTCAAGTTGAAAAAGAATAATCTTTTATTTTAATTTTTAATAATCTTTAAGCACAGTCAAAAAATGGCAAAAGAAGTTGCAGGATTAATTAAATTACAAATTAAAGGCGCAGCTGCAAATCCATCGCCACCTGTTGGTCCTGCATTAGGAGCAAAGGGTGTTAATATTATGGAGTTTTGCAAACAGTTCAATGCACGTACTCAAGAACAAGCTGGAAAGATTGTTCCGGTAATTATAACTGTTTATGCTGACAAGTCTTTTGATTTCGTAATTAAAACCCCACCTGTGGCAGTTCAGTTAAAAGAAGTAACAAAACTTAAAAGTGGTTCTGCAGAACCTAATAGAGTAAAAGTTGCTTCTATAACAATGGATCAAGTGAAGACTATTGCTGAGGCAAAAATGGTAGACCTAAATTGCTTCACTTTAGAATCTGCAATGACTATTGTAAGTGGAACTGCAAGAAGTATGGGTATCACCGTTAAAGAATAGTCTTTAACAAGTATAAATTTAGAATTTTTCACAACAAAATGGCAAAACATTCGAAAAAACAAAAAGAGGCTTTAGCTAAATTTGATTTAACTAAACTTTACTCTTTAGATGAAGCTGTGAAAATAGTAAAGGACATAACCTACACAAAGTTTGATTCATCAGTTGATATTGATGTTCGTTTAGGAGTTGACCCTCGTAAGGCAAATCAAATGGTTAGAGGTATTGTAACTTTACCACATGGAACAGGTAAAACAAAAAGAGTATTGGTTCTTTGTACTCCTGATAAGGAAG
>DHDW01000049.1:15741-37737 GCA_002399565.1 Bacteroidales bacterium UBA4866 | reverse complement strand
CTTTGTACTCCTGATAAGGAAGAAGAAGCTAAGGCAGCCGGAGCTGATTATTTTGGATTAGATGAATATCTAGACAAAATTAAAGGCGGTTGGACGGATATCGATGTAATTATTACAATGCCAAGTGTAATGCCTAAAATTGGTGCATTAGGAAAAATATTAGGTCCTCGTGGCTTGATGCCTAATCCAAAGACAGGTACAGTTACAATGGAAGTCGGTAAGGCTGTTCAAGAAGTAAAAGCAGGTAAAATTGATTTTAAAGTTGACAAATATGGTATAATTCATACTGGAGTTGCACGTGTGTCTTTTGAAAACCAAAAGATAAGTGATAACGCTAATGAAGTATTATCTACAATTTTAAAACTTAAACCAACTGCTGCAAAGGGAACTTATGTTAAGAGCGTAACAATTTCTTCAACTATGAGTCCTGGAGTTAAAATTGATCCAAAATCCATAAGTAAGTAAATCTTCACAAGTAAACTTTTGAAATATGATAAAAGAAGATAAAGGAAAGTTAATTGAATCTATTGGAGCTGAATTATCAAATTATCCTTATTTGTATTTAGTTGATGTTGCTGGATTAAATTCAGTTGACACTGCAAAATTAAGGAGATTATGCTTCCGTAGAGAGGTTAAGCTTATGACAGTTAAGAACACATTGCTTAGAAAAGCAATGGAGAAATCTGGGTTAGATTATTCTGAAATTTTCCCAGCTCTTAATGGTTCAACTTCGATCATGCTTTCAAACGTCAACAATTTACCTGCAAAATTAATAAAGGAATTTAGAGCAACTAGCCCTAAACCACTATTAAAAGCTGCATATGTAGAAGAATCATTCTATTTAGGAGATGCAAACTTAGATGTATTGATTAACATCAAGTCTAAGGTTGAACTTATTGCTGATATTATTGCAGCACTACAATCTCCAGCAAAGAATGTTATTGGTGCATTACAGTCAGGAGGAGGAACAATTGCTGGCGTGTTAAAAACATTATCGGAAAAAACAGAAGAATAAAAGTATTGTTAAACATTTAATAAATAAAATAAAATGGCAGATTTAAAAGCGTTTGCAGAACAATTAGTTAATTTAACAGTTAAAGAAGTAAAAGAATTAGCTGATATTTTAAAAGATGAATACGGAATTGAACCAGCAGCAGCAGCAGTAGCAGTAGCAGCAGGTCCAGCAGCAGCAGGTCCAGCAGTTGAAGAACAAACATCATTTGATGTTATTCTTGTTGAAGCAGGTGCATCAAAATTAAACGTAGTAAAATTAGTTAAAGATCTTTGCAGTCTTGGATTAAAAGAAGCTAAAGAATTAGTTGATGCTGCACCAAAACCTTTGAAAGAGGGAGTTTCTAAAGATGAAGCTGAAGCTTTAAAAGCACAATTAGAAGAAGCTGGTGCAAAAGTTGAAGTAAAATAAGACATTTCACCGCAATCTAAATATAGGAATAGGGTATTCTAATTTTGAATACCTATTCCTTATTTGTGTTTGTAATAGTATCTTATTTTTTAACTAATTAATTTTTAAACCTTGGCACATAATAAATCTAATAACATAGTAAGTTTTGCATCAGTAAAACATTTTGAATATCCTGATTTTTTAGATATTCAATTAAAGTCGTTTCAAGATTTTTTCCAACTTGAAACAAACTCTGAAAATAGAATTAACGAAGGACTTTACAAAGTATTTTCAGAAAATTTTCCAATTTCAGATGCGAGAAATAATTTCGTTCTTGAATTTTTGGACTACTTTATAGATCCTCCTCGTTATTCAATTGAAGAATGCTTGGAAAGAGGTCTAACATTTAGTGTCCCATTAAAAGCAAAATTAAAATTATTCTGTACTGACCCTGAACATGAAGATTTTGAAACAATAATTCAGGATGTATATTTAGGAATGATTCCTTATATGACTCCTCGAGGCACATTTATTATTAATGGTGCAGAAAGAGTAGTTGTATCTCAATTACATCGTTCTCCTGGAGTATTTTTTGGAACCAGCAATCATGCTAATGGAATGCAGTTGTATTCTGCAAGAATTATTCCATTTAAAGGTTCATGGATGGAGTTTACAACAGACATTAACAATGTCATGTATGCTTACATCGACAGAAAGAAAAAACTACCTATTACCACATTATTGAGAGCAATAGGATATGAAACTGATAAAGACATTTTAGAAATATTTAAACTTGCTGAAGAAGTTAAGGTCAATAAAACTTCATTAAAGAAAGTAATTGGCAGAAGACTTGCCGCAAGAGTTGTACGTTCATGGATAGAAGATTTCGTGGATGAAGATACAGGAGAAGTAGTATCTATCGAACGTACAGAAGTTATTATTGATAGAGAAACAGAATTGATTGAAGAGCATATTGAAGATATTATTCAATCTGGAGTTCAAACTATTTTATTACATACTGATGATTCTCTTTCAAGTGACTATTCAATAATTTTTAATACACTTCAAAAGGATACGGCTAATAATGCCAAGGAAGCTGTTGAATTTATATATAGACAATTAAGAAGTGCTGAACCACCAGATGAAGAAACTGCAAGAGGGATTATTGAGAAATTATTTTTCTCTGACAAACGTTATGATTTAGGAGATGTTGGACGTTTTAGAATAAATACCAAATTAAATCTAAAAGTTCCTGATGATGTTCACATTCTGACAAAAGAAGATATTATTTCAATTATTCAATATCTTATAGAATTAATAAATTCTAAAACTGATGTTGATGACATTGATCACTTAAGCAATAGAAGAATTAGAACTGTTGGAGAACAACTATATGCTCAATTTGGAGTCGGTTTAGCTCGTATGGCTAGAACAATTCGTGAAAGAATGAACGTTAGAGACAATGAAGTATTTACTCCAACAGACTTAATAAATGCAAAAACACTTTCATCCGTAATTAATTCATTTTTTGGAACAAATCAGTTGTCTCAATTTATGGATCAAACAAATCCACTTGCAGAGCTTACTCATAAAAGACGTATATCTGCATTAGGGCCTGGAGGTTTGTCAAGAGAAAGAGCAGGATTTGAAGTTCGTGACGTTCACTATACTCATTATGGAAGACTATGTACAATAGAAACTCCAGAAGGTCCAAACATTGGATTGATTTCTTCTTTATGCGTATTTGCAAAAATAAATACCTTAGGTTTCATTGAAACGCCTTACTATAAGGTTCAAAATAGTAGAGTTTTGATGGATGAAGACCCAATATATTTAAGTGCAGAGGAAGAAGAAGATAAGATTGTTGCACAAGCAACTTCTCCAATGGCAAAGGATGGGAAACTTATCGGGAACAAAATTAAAACTCGTAAGATGGCAGATTTTCCAATAGTTGAGTCTGAAAAAGTTGATTTAATGGACGTTGCTTCCAATCAGATCGCTTCAATTGCTGCATCACTTATCCCATTCCTTGAACACGACGATGCTAACCGTGCACTTATGGGATCAAACATGATGCGTCAAGCTGTTCCTCTATTAAATCCTGAAATTCCAATTGTTGGAACAGGAATTGAACCTTCTGTAGCTCGTGATTCAAGAGTATTATTGATTTCTGAAGGAGATGGAGTTGTTGAATTTGTTGATGCAGAAAAAATCACAATAAGATATAATAGAGACGAGAAAGAAAGAAAAGTAAGCTTTGACGATGACGAAAAGACATATTTCTTCACTAAATTTCAAAGAACTAATCAAAGTACATCAATTAATCTTCGTCCAATTGTAAGAAAAGGAGATAAGGTTAAGAAAGGTCAAGTATTATCTGAAGGATATGCTACTAAGAACGGCTCTTTAGCCTTAGGAAGAAACCTTCAAGTTGCATTTATGCCTTGGAAGGGTTATAATTATGAAGATGCTATTGTTATTTCAGAAAAGGTTGTAAAAGAAGATATATTCACTTCAGTTCATGTTGAAGAATTTATAACAGAAGTTCGCGAAACAAAACGAGGATTGGAAGAATTAACAAAAGATATTCCAAATGTAAGTTTAGAAACAACCAAAGACCTTGATGAGAGAGGAATGATTCGAATTGGAGCTTATGTTAAAGAAGGAGACATTTTGGTAGGTAAAATTACTCCAAAAGGAGAATCTGACCCTACTCCAGAAGAGAAACTTCTTAGAGCAATTTTTGGTGATAAGGCTGGAGATGTAAAAGATGCTTCAATGAAAGTTCCACCATCAATAAGCGGTGTTGTTATTGATAAAAAACTTTTCACAAGAATACTTAAAGATAAAAAATCAAGAGCTAAAGACAAAGAAATAATTAGAGAACTTAAAGAAAAAAATGACAAAGAGCTTTTAGACTTAAAGAATAAGCTAGTTGATAAGTTATTTGTTATTTTAAGTGGAAAGGTTTCACAAGGAGTATATTCTGCATTTAATGAAGAGTTAATTCCAAAGAAATCTAAGTTCAATCAAAAAATGTTGTTAGCAATAGATTATAATAATATTAACCCAAACAAGTGGACAACTGATAAGGAAACAAACGGATTAATTAAAATTTTGTTGAACAATTACAATATTCGATATAGAGAAATACAAGGAGTTTTTGCTAGACAACAATTTGTTACTGCTATTGGAGATGATTTGCCAACAGGAATTGTTCAAATGGCAAAAATTTATATTGCTAAGAAGAGAAAATTGAAAGTAGGAGATAAGATGGCAGGACGACATGGCAATAAAGGTATTGTTGCTAAAATTGTTCGTGAAGAAGATATGCCATTCTTAGAAAATGGAAAACCTGTTGATATTGTATTAAATCCGCTTGGTGTTCCTTCTCGTATGAACCTTGGACAAATTTTTGAAACTGTTTTAGGTTGGGCTGGTAAAGAATTGGGTGTAAATTTCCAAACTCCAATTTTTGATGGTGCAACTTTAGATCAAGTTAATGAATACATGAGAAAGGCAGGATTACCTGAAAATGGAAAATGTTATCTATACGATGGAGAAACAGGGGATAAATTTGATCAAGCTGCAACTGTAGGATATATCTATATGTTGAAACTTCACCATATGATTGATGATAAAATGCATGCTCGTTCAATTGGACCTTATTCATTAATTACTCAACAACCACTTGGAGGTAAAGCTCAATTTGGAGGTCAGCGTTTTGGGGAGATGGAAGTTTGGGCTTTGGAAGCATTTGGTGCAGCTAATATACTTCAAGAGATTTTAACTGTAAAATCTGATGATGTAATTGGAAGGGCAAAGGCTTATGAAGCAATTGTTAAAGGAGACAATATGCCAACACCTGGTATTCCGGAATCATTTAATGTTTTAATACATGAACTTAGAGGATTAGGTTTAGAAATTACGTTTGATAACAGTGAAAATAACTAATCATAATTAGTTCAATAAATCATCAAGTAGCATTAAGTAAAATGGCAATAAAAAAAGAAAGTTTAATAAATAGTAATTTTAATTCGATGACAATCAGTTTGGCATCACCTGAATCAATTCTTGAACGTTCAAGAGGAGAGGTGCTCAAACCTGAAACCATCAATTATAGAACATATAAACCAGAAAGAGACGGACTTTTCTGCGAAAGAATATTTGGACCCATCAAGGATTGGGAATGTCATTGCGGAAAATATAAGAGAATTCGTTATAAAGGAATTATTTGTGACCGTTGTGGTGTTGAAGTAACTGAGAAAAAAGTTCGTAGAGAGAGAATGGGACATATTCAATTAGTTGTTCCAGTTGCTCACATTTGGTTCTTCCGTTCTCTTCCTAACAAAATAGGTTCTTTGCTTGGTCTTAAAACAAAGGAATTGGAGCAAGTAATTTACTATGAAAAATATATTGTTGTAAATCAAGGGATATTAGAAATTGAAGGAGTTAAAAAAGGAGTGCTTTTAGATGAAACACAATATTTTGAATGCCTTGAATCACTACCTCCAGAAAATCAACAATTAGAAGATGAAGATCCAAACAAGTTCATAGCTAAAATGGGTGCTGAAGCTCTAATTGTTCTTTTAAAGGGATTAGACTTGGATAAATTATCCTATGATTTGCGCGACACTGCAAACAAAGAAACTTCACAACAGAGAAAACAAGATGCTTTAAAGCGTTTAAATGTTGTTGAAGCTTTCCGTGATGCATCAAGCAGAATTGAAAATCGTCCAGAATGGATGATTGTTCAAGTAGTACCAGTAATTCCACCAGAATTACGTCCACTTGTACCTTTAGATGGAGGACGTTTTGCAACTTCAGACTTAAATGACCTATATAGAAGAGTTATTATTAGAAATAATCGTTTGAAAAGATTGATTGAGATTAAAGCTCCTGATGTAATTATGCGTAATGAAAAACGTATGTTGCAAGAAGCTGTTGACTCTTTATTTGACAATTCAAGAAAGGTTAGTTCAGTTAAATCAGATTCTAATAGAGCTTTAAAATCACTTTCCGATAGTTTGAAAGGAAAGCAAGGACGTTTCCGTCAAAACTTGTTAGGGAAACGTGTTGACTACTCTGGTCGTTCTGTTATTGTTGTAGGTCCAGACTTACAATTGCATGAATGTGGTTTGCCAAAAGATATGGCTTCAGAGCTTTTCAAACCATTTATTATTAGAAAAATTCTTGAAAGAGGAATAGTAAAAACTGTTAAATCAGCAAAGAAGATAGTTGATAGAAGAGATCCTGTTGTTTGGGAAATTTTGGAAAACATATTAAAAGGGCATCCTGTTCTATTAAACCGTGCACCAACCCTTCACCGTTTAGGTATTCAAGCATTCCAACCTCGTTTGGTTGAAGGTAAGGCTATTCGTCTTCATCCTCTTGTTTGTGCTGCTTTCAATGCTGACTTTGATGGAGACCAAATGGCTGTTCACGTTCCTCTTGGAAATGCAGCTGTTTTGGAAGCTCAACTTCTTATGCTTGCATCACATAATATTCTTAACCCTGCAAATGGAGCTCCAATAACTGTCCCTTCTCAAGATATGGTTCTTGGTCTATATTATATGACCAAAGCAAGAGTATCTGATTCTGACAGAAAGATGAAAGGTGAAGGAAAAGTATTTTATTCTCCAGAAGAAGTTCAAATTGCTTATAATGAAGGTGCTGTTGATTTGCATGCTAACATAAAGCTTAGAAGATCCTTTGTTAAGGATGGGCAGCAAAAAACAGAAAGAATTGAAACTACTGTAGGTAGAGTATTATTGAATATGGTTATTCCAGAAGAATATGGTTATGTTAATCAAGTTTTGAAGAAAACAATTCTTAGGGATATTCTTGGAGACATTCTAAAAGTTTGTGGAACTCAAAAAACTGCTCAATTCCTTGATGATATCAAAAACTTAGGATATAGAATGGCGTTTAGGGGAGGACTATCATTTAATTTGGGAGATGTTATTATTCCAGAAGAGAAGGCAGTTCTTATTGAAAAAGCTAACAAAGAAGTTGATGATGTTGTATTAAACTACCAAATGGGGCTTATCACCAACAATGAAAGATATAATCAAATTATTGACGTTTGGACAAATACTAACAGAGACTTGACCAATGTTGTAATGAAACAGGTTGCTAAAGACAGACAAGGTTTCAACCCAGTTTACATGATGTTGGACTCAGGTGCTCGTGGATCTAAAGAACAAATTCGTCAGCTTTCTGGTATGCGTGGACTGATGGCTAAACCTCAAAAGTCAGGTGCAACAGGAGCTGAAATTATTGAAAACCCAATTGTGTCAAACTTCAAAGAAGGTCTAAGCGTTTTGGAATACTTTATTTCAACTCACGGTGCTCGTAAGGGTTTGGCCGATACTGCTTTGAAAACTGCTGACGCAGGATACTTAACACGTCGTTTGGTTGATGTGGCTCAAGATGTTATTATTTCTGATGAAGACTGTGGAACTCTAAGAGGAATTCCAACAACAGCTCTAAAGAAAAATGAAGAAATTGTTCAAACTCTTTACGATAGAATTTTAGGTAGAGTAACTCTTCATGACATTGTTCATCCTCAAACAGGAAAAATAATTGCTCGTGCAGGAGAGGAACTAACAGAAGAAATCTGTAGAGAAATTGAAGATTCTCCTATTGAAGAGGTAGAAATTCGTTCAGTATTAACTTGTGAATCTAAACATGGAGTTTGTGCAAAATGTTATGGACGTAACTTAGCTTACGGAAGAATGGTTCAAAAGGGAGAAGCTGTTGGAGTTATTGCCGCACAATCAATTGGAGAACCAGGAACACAGTTAACACTTCGTACCTTCCACGTTGGGGGGGTTGCTGGAGGAAATATCGGAACAAGCTCAAGAATTATTGCTAAATATGATGGTTTACTAATAATTGATGAGTTGCGTTCAGTTGATTATAAATCTCCAGATAAAGAAGATTGTCAAGTTGTTATTGGACGTTCTGCTGAATATAGAATAATTGATGAAAATACTGATTCAATATTAGCTTCAGGATATATTCCTTATGGAGCAAAACTATATTATAGCAGCAAAACTCAAGTTAAGAAAGGCGATTTGATTGTTGAATGGGATCCATATAATGCAGTTATTATTACAGAAGTTACAGGAAAGGTGTCATATGAAAGTATTATTGAAGGTATTACCTTTAGAGTTGAATCCGATGACCAAACAGGACTTCAAGATAAAGTAATTATTGAATCTCGTCAAAAAGCTAAAAATCCAGCAATATGTATAGTTAATTCAACTGGAGAAATACTTAAGGTATACGATATTCCAGTTGGAGCTCACTTAATGGTTGAAGATGGACAAAAGCTTAAGGCAGGAGACACCTTAGTTAAAATCCCTCGTTCATTTGGAAAAGCAGGAGATATCACTGGAGGTCTTCCAAGAGTAACAGAATTGTTTGAAGCAAGAAACCCTTCTGACCCTGCAGTTGTTGCAGAAATTGATGGGGTTGTTTCATTCAATAAAAAACTTAAGAGAGGAAATCGTGAAATTGTAATCACAAGCAAAACTGGAGAAACACGTAATTATCTTGTTTCTACTTCAAAGCAAATTCTTGCACAAGAAAATGACTTTGTGAAAGCAGGAGCTCCACTTTGCGAAGGAGCAATCACACCAGCAGATATTCTTGCCGTAAAAGGACCAATGAGAGTTCAAGAATATATTGTTAATGAAGTTCAAGAAGTTTACCGTTTACAAGGGGTAAAAATTAATGATAAGCACTTTGAAGTAATTGTACGTCAAATGATGCGTAAAGTTGAAATTGATGATCCAGGCGATACAAATTTCCTTGAAGGAGAAATTGCAAACAAGCTTGACTTCAACGAACAAAATGATAATATATTTGGCATGAAGGTTATCGAAGACCAAGGAGATAGCGAATTGTATGTTAATGGACAAATCATAAGTGCAAGAAAACTAAGAGATGAAAATTCTTCCCTAAAACGTAAGGATAAAGCTCAAATAGTTGCACGTGATGCACAACCAGCAACAGCACGTCAAATTCTTCAAGGTATAACGAGAGCCTCTCTACAAACTAAGAGTTATTTGTCAGCAGCTTCATTCCAAGAAACAACAAAAGTTCTTACCGATGCAGCAATCAATGCTAAACAAGATGACCTGTTAGGTTTGAAAGAAAACGTTTTAGTTGGACATTTAATTCCAGCAGGAACAGGTTTGAAAGAATATAGAAGTGCTTTCGTTGCCAACAAACAACAATTGGAAGAACTAATTGCACAAAATGCCCCTTCAAAAAGAGGAAGAAAAGCAAAAGAAGAATAGATAATAAACAAGATTGAAATGGAAAATAAAGAACAAAAAATGGACATCGAATTACCTGTTGAAGTAGCACCAGGAATTTACACTAACCTACAACTAATAACTCATTCCTCAACAGAGTTTATTATTGATTTCATTCAAGTTTTGCCAGGCGTTCCAAAGGCACAAGTTCGCTCTCGTGCAATACTTTCTCCTCAACATGCAAAGAGATTTCTTTATGCATTGAAAGAGAATATTGATAAGTACGAGCAACAAAATGGAGTAATTACAGAACCTGATCAAGCTATTCCATATCAAATGAATCCAATGGGGAAAGCATAAAAACTTTTTATCTATAAATAATAGAAAGAGCGTAGTTGAATTTTCAATTATGCTCTTTTTGTTTTCAATATTTTATTCTTTTAAGTGGATATTTAACTTATTTGTAAAATAATTTCTTACCTTTGTACTCTGAAAGAAAAGAAAAAGTAAAATAATAATTGCAATAAATATGAAAGGAATCCAAATAGCGATAAAAGTTTTTATATTGTTAATTGTTGGTTTTATACTTGTATTATGTAGTTTAGATTTGATTAATTTCTGTTTAAATCCTGAAGATTATCCTTTTGGTTCAGAAGTGGTTGATAAGGGAGGTTGGGCATATTACAGTAAATTTACTTTTGTTTTATTTAACGCTATTATGATTTTATTGTCTGTTTTATTGTCTTTTTTAACCATAAGAAATAAAGAAATTAAGTTTCAATTGTTGTTATTGTTTTTGGCAATTTGTCAAATTCTTTGTTTGATAATCTTATAATATCATTTAATAAATAGGTATAATCTTCTGCATCTTTCTTTTAATTGCAAACAAACAAGAACCTTTTTTGCAAACAATTATCTGTTAGAACTTGGTTGCAGTCCTTTGATTTGGTCGGTCTTGTCAAGTTCAACGGGGATATTCTTAATGGCTTTTCTTATCTTTTCGGAAGCTGTGAATCGTAAGAATTTTCGAGTGATTGTTTTCTCGTTAGCTTCCTCTAAGGTGCTCACAGCCTTAGCATTAAACACTGGAGTAAGGGTTCCAAGTGAACCAAGTTTTACTGAATTTCCTTCCATAAGTTCTGCAAAAATTTCTTCCTCCATCTGCAACATGGCAGCATAGGCATCGGCTTTTGTTAGTGAGCAATGGGCTTGAATTCTTTTTGCCAACTCCTCAAATCCAATGGTTTTTCTCCTTTTGGGGCGAAGTAAAAATTTCATTCCTTTATTGGGTCCTACTGAAATTTTACGCAAAACACGAATAACAAGCATTGTCATAACATTTAATTTTTAAGGTAAAGAATTATTATTTTCAACTTAATTTCTAACGTTTTAATATTCTCTTTATTGCAATAGTGATGATGGAAATAACTAATTTGGTGGTGGTGAATTGGCGATTTGGTGATATAGAATTGGCGATTTAGTAATATAGAATCGGCGATTTGGTGGTAGTAAATCGGCGATTTGTGGATAGCATTACAGTTATAATGCAATATGCGTTATAACTATAATGCATATCACGTTATAACTATAATGCAATATGCGTTATAACTATAATGCAATTCTAATATCAAAGATATGGTGATTGAGTTTCTTTGATTTTAGGGTGTTGATGCTTTAATTAATAATGTAATTTTTTTAGAAACTTTGAATATTGAAATTCATTTTCTTCGAAAAAAATGAGATTATTATAATGTAGTTTTTTAAGTGCTGGTCTATATTTTTAAGGGGGTATCCTGAAAAAAGTGTATTAATATTTGAAAATACTCTCTTAAAATAGGGGGGTGATATCGAAAAAATAGTATTTTTGCAAAACAAACCCTATAATTTTATACCCATATGTCAAAAATGCGTTTTTTTGCACTTAAAGAGCTTATGAATCGTAAGCCTATTGAAGTTAATTTACCTTCTAAAAACCTTTCAGATTATTATTCTTCTTTGGTTTTTGATAAGAAAACTATGCAGGAATATTTGCCTAAAGAGGCTTATACGGCTGTTGTTGAAGCATCGGAAAATGGTAAACCTATTTCGAGAGATAAGGCCGATTTAATTGCTAATGCAATGAGGAGTTGGGCTAAGGGCTTTGGTGTAACTCACTATACTCATTGGTTTCAGCCCTTAACTGATGGTACTGCTGAGAAGCATGATGGCTTTATAGATTTTAGTAGTCAGGGAGATGTTATTGAAAGGTTTTCAGGGAAGTTGTTAGTGCAACAGGAACCTGATGCTTCTTCTTTTCCTAATGGTGGGATAAGAAATACTTTTGAGGCACGAGGATATACTGCTTGGGATGTTTCTTCTCCTGCCTTTATTGTGGATGAAACGCTTTGTATCCCAACAATTTTTGTCTCCTATACAGGTGATGCTCTTGACTACAAAACTCCTCTTTTGAAAGCTCTGAATGCTGTTGATAAGGCTGCAACTGAGGTAGCAAGATTGTTTGATAAGAATATTAATAAGATTTCTGTTAATTTGGGATGGGAGCAAGAATATTTTTTGGTTGATAGTGCTTTATATAATGCAAGACCTGATCTTTGTTTGACAGGAAGAACACTTATGGGGCATTCTTCTGCAAAGGAT
The DNA here is from genome assembly GCA_002399565.1 of Bacteroidales bacterium UBA4866. Lineage (GTDB taxonomy): Bacteria > Bacteroidota > Bacteroidia > Bacteroidales > P3 > UBA10566. Next base: position 25,431 of record DHDW01000049.1, on the reverse strand, counting down.
CAACAATTGGATGATCATTATTTTGGTTCAATACCTCAAAGGGTAATATGTTTTATGAAGGATTTGGAAATTGAGTGTCATAAACTAGGTATTCCTATCAAAACCTGTCATAATGAGGTTGCTCCCAATCAATTTGAATTAGCTCCAATCTTTGAAGATGCTAACTTATCAAACGATCATAATCAATTGGTGATGGATTTGATGAAAAGGATTGCCAATAAACATAATTTTAATGTTCTTTTCCACGAAAAACCTTTTAGTGGAATTAATGGCTCAGGGAAACATAATAACTGGTCTTTGCAAACAGATACTGGAGTAAATCTTTTTGCACCAGGAAAGAACCCAAAAGCAAATATGCTGTTTCTTACTTTTATTGTCAATACTGTAATGATGGTGTATAAGAATCAAGATATTTTAAGGGCTTCAATAGTTAGTGCATCCAATTCCTATAGATTGGGAGCAAATGAGGCTCCTCCATTGATTCTTTCGGTTTTCTTGGGAAAATATTTAACCAATATGTTGGAATCCTTAGAAGAGAAAGTTGGTGAAAAGAAAATGACAGCTGAGCAAAAGACTGCTTTAAAGTTAGGTATTGGACGTATTCCAGAAATCTTATTGGATAATACTGATAGGAATAGAACATCGCCTTTTGCCTTTACAGGTAATAGATTTGAGTTTCGTGCAGCAGGCTCTTCATCCAATTGTGCTGCTCCAATGATTGCAATCAATGCTGCTATGGCTCATCAATTAAATCAATTTAAGAAGGATGTTGATTTGTTGATGGATAAGGGAGTTGGTAAGGATGAAGCAATTTTTAAGGTGCTTAAGAAAATGATAAAAGAATCCAAACCAATTTGTTTTGAGGGAGATGGATATTCTGATAATTGGTCAAAGGAAGCAAAGAAAAGAGGTTTAACAAATATTGAATCTGTGCCAGAGGCATTATTGAAATATGAATCAGAATCAGCTAAAGAAGTATTTATTGGAGAGGGAGTATTTAATGAAACAGAGTTAAAGAGTAGGATTGAGGTTGAGCTGGAGAAGTTTGTGAAGAAAATACAGATTGAAAGTAGGGTTTTGGGAGATTTGACCATTAATCATATAGTGCCTATTGCAGTTACTTATCAAAATCGTTTGCTTGAAAACCTAATTGGACTAAAACAAATATTCGGGAAGGAAGAATATGAAGAATTGTCTTTTGCAAGAAAGCAATTGGTTAAAGAAATATCTAAATATGTTTCGGAGATAAAATTGCAAGTTAAGGAAATGACCAATGAAAGGAAAATTGCAAATAGGATAACAAATATGCAAGAAAAAGCTTTTGCTTATTCCAATAATGTTAAGCCATATTTAGAAACAATAAGAGAATGTGTTGATAATTTGGAAATGGAGATTGATAATGAAATATGGCCATTGCCAAAATATAGAGAACTATTGTTTGCAAAATAATTTCCAATTATTCTTTTGTTTTTTGCCAATTTAATGTGGTTCCTGCTATAAGTAGTCTGACAATTAGAGACAGAGTTTTTTATTTTTTATTTTTTCATCTAATTGTTTGAGCATTTGAGAAATATAATATATCTTTGCAAATTGAAATTCAAGCTATAATTTCATTATTTGGTAGAGAACAAATTCGTTATAAATCAAAATAAGGAGAATAATTAATATGACTAAAATCAAATCGTTAGCTGACTTAAAAGCTATGAAGCAAAGCGTTCAAGAAAAAATTGATACGCGTGCTAAAGGAACAGCCGAAGGCTTAGTTCAGGTTAAAATTGCAATGGCTACTTGTGGAATTGCAGCTGGAGCAAAAAATGTTATGGACTATATGATGTCTGAAACAGAAAAGAGAGGAATGGATGTTGTCTTTACTCAAACTGGATGTATGGGATATTGTCATGCAGAACCAACAATTGAAGTAACTCTACCAGGTAAAGAGCCAATTGTTTTTGGCTATGTAGATCTTAAAAAAGCTGATGAAATCATCGATAAGTATATTAAAGATGGTGAATTGGTGGAAGGAATTATTCCAGTAAATTACGAAAAAATTAATAATTAATACCTAACAAATTTATTCAACTTTTAGGAGGAAAAATATATGGCTAAATTCAAAATGCACTTATTGGTCTGTGGAGGTACGGGCTGTAATGCATCAAGGAGCCAAGAGATAGCTCAAAACTTAACGAGCTCTCTTAAGGACAATGGTTTAGAAAATGAAGTTCAGGTTATCTTAACAGGATGTTTCGGCTTTTGCGAAAAGGGTCCAATTGTTAAGGTTATGCCTGATAATACTTTCTATACGGAAGTTAAACCAGAAGATGCAACTGAAATTATTATGGAACATGTTATTAAGGGAAGAAAAGTAACTCGTTTACTTTACACTGACCCTGAAAACAAACAACACGTTGCAGATTCAAAACATATGGGATTCTATAAAAAACAAATGCGTATTGCTTTACGTAACTGTGGATATATAGATCCTCAAAATATTGAAGAGTATATTGGAGCTGATGGTTACTCTGCTTTGGCAAAATGTTTAGGAGAAATGACACCTGAACAAGTTATTAACGAAATTAAGCTTTCTGGTCTTCGTGGTCGTGGAGGTGGTGGTTTCCCAACAGGATTGAAATGGGAAATTGCTTCAAAAAATCATGCAGATCAAAAATATGTAGTTTGTAATGCTGACGAAGGAGACCCAGGTGCATTTATGGACCGTTCTATTTTGGAAGGCGACCCTCACACAGTTTTGGAAGCAATGGCAATTAATGGATTTGCTATTGGTGCAACAAAAGGGGTTATCTACATCCGTGCAGAATATCCACTTGCAATTAACCGTCTTTTAGTAGCAATTGATCAAGCTCACGAATATGGTCTTTTAGGAGAAGACATTTTGGGTTCAGGATTTAATTTTGATATTGAATTGCGTTACGGAGCAGGAGCTTTTGTTTGTGGAGAAGAAACAGCTCTTATTCACTCAATGGAAGGACAACGTGGAGAACCAACTTTCAAACCACCATTCCCTGCTCAATCAGGATATAACAAAAAACCAACCAACGTAAATAATGTTGAAACTTATGCAAATATTCCAATCATTATTACAAAAGGAGCTAATTGGTTTAACCAAATAGGAACAGAAAAGAGTAAAGGAACTAAGGTTTTTGCTCTTGCTGGTCAAATCAACAACGTTGGACTTATTGAAGTTCCAATGGGAATTACTTTAAGAGAAATTATCTACGAAATTGGTGGAGGCATCAAGGGAGGAAGAGAATTTAAAGCAGTTCAAACAGGAGGTCCTTCAGGAGGTTGTTTAACAACAAAACACTTAGATACACCAATTGATTATGATAACCTTATTGCTGCTGGCTCAATGATGGGTTCAGGAGGTATGGTTGTTATGGATGAAACTTCTTGTATGGTTGCAATTGCTAAGTTCTACTTAGAATTTACTGTTGAAGAATCTTGCGGAAAATGTAGTCCATGCCGTATTGGGAACAAACGTTTACATGAAATCTTAGAAAAGATAACTAAGGGTAATGGAACAATGGAAGACTTAGATAATCTAACTAATCTTGGAAGAGTTATTAAAGATGCTTCTCTTTGTGGATTAGGACAAACATCTCCAAATCCAGTTCTTTCTACCATTGAAAACTTCTATGATGAATACGTAGAACACATTAAAGACAAAAAATGTAAGGCAGGAGTTTGTAAATCATTGATGCAATATGTTGTTGATCAAGAACAATGCGTTGGATGTACTGCTTGTGCAAGAAATTGTCCTGTTAATGCAATCTCTGGCGAAAAGAAAATGCCTCACTTTATCAATACAGAGTTATGTATTAAGTGCGGAGCATGTATTGAGAAATGTAAATTCAATGCAATTAGCATTTGTTAACCTCAAAAAATGTTAAGAAAAAGAAATGGAAAAAATAAACATAATAATAGATAATAAGTCGTTGCAGGTTGAGAAAGGTCAAACTGTATTGAAAGCGGCACGTGCAGCAGGCATTGAGATACCTACTCTATGTTATTACGAATTGGATGGTGTTAAATTAGAAAATCGTCCAGGAGGATGTCGTATTTGTGTAGTAGAGATTGAAGGAAGAAAGAATTTAGCTCCTGCTTGTGCAACAGAAGTTGCTGAAGGAATGGTTATTCATACTTGTTCTTTAAGAGTTGTTAATGCTCGTAGAACAGTTTTGGAACTAATCCTTTCTGACCACCCTGCAGATTGTTTGATTTGTCCTAAGAACGGAAAATGTGAACTACAATCTTTAGCTCAACGTTTAGGAGTAAGAGAAATTCCTTTCCAAGGAGAACAATCAACTTACAGAAAAGATTTATCTCCAGCAATTATTCGTGATGTTGATAAATGTGTTATGTGTCGTAGATGCGAAACTGTTTGTAACGTATGGCAAACAGTTGGAGCTCTTTCAGCAGTAAACAGAGGATTCCAAGCAGTTGTTGCTCCTGCATTTGAACAAGACCTTGTTAAGAGTCCTTGTACGTATTGCGGTCAATGTATTATGGCTTGTCCAGTTGGAGCACTTAGCGAAGTTGACCAAACACGTCAAGTCATAACAGCAATATCTGACCCTAAGAAAACAGTTGTTGTTCAAACAGCTCCTGCAGTGCGTGTTGCATTAGGAGAAGAGTTTGGAATGGAACCAGGTAGCATTGTTACTGGACAAATGGCAGCTGCTTTAAGAAGAATTGGATTTGACTATATTTTTGATACAGACTTTGCAGCTGACCTTACCATTATGGAAGAAGGAACTGAACTTCTTACTCGTATTGATAAGTTCACAAAGGGAGATAAAAATGTTAAATTACCTATCTTAACATCTTGTTGTCCAGGTTGGGTAAACTTCTTTGAAACAAATTATCCAGATATGTTAGACGTTCCTTCAACAGCAAAGAGTCCACAACAAATGTTTGGAGCTGTTGCAAAGAACTACTTAACAACAAAACTTGGAATTAAACGTGAAGATATGGTTGTTGTTTCAATTATGCCTTGCGTTGCTAAGAAATTTGAAAGCCAAAGAGATGAGTTTAAAGAAAATGGAAATCCAGATGTTGACTACTCATTAACAACTCGTGAATTAGCAGAACTTATCCGTCAATTCAACATAGACTTCAAAACACTTCCAATTGAAGACTTTGACAATCCACTTGGAGAATCAACAGGAGCAGGAGTTATTTTTGGAGCAACAGGAGGAGTTATTGAAGCAGCAACTCGTACAGCTTACGAACTATTCACTGGAAAAAAACTTGAAAAGGTTGACTTTACAGAATTAAGAGGTTTGGAAGGAGTTAGAGAAGCTACAGTTGACTTTAACGGAACACCAATAAAAATTGGAATTGCACATGGATTATCAAATGCTCGTCAACTATTAGACGAAGTTAAAAATGGTAATTCAGGATTCCATGCAATAGAAGTTATGGCATGTCCAGGAGGATGTATTGGAGGAGCAGGTCAACCATTCCATCATGGTAATTTTGACATAATCAGAAAACGTCAAGAAGCAATTTATCGTGAGGATGCAGGAAAACCAATTCGTAAATCACACGAAAACCCATACATTCAAGCCCTATACAAAGAGTGGTTGGGAACACCTTGTGGAGAAATTTCACATCATTTGCTTCACACTCACTATTTTGATAAATCAAAACATATAGAAATAGAAGGATAAAAACATAACAACTATGGCAAAGGTAAAATTAGCAGAAAGCAAAATAAACAAGATAAAGGAAATTTGTGCGAGCTTTGGCAACAAGCCAGGTGAAGCAATTAATGTCCTTCATAAAGTACAAGGAGAGTTTGGTTATTTACCAGCAGAAGTACAAGAAGTAATAGCACAAGAACTTAATGTTTCAGTTGCACAAATATACGGAATTGTAACCTTCTACTCTTTCTTCACAATGACCCCAAAAGGAGAATTTCCAATTTCAGTATGTATGGGAACAGCTTGCTATGTTCGTGGTGCAGAAAAAGTGTTGGATGAATTTAAAAGAGAATTGAAAATTGGCGTTGGCGAAACAACTCCAGATGGAAAATTCTCATTGAATTGTCTTCGTTGTGTAGGTGCTTGTGGATTAGCTCCAGTGGTACTTATTGGAGAAAAAGTTTACGGACGTTTAACTCCAGACGGAGTTAAGGATATTCTAAACGAATACCGTTCATAAACCTAACCCAGTTTATCTTATAAACAGAAGGACGTCTTGCATAAGCTCGGCGTCCTTTTTTGTTTTATTTCTTCTTGTTTATATAATGTTATTTTCATTTCCGATAACTATCTCGTTTTCCCAAGATAGTTATCTGGCGACTCTGCGATAGTTATCTCGGATTAAAAAAGTGCGACTTTTTGATTAGAAAGTGCGATGTTTTAGGTTGAAAAGTGCGACTTTTTAAGTTTTGTATAGTTATCGTGAGCTTTTGAGATAGTTATCTTGTTCTTTGCAGATAGTTATCTCACATTCGAAAATAGGCTATTCCCAATAAAAAATAGGCTATTCTTGGTTGGAAATAGGCTATTTCTATTCAAAAATAGGCTATTTTTGTGTCTCGTATAGTTATCGTGAGAGTTTTGGATAGTTATCTTGGGCAAAATATCCTTATAAAAAATGTTTATTATTGTGTTATTGGAGTTTCTTTTTCTTTGAGAAACAACTTAATGCTCCTTTTTCTAAATCTTCTTTAACTCTAAACAAGACGATTCTTCTAATTAAATCTATTGGAAGTGGTTTGGAAATTGGAAATTGAATTGTTCCTTTTGAATGTTTATATTCTTTTAATTCTTCTTCAAAAGTTTCAATACCATTAGATGTTGGGAAAAGACTAACATGATTTTTAAATCCTCCAAAATAAACTATAGGTCCATTTCCCTTATAGGTTGGCATTTGATAGCTAATACATTCAATAGATAAAGGAGCATTTTCAATAATCAACTCCCTAATCTCAATCAGCTTAGCCTTAACATCTCCATCAAAACTATTAATATAAATATCTACTTCTTTGGATTTCTTATACATAATTATTCTTTTCCTGCAACTTGTTTTAATATGCTTTCTAATTGACTGCCGTAGGTTTCCCAGCGGTAGTTTTCTCTTACAAAATTATTGCCTTTTTGAGCTATCTGGTCTGCAAGGGAAGGGTTTTGTAATAGATTGATGATTGAATCGGCATATTTTTTTGGAGAGGAGGCAATAAGTATATTCTCATTATGAGTGGCTCCCAAAGCTTCGTTAGCAAGAGGTGAACTTATGCAAGGAAGGTTCATTGCCATTGCTTCAAGGAGTTTGTTCTGAAGACCAGTTCCTATTTGCATTGGTGCAACAAATATCTTACTCTTGGCATAATATTCTTTCATATCCTCAACCCAACCAGTTACTTTAATATTCTCAGAATTTAGGCTTTGAACTGAAGAAGTTGGGTTAGCTCCAGCAATTACTAATTTAGTATTGGGTAGTTTCTCCCAAACTAAAGGCATAATTTCTGTGGCAAGAAATATTGCTGCAACAGAATTAGGGGCATAGGACATGCCTCCTGAAAATATTATATCGAATTCCTTATTTTTATTGCTTTTATAGTTGAAATAGGAATCATCAACTCCATTTGAAATAACAGTAATTTCATCTTGAGAAGGGTGTTTGATTTCTTTCTTATCTGTCTGAACAATAATTGTGAGCTTATTGAAGACATCAAACATCTTGGCTTCATATTTTTGAAGTCTTTTTGCTTCAATGTTGAATAAGCATTTCAGTAAAAAACTACTTTTGGAAGCTCTTCGTTTCATATTGGTTGAAAGAGCATCTTGGAAGTCTAATACTTTAGGTAAATTAATATTTGAATATTTAGCTGTTCTTACAAATTGATAATATACAACATCAGGATTAACTTTTTTGCAGAAGGAATTGAACTTTTTAATGTTTTTCTTGTGAGAGAAATAACCAGTTTGAAAAGGAGTGCCATCATACAATGATTTGGTCATCCCCAAAATGGAATCAAATTTATTAAATTGACCAATACATATTTTCTTAACGAAAGACAAGAGAATGGTTTCAGCTTTAGGGTTGATTGCTGAATTGTTTAAACAAAATAAATATACATCATTGTTCTTAGCAAGTTCTTTAATTTGATAAAATGCTCTAAGCTTATCTCCCTTGTCTAAAGGGTAGGGAATACGTGATAGGACAACTAATATCTTCATTAATAACAGCTTTTAATGATTAGTATTTGATTTGCGGTTAATTTACTTAACTTCTATTTGACCATATAAATCAACCAATTCTCTTGCAATTGCATTAATATTATATTTTTCACTAATTAGTTTCTCTGCATTTTGAGCAATATTATGAGAAAACTCCTTGTCTGTAACACATTTATAAATGCTTTCTGCAAATTCTTCTGGAGTGTTGGCAATTACAATATTTACATTATTTTCATATAAAATACCTTCAGCAGCTTGAGAAGTTGCAATTATACATTTCCTAAGCGACATTGCCTCAAGAATTTTAATTCTTATTCCACTTCCAGAAAGCAAAGGTACAATCATAATTTCTTTAGAACAAATAAACCTTGCACTATCAGGAACTTCTCCATAAATAACAACTCCTTCTCTGTTTAAATTCAAAAGCCATTGAGGCATTGCTCTCCCTGCAAAATAAGCTTTAATATTAGGAAGCTTTTCATGTACAATATCCCAAACATTATCCAAAAACCATTCAATTGCTTGTTGGTTAGGAATCCAATTCATGGAGCCAATATGGAATAAACTATCCTTTTCTTCAATGTCCTTATCAATAAAGTCTGGTGTTTCAATCCCTACAGGAACATTCTTGCAAGGAACTTTGCATCCATTCTCAATAAAATAATTAGCATCAACCTTAGTAACAGGATAAACTCCATCGTAGTGATTAACCATTTCAAGCTCATACTTTTTAAGACTATAAGCCAATTGGTTGAGGTATATTTTCTTTAAAGGATTCTTTGTACTTTGAGCAGTTTTTTCCCAAATTAAATGTTCTATATTAGGAGCTCTAAGAACAATCTTTGCTTTAGAGTTTTTTCTTATAATAGAAATATAGTGAGAAAGAAAAATACTTTCAAGTTGAATAACATCAAACTCTTCCTCTTTTAAAAGAGAGTCAAGCCTTCCTTCCATTTCTGGGCAATAGAAACGCTTAACATGATAGCTTTCATTTTTTATAAAACTACAAAGAGCATCAAATATATTAAGCTTTAGATTGACAAATATGGTTTCAAACTGAGTCTTTTCAATATATTCTTTTGGAAGCTCTGAAATTTTAACTGGATGCTTGAAAGTGTTAAAAGCAAGAACCTTCACCTTATGTTCATTATTCAAAAGTCCCATCGTTAAAGTATGCATTCCCATTGAACCACCGTCAACAACAGGGAAAGGAGGTTTATAGCAAAGCTGTAAAATCTTCATTATTTATTTTCAAATTTATGTCCAGTTAATAAATTTCTAATCTTGTTTAAGCCCTTAATCCAACTTTCTGAATTCAAAAGTGAAGAATCGGATGTGGCTTTAATTGTAAGGAAAAGACCTATTGGCAAGAAAACCAATGTTGAACTCCACATACCTAAAAATGAAGAAACAGCGCCTTCAACAGAAGCTTTTTCTCCAATCATTCCTACAACATAATATAAAATAAAACTCAAAACCGAAA
>DHDW01000049.1:0-15561 GCA_002399565.1 Bacteroidales bacterium UBA4866 | reverse complement strand
ATTAAGCATGCTGCTGAAAGAGTAAATTTTCTATGGAGTTCGTTTCTGTGTCTAATTATTAATTCACTATCACCATTTCGTTTTGAGTCCAACATCTTCAAATCACTTTTAAGATAAGTTGCCCTTTGTGAAGCTTGTTCAATTACCTTTTGTCTATCTTCTTTTGTGAGTGATGAATAGTCCTTTTGGAATGAGAAATTATATAATGAATCTATCTTCAAAATATTTGAATCTCTAATAATTGGAGTTGTAATTTGATTTTTAATTCCTCGTATAATGGATAGATTAAAATCAGAATTTTCTTTTCTTAGTTCATTAATATTCTTATTTAATTGAAGAATATTGAGCATTTTGTAGTGGTTGGAATATCTGTCTTCTTCGGTTTCCTTAAAAGCAAAATCTGAAACATCAAATCTAATTAATTGCTCTTTAAAGTTAAGTCTAATTAAAGGACGAGTGTCAAAAGAATTTTCATCCACACTTTCATCATAAGTATATCCATCAATTAAATTGAAAACAAGTGTATTTCCATTATCTTCAGTATACATTTGTCCTTTCTTTGCTGCAGTAATGCTAATATTTCCCAAACTCTTGCTATGATCATAAATCACAACGTCACTCAAATTTTTTCCGTCCTTATCCTTTGCTCCAATTCTAATAATGTATTGTTCAATATCGGCATAAAATTCATTAGGACGAATATTAACAGTAGGCTTTTTAGTATTAATCTCATACATTAATGTTCTCATTTTCTTTTCCGCAATGGGCATAAAGTTATTAGAGAAAAAGAATGCAAAAACAGAAAGTAAAGAAACAACAGCTATCATTGGTCGAAGAATTCTCCAAAGAGAAATACCTGCTGACTTCATCGCCACTAGTTCATAGCGTTCTCCAAAATTACCAAGTGTCATTATGGAAGCTAACAAAATAGCTAAGGGTAATGCCATTGGAACCAACGTAACTAAAATGTACCAAAACAATTGCAAGATAACTAATGTGTCTAAGCCTTTACCAATCATTTTTTCTAAAATCTTCCATATGAATTGAAGAAGCAGAACAAATTCCGATATGGAAAATGTAAGTAAAAGGGGACCTAAAAATGATTTTATTATAAGTATATCAAGTTTCTTCACAGCAAAACTTTACAATTAAAGCAACAAAAATACAAAGATTTAATCTTTTATTAGTAATTTTGCTTCCAAATAAAACAAATTAATTGAATACAATATGAAAAAGTTGATTATGATTTCAGCCCTTTTATCATGTTTACTTGTAATGCCTGAAGGAATTAAGGCACAAAACAAAACTAAAGACAAAGAACAATTTAAGTATGTAATTGATGAATTCGCTGATATTAAAGTTATGCGTTACCAAGTTCCATCATGGGACAATCTAAGTTTGAAGCAACAAGAATATCTTTACTATCTTTCTCAAGCAGCAAATAGTGGAAGAGATATATTGTGGGATCAAAACTATAAATACAATTTAACTGTAAGAAGAACTCTTGAAAATATTCTTTCTTCTTATAATGGGAAAAAACAAGGCAAAGAATGGGAAGACTTTTTGGTTTATGCAAAAAGAGTATTCTTCTCTAATGGTATTCATCATCACTATGCTGAAGACAAAATTATGCCTGCTTTCTCCAAAAACTATTTCTCAACTCTTTTGAAACAATCAAGCCAAAAGAATTTCCCAACAAATAAAGGAGAAAAGGTTGACGCTTTCTTTGCAAGAGTGAGTGATATTATCTTCAATAAAAACATTGCTCCTTATAGGAAAGAAAATGATAAGTCAAAAGATATAGTTGCATCTTCAGCTGTTAATTTCTATGAAGGAGTAACTCGCAAAGAGGTTGAAGAATTTTACAAGAAAAAACAAAGTCCAGACAAAGAACGTCCTCTTTCTTTTGGTTTAAATTCCAAAGTGGTAAAGGAAAATAATCAAGTTGTTGAGAAAGTTTATAAGCTTGACGGATTATATTCAGATGCCATTAAGGAAATTATCTATTGGCTTGAAAAAGCAAATAAAGTTGCAGAAAATGATGCTCAAAGAGAATACACAAATCTTTTAATTGAATACTACAAAACTGGAGATTTGGAAATTTGGGATAAATATAATGTTAAATGGGTTTCTGACATTGAATCACAATGCGATTATGTTAATGGCTTTATTGAAGACTATGGCGACCCATTGGGAATGAAGGCTACATGGGAAGCTGTTGTTAACTTCAAAGACTTGGAAGCAACCAAAAGAACAGAACTTATTAGCGCAAATGCACAATGGTTTGAAGATAATTCACCTGTTGCCAAACAATACAAAAAGAAAGAAGTTAAGGGAGTAAGTGCAAAAGTAATTAATGCTGTTATGCTTGGAGGTGATTGTTTCCCAACTCCACCAATTGGAATTAATCTTCCAAATGCTGATTGGATTAGAAAAGAATTTGGGAGCAAATCAGTAACAATTGCTAATTTGACCTCAGCTTATGATAGAGCTGCGTTAGAATCTCCAAAAGGAGCTATACAAGAGTTTGCTGCAAGTGAAGAGGAAATTGAAAAAGCAAAGAAATTTGGCTCAATTGCTGGCGATTTACACACTGACCTTCACGAATGTTTAGGACATGGTTCAGGACAACTTCTTCCTAACACTTCAGCAGGTGCATTGGCTGACTATTCATCTTCATTAGAAGAAGCAAGAGCTGATTTATTTGCACTATATTATATGATGGATCCATATATGATTGAAATTGGACTAATTCCTGACCTTGCTGTTGGAGAAGCAGAATATGATAGTTATCTTCGTAATGGACTTCTTACTCAATATGCAAGAATTGAATTTGGCAAAACAGTTACCCAAGCTCACATGCAAGCTCGCAAATTAATCTCTACTTATACGGTCGAACAAGGAGAACAGATTGGAGCAGTGGTTAAGTTTGAAAAAGACAATAAAACCTATTTTCAAATAAAAGATCATAATGCTGTTAGAAAAATATTTGGTGAATTGCTTGCAATAATTCAAGATATTAAATCTACAGGAAACTATGATGCAGGAAAGAATTTAATTGAAAAATACGCTGTTAATATCGACCCAGTTTTACACCAAGAAGTTATTGATAGATACAAGAAATTAAACATTAAACCTTATGGAGGTTTTGTAAATCCTGAAATAACTCCAATTGCTGACAAAGATGGTAAATATATTAAGTTTGAAATTACCTACCCAACAGACTTCCTAAAACAACATCTTCAATATGGAAAGAAATACTCTTTCTTGCCAACAATGAATTAGAATTTTAAAAACATAAATCCTTAAGGCCTAAGATTCAAATAAAGTTTCTTAGGCCTTTTTTTATGGCTTATCTAATTTCAACTTACGTTTCATAAGTCTTTTTCCTCTTAATTCATTTATAAAATCTAAGGAGCTTAGAGACATTAAAGATATTAATGTTCTTATTGTCTTTAATCTCCTTATTATCTCTGAAATAAAACAAAATAATTAAAGTTTAAATCTATCAAAACAAAGTAAATAACTGCTTAAATAAGCTTTAAAACTTTTTTTATCCTATTTCAATCTCGGAATCATGCCATGATTCTTATGATTTCATGGCATGATTCTGGTCAATTCATGCCATGAAATGGAGTAATTCATGCCATGATTCTAAAAACATCATGCCATGAAATGAGATTAACTCCTTATAAAAATAGTTTCAAGTAAGGTTTAATAAGATTGGAATAAGGATTTTCTACTTTTTTAATTGATTTTTGTTTTACGAGAGTATCTAAATAGTTAACTCAACATTGATTTGAATTTATGTTATTAAAAAAGCTAACGGTAATCCTTTATTTTGAATATTTTAACTGCAATAATTTGGTTTTTATTTTTTTATTCTTTTCCTTTGCAAAATAGTTTCAATTTTTTTGAAATATATTGTTGTTTAACTAAATAGTTTTATAAAATGAGAAATCTTGTTTTGCTTTTTATGGCTTCAGTTTTTTTATTTGCTGGATGCGAAAATGATGGAAATAATGCTATTCAAGTTCCTTGCAATTATCCTAATTACAAGTATTATTATGATGACATAATAGATTTACCAGAGATGTCAAACAATTACATACTTCTTGGTATAGATACCTCATTTAGTGAACAAAGTATAAGAGAATTTATTTCATCTCAATTCTATTTTGATCAGAACTATGATTATAAAATATATAAGTTTCCTCAATATGCATTTATAGAAATCCCAATAAGGCTTAATTCAAACAAAACTTGCCAAGAGATTAGTCAAATTATTTATGAGTTAAAGAAATATACCCTTATAGTATATGCTCACTATTGTATGAAAACTGATAATTGTCAGAATTATATTTGGGAAGATATGGGCAATTTATGTGTAGATAGCTATGGTAGTAATTTCTATGTTAAGGTTTTTGATGAGAATGATTTGAGCAAATTAAATGAGGTAGCTTTAGAAACAAATACAGAAATAATAGAGCAAATGGATTTTATGCCTAAGTGGATTGAGCTTAGAGCAACAAAGAAATCTAAAGGAGATGCTATAAAGATGGCTAATTATTTTCATGAAACAGGCTATTTTGATGTAGTAGATTATGGATTTTCTAAATTTCCTGTGGAATAGATTTTCTTAATACCTTTTTTTATATTCTTACCACCTCTTATCCTACAAAGCAATATTTAAGACTCAAACTTTATTCTTTAAAGTTTTTTACTATCTTTGTGGCTTAAATAATATATAATATTTATCTGTTTGTATGAAAATTACTGATATTGTAAAGGTTTTGGATGCCCAAGTTGTTGTTGGGCGAGAGGATATGGATTATAGCATTAATCATGGTTTTGCTTCCGATTTGATGTCGGATGTTTTGACTTTGGAAGAAGAACACTTAATTCTTATAACTGGATTATGTAATAATCAAACTATTCGTACTGCAGAAATGGCTAATATTTCTGTAATTTTGTTCGTTAGAAACAAACAGGTTTCACAAGATATGATTGAGCTTGCTTTGGAGAATGACATTATTATTATTTCTTGCAAGTATTCAATGTTTAAAACTGTTGGCGTACTATATGAAAATGGGCTTGAGCCTGTTTATTAATTTTTTTGTAGGATATGATGCATAATGAATTTACAGTTGTTGAGGGCGATTTTGCTAATGCAGGTAAGGCTTCAAGCGAAATTAAGAAAACTTTAAAACAACTAAATATAGATAATCAAAAGATAAAGAAAATTGTTGTTGCAGTTTATGAAGCAGAGGTTAATGCTATTGCTCATGCTTATGGAGGTACAATTTATGTTGATTTGGACGAGGAAAAGATTTGTGTTTTGATTAAGGATAAAGGACCAGGAATTCCTGATATTGCTCGAGCAATGGAGAAAGGTTTTTCTACTGCTTCAGCAAAGGTTAGAGAAATGGGTTTTGGAGCAGGAATGGGATTGCCAAATATAAAAAATAATGTTGATGAGTTAGATATTCAAACAGAGATTGGAGTTGGAACTGAGATTAAGATGATTGTTAATTTTAACTCTTAATTTTTTAAGATTATTGAACAATGAATGAAAACTATTTCTATCATGCTTTAAGAATTGACCATAAGATTTGCTTTGGATGTACTCTTTGTATGCGTAATTGTCCAACTGAGGCAATAAGAGTTCGCAATGGTAAAGCCACAATTTATGAGAATAAATGTGTGGATTGTGGTGAATGCTACAAGGTTTGTCCTTCTGGAGCGGTTTATGTTGCAGAGGACGATTTCCAAAGTATTTACAATTTTAAACATAGAGTTGTTTTGATGCCTTCAGTCTTTTTGGGGCAGTTTCCTGAAGAAATTAAGGCTTCGCAGGTCTATTCAGTAATAACAGAAATTGGTTTTAATCATGTTTTTGAAGTTGAGGCTTCGGCTTTTTTGCATTCCATCCTTTCAAATAAGTATATTCGAGAGAATGAAACCAAAAAACCACTTATTTCAACCTTTTGTCCGGCCATTGTACGTCTAATTCAAGTTAAGTTTCCTGCTTTGGTTGATAATCTTATACCTATTAAAGCTCCCGTTGACTTTACTGCAATTTATATTAGAAAGAAACTAATTGAAGAAGGAGCTAATCCAGAAGATATAGGAATATTCTACATAACTCCATGTGCAGCAAAGATTGCCGCAACTAAATCTCCAGTTGGAGAGGATGTTTCAACTGTTGATGGAGTTTTGAATATGGACACCATGTATAACATTGTTTTGAAGGAAATCAAACAAAAGAAAGAGTTTAGTAAGAATATTACTGCAAATAATGATGTTACTTCCGATTGTGTTATCTTTTCTTTAACCAATGGAGAAAGACGTTTGAATAATTTTAAGAAGAGCTTTGCCATTGATGAGATACATAATGTTATAGAGTTCTTAGAAAGGGTGGAGGATGATGAAATTGAAGATTTGGACTTTTTGGAACTTAGAGCATGTGATGAGAGTTGTGCTGGAGGAATATTGACATGTGGAAACAGGTTCTTGATTAATGATAGAATGATGCAAAGAGCTAAGAAATTGGCTGAAAGAGAACGCAACGGAGAAACTTCAAGAAGAAAAGCTATTATGAACGAAAGGGAGTACTTAACTCAAAACTCTCATGTTGGTAAAATAAAACCAAGAAGTATGATGGTTTTGGATGAGGATAGAAGCGTTGCTTTCCAAAAGCTTACAAGGATAAAGGAAATTGAATCAAAACTTCCTCACACAGATTGTAATGTTTGTGGAGCACCTTCTTGTCATGCATTGGCTGAAGATGTCGCTTTCGATAGAGCTGAAATGACCGATTGTGTTTTTATGCAGCGTAATCTTGAAAAAAGAGGATCTTTAAAGGTTGAGGAAAGTGTTGAGATTATGAAAAATATTTGGGGGGAAGATAAATTAAAGGACTACATTTTAAATAAATAACCTTTAAGAATAATCAATAAATAAATATCAAATGAATAATAAGGATTGGGGTTTAAAAGTTTTTTCTTTCTTGTTTTTTCTTTTTATTGCAATAGTAAGTAATGCTCAAAATTTAAGAATTGAGCTTAAGGGAGAAAATATTGGAGGGAAAACTATTAAGCTAATTTCTATAATGGATAATCTTTCCAATTTGGAGACAGAAATTGCAAGCAAGCAACTAAATCAAACAGATACTTTGGTTAATTTTTCTGTTTTGATTGAAAACACTTCCTTTATGAAAATAAGGATTGAAACCTTCGATTATGGATTTATTGCTCAAAAGGGAACATCCTACAATATGAGATTATTACCTTTTGATTTTAATATTAAGGATTCAATTAATACACTTTTCTATAAATTTGAACTACCAATAATTATTGAAAATACAACTGATAACAATCTTAATAGAACTATTTATTCTATTGATACAACAATTGAAAACTATTTAATTGATAACAAAAAGGAAATTCTATTTTATAGAGATAAAAAGAAGGTTGATTCTCTAAAACTAATGGTTTATTCATTAATTGATTCTGCACAGAGCAACTACATTAATGATTATGTAAAATATTCTCTTGGTAAGATAGAATTTTCTTCAAAGACAATAAACGACAAAAAGCTTAAGGCTCAACTTTTCTATGATAAACCTATACTTTATGACAATATAGGTTATATGGATTGTTTTGAAGTTGTTTATGGACATTATTTTACTGAAGGAAACAAGGTAATTACCAAGCAAAACCTTATTCGCTGGTTTGAGAATAATAATTACTTTTCTTTAATAGATTCTTTAGGGGTTGATACATTATTGAAGAATGAAGTTTTTAGAGAATTAGTTTTCCTTAGGGGAATGAAAGAAGCTTATTTCTCAACCCAATATAATAGTCTTAATATTGTAAGCATGCTCGAGAACTTTATTTATCAAACCAAATTCAAGGAACATATTAAAATTGCAAAGAATCTATTAGAGCTTTTTTCTCAAAAATCATATTATGGCTCCAATGCCAAAGAGTTTTCATTGCAAGATATTCATAATAACTATATAACCTTAGATAAATTTAAGGGTAAGCCTCTAATTCTGAGTTTCGTTAAGCTTCATGAACCTTCATGTCTTAGGGAGTTGAACATGATGTATAGTTTTGTTGATACACTAAAAGATAACTTTAATTTTCTAACAATAGCTTGTGATAATAGCTTGGATGCCTTGTTTAATTTCTTAGTAAATTCTAATGTTGGAGTAAGATATAAATGGGATTTTGCTCATTTTGGAGGTAATTGGGATTTGTTGAAAGCTTATAATGTTGCTGTTTTCCCAACCTTTATTTTAATTGACTCAAAGGGCACAATTATTCAAAATCCAATGCGAAAGCCTTCTGAAGGGAGTTTAATACCTTTTGTACCAAGAAAAGAAGTTGTTAAAGAGAAATTTTTCCTTGACCCAAAATAAAGTTGAGTTTTTGGAGTTTTGTGATAAAGTATGTAAATTTGCCTTTTTAAAAATAAAATCAAACGCAGATGTCTGATAGTATAGTAATAATCCCAACCTACAACGAGAAAGAGAATATAGAGAATATTATTCGCACGGTGTTTTCTTTAGAGAAAGACTTTGATGTATTAATTATTGATGATGGTTCTCCCGATGGAACAGCTCAAATTGTAATGGAGCTAACTAAAGAATTCCCTCAAAGACTATTTCTTGAACAAAGAAAAGGGAAATTGGGTTTAGGAACGGCCTACTTACACGGATTTAAATGGGCATTAAATAAAGATTATAATTACATCTTTGAAATGGATGCCGATTTCTCACATAACCCACAAGATTTAATTCGACTTCATAAAGCTTGCAGTAATGGAGCAGACCTTGCAATTGGTTCTCGTTATGTTGGAGGGAAGATTTCTGTTGTCAATTGGCCTATAGGTAGAGTTATTATGTCTTATTATGCTTCCTATTATGTCCGTTTTGTTTTGGGTATGCAAATTTCTGACGCAACTGCTGGTTTTGTTTGTTACAGAAGGGAATTACTGAGTAAGATGAATTTTGAAAAAGTTAAGTTTATTGGATATGCTTTTCAAATTGAAATGAAATTTACTGCATATAAGCTTGGTTTTAAACTTGAAGAAGTCCCAATTATTTTCGCAGACAGAGTTTTGGGACAATCAAAAATGAGTATGAAAATATTTAAGGAAGCTTTCTTTGGAGTTTGGAATTTAAAATTTAGAAATTGGAAAAAGTACAATAACAATTAGAATATATTTGATAAAGAATAATTAGAAAAATGAAAAGAAGATTTTGTTTATTACTACTATTAATTAGTCTATCTGGTTTTTCATTTGCTCAAGGCAAAATGATAAAGATTGAGGATGTTCAAAATAGAAAATACTACATAAAAGAGATTTACGACGTTCAGTTTATGGGTAAGAGCGATTCTTATTCCTATACAAAAGATGGGAAAACTCTTTGGATTGGAAGCCTTAAGCAAGAACCTAAAGAGTCATTGCGCTTGGAAGATATTAGTCCAAAACCATCAATCTTTATGGGGATAAAATATATATCTGATAATGAGTTTGTTTATTCAACTGAGAATAATGAAAAATATGTTTATAACCTTAAAACCAAATCAACCCAAAAATTATATTCAATTGAAAAGGAATGGGGTTTTGTAGAAGTAAGTGAAAAAAATAATAGTATTGCCTTTAAACGAGATGATAACCTTTATGTTAATATAGATTCAAGGATAAAACAAATTACTAATGATGGCTCAAGAGATATTGTTTATGGAGAAGCTGTTCATAGAAATGAATTTGGAATTGAAAAGGGTTTGTTTTGGAGTAAGGATGGACAAAAGCTTGCTTTCTATAGAATGGATCAATCAATGGTTGCAGACTATCCTTTAGTTAATACTCAAGAAAGAATTGCAAAGCACACTCCTATAAAATATCCTATGGCTGGAGAGAAATCACATGAAGTTTTGGTTGGAGTTTATGATGTTAATACAGAGAAAACGATTTATTTAAAAACAAGAGAAAATGAGTCATCTCCAGAAAGAGAAATGTATTTGACTAATATTTCTTTTTCTCCAGATGGAAAAATAGTTTATGTTGCTAAACTAAACCGTTTGCAAAATCATCTTTGGTTTGAAAGCTATGATGCAAACACTGGAAACAAACTTATAACACTTTTTGAAGAAACCGCCATAAAATATGTTGAACCAGAATCTCCAATGGTATTTATTCCAAATTCAAATCAATTTCTTTGGTTAAGTGAAAGAGATGGCTTCAATCATATATATTTATATGATAATTATGGTAATCTAATTAAGCAACTAACCAAAGGTGATTGGATGGTAACATCAATTGAAGGATTTAATGATAAGGCTGATGAGGTATTTTTCTATGCAACTAAAGATTCTCCAATTGAAAAAAACTTCTATGGAGTAAGTCTAAAGAGTGGAAAGATTACCAGATATTCTATTGGTAGCGGAACACATAATGTTGCGTTCAATTCAAAAGGAACTCTATTTATTGACACCTACACCAATTACAATGATACTCCATCCAAAAGTCAATTATTAAATAAAAAAGGAAAAGTAATTAGAGTTTTGAATGAAAGTGAAGATGCTTGGAAAGATTTAGATAAACCAATTATTGAAATTTCTACACTTAAGGCTAATGATGGAACTGATTTATACTATAGAATGATTAAACCTAAAAACTTTGATCCAAATAAAAAATATCCTGTTTTGGTTTATGTTTATGGAGGACCTCATGCTCAATTAGTAACTAATTCATGGCTTGGAGGAGCAAATAATTTCTTTATGTTCTTAGCTCAACAAGGTTTCATTGTTTGGACTTTGGATAATAGGGGTTCAGCTAATAGAGGATATGCATTTGAAAGTGCAATTTGGCATAATTGTGGAGATATTGAAGTGAAAGATCAAATGGTAGGGGTTAATTATTTAAAGACTCTTCCTTATGTTGACAGTGAAAGAATAGGAGTTGATGGATGGAGCTATGGAGGTTTTATGACAATTTCTCTTATGTTAAAACAACCAAATGTTTTCAAAGCTGCTTCAGCTGGAGGACCAGTTATTGATTGGAAATGGTATGAAGTTATGTATGGAGAAAGATATATGGGAACACCACAAAATAATCCAAAAGGTTATGAAAATGCAAGTTTAATTAATCATATTGATAGTTTAAAGGGAAAACTACTAATTATTCAAGGATATCAGGATAATACTGTTGTTCCTCAACATTGTATTGAGTTTTTGCGAAATGCAGTTAAAAAGGATAAACAAGTGGATTTCTTCCTTTATCCTGATCACGAGCATAATGTTAGAGGAAAAGATAGAATTCATCTTTACAAAAAGATTTACCAATTCCATAAGGATAATTTGCTAATGCAAAAATAACCCTTATATAATTAAAAATAAACTAATGATATTTGAAAATATACTTGACTTATTTTTATGTATGTCAAGTTTATTTTTAGAAAAATAAGACAAAATAATTTAAAGAATAATACAGAAAAATATATGTTTACAGGGATTATAGAAAAAATGGCAAAAGTTGTTGCTATTGAACAAGAAAATACAAACTACCATTTTACTTTGGGAGTAGATTTTGCTAAAGAACTAAAAATTGACCAATCTATGGCTCATGATGGTTGTTGTTTGACTGTTGTTAAGTTGGATTATGACAAAAATCAATATGTTGTAACTGCAATGAAGGAGACTATGGATAAAACCAATCTTTCATCTTGGCAAGTTGGAACAGAAGTTAACGTTGAACGTTCTATGAAGATGGATGGACGCTTTGACGGACATATTGTTCAAGGACATGTTGACCAAATAGCTCGTTGCGTTAAAGTAATTGATGAAAATGGTTCATGGAGATACTTTTTTGAATATGATAGTGATAAAAGTAGCTTCACTGTTCCTAAGGGTTCAATTTCAGTTAATGGAGTTAGTCTAACAGTTGTTGATTCTGAAAAAGGGATGTTTTCAGTTTCAATAATTCCATTTACTCAACAAGTTACAAATTTTCACAATTTTAAGGTAGGCACAATCGTAAATATTGAGTTTGATGTTTTTGGCAAGTATGTTCAGAGACTATTGGAACAATATCTTGGAGAAAAGAAAAATGATTGAAAATCAACAAATGCCCGATAGGGCGGTAATGGTTGGAGTAGCAACTCCAATGAATCCTTTTGAGAAGACACAAGAATATTTAGAGGAACTTTCGTTCTTGATTGATACAGCTGGAGGAGTTGCAGTTAAGAGTTTTATCCAAAGACTTCCTTACAATGATCCAAGAACCTTTGTTGGTAGTGGAAAGTTAGAAGAAATTAAAGAATATATAAATGCAGAAGAAATTCAATTTGTTGTTTTTGATGATGAACTTTCTCCTTCTCAGATGCGAAATATTGAAAATCAATTAAATTGTCAAGTTCTTGACAGAACTGGATTGATTTTAAATATTTTTGCTCAAAGAGCTAGAACTTCACATGCTAAAACTCAAGTAGAATTGGCTCAATATCAATATTTACTACCTCGTTTAACTCGTATGTGGACTCACCTTGACCGTCAAAAAGGAGGTCTGAATATGAGAGGAACAGGAGAAACTCAGCTTGAAACAGATAGGAGAATTATACTTACAAAAATTTCCCTTCTTAAAGAGAAATTAAAGGAAATTGATAAACAAAAGATTGTTCAGAGAAAAAGTAGAGAGAGTTTAATAAGGGTTGCATTGGTAGGATATACAAATGTTGGAAAATCAACTCTAATGAATCTTCTTGCAAAGAGTGAGGTGTTTGCTGAAAATAAATTGTTTGCTACCCTCGATACTACTGTAAGAAAGGTTGTGATTGACAATCTTCCTTTCCTATTAACTGACACTGTCGGATTTATTAGAAAACTACCTCATGGATTGATTGAAAGTTTTAAATCTACATTAGACGAGGTAAGAGAAGCTGATGTTTTGGTTCATGTTGTTGATATTTCACATTCTGGTTTTGAAGAACAAATTGAAGTGGTTAATCAAACTTTGGAAGAAATAAAGGTAAATGACAAACCAATTATTATGGTGTTTAATAAAATTGATGCTTATCAATTTGTAAAAAAAGATGAAGACGATTTAACTCCAATAGAAAAGGAAAATTGGTCATTAGAGGATTTGAAAGCTTCTTGGATGGGTAATAGTTCAATGCCTTCATTTTTTATTTCAGCCAAAGAGAAAGAGAATATTGAAGAGTTTAAAAAAGCTATGTATGATTCCATTAAACGTTTACATGCTTTAAGGTATCCATATAATAATTTCTTATATTAAAACGCAAAATAAATAATTATAAATATGTTACAAACAGAAACACCTTCTGCCGCTGCAGAAAAACTTGCGGAGCATGCTGATAAGGTTGCAACAAATGTAGAAAGTGTAACTACTGCTGCAACTCAATCAACAGTTGAAACAGTTAAGCAAAGCATTGACATGATTCAACAATTACAACAAAAAGGAATTAATCTTTTGCTTGATTATGGTCCAAAAATTCTTGTAGCACTACTTTTGCTTTGGTTAGGATTTAAATTAACCAACTTCTTATGTAAAAGAATTAAGAAACTTATGATTAGAAAGGAAGTAGATTCTTCTTTGGTCCCTTTCATTATTCAAGTAATTTCAATTGTCCTAAAAATACTAATTATTCTAAGTGTAATAAGTATTATCGGTATTCCAATGACTTCATTTATTGCTCTTTTAGGAGCAATGGGCTTGGCAATTGGTATGGCTTTCTCTGGTACTCTTTCCAATATTGCAGGTGGAGTTGTACTTTTGGTTTTAAGACCATTTAAATCTGGCGACTATATTGCAGCTCAAGGAACAGAGGGAACGGTTAAGTCTGTTCAAATATTTACAACTGTGCTTATTACTCCTGACAATAAAACAATTTCAATTCCAAATGGGCCTCTATCTTCAGGAACAATAACCAATTTTTCTTTATTAGAAACAAGACGTTTGGATATAAATATTAAATTGGCTCATGGAGTTAATGCAAGTTTAATAGCAAGTGATATACTTAATATTTTAAATCAAGACCAAAGAGTTTTGAGAGTACCTGAACCTGTTGTGCTAACTCAAATAACAGAATCTTCCTTAACTCTTAGCTCAAGAGTTTGGGTTAAAACTGAAAACTATTGGGATGTTCATACAACTTTAAGCAAGAATATTTATCAATATCTATTCGATAATAAAATAGATGTTCCTATTGTTAAAATATAATTCGTTACAATAAAAAATAAAAGATGAGCAAGTCCAATCCTCTTAAATTATTTTCTTTCAATAAAATAATTATTCCTCTAATATTGGGGATAGGAGTTGCTATTTTCCTTGTTGCAAAAGATTTTTCTGAGCCAATAATTTCAGAAGTCCCTTTTGGAGAAGGTGCTTACTATTGGGTTGATGCAAATAATGATGATGCAAAAGAATTGAGTGAACTTCATTATGCCGATAGTAGTAATAAGGGGAATATCAAGGTTGATTATCAAAAGAATATTTTAAAGAATATTATTAAAACTTGGACATGGGGTTCAACTTTCTGTTTGTTGATTGCAATGTTCTTTGCCATGATGAGAGATTTAATGTATATGTATAGATTACGTTTTCTCTCCGATAAGCAACTTTCTTGGAAAAAATGCTTTCAGATTATTATGCTTTGGGAGTTTAGTTCTGCCATAACCCCTACAGTAGTTGGTGGATCTGCAGTAGCTTTTTTTATTGTTTCTTTAGAAGGGATTGGAGTGGCACGTTCAACAGCCATTGTTATGATTACTGCACTTTTGGATGAACTTTTCTACATTATAATAGCTCCTATTGCTATACTTATTGTAGGAGTTAATCTTGCCTTTATTCATGATTTTGACTTTAGTGTATTTGGTCAGAAGTTTGGAGTAATTACTGTTTTCTTTATTGGATATGGTTTTATGTGTTTGCTTACAATAATCATTCTTTTAGCAATTTTTATTTATCCAAGAGGTTTCAAGTGGGTTCTTTATTCCTTATCTCGCAAAAAAATATTTAATAAAAGTAAATCAAAATTACAAAAGATTGGAGATGATGTAATTGTTTCTTCAAAAGAATTTAAAGGTAAAAGCTTATGGTTTTGGCTTAAAGCCTATTTTATCACTATAGGTTCATGGATATCAAGATTTTTAGTTGTAAACTTCTTAATTTTAGCTTTTACTCCAATTGCAGACCATGTTTGGGTTTTCGCAAGGCAGCTGGTTATGTGGATTATTCTTTGCATAAGTCCAACTCCTGGAAGCACTGGAATTGCTGAATTCGCATTCCCAGTATTCTTTAGAGAATTTATCCCTCTTGGACTTAGTTCAACTCTATCTGTCCTTTGGAGGATATTCACGTACTATCCTTACATAGTTTTAGGATTAATTGTTCTCCCAATTTGGACAAAGAGAGTTATTACTCGCCAAAAGCTAAAGAAAAGAGATATTCATGAATAGATTATATAATCTAATTCTAACAAGTAATTACATAATAAAATTTAATCACTGACTTTTTTTATTTAATCACCGA
>DHDW01000017.1:39437-53084 GCA_002399565.1 Bacteroidales bacterium UBA4866 | reverse complement strand
GGGGAGACACTCTAAACGACCAAGAGCCAATAACAAGTTTAGATTATGTTGTTGGTTTAACAGATAATCAAATAATAATTTCCCCTAACCCAACAAAAGATATTGTAAATATAATTTCAACAAATGAAAGAATAAACTCCTATACCTTATATAATATGGGAGGGCAAACAATGATTAAGAGTGAAAAGATAAAAACTAAAAGTGAAAAGGTAAATCTATCCAATCTTCCAAAAGGAGTTTATGTTATAAAAGTTATTACTGATAAGAATAGTTATACGCGTAAGATTGTTAGAAATTAAGTTTAAGACCAAAAAATAAATAAAAGAGAAGAAGGAAGAATATATAAAAATTGCCCTACCTTTGAACTTTGAAACCTAATAACAACTTAATAAAGAATAAGTATAGGATTATACATAACAATAAAGAGTATAGTATGGGATTTGGATTTAATAATATAGTTCGTTAATAAGGATTTATTATTAAAATCAAAGAAAAGAAAAGGCTGCCTCTAAATTTATGAGACAGCCTCTATCCTACTATTTACTAAATAGATTTAAACCTAAATAGATTGTTCGTGGTTGCATTGGACCGTAAATATAGCCTGCATCTCGGTTAATTCCTTTATCAAAATCATTTTGATAGGAATCAAGAATATTTTTCATACCAACACTTAACTTAATTCCTGTTGACTTGGACAAAGAAAAACTATAGGCTAAAGAAACATTTAAATCAAAAAAGCTTGGAGTTGTTTCAATTCTGTCATTCTCTATATAACCAGCAAAATGTGGCACTTTCATCTTTCCAGTGTAAGTTCCAGTTAGGGAAATGTCTAATGGTTTAATTGGAGAAATGCTAAAAGTTGTGTAACCATAGTTGTTGGGGGTTCTTAACATTTGGTCAGTTCCTTCAACTTTAGGGTCTTCTGACCAAAATTGAATTTCTTTATACTTACTGCTTTGAAGAGTATAGCCAAGTGTTATACTATATAAGTCTTTATAGGTTAACTTTCCTGTAAGACTTATTCCCTTTACAACAGCTCCACTTGCATTATATCTTTCTTGAACCATAATATTATTAATAGTATCAGATTTTATAACTTTTAAAGCAAAAACATCATCCAAATCAGTATAGAAGCTCTCAAATAGAAGATTTGTTTGATAATTATCTCCTAATTGCAAATAGTAGTCTAAAGAAAAACTAAGGCTATTGGAATATTCAGGCTTTAGATTTTCTGCCAAGAAGGTTCTTAAGGATAAGCCTCCAACCTGAGTAAGATGAAAATCCTCTTCATAGGCTTGTGGTGCTCTATAACCCGAAGCATAGGAAATACGCATTTGTAAATTTTCAGTTGGTTTGTATAGTGCGTTAAGGCGAGGGCTAAATATTGGATTTTTTATTAAGTTATGTTTATCCAACCTTCCTCCTAATAGGAAGTTTATTTTCTTTGAACTCCATTCAATTTGACCAAAACCGCCATAAACATTAGTTTTCTGATTAGTTAGAATATTATGTCCTTTCACCTCATCATGCAACTCATTAGAACTATATTCAAATCCATAAACCAATGAGGCGGGAAGGAAAATAAGGTTATCAATTTTATTTGAGCCCTGTGTTCCCAAAAGCAAAGTAAAGTCTTCACTTTTTCCATAAGCATTAGGGTCTTGATTTGAGCCATAATATGAATCTCTGTCAATATATTGTCCTGAAGCATAAACGGAATAGCGATTTTTAGCATCCAAACTTATGTAATCATAGCTTAAACCTCCCGAATGAATATTATGATCGGTCATTTCACATATATTACTTAAGTGAGGTTGAAAGTCAAACATATCCCCTCCTCTTCTTGTTTCTTTTGTAGTGTGATATTCTAAGGTTATTTTGTTTGTATTATTGATTTTAAAGAAGCTTTTTGTCCCAAAAGAAAAGACATCCAATTTCCCTATTTCTGAAAACCCATCATTATCATAGTCATAAGGATTTCTTTTTCTAAAGGTTTGATAAAAAGAAGCTCCAGCCTTTTGGTCCTTACTTATAACTACTGCATTAGAATTAAAATTTTGAGCATAAGCCTTCATCCCTATTGAACTAAGGTCAGTGGAAATGGAATATGAAGGATTTATTGGTTCTTTGGTTATTATATTTATTGTTCCTGCAATTGCATTTGAGCCAAAAAGAGCTGAAGCCCCTCCTTTTACAATCTCAATTCTGTCAATCATATTAACTGGAATCTGCTCAAGACCATATACACCTCCCAAAGATGACATTATGGCTCTTGAATCAATTAGAATTTGTGAGTATGGTCCTTCCATTCCATTAATTCTCACTTGAGGAAATCCACAGTTTTGACAATTATACTCAACTCTAACCCCACTTTGGAAAGGAAGAGCTTGAGAAACATCTTGTGCATTGGATTGCTGGAAGGTTTTATCAGATAATACATTTACAATTATTGGAGCTTCTTTTCGAGAAGTTTCCACCCTGTTGGCAGATACAACAATTTCGTCTATAAGTTTTTTAGCCTCTTGCATTTCAACATGCACATGCTCCGTTTTATCTTTTAAAACTAAAACTTCTTTTTCTACTTTTTGATAACCAACGCATGTAAAAACCAAAACATACTTTCCTGGTTTTAGTCCCCTCATAATAAAGTTACCATTTATATCACTTACTGTTCCAATGGAAGTTCCTTTAACTCCAATAGACACATATTCTGTTGGGATTTTTGTTTTGGCATCAAAAATATGCCCTTCTATGTTCGCCTTATCATCATCTTTTTTTATTGTGGGAGATGCATAAACCATTATGCTTGCAAATAATATTGCAAAAAATATAACTTGTTTCATTTGATTTCTTATTTGTTTTATTTGATTAACTTATTAAATCCAACTCTTGAATTAGAAGAATTTGGGTTTAAAGAATTATCTAAAAAGAAAAGGTACTATTATACAACCAAACTATTCTATCAATTAGAATAGAGTAATGGAAGAAAAGTAAATAGTTAATTCTTTTCTAATTAGGTTTATGTCAAAATAATAAGTCTTATTTGACATTAATTAAAACTCAGAAATTGGGGGTGCCCTTAAACAAGGATTATAAAGATAGGACTTTAAAGGAATAAGTATTTCTCTTTCAACAATAATCTTTATCGGCTTTTGAACAATTATTCTTAAAGAAATTGCAATAAAGACGATGAAGAAGAGAGAAATATTGAAATCGTGGATTAGATTTATCTCAGATATTTTGTGTGTATGGGTTGTTTTGTGATTAGCAAAGGGAAGTGTGTCTTTAGAAAAGTGAGAGTGCACTATTGTTACTCCATCAACAATATGGGTATGTGGCTGCAAGTTTGCACCTGCATAGAAAAAGATGTAAAGTATTAAAAGAAATATACCTATTAGTTGTTTTCCTTTTGCCATATATTAAAAATATGGGAGAGAAGAGAATTTCTTCTCCCCTTTCCCATATAATATTATTTAGTTGTTATTCACTTTATAATTATTTCTTTGGTTGCGTTGGAACTTTAATAATATCTCCATGGTCTTTAACTATTGTTTCTAACCATTTCTTTTGATAAGGTTTTTGAAGAGGAAACTCATTTTGTCCCTGACGATATGGGCTTTCAGTAAACTTACCGTCTTTTTCCTTTTTTATGTTTCCATCCATATACTTAACAATTAAATATTGATTAAGCTTTTTCCATGTTCTAAATGTTTTGTCAACTCTTTCAATTGAGAATTTAGTAATATCATTTCTCATTTCTTCTGAAGAAAGTCCTTTAATCTTGTTGTCTAACTCTTCAACATCTTTTATAAATTGTCCTTCCAATTCACCTTGCTTTGCTCTAACATCAACAATCATATCAGAATATCTTGAATAAGCAAAGTTAGTTACTTGATTGAAAAGCCAGAATAATGATGTTTCAGAGTAAGTTACCATATTTCCATTTCCTTGTCTAACGTTTTCTGGAACTCTTGAAATGTTGGTATATATTGGCATGTAAACTGTTGAATAAGTATCATCAACTCCAAACCAAAGGATTCCTTTTGCTCCTTCAGGCATCCAGTTTCTTGCTTGTGCAACTAATGAAAATCCTGTTTGTTGAGTTGAAGTTGCTCTTTCATGAACATATTGTTCTCCGTTTACTTCAAATCCCATTGGTCTCCAACGGTAAGGGCAATTGAATGGTCCTCCTCCAATATCTTTTGTCATATCCATTGGTGTTCCTTGATAATGATCTCTCATAAGTTCCATAACGTCTTTAACAGATAGTTTGTTTTCTGGTTTTATCCAAAGAGGCATACGGTTCTTTAAATTATGACCCATTGCATAATCTTCATATTGTTGGATTGATTTGTTGCAACGTAGGAATCCTGCATAAACTCTTGCTTCGCATCCTCTTGCACCACTAAAATCTATTGGAGCATAAATATCAGAGAAAGAAAAATCTTTATCTTGACCATTGAAATATCCTTTGTTACGAGCAAATTCAACTACATCAGCAGCATATACTACCTCAACTTCTGGACGGAATATTTCTTTTAGATTTTTTGAAGAGATTGATTTAAAACTCTTTTTAACTTCTTGAGGGAAAGCTGTTATACGAGCATGATTTGCATGACCACTAATATATCCATCAGGGATTCTCATTGCAACCCAAACAGCTCCTTTTCTCAAATTCTTATTTATAACAGAATTTCCTTTTTTATCTTTTACTATTTCTCCTTTTTCATTTGTCTTAACTTCTGGGTTATTTCCCTTTCCTATAAGTTCTAATATCCAAACTTCTTCTGGGTCAGCAATTGAAAAAGATTCTCCTGAAGAGAAATATCCGTAAGTATCGACTAATTCAGCAATTTGTTTAATTGCTTCTCTTGCGTTTTTAGCTCTTTGAAGTGTAAGGTAAATTAAAGTACCATAATCAATTCCACCAGTTGAATCTTCAAGTTCTGGTCTTCCTCCATAAGTTGTTTCTGTTATTGATAGTCCCCATTGGTTAGAGTTTCCAACAGTTGTGTATGTTTGTGCTACTTGAGGAATCTTAATTAGTTTTTTACCTGAATCCCAATCAACAATTTGAATCATTGTTCCTGCAGGATAGTTTGCTGCAGCATTATAGTAAAGTTCACCATAAAGTGTATGTGAATCTGCTGCATAAGTAATCATTGTTGAACCATCTTTTGAAGCACCTTTAGTTACAAGAAAGCTTGTGCATGCAAAAGATGAAATTGATGATGCCACTAATATAGAGGCTAACATCGCCTTAAATAAGCTTTTAACTCTCTTCATCTTTGTTTTTCTGTTTTTATTTAATTGAATTTTTTCATTTAGAATTGGCAAAAATAGACAAAATAACCGTAACCTCCAAACCCCTTATGAATTTAGTACATATTATTTTACTCTAATTCTCTAAATTCATATCGTGAAAAATAAGAACTAAGTATCGAGAAAATTAAACGGGACTTAAGCGAAAATAAACGGGACTTTTTTTGAAAAAGTCGGCACTTAATTTTCAATAAGTCCTTGCTTAATTTAAAAAAGAGAAATTAATAGATAGTTTTTTATTCTATTTAACTATAGTTCCGATATGTTCGCCCATTACAACTTTCAGTAGGTTGCCTTTTTGGTTCATATCAAAAACATAAATTGGAAGATTATTTTCTTGACAAAGTGCAAAGGCAGTCAAGTCCATAATTTTTAATTGTTTCATTAAAGCTTCTTGAAAACTTAGCTCTGAATATTTAGTTGCCAAAGGGTCTTTTTCTGGGTCTGCAGTGTAAACACCATCAACTCTTGTTCCTTTTAAAATTACATCAGCTTCAATTTCAATTGCTCTTAAGGCTGAAGCTGTATCGGTTGTGAAATAAGGATTTCCTGTTCCTCCTCCAATAATAACAACCTTACCTTCTTTCATTGCATCCTTAGAACGTTTACGAGATTGTTCCTTGCAAATTGGTTCAATTGTAAGACCTGAGAGCAATTCTGTTTTAACTCCCTGTTTTTCCAATTCTCCCTGCAAAGCCATTGAATTAATGATTGTTGCCAACATTCCCATATAATCGCCTTGCACTCTATCCATTCCTTTTGAAGCACCTTGCAAACCTCTAAATATATTTCCTCCTCCAATTACAATTGCAATTTCACATCCTTTTTCTTTTGCTTGCTTAATCTCTTGAGCATATTGAGAAAGCATATCAGGAGATATCCCATAATCTTGTTCTCCCATTAGGGATTCTCCACTAAGTTTTAATAAAATTCTCTTGTACTTCATAGTATATATTCTATATTGATTTCTAATAATATATTAAGGTTCAAAATAACAAGCATCTCCAAAGGAAAGAAATCTAAAATTATTTTCTAAGGCAAATTTATAACAATCCTTCCACTTATCTCCAATCAAAGCTGAAACTAAAAGAAGTAAAGTGCTTTTTGGTTGGTGGAAATTTGTCACAACTGCCTTCACAATTCTGTATTTGTAGGTTGGAGCAATAATAATTTGAGTTTGACCGCAAAGTAAATCAACATTTTCTCTATTCATCCTATCCACAATTGCTCCCAAAGCTTGTCTTGGAGTAATATTTTCTTCTTTTTGGTAAGGCTCCCATTGAGAAATATCAATTTCAATATCTTCATCTTTGTTCTCAATAAGCTTTACCCCATGCCAATAAAGACTTTCTATAGTACGGACAGAGGTTGTTCCAACGCAAATTATTTTTTTATCCAAATGTTCAATTAAGTTTTGGATAACTTGTTTTGGAATTGCCACCTTTTCGGCGTGCATAACATGGTCAATAATTAGTTCAGAACTTACAGGCTTAAAAGTTCCTGCTCCAACATGAAGAGTTATGAAGTTCGATGCAATTTTCTTTTGCTTTAAATCCTCAAAAGTCTTTTCAGTAAAATGTAATCCTGCTGTTGGTGCTGCAACAGAGCCTTCTTGCTTTGCATATATGGTTTGATAATCCTCATTATCTTCATTTGTAGCCTCACGATTTAGATATGGAGGCAAGGGAATAACTCCCATAATTGAAAGGACCTCAGCAAAAGAGTATTCCTTAGTCCAAGTGAATTTAACTATCCAAGCATTATCCTTTTGACTTTCTCTTTTTGCACTTAGAGTAATCTCTTTACCATTATGAATTATGGTTTTAGATAAAGAATCTTCTTTCCATTTTTTGTTGTTTCCAATAAAACAAAGCCAGTACCCTTCTCCTTTTTGAGCCATAGCAATTTGTATTTCATTGGGAGAAGTTGGTTCAAGACAAAAAATTTCAATTATTGAGCCAGTTGTTTTTTGAAAAAACAAACGAGCATGAACAACCTTAGTTTCATTAAAGATTAATAAGCTATCTTTATCCAATAAATCAGGCAATTCAAAAAAAGTTTTCTCTTGAATTACTTCTTTATTTAATACTAATAGCTTTGCTTTATCTCTCTCTTCAAGAGGGAATTTTGCAATTCTCTCAGAAGGCAAATCATAATCAAAGTCTTTAATAGCAATGTCTAATGACTTGCCAATCATCTTAAATTTGGCTTAATCTAAATTCGTAGTGCTCCATTATTGGATTGTGAAGAAGCTCTTTACAAGCTTTATCAACCAATTCTTGTGCTTCTTTTTCTGATTTTGCTTCAACTTCCAAAGTTATATGTTTACCTATCCTTACATTAGTTATTTGTTCTAATCCAATGTTTGCCATAGATGAAGTTACTGCTTTTCCTTGAGGGTCTAATAAAGCCTTAAGAGGCATTACGTCTATTTCTGCGTTAAATTTCATTTCTTTATTATATTAATTATTAATGATTCAAGTATATAAACAAAAATTATTATTGGTGTTGCATATAAATTAAATGCAAATATAAGTATTATTGCAATAATCAGAAAAATAAACTTCTCTTTATTCTCTTTCCATTTAAGGTTTTTAAATTTTAAAGCAAACAAAGGCAACTCTGCAACAAGAAGGAAGGACATTAAAATTGAGCCAAATAGAATAACTAAAGGATTTAGAAGAATTGCTGTAAGATTAGCATGAAAACCACTAAGAGGGAACCCCCAAAGATGTATTGAATTTGATTCAAGATAATATATCACTGGTAGAGATATCCATATTAGAGCATTAGCAGGAGTAGGAACTCCAATAAAACCTGAAGTTTGTCGCTCATCAATATTAAATTTTGCCAATCTATATGCACTCATCAAAGCCATTAACAATGGAATAAAAACAACAAAATAATAAGATGAGAAGATTGGATTAAGTCTATAGAATTCCTGCAATAAATCAACAACAATTATACTTGGAGCAACTCCAAAAGTTACTACATCAGCAAGAGAGTCTAATTCTTTCCCAATATTAGAATATGCTTTAAGCAATCGGGCAGATAATCCATCACAAAAATCAAGTAGAGCACCAATGATTATGAAAAGAGAAGGAAGTATTAAACTTTCTGTTTTATACAAAGTATAAATTGATAATATTCCACAAAGTAGATTAAGAAGGGTTATTGAATTTGGTATATGTTTTCTTATCATTTCTTCTAAATTTCAAGCATCAAAATTACTCATTTATTACCAATCAAGGAATTATTTCATCACTTTTTATATAGAAATATATCATATTTGAGTATATTTGCACTTTAGAAATCAAGAAATATTCAGTTATAATGAGAAATAGAATTATTGCAATACTAAGCATTTTATTTACAACATTGAGTTTTTTCGCCTGTGAGCCCGACAACACTTTGGCTTCTTCAGATTGGAATGGAAACTGGAGAATGAGTGAAGATATTATTTTCCCTCAAACCAAAAATAATCAAAATTCAATTAAAACTTCTTCAGGAACAATTAAGATTGATCCAAATAATGAAAGAAAGATAATTATTAGCGGAGAGCTTTTTGGACTAAATCCTTCTTTTAGTATTTCTGCAAGTGTTGTTTCAAGTAATGCAACCTTTGACCAAAAAGTTGGTATTTACCAAATCAAAGGAACTGCTGTTTTAAATAACTCCAATCAAATAACTTTCAACTTTACTATCACAACAGAAAATAGTAATACAGAAACATATAATAGAATAGCAATAAGAATTTAATTAAAACCAAAATAGATTATGACAGATTTATCAAAACATTTATTAGAAGAATGTAAGACAAACATGCAAGGAGCAGTTAACTTTCTTGAATCTGCTATGCACAAAATTAGAGCAGGCAAAGCTTCACCTTCAATGTTAGAGGGGATTAAAGTTGACTATTATGGAAATCCAACTCCAATTGAACAAGTTGCAAATATTTCAACTCCTGACCCAAAACAACTTGTAATTCAACCTTGGGAAAAGAGCATGCTTTCTCCAATCGATAAAGCAATTTTAGCTGCTAACTTAGGATTTACTCCAAAATTTGAAGGAGATATTCTTCGTATTATGCTTCCTCCAGTTACTGAAGAAAGAAGAAGAGAACTTGTAAAAAGAGCAAAAGCTGAAGTTGAAGAAACAAAGGTTAGTGTAAGAAATGTTAGACGCAGCATTATAGATAAAGTTAAAAAGCTAAAAGATCAAGGAGTTTCTGAAGATGAAATTAAAGCTGTTGAGAAAGAAATTGAAACAATAACAGAAAAATTCATCAAAGATGCAGAAGCAGTTTTAGTTGTAAAAGAAAAAGAAATAATGTCAATCTAAAAGATGAAGATACCTTTTTCTCCCCCATACATTGATGATGATGTAATTAAAGAAGTTAATGACAGTTTACTTTCAGGCTGGATAACAACTGGTCCAAAGGTTGCTGCATTAGAAAAAGGCTTGCAGGAATATTGCAAAGCAAAGAGAGTTAATTGTGTTAATTCATGGACTTCCGGTGCAATACTTATGTTACGTTGGCTTGGATTAAAAGAAGGCGATGAAGTAATAGTTCCTTCCTATACTTATTGTGCAACAGCAATGTCGGTTATGGATGCTGGAGCAAAACCTATAATGGTTGATATCAAACACGATTTAACTATTGACATCGAAAAGATAAAACAAGCCATAACTCCAAAAACTAAAGCAATTATTCCTGTTGATTTGGGAGGAGTTCCATGCGACTACGAGAAAATCATGGAACTTATATGTTCTAAAGAAATAAAAGATATTTTTGTACCAGCATCATCCAATCAAGAAAAATTAGGAAGAATATTACTTATTTCCGATTCAGCTCATTCTCTTGGAGCAACATTTAACCAAAAAACAATTGCGGAATTAGTTGATGTTTGTATTTTATCATTGCATGCCGTTAAAAATCTAACTTCTGCAGAAGGTGGAGCAATATGTTTAAATCTTCCTGAGCCATTCGATAATGATGAATTATATAAAGAAGTTAGAATACTTTCTTTGAATGGACAAACAAAAGATGCATTTACCAAATCACAAGCTGGAGCATGGCGTTATGATATTGTTGCTCACGGAATGAAATTCAATATGCCAGATATTAACGCAGCCATTGCCCTTGCACAACTACGCAAATACGACTACCTTCTTGGAGAAAGAAAAAGAGTTTATGAAAGATACTCTACTCTTCTAAAAGAATATCATTGGGCAATACTTCCACAACAAGATACCAAAGAGCTTACAACCTCCTATCATCTATATCCACTAAGAATTAACCCAATAACTGAAGAACAAAGAGATAAGTTAATTCAATATTTGGCAGAGAAAGATATTGCAACCAATGTTCATTACATACCAATGCCAATGTTAACATTGTTCAAAAATATGGGATATAAAATAGAAGATTATCCTATTGCTTATGACACTTATATACGTGAAATATCGCTTCCTATATACCCACAACTTACAAATCAACAAATAGATTACATTGTAAACAATCTTGTTGAAGGGTATTATAATATAAGCTTATAATCTTATAATGAAAAGATCTTTTGATTTCACAAGCTCTCTAATTGGACTAATATTACTTAGTCCAATTTTTATTTTTGTTGGTATAGCAATATCATTGTCTTCAAATGGAGGAATATTCTATAAACAAAAAAGAGTGGGCAAAGGCAATAAAGACTTTACTCTTTACAAATTTCGCTCAATGATTATTGGAGCTGATTCAAAAGGATTATTATCAGTTGGAAAAGATGGTAAAGATCCAAGAGTAACAAAAATAGGATATATTATTAGAAAATATAAAATAGATGAGCTTCCTCAACTATTTAATGTTTTGAAAGGAGATATGTCTTTAGTTGGGCCAAGACCTGAAGTTCGAAAATACGTTGATTTATATTCTGAAGAGCAAAAACAAATTTTAAATGTTAGGCCAGGAATTACTGATATTTCTTCTATTACATTTCGCAACGAAAACGATCTCCTTTCACAAAGCAATAATCCAGAACAATACTATATAAAAGAAATAATGCCCCAAAAGATATCTCTAAGTTTGAATTATATTAAAACAAGAACTTTCTTTGGGGACATTAAACTTATCTTCAAAACAATTTTTGGGTAGCCTAAACCCGATAATCAATTATAATTTATCTAATCTCATAGTGTTTTGGATTATAATATAGATAGAATTATTTAATAAACACTTCATACAAAAAAATTAAACTAATGATTTTGAATATCTAAAAGGAATGATGTCTTTTTATAGATAATATTTTTATAAAAAATATTATCATAGATACAATTTCTAACATTATTTTTCTATTTTTGCATGCATAACCTTAACAATTATAATCTTTTCCTATGCAAAAGAAAGAAAACTCAATTGAGAAATATAATGAGCTGGCTTTCCTAATAAGCAAAGAGACTACAAAGAAGTATAGCACTTCTTTTTATTCTGCATCAAAATTCTTTGATGCAAAAACTCGTCAAGCAATCCATAGTGTTTATGGATTTGTAAGATTAGCTGATGAAATCGTTGATACTTTTCATGATTATGATAAAAAAGCATTGTTAGAAAAACTTAAAAAAGACTATTCTTTAGCTTATGATTTAGGAATAAGCACAAATCCTATCCTACATTCTTTTCAAATCACAGTAAAAGAATATAATATTCCCAATGAATATATTGAAAACTTTCTAAAAAGTATGAGTGCTGATTTAGAGAAGAAAGAATATAAAACAAAAGAAGAAGCAAACGATTATATCTATGGCTCTGCAGATGTTGTTGGATTAATGTGTTTGAAGATATTTTGCAAAAATAATAACGAGTTATTTAATAGGCTATATAATCCAGCAATGAGATTAGGCTCTGCATTTCAAAAAGTTAATTTTCTTAGAGACCTAAAAGAAGACGTATTAAACTTAGGACGTACATATTTTGTAGATTTCAAAATTGAGAAATTTGATGAAGAAAACAAATTAGAACTAATAAAAGATATAGAAGATGATTTCAAGGAAGCAAAACTTGGGATAAAAGAACTTCCAAAGGGATCTCAATTAGCAGTAATTATTGCATATAAATACTATCTATGTTTGCTTAATAAAATCAAGCAAACTCCTGCAAACAAAGTAATTGAAAAGAGAATAAGAGTGAGTGATTCTTCAAAATTATTACTGTTATTCAATACATTAATTAAGTATAAAATAAAACAAAGCATTTAATGAATAACGAAGATATAAAAGTTCAATTAGTTGACCAAAATGACAATCCAATTGGTCAAATGGAAAAACTTCAAGCACATATAGAAGCAAAGATGCACAGAGCTGTTTCCTTGTTAATTATGAATTCTAAAGGTGAATGGCTATTACATCAAAGAGCAGAAGACAAATACCATAGCCCTAATCTTTGGACAAATGCTTGTTGTACACATCCTTTGATTGGAGAAAACTATGAGGTTGCAATTAAAAGAAGATTAATTGAAGAAATGGGGATTGAAATTAAAGGTGAATTGAAACATGAATTGGATTTCACATATTTTGCAAAGCTAAATGATAATCTCTTTGAACACGAATACGACAGACTTTTTAGTACTATTTGTGATCAAGAACCAAATCCAAGTCCAATTGAGGTAAAGGACTGGAAATACATTAGCTACGAAGAGCTTAAAAAAGACATTCACAACAATCCAAATAATTATACAGAGTGGTTTAAAATAATATTCTCAAAAATTAGTGATAAAAGAAAATGAATAAACTAAGCAATAAGAATGATTGGTTTTTTATTAGGAATATAATTATATTTTATTCTGTTGGAATAATTGGTTTTTCAATCAATTATACTCATAAACTATTTACTTTTCTTAGTCCAATAATTCTTATTCTTACACTCTGCCTTCTGTTTTTCTATGACAGAAGGGCAACTGATAAAAAGAGAATAATCTATTTCTCATTTATATTCTTATCAAGCTTTATTGTTGAGATGATTGGAGTAAATACAGGATTATTATTTGGAGATTACCAATATTCTCACGGATTGGGTATAAAGCTATTTAACACTCCTTTACTAATTGGTATTAATTGGATACTGATTATTTATATTACAAGCTCAATATTCACTAAACTGAAGTATAACTTTGTTTCACAAGTAATCATCCCTTCAGTACTAATGATTATCTATGATATTATTATGGAAAGAGCAGCTCCAAGTATGGAAATGTGGTCTTGGCCTAATAATATACCTCTTCAAAACTTTATTATGTGGGGATTTCTTGCTGTTTTTTTTCATTCAATAAGGTATTT
>DHDW01000017.1:30179-39233 GCA_002399565.1 Bacteroidales bacterium UBA4866 | reverse complement strand
AATCTGCTTAAGGCTAAACATAATTTTCTTATATATCCTTTTTTTCAATTTTACACTAAGGTAATGATAAAAAGGAAGTTCCATTCTGTTATTATAGAGAAAAAGGATATAAATACAAGCAAGCCTATTCTTCTTATATCCAATCACGTATCTTGGTGGGATGGATTTTGGGCAATGTATATTAATCTTAATCTATTAAAGAAAAAATTCTTTTTTATGATGCATGAAAAACAGCTATTAGAATATAAATTTTTCAACCAAACAGGAGGTTTCTCAATAAATAATCAATATAGACATATAATTAACTCAATAAACTATTCTTCAAGCATATTGGAAGACAAAAATAATCTATTAGTTATATATCCTCAAGGAGAGATTAATTCTATATATCAATCAAACTTCATATTCAAACGAGGAATTGAGAAGATAATTAACCAAAAGGAAATTACACTATTATTTTCTGCAAACTTAATTGATTATTTTTCAAACCCTAAGCCTTCATTATTTATTTATTTAGAAGAATTTAATGGTGAATTTGATCTAAAAGATATTGAAGAAGCTTACAATTTGTTTTACATGAATTCTACTCAAAAACAAAAAAATAGAGAAAGATGATTAAGTATATTTCAATCTTTATTCTTATTATTTCTCTTTTTCAGTTTGTTATAAGTCTGATAAATTGGTTGTTTAGAGTTAGATTAAACAAATCAATTGAATTCAAAACAGATAAGAGAATATCAATACTTATTCCTGCAAGAAACGAAGAAAAGAATATTGGTAATATACTTGAAGATTTAATATCCTCAAATTCTGTTGTTATGGAAATTCTTGTTTTCGATGATGAATCAAGTGATAATACAGCAAATATTGTAAAAGAGTATTCATTAAAAGATTCAAGGATAAATTTAATAGAATCAAATGGTTTAGAAAATGGATGGATGGGAAAGAATTTTGCCTGCCATAATCTATCTATCATAGCTAAAGGTGATTATCTACTTTTTATAGATTCAGATGTACGAATAAGTAATAATATCATTGAAAAAGCACTTATGTATGCTATTTCTAACAAATTAGAGCTTTTAAGCATATTTCCAAATCAAATAATGATTACTAAAGGAGAAAAAATATCAATTCCTAATATGAACTTTATTCTTCTTTCTCTACTTGCATTACCTTTAGTGCTTTACTCTAAATTTTCTTCAATTTCAGCAGCGAATGGTCAATTTATGCTTTTCAAAACTGATACATATAATAATTTACAACCTCATAAACTGTTCAAAAAAAGCAAAGCAGAAGACATTCAAATCTCTCGTTTCTATAAAAGAAATAAACTTAGAATAGCTTGTCTTGCTTCTTTAAAAGATATATCATGCAGAATGTATAGTTCTCTTGAAGAATCTATTCAAGGATTTTCAAAAAATATAAATTACTTCTTTGGAAATTCGTATTTTATAGCATTATTATTCTGGTTATTAACAAGTTTTGGGTTTATACCCTTTATAATAAATGGAGATCTACTTTTATTATTTGTCTATATATTTATTATTCTGATAACAAGAATATTAATTAGCCTCACATCAAATCAAAATGTGAGGAATAATTTAAAATACATTGTACATCAGCAGTATACTCTTGGTAGAATTATTTTGAAATCTTTTCATGACAAGAGGAATAGAGAATTAACATGGAAGGGAAGAACAATATGAAACAAAAAGTAAATATTTTTTGGTTTAGAAGAGATCTTCGATTAGATGATAATAATGGATTATATAAAGCTTTGAATTCATTAAATAAGGTTTTACCAATTTTTATTTTCGATACAGAAATATTAAAACAGTTTACAGATATTTACGACAAAAGAGTCAATTTTATATTCCAAACTCTTGAAGACTTAAATGTAAAACTAAAAAGGGATTATAAATCTAATATTCAGTATTTTTATGGTAAGCCCATTGATATTTTTAAATTATTAAATGAAACCTATATTATTGATTCTATTTTTTTCAATTTGGATTACGAACCTTATGCAATTAAGAGAGATAAGGAAATTGAAGAATATTTTAA
This sequence comes from Bacteroidales bacterium UBA4866, assembly GCA_002399565.1. Taxonomy (GTDB): domain Bacteria; phylum Bacteroidota; class Bacteroidia; order Bacteroidales; family P3; genus UBA10566. Next base: position 37,169 of record DHDW01000017.1, on the reverse strand, counting down.
TGGTAAAAATATTAAAGTCTTTTCATTTAGAGATTCATTTATTTTTCACAAGGAAGATATTTTAAAATCCGATAACAAACCCTATACAGTTTATACTCCTTATTCAAAGATTTGGATAGAAAGATTTAATAATATTAATCTTGAATACTATGCAAGTGAAGAATACCTGCATAACTTACTTCCAAAAGAAGATAATAATTTTAAGATAGAACATATTGGTTATAAGGCTTGCGGAGATATTTTTCATACTTATCAAATCGATGAAGATATTATTATTAATTACGAGAATACTCGTGATAAACCATATTTAGAAAATGGAGTTAGCAGGGTTGGTGTTGAACTTCGTTTTGGAAGAATAAGTATTCGAAAACTTGCGAAAATTGCTAACAAACTAAGTTTAACATATTTAAAAGAACTAATATGGCGAGAATTCTTTATGCAGATTTTATATCATTTTCCCTATGTCGAAAACTCGTGCTTTAAGCCTAAATACAACAGAATTAGATGGGATAATAATGAAGAATTATTTGAAATATGGTGTCAAGGTAAAACTGGTTATTCAATTGTAGATGCTGGTATGAGGGAGTTGAGTTCCACTGGTTTTATGCATAATAGAGTAAGAATGATTACTGCAAGTTTTCTAACCAAACATCTTTTAATTGACTGGAGATGGGGTGAATTGTATTTTACAAATAAACTTATGGATTATGAACTTTCTTCCAATAATGGTAATTGGCAATGGGTTGCAGGTTGTGGTTGTGATGCTGCTCCATATTTTAGGATATTCAATCCAACTACACAGCAAGAGAAATTTGACCCTAATTTTCAATATATTAGAAAATGGGTAGAAGAATTTGGAACAAAGGATTATCCAAAGCCAATAATAGACCATAGTTTTGCAAGAAATAGAACCTTATCAAGATTTAAAAAAGACTTACAAGATGAATAAACAGATAACCTTGAAATTATTTATATTTCTTGTTTTCAGTATAATGTCTCTTTATTCTTATTCAAGTGAAGAAAAGAAAACCATATATAATTCCTATATAAGCGACAATATGGCTGTTTGGAAGAAAACAATTGATAACATGCATTTTGAAACAAAAAAAGAGAATCAAAGAGAATTGGAACTTTTAAATTATGAATATGGTTATATAGGCTGGTGTATTGGTAATAAAAGATTTAAAGATGCAAAACAATATATCAATCGAAGCCAGGCAAGGATGAGTAAATTGAAGAAAGTAAAAGCCAATATTCCAATTATTCACGCCTATCAGTCTGCATACTATGGTTTTGAGATTGGATTAAATAAACTAAAGGCTCCTTTTGTTGGTCCAAAAAGTATTGAGGAAGCTGAAAAATCAATTAGTTTAGATAAAGATAATTATTTTGGATATATACAAATGGGTAATATTGAATACTATATGCCATCTGCTTTTGGAGGTTCCAAACAAAAAGCTTTGCAATACTACCTTAAAGCAAAGCTAATAATGGATAAGATTAAGCCTGAAAACGACTGGACTTATATCAATTTAATTGCAATAATAGGAATGACTTATCAAGAATTGAATAACCCAAAAAAGGCAGAAGAATATTATAAATTAGCCCTTAAGATTTCTCCTGATTTTAAGTGGGTTAAAAATGAATTATATCCTCAATTTCTGAAAAAAACTAAATAAAATGGATAAAAAAATTATTATTATTGGCTCTGGTTTAGGTGCTTTGGCAAGCGGATTGCTTTTGTCAAGAAAAGGTTATAAGGTTGAATTTGTTGAGAAGAACAACCAAGCTGGAGGAAGACTTAATCAAATTAAAAAGGATGGATTTACATTCGATACAGGTCCAAGTTTTTTCAGTATGTCTTTTGTTTTCAAAGATTTTATAGAAAAATGTGGTTTAGATATTCCTTTTAAATTCGTTGAGTTAGATCCTCTTTACAGTGTAAATTTTAGAGATAGTAATCATACCTATCATCTTAACAAGGATATAAAAAAACTTGCTAAGCAGTTTGAGGATATTGAACCTGATTTTGAAAAGAATATGGAGAAATACCTCAAGAAAAGCAAACAATTATTTGAAGATACTTTTGATATAGTAATTAAGAATAATTTCAACAGCATCTTTGATTATGTCTTTCAACTTATGCATGTTAATCCAGTACATATTCCTCAACTTTTCAATAGCTTCTACTCACACGTCCAAAAACATTTCTCTTCAAAAGAAGCTCAGCAGGTTATTTCATTGGTAGCCTTTTTCTTAGGCAGGACTCCTTTTGATACTATGGCTATTTACAGTCTTCTTTCTCACACAGAATTCCGACACGATGGATATTATAATGTTGAAGGAGGAATGTATAATATTGTAAATGGATTAGTTGGAGAATTAGAAAAAAACGGTGCTGTTTTTAATTATAATAGCGAGATTGTTAAAGTTGAAGAAGAAAGAGGGAAAGTTAAGAAAGTAATTGATAAAGAGGGTAAAGAGTATTCAGGAGATGTATTTTTAATAAATGCTGATGCTGCATTATTTAGAGGAAGAGTTTTAAATAGAGAAAAATACTCCGAAAAAAAACTTTCAAAGATGGAATGGACAATGGGTTATCTAACTTTCTATGTTGGGATAAAAGGTAAACTACCTCAACTCGATTTGCATAACTATTTTATTGGCAATAATTTTGAAGAATATGCAAAGGATGTAATGCATAAACCAGACACTCTCCAAAAACCGTATTTCTATGTAAATAATGTATCTAAATATAATCCTGAGTGTGCACCTGTTGGATGCGAAAGCCTTTTCTTTGTTTGCCCTGTTCCAAATCTTCAATACAAAAACAATTGGGATGATGCAGATGATATAGTAAACAGCATATTAGAAGATTTTTCAAAAAGAATAAATCAGAATATTATTCCTAATATAATTACCAAAACAGTCTATACGCCAAAAGATTGGGAAGAAAAATTCAACCTTTATCAAGGAAGTGGTTTAGGACTTTCTCATAAACTAATGCAAATAGGTGGATTACGTCCAAGAAACTTTGATGAAGAATTCTCAAATATGTTTTACGTTGGAGCATCTACCCTTCCAGGAGCCGGACTACCAATGGCTGTAATAAGCGGAGAACTCGCTGCAGAAAGAATACTTAAGTATTTAAAATAATGTAAATTTATTATTTCGAATTATTCTAATTTTTAATAGCAAGTTATTGAGTGCAACCCCCAATTTTAAATTGGGGTTGCCCATTAACTATTAACTTTTGTAAACTTGTAAAATATATATGGAAAGTTTACAGGTTTACAGTTTACAAAAACATTTATTATATTAATTTGCAAGCTATTATTACTTATAGAAATATTTAATTATATATCTAATAAATATGCTTTCTGGTATTTATATTGTAATTAAATATCTTATTGTTTTTAATCACTTTACAAGATGTCGAATAAATTCTAATGGTTTGTAGAGGATAATTCTTGGGCCTGAATAACGCATAACTTCCCTTATTTTCTCTCTGTATTCTTTTCTATAACAATGCTTCTGGCATCTCTTGCATGAAGATTTATTATTGCCGTGAGGACAATTATCTAAACGTTTTTTGGAGTATTCTATTAATTCCTTACAACTATCACAGAGTTCATTATTATTCTCTTTCTTTGAGCAATAGAGTCTAACCATAAACTCCATAATGCGTTTTTCTTTCTCTATTCTATTAAACACAGTCTTGTTTGCAGTATAAGTATTTCATGCAAATTTACGGCATAATTATTTATTAAACTGATAGGACAATGATTTTATTATGAAAAATAAAACCTTATTTCAGTAAAATAAAACCAAGAAAGAAAAAATTAAAACGAAGAGTTAGTAAATTAAAACAGCGTTTCATTAAAATAGGATAAGAAGTTGGAATTAGATTTAAACTTTATTGCTTGACTTTTCCTTTTTTTGAATGTATCTTTGCTTTTTGAAAATTTGTACGTTTAAAGGTCAAAGTTTTGTAAACAGTAAAAAAGTAGCTTATGAAATCAGGTATTTTAAAATTTAAGATTTTATCAATCACAATTCTTATTATTGCATCCTTAAGTATCTTATTATTTTCTTCTTGCGAAGAAGTTGATAGACATTATAGATCTAAAATACTTATGCTTAAGGTTGATTATTTAACAAATAATTTTGAAGGAGGAAAAGAATTATTATTTCATCAACCTTCTGAAAATTTTACAATTAGAACCGAATATACTCCTCCAGGAGATTTCGGAAATATTAAATTGATTTATGAAGAATTAAATAAAGTTATCTTTGATGGAGATATAATTTGGATGGGATTAGGACAGATTATATATCCTCAAAACATTCTTCCTGCAAGTGATTTTGATCATGTTTTAACTTGCGATTATTATATTCCAAGAGGAGGTTTTGAAAATGTTTTTAATCCTCAAAATACAGATTATGATTATTCTCCAATCTGGTCTTCTGTTCAAGGTTTAGTGACGGTTAGAGATTATTTAAGAAGCAATCCTAATGCTACTGTAAAACTTTTTCTTTACACTCCAAGCGTTGGAGTTGGAAACCCCGAGGATTGGGATTGGATAATATTCTTAAAGAACTAAAACCCTTTCTACTATTTCTTTTGTAGATTGATTAATAGAAAAGGAATATAGGGATAGATTAGTGTAATATCCAATTTATTAGCAAGAACAAACCTCCAGATACGATTACTGCTACTGGAATTGTTAGAGCCCAAGCTAATAGTATACTCTTTACAGTATCAACTTGAATATTCTTTATTCCTCCTCTATATGCCATTGAGCCTGCAATCCCTGAAGATAGTACATGGGTTGTACTTACAGGCAAACCTAACATTGTTGATGCTGCAATTGTACTTGCTGCAACTATTTCTGCACTTGCTCCTTGTGCATAGCTCAAATGCTTTTTACCTATTTTTTCCCCAATAGTAACAACAATTCTCTTCCATCCTATCATGGTTCCAAGACCTAAGGAAACAGAAACAATAAGAATTACCCACCAAGGCACAAATTCTGTATATGTTTTTAATTGCTTAATATTTTTATTCAATTCTTCACTTGCTCTTGCATCTGTTGATTCTGAATCTAAAATAACCTTTGAAGCAGATTCAAGGATTAATATGTTTTTTCTGATTTCAAAATTATATTTATGAGTATTTTCTTCAGGATTACTAAGTATTGTAGATATTTCTTTAAGTCTAACTATACTGTGTTTTGATTTATTCACAAGAGCAGTATCACTTGCATGTATGGCTGAGTAATCAACCTTATTATATACCCATGCAATATGATCTATATTACCTCCCATTGAAGCAGGATTTTTTGATGGGTCAATTGCAAATTTAGTAGGTAAAAAACAAATTAAGATAATCATCATTAAACCAACTCCCTTTTGTCCATCATTTGAACCATGAGCAAAACTTACGGATGTGCAAGTTAATATTAATGTCAATCTTACTAAAAATGGCGGTTTTTTGTTTTTATCTACTTGAGCAAAGAAACGTTTCTTTTTAATAAAAATACCAAACAAAAACATTAATAATATTGCCATAAAGAAGCCAAATAAAGGAGATACTAATAAAGATAACCCTGCTTCTTCCAATTTCTTCCAAGGTAAATTTGCTATTCCAGTATTTGTAACATAAGCCAAGGCTAAACTTGCACCAAATATTGAGCCTATTAATGTATGAGAACTGGAACAGGGAAGGCCAAAATACCAGGTGCCGATATTCCAGATTATTGCTGTTATAAGTAAGGTGAGGATAAGAGAAATACTTAAACTCATTGATTGTTCTATTAATACATCAAGAGGCAATAAATGCATGATTGTCATTGCAACAGTTATCCCTCCAAGATATACTCCCAAAAAGTTCCATAATCCTGACCAAATAACAGCTATTCGAGGTTTTAGAGTTCTTGTATAAATTACTGTAGCAACTGCATTAGCTGTATCGTGAAAACCATTAATAAATTCAAATATAACGGCACATAATATACAAGCAATAAAGAGAATAAAAATGTAAGAGTCCATTCCAAACATAATCTTGACTTTTTGGTTAAAAAAGAAGCAAAAATATACAGGAATTAGCCCTTAAAAATTAATTTGATATTAAGTGTATGTTAATTTAATGTTAAGGCTTGATAACTCTCAAGAATAATGATAATTACAAACCTAACTACCTTACCTCTTCTTTTCCGTCAATATAAGTTGCAAATCTACCTGAATTAATTGGATGAACTGGATCTGTTCTTTCCCAATGCCAACCTCCAAACTCAGTTTCTCTATAATCTTGAATTGCTTGATATATTTCTTCCTGAGTATTCATTACAAAAGGACCATATTGAACAACTGGCTCATCAATTCTTTCTCCCTCAAGAAGCAAAATAAATGATTCCTTATATTTATTTGTTATTTGAGTTTCAAATTCAGCATTAAGTCTTATTCTGTTTGAGGATGGAATATTTATGTTTTCAATCTCTATACTTCCTTCTCCCTGATAGAAATAAAGATTTCTTGACATGGTTTTAGTCCCCTTAGGAATGGTAAGTTTTGCATTGGGATTCATCTTAATTAAAACTATTCCAACCTTATTATTTTTATCAAAAGCCCAAGAGTTAGGTGTTGGTTCAAAGCCTACTCTTCCCTCAAAGTTTCCTGAAATTAGTTTAATGGATGTTTTATTATTGTTTTCATCTACTACATCAAAAACTGGAATATCTTCAGCCCAAAGCATCTTATAGTTAGGCTCACAAAACTTATCTTTCTTTGGCAAATTTAGCCATACTTGAAAAAGTTCTAAAGGATTATCCTTATCTTGATTAACGAGAGGGAACATTTCGCAGTGCTGACATCCCTTTCCTGTTGTTAGCCATTGAACGTCACCATTTGAATAACGCCCATGAGTCTTTAGAGAATCAAAATGGTCAATAACTCCTTTTAAAACAATAGTTACAGTTTCAAATCCTCTAT
>DHDW01000017.1:29610-30076 GCA_002399565.1 Bacteroidales bacterium UBA4866 | reverse complement strand
GTTTCAAATCCTCTATGTGGATGCATTGGGAAACCTGGAACAATATCGCCATGATACATACTGAATCCATCTTTATTGGAGAAATCACTACCAATATTTCTTCCACTTAATGAAACATCAGGTCCTTGATTTTTATTTCCTTTTGGGAATGCATCATTATGATGAGCACAGAAAATAAAAGGATTCTCCATTTCCCATTGAAATCCAATACTGTTTATTTCCAAAACACTTTCGTTGTTTTTGATATTATCTTTGTTCATAATCACCTAAAGATTTATTGTATGAATAAATACATTAACGAATATTCTCAAACAATATTGAGAAGTAAGAAGAAATAAAGATTATTTGAAGATAAAAGAGTTGCAGAAATACACATATAGATTAACAAACTGTAGAAATCTGTGGACAGAAATAAGAAAAAGTATATCCCAGAATAAGAAAAAGTGGACTTGCAGGGAGTCGAACC
>DHDW01000017.1:29262-29497 GCA_002399565.1 Bacteroidales bacterium UBA4866 | reverse complement strand
GCAGGGAGTCGAACCCTGGTCCAAACAAGAAACAAATAAACTTTCTACATGCTTATTCTTTCTTTGTTTTTAGTGCAAGAAAAGGAGAAAGACACCCTAAGTCCTGCCTTATCTTCTTAAATTTCGTAATTGAGCCGAAGATACTCAAAAACTATCTCTATTTTGCGTGCGTCCCTTTATCTTTGACCATAGAGAATGGGTCGTGGAGGAACGTTTTGCTCCATATCCTTGATAT
>DHDW01000017.1:21293-28903 GCA_002399565.1 Bacteroidales bacterium UBA4866 | reverse complement strand
CCCGCGACCCCATGCGTGACAGGCATGTATTCTAACCAAACTGAACTACCGAACCAATTTTATCTTTAAAAGACCCCTTAAAAGCGAGTGCAAAGATACAATGTTTTTTTTTACTACCAAATTTATTTGACTTTTTTTTCAAATAATTATTGTAATTTATTGAATAAGTCCCAAATAATAATACCTGCACTTACTGAAATATTCAATGAATGCTTGGTACCAAACTGCGGAATTTCTATAACTCCATTGGAAATATTAATAATTTCTTGATCCACTCCTTCAACTTCATTGCCAAAAACAACAGCTACTTTTTCTTTTTGCGGGAAAACAAAATCATTTAACATTATGCTTCCAACTGCTTGTTCAATTGAATATATTAGATATCCTTTGCCTTTAAGCTCATCAATTGCGTCAAAGGTTGAAGGTTTATATTCCCACTCAACTGTTTCTGTTGCTCCAAGTGCTGTTTTATGTATTTCTCTATGAGGGGGTTTTGGAGTTATGCCACAAAGGAATATCTTTTCAATAAGGAATGCATCCGAAGTTCTAAAGACAGAACCAACATTATTCATACTTCTTATATTATCAAGCACAATAACAATTGGATTTTTCTCCTTTTGCTTAAACTCCTCTACTCCAATTCTATTTAATCCGCTAAGGGAAAGTTTTTCATTCATCTTATTCTAATTCCAAGTTGTCTAAATCCTTTATCATCATAAATATAAAGCGGTATAATATACTTAACCTGCTTTTTAATTTGAAGATTATTCCTGTTAATTGACCATAATTCTCCCAAACGAATATGAGTTATATCCTCAGGGATAATATCTGATGTTACTTCTTTCTTTTCTTCAACACCTGTTTCTTCATTTTCAATATAAACAGTTGATTTCAAAATAAACAAATCATCAACTTCCTTTGGAGCATTAAACTTTGAACCATCAGCCCTTACTATGCTTGCATCCTTATTTTTTGCTTTATAGAAAAGAGATGTTGTGTATGGATTTTGAACTGGATATTTTAGTGGTTGAAGTGAAATAACAGTGTCAGGAATATTAAAATAATCGTCTTTTTGTGCTAGATTTTTCTTATTATCTTCCTCCACTACCTCATCTTGTGGGAAGATCCAGAATAATTCAAGTCTAACTGTATCTATCTTTGTATCAGTAAAACTCTTATAACGTACCAGTGTTGGGCAATAAGCCTTTATGGTTTTCTCCAATGAAAGAGTTTTGAAGTCATATTTTACAAATTCCTCAAAAGAATAAGTAGATATATATGGATAAATAAATTTGAATACAGAATCTTTCTTTAAAGTATGTCCAAATTCTCGTTTCTCAAACTCAATAATACGATTCAAAACAGTATCAATAGATATTTCCCTTTTTCTCTGGTCATATATCTTTACCTGCTTTGAACTGACTGCATTAAAAATAATCTTTGCAAGTTCTTCTCTATAATATCCAGTAATATGTTCAAATTTCTTTGGATTTAAACTATGATATATCTCCCATTCAGGATTAAAAACTCCAACATTATGGTATTCGTATTCTATGGAATGCGTAGGTTGTTGAGCAAAACCAATAAATGAGATTGTTAAAGCAAAAATAATTATTACAAATCTTTTCATCTTACCTCCTCCTCAAATAATAAATTGGCATTAAACCCCTGAGTCCCCCATCCATTCCAATAATTTGAATCATTGGAGAAAGATAATTTACGTTTTTAACAAATTGAGAAGATGGAATATCAAAATACCACTCATCACCAAAGCGTAAATAGTCCAAATTATCAGTATTATAGTTACCTTTTATAATAGTATCCTTTGGGACATCATTACCATAAATATCCTGTGTATCAATTGTAGTCATCATTTCAAACTGCTTGCGTTTGATAATCTCAGCTCTTGTGTAGCTTTCAGTTGAATTGGGCTGAGCATAAACCTTAATCTGTCCCTGCTCTGCCTTTTGTATATAAGATTCAAAATATGGTAAAGAATACTCTGGCTCAATATGTGAATCCCACCAATGATATGGAGTTTTGTTATATATTGGTATTGTGAAATGAATGTTTCTCACAACACAAAGAGTGTCTTTCAGCTCTGGCTTAAGACTTGGATATATCCAACCAAGCTCAAAACGGAAAAATTCCCTGGGAACAAGGTCTTCATCTTGAAGAATTACAGAATCTCTTGTGATTATTGGGTTGTAGCCAATAACTTTCTTATTGATTAACATTGTTTGAGGATTATAAGTCCACTCTTCTTCAAACTTAATTGCCCTGATTTCTTCCTCCAAAAGCTTCTGAAATTTCTTATCAGTTAAAGTATCCTTAAAGCAAGCTAAGTATTTCTTTTGCAAATCCTTCTTAATGGAATCAAAAACAAGGTTTTCTCTCTCAGAAGTTTTAAAATAAAGTTTCTTTGACTTTACCTGAGAAATTATTGTATCAATTGTTTGCCACCAAAACCTCTTATCAACCAAATAATCATAAACAATGGAATCCTTTTTCACAGACTGTTCAATACGAGAGTTCATAATCTTAACCTCATAAACAATCTTCTTTGAAAGAATCTTATCCTGCGAAAAAGAATTAAAAGAAATTAGGATAGAAATCATCAAAACCCCTATCCTTAAGAGACTTTTATCTTTCATTTTCCAACCTTTGTATCAATTTATTCATAAACTATCTTCTATTTATTTTCCGCAAAATTACAGATTTCTTTTCAATAATAGGTTTTAAATTATTGTTTCATCTGGCAGATTAAAAATCCTTATAATAAAAAAGTGCTGGATAGTTCATATCCCGCTCTAACGAACAATTATAAAATCAAACTCAATTATAGTTATTTTGTATAAATAAAAGTATATCCTATACTATCCAAGTCTTCTTGTGTAAAAACCATTTTCTCTTTATACATTTGTTTCTTCACAATCTCATCCCAACTATAATTTGAAATAGTAGTATCAAGTATCACAAATAAATTCAATTTTTTATCTGGACAAATCAATTTTTTATCTGGATTATTATCAAATATTTTTTCTTTATAGAAGTATTTTAATCTTTTAGGTTCTAATCTACTTCTTTCATAAATATCTTCAGTATTGCTTTTATCAAAAACAAGAATAGAATCACTAATAAGTAATGAAGAATCACAAGTTAAACACATATGAACAGTTTCATTAGAAACATTTTCAATTAATAAATCAACTCCATAAGGTTTTTTGTCAAAATGAATGCAAGATGAGAAAATAAATATTGTTACTACTAATACTAAAATGAGTCGCTTCATAATCTATATTGTTTGTTTGCGGAATAGTAATTAAGGAATAATATCAAGGATTATAAATATAATTCCAATCATTATTTTTTAATTCTTCTTCTGTTAATATTATTTTCTTAATAAACATTTGCTTTGAGGATATTTCTTCCCAACTATAATTACGCATTGTTTGTTCACTAATAAAGAAAAGAGTTACAACTTTTTCTTCACAATTAAGTTGTGGTTTCTTTTTATTTCCTCCAATATCTATTGCACCATATGCGTAAGCATTTATTCTATATTCTGGTGAAATTAACATATCTCTATTAGGATCTTTGGTATCTAAAGAAATTAATTGGAATAATTCCAATTTGGGTTCTGAAGGCAAAACATTTACTTTCCCACATCTTCGGTAGACATAAACAGCCTCATCAGAATTATTTCTAACAGTTAATTCCCCAATGGCAGAATCATAAGTAAATATACATCCTGAAAATAAAAATATACAACAAATAAAAATTAACTTTTTTGTCGTGCGGGATTTGTACTCCCGCACTTCTTTATTATTAGGATATGTTATCCGATATTTATTCATTATTATTTCTTTTCTGCAAATATACAATTTTTTGTCGTGTGGGAGTACTTATCAACTTTGTCGCTTTGCAAAGCAAAGAAATCCTGCACAACGGAAAACTAATTAGACATGTAGCTAAATCCCATATAGCATTCAGGAAAATCTGTTTGTACTATTTCACTTTTTTTGATTCTCCCTTTAAATACATTCTTTACTTCATTATCATAAAATAATATTTCATTTTTTTGTATTACATAACTCCCTCTTGATATTATTAACTGATTATTAGTTAAAACATATTTACTATCACTTTTTAATTCCAAACTACTTCCCACAAAGTTAGTATAGAAACCTAAGCTTAATTCATATTTATCATCTACCTTTATTTCATGTTCTTGATTATTTGTTAGTGAAGCAAAATAGAAGCTTGATAGTTTATCTATCCATTGATAATCATCATTATTAGAATTAAAATTACTATCAATTCTAAGCTTAATATTATTCAAACACAAAGGAGGATTTTGTATTATGTAATAATCACTTTCTTTTATTAGAAATAATTTAAGTTTAGATATTTTATCTTTTAATATTATTGTGTCATTTATTTCTTCAGAAGAGCCAAAAGAATAATTAATAGTAAAATATTTAACATCAACTATCACTTCTTGTGAGTTCTTATCATTATTCTTAGAATCTTTTTTATTAATTAAAGCTTCATTTTTTGGTTTTATTAAACCTTTTATATTGAATATGTATTGATTATTTTTATCAATAATAATTTCAGCGTAATAGTTATTAGAATCTTTCTGAGAATAATATCTTCTATTTTGAGATAATGTGCTCAGCGAAAATAACATCAATAGTATTAGTATATTCACCTTCATCTTTGTCGTGCGGGATTTGTACTCCCGCACTTCTTTATTATTAGGATATGTTATCCGACATTTATTCATTATTATTTCTTTTCTGCAAATATACAATTTCTTATTTAATAGGAATATCTTATGGATTGCTTATCGGGTTACCGCTTTCCAAGGAATCTATTGCAGATTTTGGGATATTTGTTAGCTCTGAAATTTTATATTTGTTTTGAGAGTGAACAGCTACACTCAATAACAATAATAAAATAATTATTATGTGCTTTTTCATTTTTATTATCTAATTAATATGATCCCTGGCGAATTTGTTATTCTTTCTGTCGTGCGGGATAGTACATATCCCACACAACCAAAATTTTAATTGCCTTCCTTTTTCTTATTCAATAAGTTTATATCTTTCACACCAAGGACATAATTTTTTATAACAACACTCTGAAAATTCTTTTATTGAATATATATTTACTGTATCTTTTGTTTCTTCTAAAACAAGCACATCATTATCTTTAATACATATATACACATTACCCATTCCTAAAGAAAAAATTATATCAGTTTTATCATCTTCATATAACTTAACGATATTAGAGAAAAGAGGTTTTGTATATTTCCATATATCAATTGCATCTCCTCCAGCTATTTCTTTATAATTGGAATCACAAATAATTGTATATGTTTTTAAATAAGAAACATTTGTTTTTTTCTTGAGCATACATTTGTTTTTTTCTCTTATAGAGTGGTAGGATGGATATATCATATCTAAGAATGAATTGTCAATGAAATTCTTTTTTTTCAATGAATCTCCTGCAAATAAGAATAATATATGTATTTGCTTTAAGTTTTTCATTTTTGATAATGATGTATCTTGACTTATAAGATAATTGATTCTCATTTCTAATGAATCTATTGCAGGTTGAAATCTACTTTTTAAAGTATCTGATAAGTTTTTTTGTGCATAATTACAAGAAAAACTAAAAGTTATAAGTGCTATTGTTAATAAAATTCCTTTTTTCATAATTAAGGGAGAAAAATTTTGTCGTGCGGAATAAGTTATCCCGCACTTTATTAATATCTGATATTAATTACATAGACAAATCACTAATTATTTTTCATTTCTAACTAAAATTTCATCTATCATTCCGTAGTCTTTGGCTTCTTTGGCTGTTAACCAAAAATCTCTGTCGCCATCTTCTTCTACTTTCTCTATGGTTTGTCCTGAATGCTTGGAGATTATGCTATAAAGTTCTTTCTTTGTTTTAATTATCTCTCTTGCTGCAATTTCAATATCTGATGCTTGTCCTTCAGCTCCTCCAAGTGGTTGATGAATCATCACTCTTGAATGTTCAAGGGCTGAACGTTTGCCTGCTGCTCCTGCACATAGCAAAACAGAACCCATTGATGCTGCCAAGCCTGTGCATATTGTTGCTACATCAGGACGTATGTATTGCATGGTATCGTAAATTCCCAGTCCTGCATGAACATATCCCCCTGGAGAGTTTAGATATATTTGAATATCTCTTGATGAATCCACACTTTCCAAAAACAATAGCTGTGCCTGAATAATATTTGCAACATCATCATCAATTGCTGTTCCCAAAAATATAATTCTTTCCATCATCAAACGGGAAAATACATCCATTTGAGCAATATTTAACTGACGTTCTTCAATGATTGTTGGGTTGATATAAGCGTTTTTTTGAAAATGTGAAGCATATCTTTGATAGGTTATGCTATTAATATTTCTGTGTTTTGTTGCGTAAAGCTTAAATTCCTTATTAAAATCTTTCATATCTATTATTTATTAATTTTTTCTTGCTGCGAATTTACGATTTTTCCTAAACTTAAGGCTCAAAAAAGGAATATTCTCTACTTTTTCCCTTTATAACTAACCTCTCTAATCTTGTTGTCACCAAGTGAAAACTCTGCTTTCTTAAGTCTTTCTCTTAAATATTTAGCTGGTTTGAAAACACATCTTAATCGTTTAATCAACTTGCTGCTAACCTGTTGAGGATCATCAACCGAAGAAACCTCAAGTACAGGATAGAAAGTCCCCAAATATGTCATTTTAACAGGATGTCCCATCTCCAGCATCCAAGAAATCACAACCTCAACCTCAGACAACACTCCCAAAATATCTCCTCTGCTCATTGTACTTTTCTTTTCCACCATTTCAGCAATCTCTTCCATCCCAACAACAGGCTCTAACTGCATTTTGGGAATGTATTTTGTTTGTGCTACTGAGTTTTTTGTGATTTTTCTCCTTTGTTTGAAATATTTAATACCCATACCAAATAATTTTTAAATTGTTATTTTGAATTTTTAAACTACAATTCAGAACTCTTATCCAATAATTTTAGACTGCAATCCTATTATTCTAAAATATAATCAAGTTATTCTGAATTATAACCTTATCATTTTGAATTATGATCACTATACTATACTCAAAAATCGTCGATTTTATTGTTAAAAACGTCGATTTCCTATTCAAAATCGACGTTTTTATATTAATAAACGACGTTTTTTAGTTTAGGAGCGACGATATTTGACTGCAAACACTTTATAATAATTCAAAATCTCTTTATCTTTTTTCAAAACATTCAAGTCTGAGTCCAAAATATCCTTGTAATAATTACTTGTTTCTGTGCATTAACTTGTTTGCAAAGCTAATCAGGTTTTGTTTTCTTTGACTTTCTACCCCTATCTTCTCCAAACTTTCCATTGCCTTATTATTATACTCCTGCATTAGCTTTTGTGCAATGGATTTCAGGTTGAGTTTGTGATAAATTGCTTTAATGGCGTCTTCTTTTTCCTTTTTATCGAAATTGGTTGAAGAGAAATATTTTGTTAAAACCTCTTTATCATCCTTTTCAGCAAGTTCAAGAGATTTTAAATAAAGAAA
>DHDW01000017.1:0-21132 GCA_002399565.1 Bacteroidales bacterium UBA4866 | reverse complement strand
AAATTACTCCAGCAATCCAATATATCATCCTGCAACTGGAAAGCTATACCAATATTTAATCCAAAATCATAAATATAATCCATATCCTTTTTATTTGCAAGGGCTGTAATTGCTCCCAATTTAAGGGCAGAGGCAAGCAAAACTCCAGTTTTAAGGCGTATCATTTCAATATACTCCTCAATCCTCACATCATCTCTTTCTTCAAAACACATATCCATAGCCTGACCTTCACAAACTTCTATTGATGCATTGGTAAATACCTCAACTAAATCATGTATTTGTGTTTTGTCTGCCTTTAATAAATATGTAAAAGCCTTGGCAAACATTGTATCTCCTGAAAGTATTGCTGTATTGGTATCATATTTATTATATACCGTTAGCATACCTCTTCTTAAAGGAGATTTATCCATAATATCATCATGCAAAAGAGTGAAATTATGAAGGACTTCTATTGCAATTGCTGCTGGTTTAGCCTTTTCAATATCTCCAGAAAAAAGCTCTGCAGCCATAAGAGCAAGTAGTGGACGTATCCTTTTTCCTCCCTGATGCATGGCATATTCAATAGGTTCATAAAGATTGTTTGGAGAGGATAAAAAACTTTCTTCTTCAATTATTTTTATTGCTATTTCTTGTAATTCTTCTATTTTTCTCATCTTATAAACATTTTAGCATAACCTTTTTCAATAAAAAAGTTGAATCTATGCAAAAGTATTACTTTTTTACGAAAGCACATAACACACATACAAATTATTCCATAAAGTCCTGGAAATAAATTATGGAGTGAATTGCTCTACATTTAAGTTATTTTTTATACATTTGCACAACTAATCTTTTAAAAGTTATTCATATGAAGAAGTTATTATTAGTTATAGCTATTCTTGCATCTTTTGTTGCAGGAATAATTACAACAGTTTATTTTTCTACATTGTTTAATCTAAATAATCCTGAATCTCCAGAAGTTACGAATGAAAGCTTAAATGTCTCTAAAGAAAGTTATTCTAACGAAGACCTATCTGGACTTACAATTTTTGCTGAAAAAGGAGAATGTTTAGAAATAAAAAACAAAGTAATAGAGATTAAAAAAGTGCTTAAACCAAATATGGCTTTAGCATATACAGGAGATATATTATATGGAGGAGTTAGTGATATTTTTATGCCTGATGAATTAGAAATATTAATTATCAATTACGAAGATAAACACTTTTACGACAAACAACAAATCAAAATTCCTAAAGGCAAATGTCTAAAACAAATAGGAATATATAAAAATAGCTATAAAACTGTTCCTGCTGTTGTTATTGAATAATCTTACAACAAAGAATGAGTCAACGAGTCTGATTTCTAAATATCAATTGTAATTTGCTTCACCCTACAATCTTTCATTGTAAACTTCAATGGCTTTTTACAAGTTATTTCAACATCTTTTCTTTGTTTTAAAATATCTCTCACTTTTTTTTCTGTTAAATCAAGTTTAAGAATCTTAATTATATCTTTTACTGCATATTGTCCATTATAAAGAAGTTCAACAATCTTATCTTCATAATTAACTTTTGGTTCATTAACTAAATCTATCTCTAACTCTTCTTTTGGAATATCAGTATTAATTCTTTCTCCAAAATTATCAATCGCTATTCCACCTTTTTCTATCAATAATTGATTTGCATTATTTTCTTCTTCTGTAACATTTCTAACATATATATTCCTGCCTTTTTTTAATCCATCAATAGCTCCAGACCAAGTCCCTCCTTTTTCTGATGATTCTGCAACATATATTTCATTTGCTAAACCATAAATAATAGGATTTCTTGCCATTGCAAATCCTGTATTCCAAGTAGCTTTTGGGGGGAAAACACTCAAAACTAACAAATCACCACTTACAAGAGGCTTATAATATGTTCTAAATCCTGAATCAAAAGTAGCTATTCCTTGTGGAAGAACTATTATACTTCGTCCATTATATTTTAAAACAGAATCAAGAGCTTGTTTATCTACTCCTTTTGCAAAACCACTTACAACAACTTTATATTCTTTTGATGCCATTTTTGCAATATTATCCGTAAATTGCAAAGCAATTTCAGAAGCATCACGAGAACCAACTATAGCAATTGAGTTTTCTTGTAGGATTGTTTTATCTCCTTTTACATATAGGAGCGAAGGGGAATGTTTAAGTTTAAGATTTTCTTTAAGCGTATTAGAGTATTCTGATGAGATAATAGGAATTAATTCATAACCTTCATTCAGTAAAGACTCAGCAATAAAAGCATTATTTGGAATTTCTAATTTTGCTTGATTTAGACTTATAATATCTTTTTCTTCTAAAGAATATAAATCTCTTAATTCCAAATCAGACAATTGAAAGAACTCTGTAATTGAAATCTTATAATCATGATGGAATTTTGCAATTATATTATTAATCTTTGCATAACCCCATCTTGGTAAGTGTGCCAATGTTATCCAATATGCCTCTTCATTTCTCATAGTGTATCTCCTCCTACTGTTTTAGCTATTACTAATGGTGTTATTTTATTTACTCCTAAGGAAGTAAGATACCTTCCTATTTCTTTAAGTGTTGCTTTACTATCACAAATATCATCAATTAAAAGAATGTTCTTATCTTTTATTTCATCAGGTTGAATATAAACAAAAGCATCTTTAATATTATCTTGTTTTAAGTATGAGTTTTCAAATATCTTTTGTTCTTTAGTTATTCTTAGCTTTTGTAAATCATGAGAAATAGGTATTTTCAAGTATGATGAAATCTTTATGGCAAAATTTCTTACAAGATTTCCTGATAATGTGGGAGGAGCATAAAGTATTAAATCAAATTTTTCTTGGCTTAGTTTAGTATTATATACTTTCAAAACCAGCTTTAAAAGATAATCAGGGAAATCTCCTCTTTTTTCATATTTGCAAAGATGAACTATCTTTCCAACCTTAGTATTTCCATAATATGAAGCAGCAAAACCATTTGTTAAATTAGAAAATTTCGTTTCTAAGATTATTTCAGGGAAATAACTTTCTGTAAACTCTTTTAATTTTTCTTCCCATTGAGGAGTTAATTCAACAGTTCTTTTTCTATAATCAGTATTATCACAATTCTTAAATTCAAATGAAGAAGTTTCATCTCCTAAATAATTACAAAGAAACTTCATCCTTGATTGCTTTGTATCAACATACTCAATCATCTTTTCTAAGTCGTTTCTCTTTCCTTCTTTAATTTGATTATATACTGTTGCATCAAATTCTGGAGCTCCTAAAATATATTCTATTTTTTTTGAACCTTCTATATTTATTTCTCTAATTATCTTTTGATCAATCAAGTCTGCTTTAATAACTCTTACTTGATTTTGTTTCAAATTAGTCTTCTTACATATTTCTTTTTGGCTAAGCAACTCTTCTTTTACTACACTTATAAAATCATAGTATTTTTCAACGCTCGGTCTTGAAGTTTCAATAAATGATTCTGGTAATTTTTTATCTTCTTGAGCATAAAATAAAATTATAAATGCAGTTTTCCCATCTCTTCCGGCTCTTCCAATTTCTTGATAATAATGAATTGGAGATTGAGGAATTTGTGTGTGAATAATAAATCTAATATCCAATTTATCAATTCCCATTCCAAGAGCATTGGTCGAAGTTATGCATTTCCATTTATTTTCAATTAGCCCTTCTTCTATTTCTATCCTCAAGTTAGAATCTAAACCTGCATGATAAACCATAGAAGGAATTTTAAGATATTCCAACCATTTTGAATATGTTTCTGCTTCAATTCTTGTACCAGTATAAATAATCCCCGAACCAGGAAAGTTAATAAGATTTTCACCTAACCATATCATCTTTTCATCTTGAGAGTTTACTTTAATAACAAAAAGTTTAAAATTACTTCTCATCAAATTACCTCTCAAAACTTTTAATTCTCCTCCCATTTGTTGTTCAATATCTTTTTGAACTTTCTTTGTGGCTGTTGCAGTTGTGGCTAAAATAGGCATTCCCTTTGGAAGTAGATTTACTAAACTTATTATTCTTCTAAATGCAGGTCTGAAATCATGTCCCCATACAGATATACAATGAGCTTCATCAACAACAACCATTGATAAATTTAAATCTTTAGTAGATTCTATCCATTTTGTATTTTCTTGCCTTTCTGGAGCTATATATAAGATTTTAATTTCCCCATTTTTAGCTTCTTCAATGATTTTATTATTCTCCTCTTCTTCTTGTTCACTATTAATACATTTAGCCGCAATGCCTAAAATATTTAATTTCCTACATTGATCTCTCATCAATGCTATTAAAGGAGAAAAAACTATTGTTACTCCACTAAATACAATTGCTGGAAACTGAAAACAAAGAGATTTACCAAATCCTGTCTTTTCAATAAACAGAACTCGTTTACCATTCAATAAACTTTCAATCACTTCCCATTGTTCATCGTAGAAATGATCTATATTGAATTTCTCTTTTAATATTTTTTCAGCTTCTATCCTTACCATTATCTATTGTAACTTCTTTAGCTCTTGGTAATATTCTTCGGCAATAATATCTCTGTTAAAGTATTTTGATACGTAATCCAAGCCATTTTCTCCTAATTCTTGTAATTTATCAGGGTTATTGTAGAGGTAAAGTACTTGTTTTTTCATCTCTTCAGGGTTTTCGGGTTCAAAAAATAAACAACATTTTCCTTTATCTACAAATAAATCCTTTGCTTCTCCTTCTACTCCAAGCAAAAGAGGCTTTTTTAGAGCAAGATTTTCAAATATTTTGGTTGGAATTGCTCCTTTGAAGAGATCTATTTTCTTTAGCGGTGCCATTGAACAATTCATATCCATTATTATATTTTGCATTTGACTCTTTGGAACAGCATCAAAGAAAAATACATTTTCTAATTCTAACTGGTTTTTCATTGCCACAAGTCTTTCTTTTTCGGGTCCTGTGCCGTAGATAATGAATTTTATGTCTTTATTATCGGAAACCAATTTGGCAGTTTTTAGTATTACTTCTATATCTTGTGCATATCCCAATATTCCACCAAAGAACAAAAGGAAATCTGTTTCTTTCATATTATGAGCTTTTCGCCAAGAGTTTTTTTCAAAGCTTTTATTCACATCATAGAAGTTAATATCTACTCCATTTTTAAGCCAGTGAACTGTTTTGTTGGGGAATCGTTCTTTTATATTATTGACTATTCCCTGAGTTTGCCCAGAAATAAGAGCAGATTTTTTGTAAAAGAACTCTTCCATGCGAGTTGCCATTTTCAATAAGGGCTTATTTGTTATCAAACCTAATTTCTCTGCACTCTCAGGCCAAAGGTCAGAAACGTTAAATACTAATTTTGCTCCCTTTGCTCTTGAAAGTAAATAGGCAGTTATTCCTAAGAACAAAGGAGGAGATTCTACAAGCAATATATCTTGTTTCTCAATCTTCCATAATCCCCACCAAAGAGATGAAAACACAAAAGAAAAATAGTTAAGGAGGCGTTTGATAAGAGCTTTTGATTTGGGAATATATATCCAAGAGCGATGAATTGTCATCCCATCAAGGTTTTCTTTGCAGTAGTGTTTGCCTTTGTAGGCTGGATGAATAACCATTTGTGGATAATTAGGCATTGCCGTCAAAACGGTAACATCTACTCCCTTTTTCTTCAATCGTAAAGCAACTTCATACAAGCGGCTTTGTGGGGCTCCAACCTCTGGAGGGAAATACTGCGTAAGAATTAATAGTTTCATAAAATTATTTTGTTGTTAGTGTTTGATAAAATTCTAAAAGAGCGGTTTCTTGTGAAATCCAATTGTATTCTTTTGTTGTGGCTTCATATCCTTTCTCGCTCATTTGCTTTGCAAGAGATTTATCTTGACAAATTTTCATAATAGCTTTTGCTGTTTCTTCTATATCTAATGGATTGACAACAATACCACAACCTGTTTTCTCTGTTATTTCTTTACAAAAATTAATTTCCGAAGTACACACAACAGGAAGTTTGGCTTGCATATATTCCAATTGTTTTATTGGAATGGAATGAGTGTGATTTGGTGCAGAATGTAAAAGGACTAATCCAAGAGTTGATTGAGAATATATTTTTTCATAAAGCTCTTCATGGTTAACATAGCCAAAAAAAGTAACATTATCCCATTGAGGAAGGTTTTTCATTTGGGAGAAAAACTCCATATCGTCAAACTCTCCAACCAAAAATAATCTTACTTTGGCAATAGCACAACTTAATATCATTTCTCTTACTCCTCTAACCGAAGTCAACCCCCCAACATAGCAGGCAATAGGCTCTGTTTCTTCTTTGATTTCCTTAAATTCCGTTTCAAATGGTTTGAGTATTGGGTAATTCTTTATGATTTGAATATGTTTCAGTCCATAGTTTTGGAATTTTTCTTTAATAGTTTCGGTTGCAGTAATTACACCAGTAATTTTTCTTGTGCAACTCTTCTCCAAAAGAGTTGTAATATTAAATAAAAACTTTCTAAGATAAGAAGGGATATAACTTCTCTGTAGCATAAGAGAAGGAAAATCTTCGTGAGAATCAAATAATACAATATTTGTTCTTTGTTTTATCCTCTTTCCCCAAGGCAAAAAGTCTGGGTCATGAAAATGATAAATATCGGCGTTAAGTCCTTTGGCTTTCTTATATGCTTTATAGCAAGAGACAAAGAGTTTTCTTACTCTGTTTGTTTCAAGTCCAACATCCAATATTTTTACTCCCGAAACCTCATCATCTCCCTTCCCATCGGCAACAATCATAAAAACCTCATAGCCTTTGTTTGCCAAAGAAGAACATTCCTTATAAAAAATCCTCGAATCAAATCTCTTATGAACAGTAGTAATATGTACAACTTTTATCTTTTCACTCATTTTCCAAACTCCTTATCAAATATTGAATAAAATTTTCTTCTGTTTGCATCCTTAGTTCCTTCTCTTTCCATTAAATCAATATTATATCTTACCAAACTATCATAATCCAAACTCAATGCTCTTTCTATATAGTTTGAAGAATAATCCGAAACAATTATTCCATTCTTTCCATCTTCAACCCATTCCCTATTAGCAATTAAATCGCTCATAACAGGAATACAACCTGCTGCCATTGCTTCCATTAGAGAAATTGGAGTATTATCTGTTTCAGGTATTGAAACCCATATCTTTGAAATAGAATAATAATAGTTATTTGTTTCCTTTTCCACCCAACCAATAAACTCTACCTTATCCTCAACTGCCAGTTCCTTTGCAATTCTTCTAAGATTTTCCTCATCTCCAGTTGCACCAATAACCAATTTCCAATCCTCTCTACCATTCTTCACAAACCTTGCAAAAGCTTCAACAATTTGAGGAATACGATACAAAGACTTATGCAAACGATTAGAATAAACAATATTTTGTTTTTCCATTGGCTTACATCCAGGCTCAAACCCAGAATTGGCCACAACAACATTCAAATCCCTTCCAGCCAAAGCATTCATTTTTTCTGCAGCAAACCTTGCCCCAGTATTAAAGTATTTCCCTCTCTTAAGAACAAACTTTGCCATTTGTTTATAGAAGAAACCCTTTTGAGGAGTAGTCAAAACATCACTACCCAAAGCAATCACCAAGGTTGGAATATTCTTTGTATTGGCAATAATGGTAGCGAAAGCACTTGTAGAGACTTGAATAATAATAATAAAATCAGGCTTATAATCCCTTATTACTCTGTTTATCTTATGAGGAAGTAAAGGGATATTAAGAGGATTGGAAAAAGAGAAGTCAAAAATCTTATGCTCTATTTCCTTAAAATCATCATACTCCTTATCAGTAATAAGAAATACATCAGAAAAATAATCCTTAATTAAATCAATAGTATTAAAAGTGTGAATACCACTACTCCCAACAACCAATAATTTTCTTTCGCTCATAAACAACAACAAAATTTATAGCGACAAATTTACAAATATATTTTGAGAGGTAAGGTATTGATAGAATTATTATGTTTTTGGATTTTTAATACTATTTGCGTTTGAATCTATAAACACCATTACCTTTATCAATACTTCCCCTAACAAAAAATACTCCTCCATAATTATAAGCATATTCTATAACAAGTTCGTTGTTGAAGAGGTAGATTCTTTTTTGATGATTTTCAAACGCCCATAAAATAGGAGCAATAGGAATTATATAAAAGAATCTCCTTTTGTAAAAACAATTATCTTCCTTAAATTTTCCTTTAATAATTTTTTGGCCAATTACTTCATTATCTTTTATGAATGTAAAACTTAATTTTTTCTTATCTAAAATATCGATTTTAACAATCATACTATCCTTTTTAATATCATGATTATAATCTAATAAATACCAAATTGTGGTATTATATTCATCATATGAATCATTCATATACAAACCTGATATTTTTGACTTTTCGCTAACATTTTCCGGTAAAATATTATAACTTATACAGCTACTAAAAAGCAGTGGAAATAATCCTAAAAAAATAGCTTTTAATACTTTCATAATCTAAATATACTTTTGATATCGATTAATAATTCAATTATGAAGTTTGTTTCTTGTAATTACAAACCATCGTCTGGTATGCTTATCTTCTTTATCTCTTGAGTAGATAAAAAATTCCTGAGTTGCGGATAAGATTTGATTTATCGAATGTTTCTTCTGGAGCTAATGATTTATCTATATATACAACTCCAACTCCATAAGGGTTTGTGTAAGTTTGTTCTTCTTCTGGTGTTGTAGGTGTGGTGGTAGTATTGCTACTTGTTTTGAATTCAAATTGTTCTTCTTTTTTCAAATTGATAAAATCTATACCGTATATGTATCTGTCAGATTGCCATGATTCTAAACAATAAAACAATGAGTATTTATTTTGATTAAAATAGTTTTGAAATTCTTCTTGTGAATCAAAAATATCTCCAAACAATATATTATTTGTAGCCATATAAGTGAAATCAGAACTATTATTAACTTCATTAATGCATTCTCCTCGACAAAATTCAAAATTAGATAAGGTATTATCTATATTCTTACTCATCTTACCATAGTTTACTCTATAAATAATATTTGATGAATTAATAAATAAAGAATATGACAAAGTAGTATCAGCATTAGTATATCCATAAATATTAACTTCTTCTGGATAATAATCTCCTAATCTAAATCCTTTTGCCTCTAATTCTGATTTAACTGAATTGTAATCTAATCCAACATATCGCTTAGCGTCTTGTAATGAAATATTGGTATAAGGCTTTGAAGTTGGAGTATTATCTTTATCCTCCTTGCAAGAATAAAAACTAAAAATGCTAAATGTAATTACTAATAGTGCAATAATCTTTTTCATGATATTTTGTTTTAATAGTTAATATTTACCTGCAAAGATATTCTTTTTTAGGAAATATAAGCATAAATTTCATTTTCTTTCATTGGAAAGAATTTTTGTATTTTGTTATTTCGATTATTATTTATAATTTTGCCAATCTAAAATCATTGGATGTTTAATAGTTTATTTAATTCGGATATTGTATTATAAGAATCTGTTTCGTTTACAGGTTCTTCCTTTTCGTTGTTCTCAAATAGTTCATTTGGGGATATAGTTATTTATTTAAATAATTTTTAACGCTCACAAATTGTAAATCATTAGTAGATTTGCTTTGTGAGACAATACAATTAATCATGAATACAGAAAATAAATTAATAGTAGATTTCGATTTTCAATTAGTAATTAACTTTTTTGCAGGTATTAGCTCTCAAGGTCCTGGTGGAAAAATGGAAACCCTTAGGGCATTAAGCTTTTTAGATAATACTTCTTCTAAACTTAAGATTGCAGATTTAGGATGTGGTACTGGGAAACAGACAGAAATTATTGCATCAAATATTGATTGTGAAATTACTGCCGTTGATATAGCCCCCAAGATGATTGAAGGGCTTAACAAGAGAATAAAAAAGAAGAATTTAACCAATAAAGTTAAAGGACTTGTTGCTTCAATGTGCGAACTTCCTTTTAAGAAAAATGAATTTGATGTAATTTGGGCTGAAGGCTCCATTTACCATATTGGATTTGAGAAAGGTTTGAAAGAGTGGAAGCAATATCTTAAACCAAATGGCTATATGGCAGTAACAGAATGTTGTTGGTTAAGCAATCAAAGACCAAAAGATTCAAGCTTTATAACAGAAAATGTATCTGAGATAGATATGATTTCAACAAAATTAAAGATAATTGAAGATTGTGGTTATAAACCAATAGCACATTTCATATTGCCTGAATACACTTGGATTGATAATTATCATTCTATTGCAAAAACTCGTTTTCAACCATTTCTTGAAGAAAACAATTACAGCTTTGCAGCTAAAGATTTTGTTGAAAGAATGGAGCAAGAGATAGAATACTACCAAACCAACAAAGAATACTTTGGTTATGTCTTCTTTATATTCAAAAATATCTAAGACTAATAAAGTAATTAGTAAGAATCATCTACATGAGAGGGGGAATTTTCCTCCTCTTTTTTATAATCTACAATTCACATATTTATAAAATACTTTCTCTTAATAAATATCCATGTATAGAACCTAGTTCAATCATGAAATCAAGAATTGGGATAATCTTATTTTTTAATCTTAGTTCTTCCTTGATTTTTTGTCTATTAATGAAAATATATTTTCTCAAAAACTTCTCTAAGTAGTATAAAGTATTTGATTCTAAATCGTGGAAATTCAAAGAATTGTTATTTGATACAATTGTATAAATCCAGTCAATTCCCTCATCTTTAAAGTTAGTTCCTATTGAATTCAAAACTCTGACAATAGAATACAATACAGCAGGAATGTTTCCTATTTCTTTTGAAGAATTAGTATAAAGTGACAAATTTTCTTTTTTTAAACTATGCCAATCCTCAACACCATCATTCCACTTCAAAGCTAATAAGTAATTCCATATAACTTCCCTTAGATGATAAACTTTTGGATTGCCACACAATTCTTTTATTTTAGGATATAGTTTATTCCAAACATACCAAAACTGCTCCTGTTTTTTTAGCGAATCTTCTGCAATTACTATTTGCTCAATAAATGAAGCTGTTTCTTCAGTTGAAGAAAAAGAAGCAATAAATGGTTTTAGGAATGCATCAATTTCGCTTTCTTCTCTTTGTAAAATGAAATACGCAAAATTTTTGAAAACATGTCGACGTAACAAATAAATATTAGATTTATCTCCTGAATCGTATTTATAACTTCTCCTATCTTTTAATAACCATGAAGCCAATAAAGGCAAAGACTTCTCGTAGATGTCTAAGTGAATTTTATCTTTTGTGTCAGAAGGAATTAATTGAAGAACTATTTCCAAATCATGAATATCAAGTGGAGCAATATCATGAATATCAAAAGATATATTTTCAAAAGTAAAATCAGAATTTATCTTATCTAACTTTTCAATAATTGAACTCTTAGAGATTCTTCCCCAACCTTTTTCTTTCCTTATTTTCTCAATAATATTTTTATAAATAGGTTTGAGTTTTATGTATCCGAATAAAATTGATTGCGCAACTTTTGCATTTTGTTTCCACAATTTTGCTTTGTGAATTGATTCAATGACGTAATCGCATATTCTTTTATACTCACCAATAGGCGTTTCATCGAAAAGGCTCAAGACCATTATTGAAACATAATTTTCTGCTTCTTCTGGATATTCATTTATTAATGCAGGAATCGCATGAACAGACGCTTCAACACCATCACTTATTTGATAATTGTAATCATCAGCAAAAAGATTAGACAAGGAAGAATGAATAATTTCTTTGCAGAAATCTTTATCTTCTTTTGATAGTTTGTCTTTGTATTCAATCATTAATTTTGAACAAGAAAACGCAGGTATGGAATAATCGAACATTCTCATCTCATTTTGTCCTGATGTTAGTTCTTCAATAAGTTGTTTCGTCTCTGATAAAGCTAAAAGAGGATTGTTGTCATATTCCTCACATTTTTTGTTTTTGTTTTTCTCTCCAATTAAAAAGTCTGACCATATTTTTAAGAAGGTATATTTAAAAGTTTCTTCAAATTGTTTATGGGTTTGCTCACTCAGTTCTCTATTTTCAGCAGAAAGTTTTTTAAGACTAAATTCAATAAGTAGATTATTGCCTTCTTGTTCAGATATTTTAAATTTAAGGTTTCTTCTATCCATTCTTGCCAACAGAATTCCAAAAGATTTGCTTGTTGAAAAATTTGATTTATATTGGTCAATTATCTCATACAATTTTTCGATGAATTCTTTGTTTTGTTCTTCTGTAAATTCTTTTACTCCCAAAAGTTGATAATTCAAAAACAATAATTCTAAATTTGAATTTCTATGTTTATCCTCACATGTTTTAAGTCTTTCATCTACGTATAAAAGATTTTTTAATTTATCCATTCCATAACCAATTGAATACAGCAATTTAGCTTGAAACTCATTTGAACATCTAATTGTATCCAAATGAAATAATTCTATTGTTCTAAATAAAATCAAAGCTATATCGTAGAATTTGTTAGGATTAGCAAGCACTACGCTACAGACAATGGAAGTAAGAGAAGCCGATTTCGATTGAATGAGGATTTTTATAAGTATGTTCTGGATTGTTTTCTGATCTATTATTTGAGAAAGTTCTAAAAGAAACTTTTCTAATGCCATATGTATTGACTGTAATAAATGCGGAACAACCGTACTATCGTTTCCACGATACGTACACCAAATAGAACTACTCAAATACTGTGGTACTTCTTTTCCATTTATGTGCAATGTAATTTTTACAACATCCTCTTTTCCATAGTCAGATTTGCTATAATATTCAATTGATTTATTTGTAAATTCTATGATAAAATCAAGTGTTTCATAGAATGCTATTTGTAATAACCATTTTATTGGTGTTTGATTGGCACTTGCAGGAAAATAACTATGTCTAAATTCATTTACTAGACCATATTGACTTTCCATGCTATTTTTTTCATAATCAAGATCATCTTCTTCTCTTTCTTGTTTTTGCCAAAATAATTCACATAATTGGATAACTGACAATGGAAGTGCTTTTATTACTTCTATTGCAATGTATGGTTTCTCTAAAATTTTTGAACAAAGTCCGCTATAAGGGGCATTGTATTTAGTAAATTTGTTAGCAATAACTTTATCAAATATTTCTTTTAATTCTGATTTTACTTCATTTGAGGCGTTGAAAACTATTCCAAATATTTTTTCTTCTACATCATCATGAATATAAAAGTCTTTGGATATTTCAGCTTTTTCAATGATACTTAATGCTAATAACCCAGCAAATCGTGTTGTTTCTCCTTTTTTACTGAATTCGCACCAATTAGTTAAGACTGGTAAAACAAGTTTTAAATTGTTATCGAAAAAATCAGATTTATGTTTGTTAATAAGTGTAATTACTTCTTCCCATCCTTTACCTTTTGGCTTTATAGTTTCGATATTTTGAATTGATGAAATATCAGTACATGCAATTCTTAATAGGAATAGTATTCGTTTTAGTATTTTAAAATCATTTGCAATGATTTCTTTCTCGAAAAAGTTAAAAAATGTCTCTGAATAATCCGACAATAAAACGGAAACTAAAAATTCATCTTTCCAAAATTGTGAAACATCAACGTTTGTAAATGCATCCTGAATAAAACTTTCTATTTCTTTACTGTTTTCAGATAAATGGTCAGATAACCACAATCTAAATGCTCTGCGAATAGGTAATGAATTTCCTAAGTCGTCAAAAAATTCTTTTGTGTTTGAATAATTTGAAAAACTGCGAGAAACTATTTTATCTAAAGTCCATTCTTCATAAATATCGTGAGTAATGAAATATCCATTATGAGTATCTTCATAACCAAGTATTTCGTCTTGCTTTAATTGAAACAATGCAGATTGCGGCAAACTATCAGCATTGATATAAAACCGTCCTGTCTCACATCTTTGTTTGGCAATGCTGATAATACACTTTTCTCTTTCTATATGTAAATTGTCTTTTTGAATGATATTATTTTGTATTCGTTTTTTCCAAAGCAAGTCAATAAAACCCTTAAAGTTTCCTTGCTTATCTATATTTGGATAATACTGAACATATTCATTTAGATAAAATAGATTTCTAAGTCTTTCTACAAATTTTTGATTCTCTGGTAGTGAAAAATTAAATTCTTCTGCTATTGATTCTAATTCATCAATACCAATCAAAGAAATATCATTAACGACAAATGGCAACTGATAATTCTCTCTAATATGAAAAGTTAAATCATTAAGATAAGCATAGCGTGTTGTAAAGATTATATTCCAATCATTTTCTTTTAACTGTTGTATTAAAGTAATAAGAATGTCGTTGTTAGAAATTCCTGCAAGTTTTTCTGCTGAATCAATTACAAATATTTTAATAGGTTCATCTTTAAAAGCATTGAGAAACTGCATAAATGTGAATTTGTGGTCAAATTGAAATATGTCATTAATATGATTAACATTAAGCTCATTTGCTTTAAAAACACAAATTGGCATTTTTATAAAATTGGAATTATAAAACTCCTTGAAAATTGCTGTTTTACCGCAACCTCCTTCGCCTGAAATAATAATGTTTTTCCTGTTTTGAGAAGCATTTGATATTGTTTCAACAACAGAATTTCGGTTAATTTTGATTTGTTTATCCCCATAAGATATTTCAGTTTGAATTGCTTGTAAAATATTTTCGTTGTGTTTATAAAGTTCATCAATCAAATCTCCTTCGCTTGTGTCAGTACTGAAAAAAATATCAAACAAATATTTATTTTTAGGCAAAGACAATTGTAATTCAAAATGACTAGGAACTCGCCATTGAATATTTATGTCTAATGCTTTAGCCGATTTCTCAATGTCTATTTGGTATTGAGGTTTCTTCTTGGTTATTTTAGTACTTTCAGATAGTTCTTGATTGAGATAAAGATAAACTACATTTAATTGTTTGTTTTTAGATTTGGCTTTATTAATTGAATCTATAATGTCACTTTTATTGTCAGAGATCGAGGTTGTATAATATTTAGATTGAAATCCATAAAATTTTCCGTCCTTTTCGATTGGTTCTGTCTCAATTCCTGTTTGGTTTTTGTAGCGAAATAGTCCAATTCTATCATTAAACTATATACAGAAAAGTAAATAAGACATTTGTTCAAATGCCCAAGTTTCTCGTTTGTCGTATTTTAATTCAAAAATTTTCCAATTCATATTAATAACATTTTTTAATATTCAAAGAGACATATATTCTTTTTGCAAACATACAAAATATATGACCTAAGTTCAAACTACAAATGTATTTTTAAATTGAAGTATTACTACATAAATACTATTCATTCATTTTAGGATAAAAAAAGCAAACTTAAATAGATGAATATCACAGAATAAAGCAGCTGAAAAATAGACTTAGTCCTTACCCCCAAAGGACTAAGTCTTCTATGCTTAAGGACTTAGTCCTCTGACCCTAAGGACTTAGTTTATTTGATGCAAGGACTAAGTTTATTTTTTATTATCTTCTAAGGCAGAAAACAGGCAATTAAGGTTATTAATTTTTGTCATAAAAATTCATAAATTGTAAATTTTAAATCCCTGCATATCATAATATTGAAAAATATTTTTAAAAAAAGTTATCAAAATCACTCAGAAAAAAAATTTCCCAGTTATTAAGTAAATAAGATAGGGAGAGATTTGTTGCAAAAAAGCAATAATCTAAAAAACCTTATCGATTACTATTATGCCTAGAATTCTTAAGGTAAAAAGGAGAATTTCAACAGGAACAAATCCTGGTGAAAAATGGCTGGCAAGGATTTTCCACAATGAAACAGTAGGTTTTGAGGAAATTGCTGAAATGATTTCAGAAACATCTACACTTTCAGCTGGGGATATCCTTAACACCCTAAGACAGTTGGAAACTGTTGTAACATGGAATCTCTTGCAGGGAAATCCTGTTGAGTTGGGTGATTTAGGGAAATTTTATTTCAAAATCACAGCCAAAGCTGTTGATACCTTAGAGGAAGTAACTGCAGAAACCATTACAAGGAAGTATGTACGTTTCCGTCCTTCAAAAAGGTTTTACAAAAAGCTTAGGGAAACAAAGACTACATTCGTTGATTTAGACATCAAGGGATTGCAGTCAAAAACTGGAAACGAAACTCCAACTCCGTAGTTAGAGAATTGGTTTTCGGAATCTAAAGGGGAGTAAGAGTAATTTCTACTTCCCTTTTTTAATTTCTTGTCTAGTATAAACTTATAAGAATTGGTAATAGTAAAAAATAATTAAAATAGCGAAAGTTGAGATTTGTCTTCTTTTTTAGGATAAAACAAACCAATTATAATAAATGGATTATGTCCTACATTATGAAATCTTTTAGTTGTGCCAAGAAAGAAATATAGGTCACATTTATTCACCATGTAGTCAAAATATTTTTCTTTTACTTTTTGGCATGCCAATTCTTCATCATCATATTTCCAGAACAATTCTCCCAATTCCCAATCTTCTACCATTAGAGTGCGTTCTTTGCCGTCATCTGTGGTAAATACATATGAAAATTTATAAGGTATTTTTTTAGCTATCTTAAATAACTTTTTTGTTTCTTCATTGTCGAACAAGCTTCCCTGAGCTTGTTTTGCTATTATAGCGTCAAGCTTTTTCTTATCCCATTCTCTTTCGCAAGGCTCCCAAATAAAATCCAAAACTTTCTTTGGCTTAAGAACAGCTAATGATGTACTAATATTTTCATCTTTTGCTTCTTGAATAAGTTCTGACATATTGGTATAAACATTTTTCAAAGCAATGTCTTTACGAAGTTTCCAATTTTTAATTGTGGGGATAGAGTCACCTACTATAATTTCTTTTTTTAAATCGGCAGGTCTATAACTCTCTTTTCTAAAATCTCTTGTGTTGCGGACAATATCTATTTCTATCCATTGCCATTTCTTGTATCTATCTGTATATTCCAGCTTTCTGTAAGGGACTGGATAAATTCTTATCCAAGAACCATCCTCTCTAAAGCCTGCTGTACAAACTAATTCGTCGTATGTGGTAGATAGTGTGGGATAAGTTTTCACTGAAATTAAAATACGAGTTAGAGGCATTTCTACAAAAGTTTTAATCCATAATCAGCATTTGGTAGTTGAATTAAAGTATTAGCTACACAAGTTCTATGACATTGTTTAGGGTCTTTTTCAAAACAAGTAAGTGCTACTCTTTTATATTTATCTAACAAATCACGAATATATAGAATTGATTTATTGTTACCAATTAAAGTTGTTTGTTTGTATTCGTTAAATAGGGCATCATAATCTGCTTGTGTATTTAGCTCTTGCCTTTTATCTGACACAATCCCTAAATCAGGGATATGAATATATTCAATATTTGTACCCTTGCAGGCTAATTCAAGAGTTTTTTTTGAAAAACCATATTTTTGACTATATGCATTCTTTCTCACATCGCAAAGAACATGCACGTCGTTTATTATCAATTTATTGATATATGTTTCTAACGAAATGCCTTCATATCCAATCGAAAATAGTTGTTTCTCTGAATAATGTCTTTTTTGTTGTTCAATTATTTCAAGCTCGGAACTATTTAACAAACTCTTTGCAATATCACTTTTTATTGCATAGTATGGATAGTTTCTATAAGTATGACGAATTAATTCAGTTTGAGTTAACTTACCGAACTTGTCTTTAGTATCAATTAATTTTTGTTTGTCTTCAGGTTTGAGTGTATTGATAAAATCTTCATCTTTTATAAGCTCGTAAAATCTTCCATCTTTTGTTTCCGTTATTTGACAGTAACCATATTTGGTTAAGGTCGATATATCTTGATTGGCTTGGAATGAAAAACAGCCATAATGGTAGGGGACAAAATCAAAAGATTTCGTATCTTGTTGGCGAGTAAACAAAAACAAATATTTTTGAAGTTGTTTTGCAGTTAGTTTACCTCCGAAAAAACTTAATAAAGCCAATAATATTTTCCTTCTATAATACATATTATCCTGCAAAAATAAGAAATTATATGCAAAAGCATATAAAAGCCACATAATAAATTAATTTATATGCAAAGAGATATAATCAGAGATATGGTTTAAAGAAAGATTATTTTAGAGAAGTCTTAAGGGTTTCTTTCAAATACCTGTACATTTGCTTCAGGTTGGGGATTGGGAGGTATTTCATTTGCAATAGTCCAATTATCATTGAAAGTATTAGGGCAAAGATTGTGATTAAGAAGCCTTGAAGATAGGTTAGGTTTTTTATATCCAAGTTAAACAATAGACAGAATAAATAGAATGTAAAGACATGAAATACAAATATTATTAGGGATTCTTTTCCGTAGAAGCTTAGCAGGCTGGAAAGGAATTTAAAACGCATAATATATCTGCAAACAATCAGGAAAATCATTATTGCTCCCATGGCAGCTAATAAAAACAAAGGATAGTTTTGAGGAACTTCGTTTGGTTTGGTATTATTTACTATTTGGAATACAATTGCTAAGGAGTAAAGAATAAGAGATGAAACTCCAACAATAATTGAAGTTTTGGTGTTTAGTTTTTCTACAACATTAAACTTCTTTAGAAGGTATCCAAAAGCATAGAATATGGTCATGCTTAGTGCAGAGTCAATATAGAGTGGGATTTGTATTTTATATAGTGAGAGTAAATAACCTCCAATGCTGAAGATTAGGCTAAGAAGAATAATTAAATATGTCTTTTTGAATATTTTGGCAATAAGTGTAAAGAAAACAGAAGTAAAGAACAAGCCCCAAAAGAACCACATTGGACCAACTGCCCAATAGGGTTTGAAAAACATTCCCCATGCAAAATATATATCTTGATAGAAGAATTTATGAACAAGAATAAAAAGAGATTGAACTAAGAGGAAGTAGAAGATATAAGGTATTATGAGGCTATTAAATTTGTTTTTAATATTTTCCTTTATGGTTCTTCCTTCATTAAAGAAATATCCACTTAGGGCAAAGAAGAGTGGCATAATAAAAATGTAAATGGCATCGTGAGCATAACACTTGGTGTGAGTGTAAACCACAAGCATAATCCCTATCCCCTTTGCTATGTCAATAATTTTATTCCTTTGCATCTAATTTTTCAAATCGGCTATTATTACTTTTGAAATTTCTTACAAGACTTTTAATTACTCTAACAATTCCTTCTTCACTTTGATTATGGCATTCTTGTTCCAAATCAACAAAGGATTTAATTACTTCATCCATTTCAAAGGATTCGTTGTTGGCAACGAAAATCTTATTATGATAGGTTGGAAGAGAGTGTTCTTTTTGATTAAGAAGTTCTTCGTAAAGCTTTTCACCTGGACGAAGTCCTGTAAATTCAATTTTAATATCTTTGTCAAGCTCAAGATTAGAAAGCTTAATCATCCTTTTGGCTAAATCAAGAATCTTCACAGGTTCTCCCATATCGAAAAGGAATATTTCTCCTCCCTTGCCCATTACTCCTGCTTCCAAAACCAAACGACAAGCTTCTGGAATTGTCATAAAGTAGCGTATAATATCAGGATGTGTTACTGTTACAGGACCTCCTTTTTGAATTTGCTGACGAAAACGGGGTATAACAGAACCATTGGAGCCAAGCACATTTCCAAATCGAGTTGTTATGAACTGAGTTTGGGATGTCTTTCCTAAGGATTGAATATAGATTTCAGCAAATCGTTTGGTTGCACCCATAACATTGGTTGGATTAACAGCCTTATCGGTTGAAATCATAACAAACTTCTTTACTCCATACTTTGAAGAAAGATCTGCAATATTCTTTGTTCCAAACACATTTACCCTAACAGCTTCATAAGGATGAGCCTCCATCATAGGAACATGTTTGTAAGCAGCAGCATGGAAGACAATATCGGGACGAATTTGATTAAATACATCTTCAAGTCTTTCTTTGTCTTGAACAGAACAGATAATTGTTTTGTATTTTGCCTCTGGATATTTATCTATTAATTCGTTTTCAATATTATAAAGAGAGGTTTCAGCTTGGTCTAATACACAAATAAGTTTAGGATTGAAGCGAGTAAGCTGACGAATGATTTCACTGCCAATTGAACCAGCAGCACCAGTAACCATAACTGTTTTATCAGCAATTTCACGGCTTATTATATCAACATTTAGTTTAATCTCTTCACGATTTAAAAGCTGTTCAATTTGAATTTCCTTAATCTGTTCCACCTTCAACTCACCATCAGTCCAAGTTTTTATGTGAGGAACAGTAAGTACCTTAATCTTATTTTTGTAGCAAAGGTCAAAAATTTCATTCTTCCTTTGAGTGGTAATTCTATTGGTTGCAATAACCAACTCATCAATATCTTTATAGCTTAAAATCTTTTCAAAATCTTTCTTTCCCCAAATCCTGAAACCCATAATTGACTTTCCAGAGAGAGAATCTTCATCATCAAAGAACCCTTTAATGTAGTATTTTCTTGAAGCACTCATCATGGTGTTGGCAGTTGCAGTTCCTGTTCTTCCTGCTCCAAAAATAATTACTGAAGTGGTCATGCTTATATGTATTCCTGCTTTATAGGCTTTTTCAAACAACCAGCGAACAAACATACGGAAAAGAAATAGCCCAATATAGCAAACAAAGAAATAGATAAGAATTAGCTGTTTGGGGATAAAATCCTTTTCCAAAGGGTCAATTTTATATTTGTAAATAGCATTAACGATAAGCATTAAAGCACAAGAGAAAACCACAGCAAAGAAAATTCTCATTGCATCGCTAAAGGTAGAATAGCGAATAACACCTTTTGCAACCCTGAAAAGAACTAAGAAACTTGTAGTTAGAACTATTGAAAGAATAAGGAATCTTGCGGAGTAAACATCCAAAGGAAAGTTGAAATACTTCTCCTTTCCACCAAGAATAAAACCAGAAATAAAGGCAGCAAGAACACAAATACCAAAGTCAATTAGGATAATAACCCAAGAAGGAAGATACCTGTCTTTCATCAATTTATTAATCAACGAAAGCATCTTTTTATATAGTCTATTCATCGTATTACTGCTTTTCTACAATCAAAATATGATATTATACCCTTAATTTCAAACCCCAAAATTAATACAATTATCTGTATTTTTACGAAAAACCTTATTCTTTCCCCTTCCTCGCTCTCCACAATACTTCAATTGG
>DHDW01000024.1:82747-110256 GCA_002399565.1 Bacteroidales bacterium UBA4866 | reverse complement strand
TTTACCGGACAACAATGATATTTAATCCTTGTTTAGAAATAATATAATGCCATTATATTCTCAGTATAATGGCATTATATTGTTGGTTTAATGCGGTTATACTTGTGGTTTAATGGCATTATATGGAGGATATAATGGCATTATACTAAAATTAAAAGAAGATTAGTGAGATTGAAATAGGGATTTAGTGGTTTTAAGTTAGGTTTGATGAGGCATAAGTAAACAAAAAAAGACGTGATATAAACCACGTCTTAACTTATTTAGTATTGTTAATTTCTTTATTGTGCTGTTGCAGGAATTGGAGTATATACTCTTGCTGCAAGTTCTTTATCTAATTGATAAATTCCATATCCGTTTCCATCTAAAAGAGTTAGTGTATCAATCAATGCTTGAGCATTTTCTTCTTCTTCAACTTGTTCGTCAATAAACCATTTCAACATTGATTGTGTTGCATAGTCTTTTTCTTCAGTTGCAAGTGCATAAAGGTCATTGATAAGCTTTGTTACAACTTGTTCGTGTTCTAAAGTGCTTTTAAAAGCTGCAAGAGGTGATTTCCATGATTTTTCAACCTTTGCAATAGGTTTCAATTCCACTTTTCCTCCTCTTGAAAGGATATAATTTAAGAACTTCATTGCATGGTCTTGTTCTTCCTTGAATTGAATTTCCATCCAATTTGCAAATCCTGGTAATCCTTTTGATGCAAAGTCTGCACTCATTGATAAATAAAGGTATGCTGACCAAAATTCAGCGTTTATTTGAGCGTTTAATGCTTCTTCTAATTTCTTGCTTAACATAATATTTTTGTTTTAAATTGTTTAAATTATTTTATTTAACGCTACAAAGATAATATATATTTCTCTTTATTGCTAATCTTTAACGAGAAAACGCCAATTTTTATTGCGAAACTCCTCAGAAGCATAGTTAATTCCTATTCTCGGGGTTTGAATATAATTTAATTTTTTTCCATCGTCCTCAATCCAAATCTCTTTACTTTTGGAAAGGTCTTCTTTGTTAAGCTCTCTTGTTATTTGAAAAGCCTTTGTTAGTTTGCCAGGACCATTATAGCCTTCAACTCCTCTAATCAAAACTGCTTCGGGATTATCTTTTTCTCCGCTAACAATATTAAGTAAATTATGTACTCCATAGCAAAGGTATATATATGTAATACCTCCTTTTTCAAACATAGGCTCATTCCTTTGGGTTTTGCCTTTATGTGCGTGAGAAGCAGTATCCTCTATTCCATAATAGCTTTCGGTTTCTGTTATCCTTAGCTTAATGGTTTCTTTGCCTATCTTCCTGCAAAGCAATTTCCCGATAAGTAGTGGAGCCATTTCCAAAGCATTCTTGCAGTAGAAATCAGCCTTGAGTCTTGTCATAGCTCTTTTTTAGTTCTTGTCTCTAAATAATCTATAGAGTTCTCTCTTATTGGTGATAATATAGCTCTTTTGATTAGATTCAATTAAACCCTCATCAATCATTTCCTTTATTGTTTTGGAAAGGGCTGGACGTGTAACTCCAAACATATTTGCCAATTCTTGTTGAGTGTGTTTAATTTTAAATTCTAATGAGCCGTGTTGCGCTGCAATCTCAAGCAAATAGCCTGCAATCCTACTTTTTATTGTTCCAAAGCTTAGGGAACGAATCTTTGTAGAAAGAAAAGCTCCTCTATCGGAAATCATTTGAAGGAAATTCAAAAGCAGCTTAGGTGTACGCTGAAGCATATAGGTAAATTCTACTCTTGGAATGGGAAGAATCCTAACTGTGCCAACGGCAGTTGCATCTACAGGAAATTTATTTATCTCTGCATAAAGAATTGCTGGAGCTAAAACTCCTGGGGCACTAATGCTTTCTATATACATGTTTTTCCCGCTAACGTGAGACATTGAATTGGAAACCTCACCCTCCAAAATAATATAAAGATAATTACAATCATCTCCTTGTGAAATAACTTTATCTCCGTTTTTGTAGGTTCTAATGCCCAATTTCTGACCTATAACCTTATGAATTTCTTCTTCGCTCATTCCTGAGAAGAGCATACATTGATTCAAATTTTCCATAGTGCAAATATAAAAAAAATTCCTTTTTGTAACTTTTATTACAAAACTTTCTTCATTGAGGCTGTATTTTTGCACCATAATTAAAATAGAAAATTATTATGGATGCACAAATGTTTTGTTTTCAATGCCAAGAGACAGCGGGCAATAAAGGCTGTACAATTAAGGGTGTTTGCGGTAAGGAACCACAAACTGCCAGATTTATGGATATGCTAATGTATGCAACAAGAGGATTAGCTGCTGTAAATTATAAATTAAGAGAAAAAGGTTTGGCTTGCAAGGATGCTGAGCACCTTATCTTAGATGCTCTTTTCTCTACAATCACCAACGCTAACTTTGATGATAATGCTCTAAAGGCTAAAATTGCTAAGACTTTCTCTCATAAGGATGAGCTTATTGCTTATGCTAAGGAAAACGGGGTTGCACTTCCTGAAATGGACGAAATT
This sequence comes from Bacteroidales bacterium UBA4866, assembly GCA_002399565.1. Taxonomy (GTDB): domain Bacteria; phylum Bacteroidota; class Bacteroidia; order Bacteroidales; family P3; genus UBA10566. Next base: position 107,756 of record DHDW01000024.1, on the reverse strand, counting down.
TGGTTTAAGGTGGAACAACACGACTACCTTTCTTTCAACGATAAAGTTGGGATTTTGAGTGAAACTAATGAGGATGTTCGCTCTTTAAAACAGCTTATAGTATATGGTGTTAAGGGTTTGGCTGCTTATGTTGAGCATGCTCTAAATCTTAACTTCGAGGATGATGAAATTTATTTGGTTATGGAAGAAGCTCTTTATGCAGTGTCTTCTCATGATTTGTCAGCTGATGAACTTACTGCAATGGTACTTAAGGTTGGTTCAGCAGGAGTGAAAGGTATGGCTCTTTTGGATAAGGCTAATACAACAACCTATGGCAATCCTGAGATAACCAAAGTTAATCTTGGCGTTAGAAATAATCCTGGTATCCTTATCTCTGGTCATGACCTAAAAGACCTTGAAGAACTTTTGGAACAAACCCAAGGAACAGGAGTTGACGTTTACACTCACGGTGAAATGCTTCCAGCAAATTCTTATCCTTTCTTCAAGAAATATCCTAACTTCGTAGGAAACTATGGTGGCTCATGGTGGCATCAAAAGGAAGAATTCTCAACATTTAATGGACCAATTCTTTTCACAACCAATTGTATTGTTCCACCAAAGGCTGACGCAAACTACATAGGCAAAATCTTCACAACAGGAAGTGCAGGCTTGCCAGGAGCAATCCACATTGCACCAAGAGAACAAGGTAAACAAAAAGACTTCTCTCCAGTTATAGCAATGGCAAAACAATGCCAACCACCTCAAGAGTTTGAAAAAGGAGAATTAATAGCAGGTTTTGCTCACCACCAAGTATTGCAATTGGCAGACAAGGTTATTGACGCAGTAAAACAAGGAGCTATAAAGAAATTTGTGGTTATGGCAGGATGCGACGGAAGAATGAAATCAAGATCATACTACACCGAATTTGCAGAAGCCCTTCCTCAAGACTCTGTAATCCTAACCGCAGGATGTGCAAAGTATCGCTACAATAAATTACCACTTGGCGACATAGGAGGAATCCCAAGAGTATTGGATGCAGGTCAATGTAACGACAGCTATTCCCTTGTTGTTATAGCATTAGCCCTTAAAGACGCATTCGGATTGGAAGACGTAAACCAATTACCAATAATTTATAATATTGCTTGGTACGAACAAAAAGCAGTAATCGTACTCTTAGCACTACTATCCTTAGGAGTGAAAAACATCCACTTAGGACCAACACTTCCAGCATTCCTTTCTCCAAACGTAGTTAACGTTTTGGTACAAAACTTCGGAATTGGCGGCATCTCAACCGTTGAAGAAGATATAAAGAACTGGATCGCATAAACATTGAAAATTCAACCAGTTTGGGCTAATTTCGAAAGGAGTTAGCCCTTTTTTATTAAAAAAAACTCCCATTGTAATCAATATTACACACCTTCCCTCCAGAAGGCAGTAATTTTGCACCATAAACAAAAACAGAATAATTAAATACAAAGAAATACCATGAAAAGAACAGTAATTAAAATTGACGAAAACCTATGCAACGGATGCGGATTATGCGTTAGCGGTTGCCATGAAGGAGCCCTACAACTAATAGACGGAAAAGCCGTTATGATAAGCGATATCTTCTGCGACGGATTGGGAGCCTGCATTGGAGAATGTCCCGTTGGAGCCATAGAATTTGAAGAGAGAGAAGCAGAGAAATATGACGAAATCGCCGTAATGGAGAGAATCTTTCCAAAGGGAGAGAAAGTAATTCTGGCTCACCTCAAACACATGAAGGACCACAACGAAACAGAATACCTTCGTCAGGGGATAGAATTCCTCAAAGAAAGGAACTACTCAATTGACCTAAGCTCATTGGAAGACGCCCCACAAGCAAAATCACAAGGTTGCCATGGGGGAGGATGCCCAGGCTCAGCCTCAAGAGAAATAGCACAAACCCAATCCACCCCAACCCAAGTGTCATCCAATAATTCACAACCTTCAGAACTAAGTCATTGGCCAGTACAACTCCATCTTCAAAACCCCAATGCCGCCTATTTCAAGGGATGTAACCTTTTGTTAGCAGCCGATTGCACCGCTTTCACCTTAGGCAGCTTCCACCAAACCCTTTTGAAAAACAAAAAAGTAGCCATAGCCTGTCCAAAGCTCGACTCAAACAAAGAGCAATATGTAGAAAAGCTTACAGCAATGATAGATGATGCCCAAATAGACACCCTAACCGTTGCCGTAATGGAAGTGCCATGTTGTTCAGGCTTGGTACAAATAGCCAAGCTTGCCCTTCAAAATGCCCAAAGGAAATGCCCTCTTAAAATAATAGTGATAAGCGTTGAAGGAAAGATATTAAGTGAAACTTGGATGTAGGCAGGTCAAAATTAGACTAAGTCTGAGCGTTTTTTAACTAAGTCTCCTTGTCAAGAGACTTAGTCTGCTCGTCAGGAGACTTAGTCTAAAAAAGACCAAACTCCGTTAAAAAACACTCAGACTAAGTCCTAAAAAAAGCCCCCTTAGTCCCATGATAAGCAGTTGGAATATAATTGTTTGTAGACTTCAAAGGAGTATCAAAAAACAAGTCAAAACCCCAAAAACACCCTTTTAACTAAGTCAAATGCGTTTTTTAACGGAGTCTAAGTTTTTTTTAACGGAGTTAAAATTAAATTAGACTTAGTCTTGATTTAATCTCCACAAAATTTCCTTTCCCAAAAAAACAATAGAAAACCTTTCCCTTATCAAGGGGTAGTAAAAAAAGAAAGTGAAAAGAAGTTTCCTTACTTTTCACTTTTCTCTGACCTTAACAAGTCTTAACCTAATTGTTTAACCTTTTCTTATGATTGAAGGTGTGCGGATGAAGGGACTCGAACCCCCACGTCTCACGACACTAGATCCTAAGTCTAGCGCGGCTACCAATTACGCCACATCCGCGAAATTTGAGGTTGCAAAGATAGGTGTTTTTCTTTTACCACCAAATTTTATTACAACTTTTTTTCTTTGCAGCCTCTTTTTTTTCTTACTTAACGTTAAGTTTCTTTATCAAAAGAGGAGTAATGTCTTCACTCTCTTCAGCATACCAAAGTATTCCTGTACTTTCAAGAATGTAGGTATATTTGTTTTCTTTTGCCACTTCAGCAACGGCAGCTTTAATTTTATCGGTAATTGCCAACATTAGCTCGCCTTGTTTCTTTTGAATATCTTCTTGAGCACTTTGTTGAAATTCTTGAAATCTCTGACCAACAGATTGAATTTCTCTTTGCTTGCTTTGTTTCAAAATTTCAGAAAGTTGAGCTTCCTTAGCTTGATATTCACCCACCAAACGGTCATATTCCTTTTGCATTGTTTCGGCTTCAGTCTGAAGCTCTGTCATATATTTTTGCATTGTAGCTTGAGCAGAATCTCCTTCGGGCATCTTTTTAATAAGTTCGGTTGAAGAGAAATGCCCCAATTTAATGCTCTTTTGGGAGTAAAGGTTGCTGCAAAGCAATAAAACCGCAACAAGAGTTAATACTTGGATTGTTTTTTTCATCATGAGTTTGTTTTTATTTTATTATATTCTTTTAAAATTAAGGTGCAAAAATACACAATTTTATCTTATTATACTATCTTGAACCCTTTTGACCACTAATTTTATAGCCAAGTTCGGCAAGCACCAAGTCGCTAACATCAGTCTTTGCATCAACATAAAGAATGGTAGCCCCAGAGGATTTATCGAAAATCATTGAATAGTTTTTCTCCTGAGCAATTTTCTCGATGGCATTGTAAACCTTGTCTTGAATAGGCTTAACAAGTTCGGAGCGTTTCTTAGACAAATCGCCCGTATTCCCAAAACGTTGTTTCTGCATATCTTTGGCTTCCTTTTCAGCTGCAATAATCTCATTCTCCTTCTTGGTTTTTAGTTCCTCAGGCAACAAAACACTTTCAGCCTGAAAAGCCTTGTAGAGCCTATCCACAATTTGAAATTTAGCCTCCACCTCTTTCTGCCACTGAACCGCCATATCGTCCAATTCCTTTTGAGCTTGTTTATATTCAGGCATATTACTCAAAATGTACTCTGTATCAACACTGGCAAACTTTTGTGCAAAGAGAGTTGTTGTTGAAACAAAACAAAGTATAATTAAAATCAGTTTTTTCATCGCTTAATTATTTTTATATTTAATTTAACATCAAAGAAAATTAATCCCTAATCCATAGATTGACCAATGGAGAAGTGGAATTGAGAACCTCCTGCAGTAGGACTTCCTGGAATTTGGTCGAAACCATATCCCCAGTCAATACCAATAAGTCCAAACATAGGCATAAACAATCTAAGACCAATACCAGCAGAGCGATACATCTTGAAAGGAGCAAAGCCTTCAAAATTCTCCCATGAATTTCCAGCCTCAAAGAAAGCTAAGGCATAAATGGTAGCAACAGGATTTAAAGAGATAGGGTAACGCAAATCTAAGGTAAACTTATCAAACACTGTAGCTCCGTTTGTTGGTGATAGAGAAGAAGCAGTGTATCCACGAAGTGCAATTACTTCTCTTCCGTCCAAAGCCCATCCTTGCAAACCATCACCTCCAACATAGTATCTTTCAAATGGAGAATAGCCAACCTTATTATTATATTGTCCCAAGAAACCAAAACGTGCTCTTGTACTCATTACCAAATTGTCAACCAAATTAAAATACCAAGCAGACTTAATGTTAACTTTATAGTACTCCAACCATTTATATTTCTCTTCATTACTAATCTTGTTATAGTCCTTTCCATTAACCAAAGAGTAAGGGAAAGTAAGCTGAGTGGTAAAAGAAATATCCGAACCCGTTCTTGGGAAAATAGGGGAGTCAGAAGAGTTACGAGCAACAGTGAAGTTATAATTAAGATTGTTAGACCTACCGTTTGTAAACAAACTAAAAGCAGGATAGTTCTTAACGTTATATTGTTGGAAGGAAATTCCTTGAACAAATGTGAAATAATCATCAGGCCATTGCAAACGCTTACCTAAAGAAAGTGAAGCTCCAAAAATACTTAACCAATAAGAAGGACTTCCAGAGTTATTCCAATAGCCATCATCTTGATAAGAATAGAAAACAGACCCACTCAAAGCATTAGGTTTCTTTCCTCCAAGCCAAGGTTCAGTGAAGGAAGCACTCAAAGAGTAATAGTAAGTGCCATTGGTTTGAGCTCTAAGGGAAAGATGTTGACCATCACCAGAAGGAAGTGGTCTCCAAGCATCTTTCTTAAAGAAGTTTTTGGTAGAGAAATTAGTGAAAGTAACACCAACCGTACCAATAACCATTCCAGCTCCCCATCCTCCAGAGATTTCAAACTTATCGGAATTAATCTCCTTAAGCTTATATTCAATATCCACTAAGCCATTATCTTGGTCTGGTTGAATATCGTAGTTTAAGTTTTCTTGGTCAAAATATTGTAGTTGTTGAAGCTCTCTAAGTGAACGAATAACAGCATCACGAGAGAACAATTGTCCAGGAAGTGTTTTCAACTCACGCATAATCACATGGTCGTTGGTACGAGAGTTTCCTGAAATAGAAACTCTTCCAATTCTGGCTTGCTTGCCCTCATGCACTCTCATTTCAATATCAATTGAATCATTCTGAATATTAACTTCAACAGGAATTACTTGAAAGAACAAATAACCATCATCTTGGTAAAGAGCAGAAATATCTGCACCCGTTGGGTCGTAGTTAACATTAGTTTCAAGTAATGTTCTATTATAAGGGTCGCCTTTCTCTATTCTTAGGCGTTTGCTTAAATCTTCAGATGTATATTTAGTATTTCCAACCCAAGTGATATTCCTAAAATAGAATTTCTTACCCTCTTCAATGTTTAACTCAACAATAAGGCTTTGTTTCCCCTTCTTGTTCTTAACCAAGTAAACACTATCAGAAAGAATCCTTGCATTGCGGAATCCCTCATCATTATATTTCTTAATAATAGCCTTCTTATCCTCAATAAAGTCTTTTTCTTGGAAACGAGAACTCTTCCAAACTCTCCACCAGCGGTATTTCTTAGTGTCCTTCATTTGACTTCTAACAACGCTTTCTGCACTGGTTCCACTAAAAGTCCACCATTTCCCTTTCAAAGAATTGCTCCCCTTAATAACAACATCTTTAATCTTAATCTTTTCTCCTCTTTCAATATTGAAAATAAGGTTAACATCATTACGAGTTGTTGATGTATCCTTTGTTTCCTCAACGCTTACTTCAGTATTATAGAAACCCTTATCAAAATAGTAATCCTTAATGATGTTAATGCAATTCATCTTCATATTTTCGGTTACTATATCTCCCCTCATAATATTAAGTTCCTCCCTAATTTTATCTCCATCAGAACGCTTAATATTTTTCCCTGTAAATTTATAACTTGCCATACGAGGCTTGGTCTTAAAAGCAAAATTAAGGAATAAGGTCTTTCCTTCAACCTTTTCAACTAAAATCTGAACATCATCAAATATGTTTTGCTTCCACAATTTATCAATAGCATCAGTAATCTTGTCGCTTGGAACAAAAATTTTATCTCCAACACTCAATCCAGATATAAGAATAATGGAAGGATGGTCTAAATGATCAGCTCCAGTTACAATAATATTCCCAATTTCATATTCTTTGGGAGAGAAATAATCAAGTTCAATAGAATTGTTTTTATCTTTAATGGAGTCTTGTTGAGCTAAAACAAAAAGCGGTAAAAATGCTCCAAAGACAAAAACAAGTAAGGGTTTCAAAATATTCATTAGTCTATATTTATAATATAATGCTACTTTAACGCAAATATTCGTAATTAATTTTATTATCTGTTTATTTTAATTGTTCGCTGGTTTTTCCAAAGCGTCTTTCTCTTGATTGAAAGTCGAGAATAGCCTTATAAAACTCTTCCTTTTTGAAATCAGGCCAAAGAGTATCAGTAAAATAAAGCTCACTGTAGGAAATTTGCCACATTAAGAAATTGCTTATTCTATATTCTCCAGAGGTGCGAATAAGTAAATCGGGATCAGGAAAATCTTTAGTACAAAGACTATCTGTTATAGTATCTTGATTGATTTCTTCAATCTTTAATAGGTTATCTTTAACCTTTTGAGCAATAGTTTTAGTTGCATTAGTAATTTCCCAACGAGAGCTATAACTTAAGGCAACAATAAGAGTTAAACCAGTATTCTTACTCGTTTTCTCAGTAATATTTCTTATTGCCACTTGAGTATGTTCATTAAGCTTTTCAATCTCACCAATAACCCTAAAACGAACATTATTCTTCATCATAGTAGGAGTTTCATTCTCCATAGACTGCATAAACAACATCATAAGCCCATCAATCTCATCTTGAGGACGAGACCAATTCTCAGTTGAAAAAGCATAAAGAGTAATAAAGCCAATTCCCAGCTCTACAGCAGCCTCAGTAATCTCTCTTACACTATCAGCACCATGTTGATGACCAAAAAGTCTTTCTTCCCCTTGTTGTTTAGCCCAACGACCATTGCCATCCATAATAATAGCAATATGCTTAGGCATTCGAGAAGGAATAATCTTATCTTTTAAACTCATATAACATATTCAATGTTTTTGAACTTACAAAGATACATAAAAATACTTTATGGCAATATCTTTGTAAAAAAGAATAAGAAAAATAAGGCTATGTTTGAATTTGTTTTTTAAGGAGTTTAAGGAATTTAATGTTCTTAAGGCCTTTAAGGTCATTATTTCCTTCCTATTAAGAATAAATAAAAATTCTAATCTAAAATAGTACTAATCAAGAAAAATTTTGTATATTTGCACAAACAAATCCTTGAGACTAAGTTCTTATAGATTTACTCCAAAATTCCCTAATCAATTTTACTGAAAAAAAAGATGCACATCTTTTACCACGAAAGATGTGCATCTTTTGGTATGAAAGATGTGCATCTTTGCACCAATAACTCTTCGTTTTAAAAGTTTTTTATAAGGAGTTTGTAAAATTAATCGGCGTATAGAAAGAATTATTCCTCGTTTAAATTTACTAAAACAAGGTTTTATTTTTCTAAATGGTTTTTTTAGAGTCTTAACTGCAATTAAGTAAAGATGAAAACTTAAAAACAATTAGGATTAATTCTATAATGGATAATATAAATAATGTATGGGATTATACTTATCGCATAACTTTATATTTTAAGCAACAATCCTTGTTTTCTTCTTTATTCCTCTGTATTTCTAATCTTTATCATATTATTCTGTTGATTAAATGGAGTTTTTGTAAAATATATTGTATTTTTGCATTTCTATGGACTCAAAAAGATTAGAAAAAGTTGCTCGTCTTATTCAAAAAGATTTAGGCGAAATATTGCAAATGGAAGCTGTGGCTTTATTTGAAGGGGCTATGATTACTGTAACCAAGGTTAGAGTAAGTGCCGATTTGTCGGTAGCTCGTGTGTATGTTAGTATTTTTGCTTTAAAAGGCAAGTCCACACAGGAAATCTTCAAACTATTGGAAGAAAAGAATACTCTAATAAAGATGAAGCTTGCTCAAAGAGTAAGAAATCAACTCAGAGTTATTCCTCAATTAAGTTTCTTTATTGATGATAGCTTGGATTATTTGGAAAAGATAGACAATCTTCTGAAACAATAATGAATCTTCCTCTCTTTGTTGCTTTTCGTTATTTCTTTTCAAAGAAAAAATTGAAGGTTATTAATATAATCTCAATGATTTCAATGATTGGAATTGCCATAACAACATCGGCTCTATTAATTGTTCTTTCTGTTTTTAACGGATTTACTGATGTAGGAGAAAAAATACTATCATTATCAAATCCTCCACTAATTATTCAAGCCAACAAGGGAAAGGTGTTTTCTTTGGATTCTATTAACTATAAAAAGATTTCTTCTTTGAAGGATATTTCTGTTTCAACACCTGTTTTAGCAGAAAATGCTTTAGCAACCTTTGGCTCTTCTCAGGCATTGGTTAGGATGAAAGGGATTGAGCCTTCCTATTATGCATTAAATAGAATTGACACTTCAATAGTTTATGGAAGGTTTGAGCTCAAACGCTTTGGTAAAGATGCTTGTGTTTTGGGTATTGGACTTATGGGAAGTTTAGGCTTAAATAATAATGCTGATGTAATGGGTGCTGTTATTAAGCTTGCTGTTCCAAAAAGAAGTGGGCGAATTTCTCCAATTGCTGAAGAAACTTTTAATGTTGGAGAGATTAACTATTGTGGAAGTTTTATGATGAATTCCACAATGGATGAAACTGATGTTTTTCTGCCAATTAGCTTTGCCAGAAATCTTTTGGAGTATGAAAACAATGAAGTTAGTGCAATTTACGTTAGTGCAAAGGAGAATAGAGATATTCCAAAGCTTAAGGAAGATATTGAGCAAATTGTAGGGGATAAATATGTAGTTAAAGATATTTTGGAACAAGACCCCCTCTATCAAAAGGTTGTTAGGGTTGAGCGTTTGGGTGTTTATGCCATTTTGTCGTTTATAATTTTTGTGGCTACCTTTAATGTTATGGGCTCTTTGTCTTTGTTGATAATGGATAAGAAAAAAGATATTCAAATTCTGCGTTCAATGGGAGCTAGTCTTTCTGTGGTTAGAAAGATTTATTTCTTTAATGGATTAATGCTTTCTTTTATTGGAGCTTTAATTGGGCTTCTTTTTGGAATAGGTTTTTGTTTAATCCAACAACATTTTGGACTAATTAAGATGGGTGGAGATAATTTAATTGTTGATGCTTTCCCAATAGTCCTTAAGTTTATGGATATAATGTCAATATTTTTATTAGTTTTGTCAATTGGAACTATTTCAGTTGCAATAATGGTAAGTAGAATTAAGTTTGATAATAATATAAATCAATAATATGGAACTTCAAGTATATAATACGCTAACAAGAAAGAAAGAAATATTTAACCCAATTAATCCTCCACATGTTGGAATGTATGTTTGTGGACCTACAGTTTATGGTGATGCTCACTTAGGACATGCTCGTCCAGGAATTACCTTTGATATTGTTTTTCGTTATCTTAATTTCTTAGGCTACAAGGTTAGATATGTGAGAAATATTACTGATGTTGGACATTTGGAAAATGATGCTGACGAAGGAGAAGATAAAATAGCAAAGAAGGCACGTCTTGAAGAACTTGAACCTATGGAGATAGCTCAATTCTACACTAAACGCTATCTTGATGCTATGGATCAATTAAATGTTCTTCGTCCAAGCATTCAGCCTTCAGCTTCAGGACACATAATTGAACAGATAGAAATTGTAAAAAAGATATTAGACTCAGGTTATGCTTATGTTTCTGATGGAAATGTTTATTTTGATGTTTTGAAATATCACAACGATACTCATAAATATGGAATTCTTTCCAATAGGGTTATTGAGGATATGCTACAAACCACAAGAGAGCTTGATGGACAAAAAGAAAAGCATAATCCTGCAGATTTTGCACTTTGGAAGAAAGCAGAGCCACAACATATAATGCGTTGGCCTTCTCCATGGAGTGATGGTTTCCCTGGTTGGCATTTAGAATGTACAGCTATGAGTGCAAAATATCTTGGAGAGCAATTTGATATTCATGGAGGAGGACTTGACCTTCTTTTCCCTCATCACGAATCGGAAATTGCACAGTCTGTTTGTGCTTTTGGACATCAACCAGCCAACTATTGGATACATAATAATATGATTACAATTGCTGGTCAGAAGATGGGCAAGAGTTTAGGTAATTTTATAACCTTAGAAGAGTTGTTTGAGGGTAAGCACAAACTATTGGAAAAAGCATATTCTCCTATGACAATACGTTTCTTTATTCTTCAAGCACAATATCGTTCTACTTTAGATTTTTCTAATGAAGCACTATCAGCGGCAGAAAAAGGATTAAAACGTTTGCTTGAGGCTCAAAGAAATATAAATAATATTACTCCTTCCAATAATGCGAGCTCTGTTGATATAAAAGCTTTAATAGACAATTGCAAAGAAGCAATGGATGACGATTTTAACACTCCAATTGTTATCTCTAATTTGTTTGAGGCAGCTTCAATTATCAATAAAATTATAGACGGAAAAGAAAAAATTAATTCAGAGGGCTTAGAAGACTTAAAAGCTTTGTTTAATAATTATCTTGTAGATATTTTGGGAATAAAAGATGAACAAACTTCAAATATGATGCCAACAATTGAAGGTTTGGTTAAGATGATTTTGGATGTTCGCCAAGATGCACGTTTAGAAAAGAATTGGGCTAAGAGTGATGAGCTTAGAGATAAGTTATCTGAAATTGGAGTTAAGATAAAAGATTCAAAAGACGGAGTTAGTTGGTCATTAGATTAGAAAATAAAATGAAGAAATTAAGTTTAATATTTTTAGCTGTGTTAGTTATTGTTTTTGCATCATGTAAGGACAAAAAACAAAAAGATGCAGAAAAGGACTTTAGCTATGCAAGCGTTGAAATACCAGCATTTAATGCCGACAGTGCTTATGCTTACGTTAAGAGTCAATGTGATTTTGGACCAAGAGTTCCTGAGTCAAAAGCTCATAAAGCTTGTGGAGATTATTTAGTTTCTTTTTTCAAACAATATGCAGATACAGTTATTGAGCAGAATTTTACTTCAAAGCTCTATAATGGCAAAGCAGTTAAAGGAAGAAATATAATTGTTAGTTTTAATCTTAGTTCAACAGATAGAGCACTTTTTTCAGCTCATTGGGATTCTCGAGCTTGGGCAGATAATGACCCAGATGAAAAAAATCATAAAACTCCAATAATTGGAGCAAATGATGGTGCTTCAGGAGTAGGTGTTCTTATGGAGATGGCAAGATGTTTGAAAATGAAACCAACATCTGTAGGAGTTGATATAGTTTTATTTGATGTTGAAGATCAAGGTTGTCCTGAATGGGATGAAACCGACATAGAAGATCAATCTGATTGGTGCTTAGGGTCTCAACATTGGGCAAAAAATCTTCATATACCTTTCTATCAAGCAAAATATGGTATTCTTTTGGATATGGTAGGTTATTCCAATCCTTTGTTTGTTAAAGAATCTCAATCAATGTACTATGCACCTTCAATTATGAACAAGGTATGGCAAATTGCAAAAGATAAAGGATATGGCAATATGTTTTCTGATGAACAAATAGGAGGAGTTATGGATGATCATATTTGGGTTAATAAATATGCAAAAATACCAATGATAGATATAGTACAATACGATCCTATGGGAAGTTTCTTCCCTTATTGGCATACTATAAAAGACGATATTAACTGCATAAGTAAAAATACATTAAAGGCTGTTGGAGATGTTTGTTTAGTTGCAATATATAGTGCTTCTTAACGTTACATTATTATGAATAAGAGACTCCTAGTATTTCTTTCTCTAATTGCAATTAGTTTTGTTGGTTGCAATGAAGATACTTATGATTATGGTTATGTGAATTTTAATATTGACCCTGAAAGTACGGAGTATTTTAATCTTAATACAGGAAATAGAGGATGGGAGTATTTTGAAGGAGGAATGAGGGGAGTAGTTATTTTTAGAATAAATTATGGAGAATATATTTGTTTTGAAAGATCTTGTACTGCTGAAGATTGTCATGGAAGATTAGAAGTCGATACAATAACTAACATGCTTCTAATTTGTCCTAAATGTAATTCAAGCTTTATTTATGTTGATGGTTCTCCAAATTCTGGAAGTGTTGCTAAAAGAAGTTTATATAATTACTGCAATTACTTTGATGGACATTATCTTTGGGTGTATAATTGTAATTAATAAATAAATATGAGAACCTTTTTTGCTTATCTTTTCTTTCCTTTAACCATGTTATATGGTATAGCAATTTATTTTCGTAATAGATTTTATGATTTTGAATGGTTTAGCTCCAAAAAACATAAGGTTACAACAATTGGAGTTGGTAATTTGAGAGTTGGAGGAACAGGCAAAACTCCTCATGTTGAATATTTAGTAAGTGTTCTTTCGGAAGTATATAATGTAGCTGTCTTGAGTAGAGGCTATGGAAGAAAAACAAAAGGTTTTAGGTTTGTAGAAATAAATGACAGAGCCTTAGAGGTTGGTGATGAACCTTTGCAAATGAAGTCGAAGTTTCCAAATATTACTTTTGCAGTTTGTGAAGACAGAAACAAGGGTGTTGAAAGACTTGAAAAGGAAATAAATAATCTTGAAATAGTTATTTTGGATGATTCTTTTCAGCACAGAGCATTATCATTAGACCTTTCAGTTCTTCTAACATCCTATTCGAATCCATTTTTCAAAGACAAGATAATTCCTTTTGGACTTTTAAGAGAGCATAAGAATGGATATAAGAGAGCTGACTACATAATTATTACTAAATCACCTATTAATTATTCAATGGGTGATAGAGTCGATTTTGAATCTAATATTAGACCAAAGAAATATCAAAAAGTGTTCTTTAGCCATATAGACTACAAGCCTTTATATTCTCTATTTGAAAAGGAATCAACTATAAGTTTGGAAGGAAATTCAGTAATTCTTCTTACAGCAATTGCTGACAATAAGCCAATTGTGAATTATATTTCTGAAAAGAATACAATAATAGATAAATTGGAATATCCAGACCATTATAATTTTACTAATAAGGATATTGATAAACTTATTAATCGTTATAACTCCCAAAAACAAGAAAATTCAATAATAGTTACAACAGAGAAAGACTCAATGCGACTAAAAAACTTTGAGCAATTAACAAATTTGCCAATATATGTTTTGCCAATTGGGCTTACAATTACTTCTTCAGTGAGTAAATCTGTTGAATTTAGAGATATAATATTAGATGATGTTAGAAAAAATAAAAGCTACAGCAAATTATATTAGAGAAAATATTCAAACAAAGCCAAAGATTGGAATTGTTTGTGGAAGTGGTTTGGCAAATATTGTAAATATAATTCAAACAGAAAAGGTGTTAGATTATTCTTCAATACCAAATTTTGCTATTTCAACAGCCACAGGTCATAAAAGTAAATTAGTTTTTGGAACTCTTTCAGGAAAAGAAATTATTGCAATGCAAGGACGTTTCCATTACTATGAAGGTTATTCTATGCAAGAAGTAACTTTCCCAATTAGAGTTATGAAAGAACTGGGAGTTCAAACCTTAATATTAACTAATGCTGCAGGAGGAGTTAATCCAACTTTTAGTGTAGGAGATATAATGATAATTGAAGATCATATAAATCTTTTGCCAAATCCTTTGATTGGGAAGAATGATGAAAGTTTAGGACTTCGTTTTCCTTCAATGAGTAGAGCTTACACTCCAAGTTTAATTGAAAAAGCAAAAGAAATTGCAAAAGAAAATAATATTGAAATAAAACAAGGAGTTTACTTAGGCAATTCTGGTCCAAGCTTCGAAACACCTTCTGAATATAGGTTTTATCATAAGGTTGGAGCAGATTGTGTTGGTATGAGTACAACTCCAGAAGTTATTGTTGCTGCTCATTCGCAAATGGATGTTTTTGCAATGAGTCTTGTTTCAAACGTATTTAAGGAAGATGCAATTGAAGATCCAACTCACGATGAGGTTCTTCAAGCTGGAAAGAATGCAGAAGAAAAAATGATGCTATTAGTGGAGAAACTAATTGAAAAATTATAATGAAGGAAGTATTAATTAAAGACATAATTGAAACTCTTGAAAGTGTTGCTCCTTTAGAATGGCAGGAAGATTACGATAATTCAGGATTGACTTTGGGAGACAAAAGTAAAGAATGTAGTGGGGTTTATGTTTGCTTAGATATATCTTTAGAAGTTGTTGAAAAAGCAATAGAAAACAAATGTAATTTAATTATTTCGCATCATCCAATAATCTTCGGTGGAATTAAGAAGATAGATTATTATTCAACTCTTGGACAAATATTAATTAGGACAATTAAAAATGATATTTCAGTTTATTCTGCTCACACAAATCTCGATAATGCTTTCAATGGAGTAAACGGAATATTGGCGGAGAAAATAGGTCTTAAAAATCTAAAGCCACTTAGTTTAGAACAAATATTTAATAATGATAATTTTTTAGGTTCTGGAGCAATTGGAGAATTGGAAGAAACAATGAGTACTGAAGATTTTCTTCAAATGATAAAAACAAACCTTAACCTAAGTCAAATTAAAATTAATTCTCATAAACAAAAACAAATAAAAAAAGTTGCAATTTGTGGAGGAAGTGGTAGTTTTTTGATTAATGAAGCAGTTAATAATAAGGCAGATATTTTCATTACAGGTGAAATTAAATATCACGATTTAATTGATAACGACAACGTAATATTACTTGCAGAGATAGGGCATTTTGAAAGCGAACAATTTATAAAAGAAAGGATTATTGCAATTCTTTATCAAAAGTTTTGTAATTTTGTGCCCTTAATTTCCGATAAGACAGCAAACAGAGTAAAATATATTAAATAATAAATCATAATGGCAAAGAAAGTTACAGCAAAAACAAAAGAAGAAGCAAAGGTTCCTCAATTCATCAAGAGCGATGAAGCAGACATTACAGTTGAAAGGAGATTGATTGCTATGTATAAGTTACAGCAGATTGATTCTCAAATAGACCGTATTAGAATAGTTAGGGGAGAATTGCCTTTAGAGGTTCAAGACCTTGAAGACGAAATTGCAGGATTGGAAACAAGAATTGAAAAATATAAAGCTGAAGAAATTGCTTTAAATCAAAAGAATCTTGAGAAAAAAACAATGATTGCTGACTGTAATGCTTTAATAAAGAAGTACACAACACAACAAAATAACGTTAGAAATAATCGTGAGTACGAATCTCTAACTAAAGAAATTGAATTCCAAAACTTAGAAATCCAACTTTGCGAGAAGAGAATTAAAGAAGCTAACGCTGAAATAGACCGCCAAAAGCAAGAAATGGAAAGGATTAAAACCATTTTGGATGATAAGAGAAAAGACCTTGAAGTTAAGAAATCTGAATTAGACGAGATTATTGCTGAAACTCAAGAAAAGGAAAGAGTTTTGTTGGAAGAAAGTAAGGAAAATGAGAAATTAATTGAAGATAGATATTTAACAGCTTATCAAAAAATAAGAGCTAATTCAAGAAATGGATTGGCTGTTGTTGAAGTTGATAGAGATGCTTGTGGTGGATGTTTCAACAAAATTCCTCACCAAAGACAAATGGATATTAGAATGCACAAGAAAGTTATTGTTTGCGAATACTGTGGAAGAATCTTGGTTGACCAAGCTATTGTTGCAGAAGTAGAGCAATCATAATGCCCAATTATAAATATATTCACTTAGCTCAAATTACTGAAGGCTTTAGTTTAAAAACAGTAAATGTTTTGATTGAAGACCAAAAGATAATTAAGATTTCTGAAGAGGAGATTGCTAATCTGCCTTCTCAAACAGAAATTATTGAAGCTAAGGGATTGGTTTTGCTGCCTGGAATTATTGATATACACGTACATTTTCGTCAGCCTGGTTTAGAAAACAAAGCCGATATGCTTTCTGAATCAAGAGCTGCTGTTGCTGGAGGAATTACCACTGTCTTTGATATGCCAAATACAATTCCTCCAACAACTAATCTTCAAGCCCTAACGGAAAAAATTAAGCTTGCAAATGAAAATATGCTTTGCAACTATAAGTTCTATTTAGGAATAACTAATAATAATTTGGAAGATGCTCTAAGCATTGACCCCAATTTAATTTGTGGCTATAAAATATACCTTGGCTCATCAACAGGAGATATGTTGGTTGATAAGGCTCAAGCAATTGAAGGATTGTTTGAAAAAAGCAAAATGATTATTACCTCACATTGTGAAGACGAAAAAAGAATTAGAACAAACACAGCCAAATATAAGGAATTATATCCCAATAATGATGCTCCAGCCTCAATTCATCCTTTAGTAAGAGATGCAGAGGCTTGCTATTTGTCAACAAAGTTTGCAATAGATATGGCAAAGGGTAAAACAAAACTAAATATTGCTCATATAACCACTGAAAAGGAATTATCATTACTTCAAAAAGGAAAGATTGACTCTAAAAACATAACCGCTGAAGTTTCTCCAATTCATCTTTGGTTTGAAGAAAAGGATTTTGAAAGATTAGGTAATAAAATAAAATGCAATCCTTCCATTAAGAGTAAAGTAGATAGAGACGCACTAAGAAAAGCCTTGCGAGAAGATATAATAGATTTTGTGGCAACTGACCATGCCCCTCATTTAATTGAAGAAAAGGAAAAGCCCTATTTCCAATCTCCATCAGGAATTCCTTCAATTCAGTTTTCATTAAACATAATGCTTGAATTGGTTAAGCAAGGAGAGTTATCACTTTCTCAACTTCAAGAGAAAATGTGCCATAATCCAGCCACCTATTTCCATTTAAAAGAAAGAGGATACATTAAGGAAGGCTACTATGCCGATTTGGTATTGGTTGATTTGAATGGTAAAACCAAAGTAAGTAAGGAAACAATTCTATCAAAATGCAATTGGTCTCCTTTTGAAGGAGAAACATTTAACTCAAAGATAGTTTCAACCTTTGTAAATGGAGAAATAGTCTATAGAAATCAAAATTAATATCCGAAAGGCTTTAATTTTCTCACCATAAACTAAACCTGCACGTAATAAATGCAGGTTTATTTTTTTGCAAACACTATTAATCCATAAATAAACAAGAAATTAAATACGCCAAAACAGCAGTTTGATGAGTCTTTATAAGGGATTCATGAACTCCAAACAAGGAGTTAGTGAAGGCGAAATGGCATTTCGCAGCAACGAAATGCCATTTCACTTCTAACGAAATGCCATTTCATCTTAACGAAATGGCATTTCGCCTTCGTTAAAACAAAGTTTAAAGGCTGTAAAAGCTTTATTTGGCTTCGTTAAATAGTCATTATTTTTTGCGTATATTTAATCTATCGAATTATTGTTTATATTCAATTATTTGAGTTGAGTATTTTTTAAGTCTTAAAGGGCAAATTATATTTGTTTTTATTTTTTTATTCGATAGTTTCGATGTACTTTTGTAGATTATTTTAGATCAAAATTCTATTAAAAAACTGATATAATAATTTATGTCTGATATAATTAAAATTAAGAAAGGTTTTGACATTAAGATTTCAGGTAAGGCAATTGAGAAGGTTTCTTCTCCAATAGTTTCTTCCTATGCTCTTAAGCCTTCGGACTATATTGGCATAACGCCAAAGCTTTTAGTTAAAGAAGGTGATAGGGTAAAGGCAGGTAGTCCTGTTTTCTTCTCAAAGCAAAATGAAAAAATCCTCTTCACTTCTTCAGTAAGTGGGACAATAGAATCCATAAAAAGAGGAGATAAAAGAGCTATTGAAGAAATAATAATTTCTGCCGATAGCAATCAAGAATACGAAGACTTTGGAACAGATTCTCTTGCTTCAATGCTAAGGGGAAATGTTGTTGAAAAACTTCTTAAGTCTGGGCTTTGGACTTTAATTAGACAGAGACCATATTCAACAATTCCAAATCCTGATGTTCAACCAAAATGTATTATAGTTAAGGGTTTCGACTCTTCTCCTCTTGGGGCAGATTACAATTTCCTTCTGAAGGGAAAAAGTGCTGATTTGCAATTGGGAGTTGATGTTTTGAGGAAACTTACTTCTGGAAAAATACATATAAATGTTAGTGCCACAGAAACAACTTGCAATGAACTTTTGAAATTGGAGAATGTTCAAATAAATCGTTTTGAGGGAGCACATCCAGCAGGAAATATCAGTGTTCAAATTGCTAATATCGATCCAATAAATAAGGGCGATATTATTTGGTATATTGATGCTCAAGACTTGGCAATTATTGGAAAACTATTTGCATCAGGAAGAGTTGAAATGCAAAAGATGATTGCTTTAGTTGGACCTGAGGTAAAAAATCCGCAATACTTTAATGTCTTGTTTGGAGCTTGTGTTTCTTCAATTGTTCAAAACAATGTAAATTCAGATAAACATCTAAGATTTATTAGTGGGAATATTTTAACCGGCACTACAATAACTTCAAATGGATATCTTGGTGCTTATGATAATTTAATTTCTGTTATTGAAGAAGGAGATTATTATGAGTTCTTAGGATGGATAACACCTGGAATAAAGAAATTCAGTCTTTCAAGAACATTCCTTTCTGGTTTTTGCAATCTTTTGCCCTCAAAACTTAGAAGAACGGCTCAAATAGACACAAATTTACATGGAGGAAAACGTGCTTTGGTACTAACAGGAGAGTATGAAAATGTTTTACCTTTAGATATTTATCCAATGCAATTAATAAAAGCGTGTATAATTGAAGATATTGACCTTATGGAACAATTGGGTATTTATGAGGTTGATGCAGAAGATTTCGCACTTTGTGAAGTGATTGATGTTTCAAAAACAGATATTCAACAAATAATTCGTAATGGTCTTGAATTAATTAGAAAGGAGATGGGAGAATGAAATTTGTAAGAGATTTTTTAGATAAGATAAAACCAAACTTCGAAAAGGGCGGAAAATTCCCTTGGCTTCACTCAACCTTTGATGCCTTTGAAACCTTTGCCTTTGTTCCTAAAACAACAACAACTTCTGGAGCACATTTCAGAGATGCAATGGATATGAAGAGAACAATGACAATGGTTATTTTAGCTCTTATGCCTGCACTTTTGTTTGGAACATACAATATAGGATTTCAGCATTTCCACAGCATAAATCCAGAACTTTCTTTCTTTGAAGGCTTTTGGGATAATTTATTGTATGGTGCAATTAAAATTCTTCCAATCATTGTTATTTCTTATGTAGTTGGTCTATCAATTGAGTTTGGTTTTGCACAATGGCGTAAGCACGATGTTAATGAAGGATTTTTGGTAACAGGGATGCTTATTCCTTTGGTTATGCCACCTGATGTTCCACTTTGGCAAGTAGCTTTAGCAACAGCCTTTGCAGTTGTTATAGGAAAAGAAGTTTTTGGAGGAACGGGAATGAATTTCCTAAATCCAGCACTATTAGCACGTGCCTTTTTGTTCTTTGCTTTCCCAAGTTCAATGTCAGGAGATAATGTATGGATTGCAGAAAAAGCTGATGCATTCTCAGGAGCAACTCCACTTGCAGAGATGATGATAGGAGCAAATCTTCCTTCAACTTCTTTTTGGGATATGTTATTAGGAATTATGCCAGGAAGTATTGGAGAAACTTCTTCAATTGCAATATTGCTTGGAGCAGCCTTTTTACTAATTACAGGTATTGGTTCATGGAGAATTATGCTTTCAGTCTTTATGGGAGGAGCTCTAATGGGACTTACCTTTAATCTTTTTGGTTCAAATCCTTACACTCAAATTCCTTTCTACTATCATTATGTTATGGGAGGATTTATGTTTGGAGCAGTTTTTATGGCAACCGACCCTGTAACTGCAGCACAAACAAACAAAGGGAAATGGATATATGGAATATTGATTGGAGTTATGGCAGTGTTAATTCGTGTTGTAAATCCAGCATATCCAGAAGGAATGATGTTGGCAATATTATTGCTTAATGTATTTGCACCACTAATTGACTATTATGTTGTTGATGCAAATATTCGTAAAAGAATGAAACGTTGGAAAATAAAAGGAGGGCAAAATGTTCAGTAATAGATATATTTTTATTTATGCCACAGTCTTAGTTATTGTTTCTGCGGCAATTCTAACCCTTGCCTCTGTTGGATTAAAACCCTATCAGGACAAAAATATAAGGGTAGAAAAAATGCAACAACTTTTGAGTGCAGTGGGAATTGAGTCCACTCCAAAAGATGCTGAAGAACTTTTTCAAAAATACTTTGTTGAGCAACACGCTGTAAATGATAAAGGAGAAATTGTTGCAAGCATAGTTAATGGCAAACAAACCACAGGTTCAATATCTCCATTTAGCTTAGATACAAAAAAACAATTAGCTCTATACAAAGCAAATGATGCTTCTGCCTCTTTACCTATTTATATATGTATGAAAGACGGAAAGAAATCTTATGTTGTTCCTGTTATGGGTAATGGACTTTGGGGTCCAATTTGGGGCAATTTAGCTTTCTCTGAAGATTTGAATACAATTGTAGGAGTAAACTTCGACCACAAAGGCGAAACCCCAGGGTTAGGAGCTGAAATTGCTTTGCCTGATTTTCAAAATCAATTTAAAGGAAAACAAATATTTGAAAATAATAACTTCACTTCTGTTATGGTGATTAAAAGAGCCGATAAAGCAAATCCTCATCAAGTAGATGCAGTATCTGGAGGCACTATAACCTCAAATGGAGTTACAGATATGTTGAAAAACTGCTTACAGTTCTATATTCCTTACTTTAACTCTTTAAAAAAATAGTATTATGGCTGGATTTAATTTTAAACTAATAAAAAATCCTCTTTCTAAAGAGAACCCAATCACGGTTCAAGTATTGGGAATTTGTTCTGCATTGGCAGTAACTGCTAAGTTGCAACCAGCATTTGTTATGGCATTAAGCGTAACTGTTGTTGTTGCATTATCTAATGTTATTATTTCATTACTAAGAAACACAATCCCTCCAAGAATAAGAATTATTGTGCAATTAGTAGTTGTTTCCCTATTAGTAATTTTGGTTGACCAAGTTCTTAAGGCTTTTGTTTATGATGTGAGTAAGCAACTGTCAGTATTTGTTGGGTTAATAATTACCAATTGTATTGTTATGGGACGTTTGGAAGCTTTTGCAATGAGCAATAAGCCTTTAGATTCTTTCCTTGATGGAATTGGCAATGGACTTGGATATGCTATAATTTTAATTACTCTTGGAGTTGTTAGGGAATTGTTTGGAAGTGGCTCACTTTGGGGCTATCAAATTATTCCCGATTCTTTCTATGAAATGGGATACCAAAACAATAGTTTAATGATAATGCCTCCAATGGCTCTAATTCTTGTTGGAATAATTATTTGGGTACATAGAGCAAGAAATAAAGACCTCTGCGAGAAATAGTAACACATTAAGATATAAGAGAAATTATGCAAGAGATAATTAATATATTCGTTAAGTCAATCTTTATTGACAATATGATATTTGCCTTCTTCTTAGGAATGTGTTCCTATTTGGCAGTATCAAAAACTGTTAAAACCTCAATGGGATTAGGTATTGCAGTTGTATTTGTTCTCCTAATTACCGTTCCTCTAAACTACATTATAGATAATTACCTTCTTAAAGAAGGAGCCCTTGCTTGGATTAGTCCTAAGTTTGCAACAATAGACCTAAGCTACTTGAGCTTTATTATCTTTATTGCAGTTATTGCAGCAATGGTTCAATTGGTAGAAATGTTTGTTGAAAAAACTTCACCCGTTCTTTATGCACAACTTGGAATATTCCTTCCACTTATTGCCGTTAACTGTGCAATACTTGGAGCTTCTCTTTTTATGCAAGAAAGACAATACAATAACTTAGGAGAAGTAACTGGATTTGCTCTTGGCTCAGGTATTGGCTGGCTATTGGCAATTGTTGGTATTGCAGCCATTAGAGAAAAGTTGCGTTACTCACAAATTCCAGCTCCTTTGAAAGGTTTGGGAATAACTTTCATAATAACAGGACTTATGGCAATTGCCTTTATGAGCTTCTTAGGAATAAAATTGTAGAACTAAATCCAATCTTTAAAAGAAATGATAAAAATATTAATAATAAGTGTGGTAGTGTTTTTGTTTATAATACTCTTGTTAGTATGGGTACTGCTCTTTGCAAGAAAAAAACTCCTACCACAAGGAGAGGTTAAACTA
Source organism: Bacteroidales bacterium UBA4866 (assembly GCA_002399565.1). Lineage (GTDB taxonomy): Bacteria > Bacteroidota > Bacteroidia > Bacteroidales > P3 > UBA10566. The sequence goes on along the minus strand of DHDW01000024.1, from coordinate 85,133 downwards.
ACCATTAACAACGAAAAAGAACTAACCGTTCAACCAGGTTCAACAGTACTTTCAACCCTATCTGAAAACAAAATCTTTCTTCCTTCTGCTTGTGGAGGAGGTGGAACTTGCGGATTGTGTAAGTGTCAGATTACTGAAGGAGGAGGAGAAGTGTTACCTACTGAAAAGCCTCACCTAAGCAGAAAAGAACAAATGGACAATTATCACTTAGGTTGCCAAGCTAAAGTTCGTCAGGATATGAAAATTGAGGTTCCAGAAGAAATATTTGGAATAAAGAAATGGGAATGTGAAGTGGTATCAAATAATAACGTAGCAACATTTATAAAAGAATTTGTTGTTAAACTCCCAGAAGGAGAAAGTCTTAATTTTCGTTCAGGAGGTTATATTCAAATTGATGTTCCAAAATGCGAAGTTGATTACAAATCAATAGATGTTCAACCAGAATTCCATGAAGATTGGGACAGTATGAAGATTTGGGATTTGAAAATGAAAAACCCTGAATTGGTATATAGAGCCTATTCAATGGCTAACCACCCAGCTGAAGGAAATATAATAATGCTTAATATTCGTATTGCAACACCACCATGGGATAGAAAAAAATGTGAGTTCAAACACATTAATCCAGGAGTTTGTTCATCCTACATTTGGTCGCTAAAACCAGGAGACAAGGTAACAATATCTGGACCTTATGGAGAATTCTTTATTAAAGACACACAAAAGGAAATGATGTTTATTGGAGGAGGAGCAGGAATGGCACCAATGCGTTCTCATATCTTTGACCAATTCAAAACAAAACACACCTCTCGTAAAGCTACTTTCTGGTATGGAGGTCGCTCACTTAGAGAACTATTTTATGTTGATGAATTTAAACAAATTGAAAAAGAAAATCCTAATTTCACTTTCAACATTGCATTAAGCGAACCAAAGAAAGAAGACAATTGGGAAGGCTATGTTGGATTTATCCATCAAGTTATCTTTGACAATTATCTTAAAAATCACCAAGAACCTGAAGAGATAGAATACTATATTTGTGGACCACAACTAATGACCAATGCAATAATTAAGATGTTGGATAGCTTAGGAGTACCACCAGAAAATATTCTATTCGACGACTTCGGAAATTAAAATAAAGTAATTATAAATTATATATACAAACAAAGAAGGGGAGTATTCAATATTCTCCTTCTTATTGTTTAGTGTTTGTATGTATTCTAAAATAGATAAGAAAAATAAAACCTTGTTTGGGTAAATTAAAACGAAGAAAGAAAAAATTATTACTTGACTTTAATAAATTATTACTGGATTTCAGTAAATAGTAATTTTTAAAGACCTTAAGGACTCTAAAGACCTTAAGGATATTAAACTCCTTAAGCTCTTTAACTCCTTATGCAACTGAACAACTCAACAACAAAAACCCCCATCATATTGAAAAATAAAAGGGACATAATGAAAAATATCTCCTTTATAAATAAAAATATAAGGGAGATAAATAAAAATATAAGGGACTTATTTTCAATTATGTCTCTTATTTTTTGGGATATTGTACTTACTCTTTCAGATAGTCAGAAAGTACGAACACCCAAGCTGATTTTGATTTAACATCTGAAAATTTAATTGTTGAGGTATTGATAATTAATTCCCCATCCTTATAATTCCATTGCATTTCAGGATGAGTATTATCTAAGAAATATATTATCATATCATCCTTTGGAGCTTTATCAAGCTTTAATACAAGATTTTTTTCTGGAATTGAATATGCAATTGCATAAAGATTATTTTTATTTGTTGTGTAACAAACATAAGGTTTATTACATTTGTACTCAGATTTCCATTTTGCTTTTATCGGTTCTTCCTCTTGAGATTTGCTTTTCCATTTTAAACTGATTGAAGCTTCAAGATTTTTTTCAACATATTCAACATAAACTTTATATTCTTCATCTTTATTAAGTTTGATTTCATAAGAATTAATTTTATTCTTTGTGTCAATTATTAGTTTATCGTTTAAATAAACTAAAGCATAATCATCGGCTTGACAAGTAATAGTATATTTTTCTGAAAAGAGAGGTTTAATAACTCCTTCCCATTTAGCAGAAAAATTATCTTCTGAAATTAGTTTTTTAGGAGAATTTCTTACCCAATCAAAGTTTATAACACTGTCAATTAAACCAGGAATTGATACCATTGATTCATCATAAGGTTTTTTATAAGGTTTTGTTCCATATATTGCTTCTCCATTTTGAGATAACCATTTACCTAAATCTAATAGTCTTTCTTGTTGAAGTAATGGAATTTGACCATCAGCACTTGGTCCAACATTTAGAGTTAGGCCTCCACCACTTGCAACCAATTGTACAAAATGTTGAATAATTTCTTCAGATGATTTATA
>DHDW01000024.1:48523-82448 GCA_002399565.1 Bacteroidales bacterium UBA4866 | reverse complement strand
GAGTGCAATTCCTTATAGGTGTGATCCCAATCTCCATCTGAAAATATTATTGTAGGCTTAAACTTATCAACCAATTCTTTGAATTGAGGAATAAGATGTTTTTGTGCATAGTCTTCAATTGATTTATTTGTGTCAATTGTCCATTTGTAAAGAGGATTTGTCCATTCGGTAAGAGAATAATATAATCCCATCTCCATACCTCTTTTGCGAACAGCATCAGTTAACTCTTGGCAGAAATCTCTCTTTGGAGCAGTTTCCATACTATTCCAATTCTTTGCATATTTTGAATCCCACATGCAATATCCATCGTGATGTTTGGAAGTGAAAAGAATATATTTGGCTCCACTTCTTTTAAATAGTGTAGCCCAAGCCTCAGCATCGAAAAGTTCAGCTTTAAACAAATCTTTATAGTCTTCGTATTTGAAATTTTCTCCAAAAACTTTTTTCTGAAAGTCTATTCTTGCACTATCACCACTTATTAATCCCTTATAGAACCATTCAGCATATTGCTCTTTTCCACTCCATGAAGGAACAGAATACAAACCAAAATGGATAAATATTCCTAATTTTGCATCCTTAAACCATTGTGGATACTCTCTTTGAGTAATTGCTTCAGGCCTTTTGTCTTGTGCATTTATTGAAAAAGGAATGTAGAGAATGCAAACTAAAACAATAAATAGAGATTTAATTCTTGTTTTCATAGCCTAATGGTATTGAATCTATGGAAATAAAAATTTATTCTACAACAACTTCATAAACTCTTCCTTCAATATCGTTCATTGGGAAAGGAAGGAAGTTTTGGTCATAGACTATTGGAGGCCAAAATTCGGAATAGTGATACTCTTGAGTAATTACTGTAAGCATTTGGTTGTTTGGAATGGCTGTAAATTTATCACTCATATAACCTACAACATACATCTTATTGGGATTTTCTCCTATTCTCCAAATTATTTCATTTGGCTTCCATTCAATTTCATAATAGTAATAATCCTTGTGAAAAATATTGTTTGGAATTGCTTCTCTTGAGGTAAGTGCTCTATAAGCATCAAACCAGCGAACATAAGTATAATCCTTGTTGATATATTTATATTTATGAGTTCCTCCTTTAAAAAAGTTTGAAGGACTTGGACAAGCTAAGTCCCAATTAGTACAAGCCAAAATACACTCGTCTTTATTGAAAGCATCATAGCCTTTAGGAGTTTTTTGATAACCCTCTGGCCAATATTTGGAAGTCTTAATTATTTCAATATCTATTTCAGAGTAATTGGAAGAAGGAGTTCTTTCGGCTTTTGTTCCATCGTCTAAAGCATACTTAACATATCCATCTTTATTGCATATTCTTCTTTTGTTCCAGTCTTGTTCCGATTGATAAATTAGCCAAAAAGCATTTGTAATTCCACTCCAAACACCTGATTTATTGAGCTGAGAAGGGAATTTTATCTTTCCTCTAAACTTTCCATAAGTAAATCCTACTCTTGTTTTTACTCCAACACTTTCCTTTCTTGGATTAGACATTCTGTCTTTATTGCCAGGGTTAATTAAAGATATATATCTTCCATTATCATCAGCTCTAACAGTCTTACCTGGATAGTCACTAATGTAAGGATGGTCAATTATTCTGTTATTAGTATCGGAGTATTTCTTTTTATTTTTAAAATAGTCATCTGAAGTGTAGCTATCATCAAGAATATCTTTAACCAAAGGAACATTCTTTAAAGCATAAGTTTTGGGAACGTTGTGGAAGAACTGTTGGAAAAGAGATGAAGTATAATTTTCTTCACTGCTTCCCACTTTCCCATTATTAGGATATATTTTGAAGTTATTATTTGGGTATGAAAGAATATCAACATAAACTCCTTTTTCTGCATTTAGAACTGCTTTAAGTTTAACTGTTTGTTTGGCAAACATTGTGCTAACTCCTTTTAAATTCTTGCCTTTCCCATTAATAAAATATGTGTAGGGATTAGTAAATCCATTAATTGAATCATTAATGGCAATGTTTTTCACTTCTTTTGGAATCTTGTTAAGAGCCTCTTGGTTTACCACAACCAAAAGAAAACTGTAAATACCTGTTCTTGGATTACGTTTAAACCTATTATTGAACTCCTTATTTTGCTCATCAACCTGCATAACCCAACACATATCCCTATAAAGCTGATCGTCAACTGATATTTTATTAGCTTTAGCCTTTTCCTCTATTGATTTTAACCAGTTTGCATCGCCTCTTATCCTTTCCATCCCCTTGTATATCTCCTCCTCAATATCCTTATACTCAGGATTTGCTCCATAGTAAATCTTCTCATTTCTTGGATTTCCAACAATTCTTAATGCATCTTCAATAATCCCATTTACAGGTACTTCCTTAAATTCTTTATCCGTTTCTTCCCAAGAGCCATAGAAATTCTCATTATCAAACTCACTACCCAAATCATATTTATAGGATTCGTTTTGATAATAAATTTTGTAGAAGAGTTTTTTATCATTATTGACCTTTGCTTTGAAATGCAAAAGTCCATCATTTGACTGATTGATTGTAGGGAAAATTATACCCTCAGTAATGGCATTTGACATATCCATAAGCATGGAAAGAGTATCTTTGTTTAATTTGTTTTCCTTGTTATCAATAATTAGATTAGAAAAATCAAGATTAAACTCCTTAATAGTGTTCTCTTTCTTACAGCTTGAAAAAATAATTATAGTTGAGAAAAGAAATAATACTATAGAGTATTTATTTGAGATGCTTTTTGTTTTAGAATACATATCCAATTTTAAAAGTGTTAGTAATTTGATTTGTCTTCCCATTTGAAATAGGGTCAGTTAAAATATTTGAAAGACTTCTTTGAAATTGATAACCATAGAAGAATCTTCTAAGCCTTATTTCAAACTCAGTTTGAACTCCCCAAACATTTTTATTTAAATAATCCTTATGTTCAACGCCATTTATGTTTGCTCTGCTATCAAATATATAACTATAAAATCCTCCTATAGATACAGAAAATTCATAACCGTTATCGGGAGTATTTGCCTTTAGAGAAAGTAGAATAGGAATAGAAGCACTATGATACTTTACTTCTGATTCATATCTTTTTGCTCCTAAATAATTATAATTAACCCCAGCTTTGATTGCAAAGAAGTTACTTAATTCAAATTTGCCAAAAAATCCAACTCCATAAGCAAAATCAGTTTTTCCTGTCATCCTTCCTTCTGTATAATAATGTTGATTATTCCCTATTGCTAATTCTAATCCGCAATAGTTTGAAGGAATAGTTTTTTTTACTTTAGGATTCTTTCCAGATGGTTTTATTTGTTCTGCATTAGCAAAGTTTAGAAGCGATTCATAAAAGAAATTACAAATATCATTTATTCCTTCGTAGTCTATTAGCTGTGCATCATCTTCAGGTTTATGATAAGGTGATTTTAGTCCAGTTGAAACGTAAAAAGAAGGAATATTCTTTTTTAGAAAAGAATCATGGTCAGAACCAGTAAATATGCTTTTGTCAAAAGCTTTAAACTTAACCTTATATTTATTGTTTAAGAAAGAATTTTTGAAATATTGAGAGTAATTATCAATTAAACCAACACCAACTATCTTTAATTCCTTAGAGGTTTTAAGAAATCCAACCATATCAAGGCTCATCATTAGCTTTGTATTATGAGAAATGATTATATCATTATACTTCTCCTGACTATTTGCAAAATAAGCTGAACCATTTAATCCAGTTTCTTCACTGTCAAAAGCAATCAAAACAATACTTCTTTTAAATTTTTCTTTGTTCTCATTTATTTTTCTTCCCAATTCCAAAATTAAAGAAGTTCCTGAAGCATTATCGTCAGCTCCATTATATATTATTGTATCATTACCCTTAATCCTATAGCCTAAATGATCATAATGAGCCCCAAGAATAATAAACTCATTCTTAAGTATTGAGTCACTTCCTTCAATAACACAATAAATATTCTTTTGGGTTGTTCCTTCTCTAATAATTTGATAAATTGGCTTTAACCCATTTTCAATAAAACGACTATAAATATATTGAGAAGCTTTATTTCCATATATTGTTCCAGCACTTCTTCCCATAAGAGAATCGGAAGCTAAAACATAAACATCTTTCTTAATTCTTTCAATAGAATTTTGAGAAAAAGCATTAGTTGAAGGGAGAATAACTAATGAAATAATGAAAGTGAATAAAAATCTTTTTAAGCTCATAGTATTTTTTTTAGTAATTATCTGCCCCAAGTTTCTCTATCAAGACTTCTGTATCCAATTGCTTCAGCCAAGTGAGGATTTTCTATGTTTTTACTTCCTTCCAAGTCAGCAATTGTTCTTGAAACCTTTAAAATTCTATCGTAAGCTCTTGCAGAAAGTCCAAGTTTTTCCATTGCTCTTTTCAAAAGGTCAACTCCAGCTTCATCCAATTTGCAATATTCCTTAAGCATCTTAGGTGTCATTTGAGCATTACAATGAATACTTTCTTTGTCTTTAAATCTTTCTTGTTGAATTTTTCTTGCCCTAAGAACTCTTTCTCTAATCACACTGCTTGGCTCTCCATCTCTCATTGCTGAAAGGTCTTTGAAAGGAACAGGAACAACCTCAATTTGAATGTCAATTCTATCTAACAAAGGACCAGAAATTTTATTCAAATATTTTGAAACGCTTCCTGCTGCACAAGTACAACTAACATTTGGATGATTGTAGTAACCACAAGGACAAGGATTCATTGCAGCAACCAGCATAAAGCTTGCAGGATAGCGAATGGCTTGTTTTGAACGTGAAATTGTAATCTCTCTTTCTTCCATTGGCTGACGCAAAACCTCCAAAACATTTCTTTTAAATTCAGGTAGCTCATCCAAAAACAAAACTCCATTATGTGAAAGAGAAATTTCTCCTGGTTGTGGATAAGCTCCTCCTCCAACAAGAGCAACATCGGAAATTGTATGATGAGGATTACGGAATGGACGAACAGAAACTAAAGGAGTATTCTTTGACATCTTTCCAGCAACAGAATGTATTTTTGTTGTTTCAAGTGATTCTTCAAGAGAAAGGGGAGGGAGTATTGAAGGAAGTCGTTTTGCCAACATTGTTTTACCACTTCCTGGAGGTCCAATTAAAATAACATTATGACTTCCTGCAGCAGCAATCTCCATTCCTCTTTTAATGTTTTCCTGACCTCTCACATCAGTAAAATCAAATTCATAAAGCTCCAACCCTTTATTAAAAACTTCATCGCAATCAACCATAGTTGGAGTTAAAGCTTTGGTGTCATTGAAGAAATTGATAACTTCCAAAATGCTTTCAATTCCATAAACTTCCAATCCTTTTACAATTGCAGCCTCTGGAGCATTTGCTTTGGGAAGGATAAATCCCTTAAAGCCTTGTGCCTTTGCTTCCAATGCAATTGGTAAAGCTCCTTTAATTGGTTGAAGGCTACCATCCAAAGAAAGCTCTCCCATAATTAAGTAATCACTCAAAGAATCAGCAATAATTTGTTCTGAAGCAGCCAAAATACCCATAGCAATAGGTAAATCGTAAGCAGAACCTTCCTTTCGAATGTCGGCAGGAGCCATATTAATAATTATCTTTTTGCCAGGGATTTTATATCCAAAACACTGCAAAGCAGAAGAAACTCTTTGATAACTTTCCTTAACAGCATTATCTGGCAGTCCTACCAAGAAAAAGCCAACACCTTGTTCAACCGAAACTTCAACGCAAACAGTTGTTGCAGTTATTCCGCTAATTGCACTTCCGAAAACTTTAACTAACATATCAATTTAGTTTTTTAGAGACCATTTCCAATAAAATAGATAATTCCTTTTGATTAGAGCTATAGTAGTCAATACTTTTATTATATTTATCCTCACTAACCTTATGTTTTTTGAGAATCTCTTCATTATATTCTTTAAGTCTAAGGTTTCTAATTGTCATGTTAGAGTCTTGTTTTATGTTAACCAAAGCTTGAGCTTTTTGAACATCAGCAATAATTGCAGCAAGATTTTCCTTTGGGATAATATCCTTATTAGTAGATTCTTTCTTAGAGCAGGAAAGAAAAGAAAGTAAAACAATAATTAACAAAACTTTTTTCATTTGACAAAAATACAATTATTTTCTACAAAAGCGAGCAAAGAAAGTTATTAATTTGCTATTGAAGTTAACATTAAATAGTTTTCTCGTCTTATTTTACTAATTTTGCACCCTTGAATAAGAATTAACTAAAACAAAATAATAGAAGTTTATGGCTTTAAAATGTGGAATTATTGGATTGCCAAATGTTGGGAAATCAACACTTTTTAACTGTTTGTCAAGTGCAAAAGCTCAATCAGCAAACTTTCCTTTCTGTACCATTGAACCTAATTTGGGAGTGATAACCGTTCCAGATAATAGACTAACAGCATTGGCAGAATTAATAAATCCAAACAAAATAGTACCAACTACAGTAGATATTGTAGATATTGCAGGATTGGTTAAAGGAGCTTCAAAAGGAGAAGGATTGGGCAATAAGTTTTTGGGTAACATCAGAGAATGTGATGCAATATTGCATGTTCTTCGTTGCTTTGAAGACGAGAACATTGTTCACGTTGAAGGAGGAATTAATCCAATTAGGGATAAAGAAATTATTGATACAGAACTCCAAATTAAAGACCTCGAAACAATAGACTCACGTTATGCCAAAACAGAGAAGCAAGCAAAGAGTGGAGCAGACAGAGAAGCCAAAGTGCAATTAGCGGTTATGGATAAGTATCGTCAAGTGTTGGTTCAAGGTAAAAATGCAAGAGAGGTTGAATTTGAATCAAAAGAAGAGCAAAAGGCAGCAAAGGAACTATTCCTTTTAACAACTAAACCAGTTCTCTATGTTTGTAATGTTGATGAAAAATCAGCAAAAGATGGTAATGCTTACACTCAAAAGGTTCAAGAGATAGCAAAGAAAGAAGGAGCGGGAATACTTATTGTTGCTGCAAAAATTGAATCAGATATTGCTGAGTTGGAAACCTACGAAGAAAAAGAAATGTTCTTAAATGAAATGGGATTAGAGGAAAGTGGAGTAGATAGATTAATTAAGGAAGCATATAGGCTTTTAGATTTAAAAACCTTTATTACTGCAGGAGTTCAAGAAGTTAGGGCATGGACATTCCATAATGGTTGGAAAGCTCCACAATGTGCAGGAGTAATTCACACCGATTTTGAAAAAGGATTTATTAGAGCCGAAGTAATAAAATACAACGATTTCATTGCCTTAAAAAGCGAAGCAGCATGCAAAGAAGCAGGCAAGATGAGTGTTGAAGGCAAAGAATACATAGTTCAAGACGGCGACATTATGCACTTCCGTTTCAATGTATAAAATGTAATAATCAAATATATTACTATTGTTGAATTAATTTTTAATGATTATGAGAAAGCTTGCATTTATTTTTTCAATTTTTATTAGTTTAGGACTTTATAGCCAAAACTTCGATTCAATTATGAGCAAACGTATTGAACTTAATTGTACTGATGTTACTCAAAATTCATCTTTTTTGTTTTCTCATTATATGGAGAATAATAAAATTGATTCTGCAAAACTGATTTTTGATTATTGGAAAGGTAAATGTGGTTTAACAGAACCTACTTTTAGAGCAAATGTTTTTTTAAATTTGGTTCAAGGAAATAGTATAGAGCCAATTATTGATTCTTTCACAATTGGTATTATATTGAAATATAGAGATAGGAGGAACGCCTCAAAAGCATTAATGTATTCACATTATGACTATAATCAATCATACTATGGTTTTCTTCCTTTTTTTTCAAGGTTTGATCAATTAACTACACAAATTGCAAGTGAGAAAATTAATTCATATAGCAAAGAATCTATTGAATATCTTTTATGTGAATACTACTCAGATTTAAATGACAGTATTCTTTATAAACTTCAAGACAAAAATTATCTAAACACTTCCTTATCTAAAGAATATTATAATCTAATAGAAGAAATTAAACCGAAGTCAACTTTTAATATGAATTTTTCTTTTGGAGCTTGGATTCCAACAGGTTCAATGAAAAAATTTGGTACAAAGCCCAATTTTAGTTTTGAGATGGGTGCAGATGTGAAAAAGATGTCCTATAATATTAATATTTCTATTAGAGGGAATAAGTCAGATGTTTACTATATGGCAAAGAGAGAAGATACAGGACTTATAGATTCTACAAATAGTTTTTTGGGTGGATATATGGGATTTGAGGTAGGTAGAATGATTTTACAAACAAAGAAATCAGACTTCAGAGTACAATTGGGTGTAGGTTTTGATGGGTTTGATGTATTTGAGGATAAAGATAAAAGTGATAATGTAAGCGATGGTACAAGCATTTTTACTTACAATTTTAATTTAGGAATAAACTATCGTTATTATATTGGAGATATCTATTATATTGGAGCGATTGCAAAATATAATATAGTTGATTATCGTCTTGGGAATATAGTCAACTTTTCTTCAAACCCTTTCTCTCTTCAATTAACATTAGGATTTTCTGCTATCAATATTTATTCTAAGAGTCTTCTCAATAGGCTAAATTATAAAGGCAAAAGAAGATAATTTTATTTTATTTCTTCTCTCAAAATATTCAATCATTCTGCTTTATTCAAAAGAAATTGAATAAATAATAGAATAAGTTTCTGAAAATTAAACAATGAGCTTCCTTTTTTTAATAAAGGGCTTTGAGTGCTTTATATTATATTTGCTTCTTAAATATTCTGATTTATTTGATGCTTAAGAATATATTTCTACTTATATTTGCGGCTTAAAAATTTTATTATCATGAATGAAGAAACAAAAAAATGTAACAAAAGCGGCAAGGTTAATAATGCTGCAAGTTGTGGTGGCTTCTATGGATTAGGATTTATTGGAGCTGCAATCTATTTTATTTCACATGCTGCAACCTTTGGAGCTGGAGTAGTAGGCTTTTTAAAAGCTTTAGTATGGCCTGCTTTCTTAGTATATCAATTATTAGAATACTTAAAAATGTAATCTTTCTAAAATCTCAAATTGAAAGAAAATCTAATTACTTAATTAATCAACTTTTAATCTTATTTATTCTTTTTCTTGACGAATTAATCCTTAAATTGATAAGTCATTTTGAATTTTTGTTCGCCTTCTGAATTTGTGTATTGTACTTTCTCTTCTTTTGGTTTTGGACAAAGTTTTGTTTCTAACCAAATTGAGAGGATTAAGGATATTATATTTGAAATCAATATTGATATTAAGCTAAGAGAATAATTAATTTCTCCTTGATTGTAAAACATAAGCACTACAAAGGTTGTGATTAAGAAAAATGAAAGGATAGCTACCCATTTGTAATAATTAATTCTCATAGTAATAACTCCATAAATTAAAAGTCCAAACCATAATATTGCACCTATATTTGGAGAGTTAAAAAGTAAGATTAATGCATTTAAACAAATAGCTACAAGCAAAACATAATTCCAAATACCATATTTTTTAATAGCTTTTTGAGAAGGAAGATAGGTAAGTATATTTGCAACCTCAATTGAATACTTATGTTTCTCAACAAGAGTTTTAAATACCTGCTGTTTACAGACTCCTTGCTTTAGAAGTTCCTTTGCGTCTTTTCTGACTTCTTTCTTGTTTAATAATTCTGCCATAGCATTACCTATTTTATTATATTTATAGTGAATTTCTTATTGCGTAAATCAATAATCCGTTTGCTTAATTTAAAGTTTATTTAATATTTAAACTAAATTCCAAGTGTCAAAGATAGATATTTTGTTTTAAATAATTCATTCTTTCTAATTTAAAGTGTATTCCCTAAAATTTTCTACTATTTAATTTTATTTTCTCCTTATATAAATGTACAAAAGCCTTATTATAATTTAAAAAGATAAGGAATAAATTTTGTAACATGCCACCATACTTATTACATCCTGCCACCTTACATACTACATCCTGCCAGGATGTAAAATTTATTCTTCGTTTCAGTAAATTTATTCTTCGTTTTAATAAATTATTCCTTGATATAAATAAAATATTCTTTGATATAATCTCTGAATTAATAGAGATAAAAGTACCTTTTTGAAAAGGAATATACAAGAATTAGTAATAAATATTTTTTCTATACCTATTATTTGATATGTATATAATATAATTAGACCTGAAAATAGATACTTTATACACATTTTTAGAAGCTTTATTCTTTATTACTTGATTGAAATTTATATTTTTTACTGATAAATACTATAAGTTATATAGATTATTGTCTATATTTGCAACCTAAATAATAAATCAAAATTTAATTCACTATTTATATCAACTGAAAAATGAAAAAACAAAGTTTATTTATAAAGACAGTAGGGATTTTCTTAATTGTTTCTATTCTTTTTGCTTCTTGTGCAAGCACTACGATAATTCAATCTTCTCCTTCTGGAGCTAATCTATACATTAATGATGAACCTGTTGGAAAAACACCTTATAATCATACAGATACTAAAATAGTTGGTTCAACCTCAATTGTTAAATTAGAACTTGAGGGATATGAAACATTAAATTCATCTTTTTCAAGAAATGAAGAAGTAGATGCAGGAGCAATTATTGGCGGATTATTTTTTTGGATTCCTTTTCTTTGGACAATGAAATATAAACCTTATCATAATTATGAGTTAATTCCTTTGAATCAAAATATTAGAGAGGGAGAGCCTCATCAAAATAATGAAAATAAAAAGACAGATACAAGCTCTAAGGCTGAAGAATTAAGAGAATTGAAAAAACTTTTAGATGAAAAGCTAATCAATCAAGATGAATTTGAAATAGAAAAGAAAAAGATACTTGAAAGAAAATAAAAGGAGTTTTTAAGAATTAACAGGTTGAGGTTTTTCTGGGAGTGGCTCTTCGTATTTGTTAGCGAAGGTTTTGATTGTTTCTATTAGTTCTTTTGCTTTATCTATTTCTTCAGAATAATATTGTGGATCTTTGCTCAAATTCTCCATCTGGTCTAAAACAGTTAGATAGTAGGGAGATAGATAGTTGAAAAGCCTGTTGGCTAAAAGTACTCTTAGGGATTCCAATTGCATTTGTTCGGATACTTCACAAAGATTTATCCAAGTAAACATTATTCTTTGTGCATCAAGTCTTCTTTGAGATTGTTCTTTAGGGCTTAGGCTTAGAAAATAATCCATATTCTTTGAGAAATTTTCTACAACTCCACTCATAAGGTTAACGGATTTTTCTTCCTCTTCCAATTGACCATAGGCAATTGAAAGTTCAGCAATTATATATGGATAGGAGTGTATTTTGGTTGGCAATTTCTCCAAACAAAGATTAAGTGTAGCAAGGCTTTTTTCTGCTTCTCCTTCTGCAATAAAAGTGTGTGCAAGTAGGGATGCTTGAGAGGCATAGAGTTCAATTATGCTTCTATGTAGTTCATCGTAGTAAATTCCTTTTTTGTCAAAATTCTTCCACTGGTAGTTATGCATTAGGTTTTCATACATCCTTTTTGAACTTACTGATGTAACTTTTGACTCTGCATTTGCATTATTTGGTGTTTGTTTCTTCTTCTTTAGCCTATAAACAAATCCTTCATTGCTAAGATATTCCTCAAGTCCAAATGTTTCTTCAAATGAATAGGAAGAAAAATAGATAGGTCTTTGAGCAAAATTATTAGCAATTATGTCGTAAAGCATCATTGTGCTCTTGGTTATATCGGAGCCTTCAATAGAAAAGTCAATCCTGTTTGTGCTATCGGCATTTATATAGAGTTTGTTGGTTGGTAGGGCATAGAATTTAATATTGTTAATATTAATTGCATTGTTGTTATTATACAATTCTCTTAGTGCAGCATTCATTTCCATTTTATTATTGCTTGGATTAATGAAACTAAGCTCTCTGTTTGGACTTGAATAAACTGTTTCTTTGGCAATAAAATTTAATGGTAAAGAGGTATGGATTTTCTGCTTTAGTTTTGAGATATAATCTGCATTATTAAGAAATTGAAGGTTGATTACCCTAACGTCTTGTCTTATGCCTTCCACCTCTTGCAAATACCAAAGAGGGTAGGTATCATTGTCGCCACTAACAAAAAGGATTGCATTTTCTTCACAACTATTCAAAATGGAGTAAGCGAAATTGTTGGCTGTGTAGCGATAGGAACGATTGTGGTCGTTAAAGTTTTGGGCAAACATAAGTCCTGGCAGCAAAAGAAAACTTGGTAAAACATATTTAGGTTTCTTTATCCTGACAATGCCCAAAAGCCATTTGCTTAATGCAAAAGCTCCCATTGCTACCCAAATGCTAAAGACCATAAAAGAGCCAACATATACATAATCTCTTTCTCTTGGTTGATAGGCATAATCATTAAGATATATGCTTATTGCAACCCCAGTAAAAACAAATAAAGTACTTAAAACAAACCATCCCTTAATGTCTTTCCCTATCTGATAAAACATTCCTATAATTGCTAAAAGAAATGGTATCCCAAAATATATGTTGTTAGCTTTGTTTTTCTTGTCCTCAGGAGATAGATTAGTGCCTTTATTCAAAAACTCATCCACTACAAATATTCCAGAAAACCATTCTCCTTTATGATTGTCGCCATAGCCTTGTAAATCGTTAGTCTTCCCAACGAAGTTCCATAACAAATACCTTCCATACATATATCCAATTTGATAATTGGCAAAGTATTGAAGATTTTGTATCCAGCTTGGCTTTGCCCTTAGTTCTCCATCAATCAAAACAGTGTCTTGAGGCATTCCAACCCAGTCAGTATAGCCTTGTTCGAAGTTTGGATTATTATAGTTCCACATTCTGGGGAAGAACATCATTAACTCCCTTTCAAAAATTGGTTTAATGCCTTGTTCTGTCATTTTGAAATCCTTTGGAGGAAGGGCAGTGTAGGAGGGACCGTAGATTAAAGGAGTTTCTCCATAAGCATCACGATTAATATATGAAACTATATTTTTTGAATTGCTTGGATTATATTCATTTATTGGAGTGTCGGCATCTGCTCTAATAACAATAATTAAGAAAGTTGAAAAGCCAATTAGAAAGAAAAAGATAGAAAGAGTGATTGTATTAAGTAAAGGAAGTTTCTTCCATAGAGATAAACCAATTAAAAGAAAAATCAAAAACAGAATAGAAATAATTATCCATTTTGGATTAATGCTTATAAGTCTTATAATGCCAGGAATAATAAACCAAAGCATAATAAGCAAAACAACACAGGCAATAAAAATTGTTGAAATAATTCCAGCTAAATTTCCTTTCTTGTAGTGGAAGTATATGATTAAGAAAACTGAAGGCAAAACCAAAAGGGAAAGTAAATGAATATTAATGGAGATTCCAACCATTAAACAAATAAAAAACACCCAGCGAGGATGAGGTTTTTCGTCCCATTTTAAAATAGCCCAAAAGGAAATTGTGGTAAACAAAATAGACAAAGAATAAACCTCTGCTTCAATTGCTGAATTCCAGAAAGTATCTGAAAAAGCAAAAACTAATGCCCCAATAACTCCAGCAATAATATTACTTATAAACTTATCGCTATTGCGATACATTAATCTAACAATAATCCAAAACAAAAAACAAACCGTAGCTCCAGAAGCAATGGCAGAAAGGGAGTTTACTAAAATAGGAATAAGTTTAGGATTTCCAAAACTAAAGATTGAGAAAAAAGCTCCCAAGAGTTGATAAAACGGAGCTCCAGGAGGATGACCAACTTGAAGCTTTGAACTTGTTAAAATATATTCTCCACTATCCCAAAAAGAGAGAGTAGGTTCCGCACAACTTACATATAGAATTGATGTTAGGACTCCAAGTATCCATC
Organism: Bacteroidales bacterium UBA4866; assembly: GCA_002399565.1. Classification (GTDB taxonomy): domain Bacteria; phylum Bacteroidota; class Bacteroidia; order Bacteroidales; family P3; genus UBA10566. The sequence goes on along the minus strand of DHDW01000024.1, from coordinate 68,650 downwards.
CAATATGATTAACCGTTTTCTTGTATTTTATCATTTCCTATCTAAAAATAATAGATATTGAATGTTTCTTTTTTTACCAATTAACAAAGGCTTTATTGAAAATATCTTCAACGAGTTCTTCATTAATTTGTTTCATTAATGCCTCTTCAACATCGCTTAATGAAAGTCCACTATCATAATCTCTGAATCTTGAAAATGTTTGTTCAAAACTCATCTTCTTATCATTCTTATTAACGCAAACAACTTTAATTGAAATTGTCAATCTGTTTTTAGATGCTTTGTCATCGCCTTGAATAGAAACAGGAGTGATGTAATAACTACCAATAGTTCCTTTAAAACTAATATCAGCATTATTGTCTACAGATTGGAGATTAGTTCCAGAAGAAATTTTTGTTGTTAGTGCATGTGTAAGTTCAGGAGCAAGCATAGGATTAATCATACTTGAACGATTAATGAACTGATCAACAAAAAAAGTCTTGCTTTCAGGAGAAATAGAAGCTCCTGTGAAAGAATAACCTCCAACACAAGAGCTAAAAATAACTGCTATTATAGCAAATAAAAGTTTTTTCAATTTAATCTATTGTCAAAAAGAATAAATTAATACTATTTGACTACTAATTTTTGAGTTTTAAATCCTTTAGAGTCTTTAATTCTAACAAAATAAATTCCTTTTTCTTTAACAGATAAGGTTTTGTTGGGAGCATATTCTCTTGCAGGAATAATAACTTGTCCCAATTGGTTATAAACGCTTACCTCTACATCAGAATTTACGTTTAGTTTAAATTCCCCGCTTGTTGGATTAGGATAAACAATAGGTAATTTCTTTGATGTAGTAGATATGTTTTCCAATCCTACTTCAGTTGCAATTGAAACATCATCCATCAATAAATAACCAAAAGAAGTAGCGCTTGTATCCAATGAGCTAACTAAAGAAATAAAGATTAGTTCAGATGGAGTTTTTTGCTCATCTTGATAAATAATTGAAGCTTCAAAAGGCATATACTCTGCCTTAAAAGGAGCTACGTTTGAATATGCACCCATTCCAATAACTTCTCTTGTTCCTGTTTGGTTGCTAATTACATAAACTCCTAAAAGTATGTTTTCATTAATTGGATCTATTGGATTCCAGCTAATAAAACCATTAACAGCTGTAGGTTTCTCTGTTAGTTGAACTCCATCAGTAAATACTGAAAGAAGAGTATTGTTGTCAAAGTTCAGATTTCCAGAAGAAAGTGCTGTAATTATAGCATTGATGTTAATTGTTGCATTCGTTAATAAGCCTGGAACAATCATATTGTCAACTCCAATAACTGCAGCCAAAGAAGAAGGTAATGGTTTCGGGGCAATTTTAACTGCGAAACTACCTGAATTTGGTTCGGTTGATTTGCTAACATCAGAAATAGAAACACCCATAACAGATAAAGTATTCCATTGACTTAGGGTTGTTCCATTCCAAGTTTCAAAGCCTGCATTTTGAAAAACATTTTGAGCATTAACTGAGAAAGCCCAAATTGTTAAAACTAATAAAATAATTTTTTTCATAATGAAATTTGTTTTATTCAACTTGCAAATGTATAAAATAATAAGTCAATAAGCAATAAAAATAGAAAACTAATACAATGCAAGCTGAAAAACTAATGATTATCAGGAAGTTTTAAGTTGATTAAATCGTCTTTGGTGATAGGGAAATTTATATATGGCTTACCAATATCTTCCAATAAAATAAACCTAAATTCATTATTTATATTTTTCTTATCAGCATTAAGATAATTTATAACTATATCAATATCCTCTTGAATATCTATTATTTTGTAATTCTTCTTTAAGAATTTATAAATTTCTTGTGCCTTATCATTAGGAAAAGATAATTTTGTTTCTGATAACATAATGGCATAGAACATTCCAGAAGCAACAGCTTCTCCGTGCAATAGGTCAATGTTTTTCAAAAGAGCAACACTTTCAAAAGCATGAGCAAGGCTATGTCCAAAGTTAAGAATTTTTCTTCTGTCTTTTTCATACATATCCTCTTTGACTATTTTTTCTTTAAACTTGATGCAGTTCTCAATAAATTTATAGTCAAATCCTTCTTTCTTATTGTTCCATGGACTGTCTTTTGTGTCTAATTTATCCCAAAGCTTTTCATCCAAAAGACTGACTTTAATCATCTCAGCAGCACCATTTAGAACTTGTCTCTTTTTTAAGGAATCAAGAAATTCAAAATGAATGCAAGTAATTGTATTGGTATTGAAAGTCCCTATTTGATTTTTTACTTCTCCAACATTTACTCCTGTTTTCCCTCCAATTGATGCATCAACCATTGCTAAAAGAGTTGTTGGAATAGCAATATGTTGAATTCCTCTTTTGAAAACAGAGGCAATAAACCCACCAATATCAGTTATTACTCCTCCTCCTAAAGATATTAAAATACTCTCTCTATCCGCCGAAGATTCAATCATAGCTTGGCATAAATTTTCAACAATGCTCAATGATTTGCTTTTTTCTCCTGATTCAATTTCAAGAACTTCAGCTCCATAAAGTTCTTCTACGTTATCAATTAAGATAGGAAGGCAATGATTATAGGTATTTTCATCCAAAAGGATGAATTTTTTAGAATTAGGTTTTTTAGAAAGGAAGTCTTGAAGGAATACTAAATCCTGTTTTTTCATACTATTAACCAAATTTAGACAAGAAAACAATCCTCATAAGTCTAACTTCTTCCTCAGTGTATTCTTCTTCTCCAAGTTCTTCAAGTATTTCCGAAACATTATCGTTTTCACTTTCTCTTAAAAGGTCTAAAATATCCTCTTGATGATATGGGTCTACTGTTTCATCAATATAATATTGTATGTCTACTTTTGTTCCAGAAGCAACAATACTTTCAATTTCTGTCAACAATTCATCCATAAGAAGATTCTTAGCAACTGCAATATCCTCCAATGGAAGTTTCTTGTCAATACTTTTAATAATGTAAACCTTTAATCCAGATTTATTAACAATGCTCTTAACAATTAAATCCTGAGGACGTTCTATCTCATTTTCTTCCACATATTTTTTAATAGTTTGAATAAATGGTTCTCCATATTTTTGAGCTTTGCTTAAACCAACTCCAATAATCTGACGCATTTCATCCATATTAATTGGATACTGAATTGTCATATCTTCAAGAGAACGGTCTTCAAATATTACATAAGGAGGCAAGTTTTCTTTTGAAGCAATTTTCTTTCTCATATCTTTGAGAATACTGAAAAGAACCATATCAACACCACCTCCATCACTTCCAGTAACTATTGTTGATTCAATATCTTCTTCTGCATTTTCGTAGTCATGATCTTCTGCAACCAAAATAGGATAAGATTTCTTTAAAAATCTAAATCCTTCTTGAGTTAGCTTTAATACTCCATAGTTTTCAATTTCCTTAATTAAAAGACCTTCAATTAAAGCTTGACGAATAACAGCCTTCCAATAAGTGAATTTCTTTTCATCTCCAATTGCCCAATTGGAAATGTTTTTAAAGGCTTTAGTTTGACCAGTGCTAACTCCAACTAATATATTAGCAATATCAATCGATTTGAGAATTTGTTTTACTTCCAAAACCGTTTCAAGAACAATCTCTATATCTTCAGTTGCATCAACTCTTGGTTTCGGATTTAAACAATTATCACATGAACCACAATTATCTTGACCATATTCTTCTCCAAAATAGTGCAAAAGGTTAATTCTTCTACAAGCAGAACTTTCAGCATAAGATATTGTTTCATCCATAAGTTGCAATGCAACCTCTCTTTCTGCAACGGGCTTGTCATTTAAGAATTTCTCAAACTTAATAATATCCTGTTCAGAATAGAAAGCAATACATTTTCCTTCTCCATCATCTCTTCCTGCTCTTCCTGTTTCTTGATAGTAACCTTCAAGACTCTTTGGCATATCGTAGTGGATAACAAATCTAACATCAGGCTTGTCAATTCCCATCCCAAAAGCAATTGTAGCAACAATAACGTCAGCCTCTTCCATAAGGAATTTATCTTGATTCTCTGCCCTTGTTTGAGCATCCAACCCTGCATGATAAGGCAAAGCTTTAACTCCATTTAAAATCAAAGTTTCTGCTAATCCCTCAACCATCTTACGACTCAAACAATAAATAATTCCTGATTTATTAGGGTTTTCTCTAATAAAACGAATTATCTCCCTATTCATATCCACTTCCTTTTTAGGCTTTGGACGAATTTCATAATATAGATTTGGGCGGTTGAAAGAGGAAATATAAACATTGGCATCATTAATTTCAAGGTTCTTCATAATGTCTTGTTGAACCTTTGGAGTAGCAGTTGCAGTTAAAGCAATTATTGGAACATTCTGCCCAATAGCGTCAATTATAGGTTTCATCCTTCTGTATTCTGGACGGAAATCGTGTCCCCATTCAGAAATACAGTGTGCCTCGTCAATTGCATAGAAGGAAATATCAATATCTCTCAAAAACTCTGCATTCTCTTCTTTGTTTAAACTCTCAGGAGCAACGTAGAGTAATTTGGTAATCCCATTTGTTAAATCATCTTTCACCTCTTTTACTTCTTGTTTTGATAAAGAAGAGTTAAGAAAGTGAGCAACTCCGTGCATAGAACCAAAGTTTCTTATAGCATCAACTTGATTCTTCATTAAAGATATCAAAGGCGATACAATAATGGCACAACCAGGAAGAATTAAAGCAGGTAATTGATAACATAAGGACTTTCCTCCACCTGTAGGCATAATAACGAAAGTGTCATTACCCTCAAGCAAACTTTTAATAACGACTTCTTGATTGCCCTTAAATTTATTAAACCCGAATATTCTTTTTAGTTCTTTATATAAGTCAACGTTAGCTGTTTTGATTTGTTTTTGACTCATTTTTATTTCTCTAATTTATAAAAATCAAAAAATATTCTTTACTTTTGTCGTTGAAAACACAAGTTTTACATATTTCATTATGCTAAATTACTGCTTTTTTCAATACAATTCAATACAAAGATAAAATATTTTAATAGTGAAAACACAACAAGAGATAAAAGACATTGCAATACAGACAATTACAAAAGAATATTTGGCAATAGAGAAGTTGAAGAATTACATAAATGACGATTTTGCTAAAGTTGTTGAACTAATTTTTAATTCAAAAGGCAGAGTTGTTGTTACTGGAATAGGCAAAAGTGCAAATATTGCAACAAAGATTGTATCTACTTTCAACTCCACTGGAACTCCCTCAATATTCATGCACGCTGCCGATGCTATTCATGGAGACTTGGGTATAATTCAACCTGAGGATATAATTATATGTATTTCAAAGAGTGGAAATACTCCAGAAATTAAGGTTTTAATCCCATTAATCAAGAACTTGGGCTATAAATTAGTTGCCATAACTGGAGATAGTCAATCCGCTTTAGCCAAACAATCGGACTACTTCCTCAATGTTCATGTTGATAAAGAGGCTTGTCCTAACAATCTTGCACCTACCTCTTCCACAACAGCACAGTTGGTTATGGGGGATGCATTAGCTGTTTGTCTGTTGGAATGCAGAGGATTTTCTGCACAGGATTTCGCCAAATATCACCCTGGTGGAGCCTTAGGTAAAAGACTTTATTTGAAGGTTTCTGACCTCTATCCCAATAATGAAAAGCCTCAAGTAAGCCCAAATACTCCCCTTTCAGAAGCAATTATTGAAATGACTTCTAAGCGATTGGGATGTGCTGTAGTTATAGAAAACAATACGATAAAAGGGGTAATTACAGATGGAGACCTTAGAAGAATGATTAGCAAAAACCTCAATTCTCAAGACCAAAAGGCTGAAGATATAATGAGCAAAACTCCAAAAACTGTTGATGAAAACAAGTTTGCAGTTGAGGCATTAAATGTTATGAAAGAGAATCATATCACTCAATTAATTGTTACTAACGAGAAGAAAGAGTATAAGGGAATTGTGCATTTGCATGACCTAATAAGAGAAGGTATTATATAAAAAAAGAGATTTGCACTACTATTCATAGGCAAATCTCAATAAACAATTATAAACCTTTTGGGGTACGCGATGGGACTCGAACCCACGACCAATGGAACCACAAACCACTACTCTAACCAACTGAGCTACGCATACCATAAGTTAATTGGGATTGCAAAGGTAAATAGTTTTTATTTATTACCAAAATATTTTAACCAAAAAATAGAAAATTTAAAGCAAGTAAACCAATAATTTCAATCTAATAAAACTTGATAAAGAATATACTACATACACTATTTGCCAAAATGATAACCTCCATTATCGGGCTTTTAACCATAGTTTTGGTAAGTCAATATCTTGGAGCAATTGGCAAAGGAGAGCAGTCTATTTTCCTCTTTAATACAGTTCTTTTGCTACTTATTGCAACACTTGTGGGCAACACAACCCTAATTTATCTAACCCCAAGACATAAGTTTTCCGATATTTTCTTCCCCTCTTTTTGGTGGACAATTGCTTCTTTGGGAACCCTCTTTATTGCTTTTTATCTATTAGATATCCCCATTATAACCTACCCAAAACAACTCTTTTTGATAACCTTAATGGCAGCAATGAGCGAAACAAACACCAATATTCTAATAGGAAAAGAAAGAATTAAAGAATCAAATATCCTAAAACTCATAAGCCCAACTGCCTCAATTCTCTACATTATAATACTTATTCTTCTAAATCAATTCTCCTCAGTTTCCCACTACATAAACTCCCTTCTAATTGGCTATTTCCTAAGTTTGGGCTATGGAATATTTCTTTTAAGGGATGAATATAAGGGACTTCAATTAGGTAAAATGTTTGATTTGAATATGTTTAAAACTCTTTTCTCATTGGGTTTTATTAAACAATTGGGCAACCTTTCTCAACAACTAAACGCTCGAATGTCCTTCTATTTAATTGCTCTATACTCTACCAATGAGGCTCTTGGAGTCTTTTCCAATGGTATAAGTCTAACAGAATCAACCCTCTTATTCTCCTCCAGCCTTGCCTTAGTTCAATATTCTCGACTATCCAACTGCAAAGATGAAACCTATTCAAAATCAATAACTCTACTACTCACAAAGACGAATATCCTACTCTCAGCCTTAGCTTTGGTGGTGCTTTCTCTTTTGCCAGAGAGCTTCTATACTTTGGTTTTTGGAGCTGAATTTTCTCAGGTTAAACAAATCATACAATTACTTTTCTTAGGAGTACTCTTACTAAATGCCACCACCACATTCACCCAATATTTTGCCTCAAAAGGAAATTTCCATATAGCCACAATTGCCTCAACCATAGGACTAATCCCCACTTTAGTCTTAGGAATATTACTAATTCCACACTATGGAATCACAGGTGCAGCCATTTCAACAACACTTTCCTACACCATAATCTTTATGATAGAATACTACTATTTCCTCCGTTTTAGCAACACCAAAATCAAGGATTTGCTCCCTCAAAAACAAGACCTTACCTATATCAAAACCTTAGTTAAGACCTTCAAAAACCCCTCTTAAGAAAACTGAACCTTGAGTTTAGAAAAGTAAAACTATAACTTTACCACCTCTAAAGTTAAACTTTAGCCCACCTAAATCTATAAGTTTACTACCTCTAAAGTTAAACTTTAGAACCCCTAAATCTATAAGTTTACTTCTGCTAAAGTTTCCTTTTGGAATAGCTGAATCTTCCTTTTGAGTTAAATAAACTGAAAATTAACGAATTGCAGACTAAAGAAGATTAATCCCTAAACATTCACTTTTAACTTTTCACTTTTAGCTTTTCACTGAGTATCTTTGAGCTTTAAATTAGGAGTAGTGTAGGTTTTGTACTGGTTATTCTCAAAGTATATGAAATGTGCTTTGAGGTTTGGATGCTTTGAAAGGAAGACTTTGCTCTTATCCAAACCCATAACCAAAAGGGCTGTAGCCAAGCCATCGCAAAACGTAGCTGAGGAATCAACCACCGAAACAGAAAGTAAATTATGCTCTACACTCTTGCCTGTGAATGGGTTAATGGCGTGTGAACGACGGTTGCCCAATGAGTCTGTATAATATTTTCTATAGCTTCCAGAGGTTACAATAGCTTGGTTTTGGAGTTCCAAATATGTGGTGTAGGAGCGTTCAGAATTGCTATCTTTGGCAGGTTGTTCAATGCCACAGAGCCAGTTTTTGCCCTTTTCCTTAGCTCCACTTGCTCTAACTTCGCCTCCAATATCAACAATAAAATTATCTATTCCCTTGCCTTTGAGCATCCAAGAAATTCTATCTGTGGTATATCCTTGGGCAATTGCGTTGAGGTCAATCTTGGTTTGAGGATGGGTTTTAAGGAGTTTTTGGTTCTCAATTCTCACCTTTTTATAGCCCACAAATTGAAGCAATGAATCAATGGTTTCTTGAGTTATATCTTGCTTTTCCTTCTTTGCAAATCCATATTTTTCAACCAAAAGACCAACAGTACAATCAATATAACCACCACTAAATTGAGAAATTTTCTGACTCCAGTTAAAGCAATCAATAAATAAAGAATCAAGGTTTGGGTTTTGGTTATTATTGATTTTATTAATCAAACTCCCCTCATTCCAAAGCGAAAGACTATTATCTATCTGAGTTAAAAGCTTGTTAATGTCTTCCTTAACTGTTTCATTTTGTTTGTCAGTAGCAAGGTAAACTATGTGATAATAACTCCCTTGGGTAATCCCATCAAGAGTATATTTATGTGTTGTATTGTCTTTGCAGCTTGTTAAAACCAACGTGCTAAGAGCAATTAAAGCAAAAAATAAATTATTTATTTTCGTTAGCTTTAAGTATCTGTTCATAGTGTTCAGTGATTGTTGGACTCCATTTTTCCTTTTGATTAATTATGTTTTGCATAACACTAAGAGCCTCTTTATAATCCTTTTTTATAAATAATACCCATGCATAAGTGTCAACGTAGGTAGGCATTTGAGGGAATTTTTCAAATACTTTCTTTGCCATTTTGTGAGCCTTATCCAAGTCCTTATTCTCCTCAGAAAGGAAGTAAGCATAGTTATTTAGCACGATATAGTTATCCGGATTTAGCTCAAGAGCCTTGTCAAAATAAAGAAATGCCTTATCTGCTTCCTTTAATTCGTAGTGAGTTTGAGCAATATTAGTGTAGAATTCCTCAAGCAAAACAGTATCCGAAACCACCAATTGTACTCCCTGTTTTAAGGTTATTAGAGCCTCATTATACTGCTTTTTCATCAGTTGATTTGTTCCAAGCATCAGGTATGGAACGGGCTGTTCGGGGTAGAGTTCTATTGTTTTTTTAGCATCCACAATCAAACTATCGGTTGCATCCATCTGGCTTTGAGCAAAGAGAAGACTTTGATATATTTGGTAGTTATTGGGTTGAGTGCTCTTTGGCAAATTGCCCAATTCAATAGCAGTTTTAAGGCTTTCCACCGACTTAGCATAGTTTTCCATTTTGCTATATCCAGTTGCAAGAAGCGCCCAAACAGTCTTTTCATTAGGGTATTCTTTAGATATATTCTTCAACAAAGTAAAGAAATTATTAAAATCATCCTCGTTTGAGTCAACCGTTTTGCCGTAAACAGCAATCAGAACCTGCAATTTTGTTTGATAGTCAAGCTCCTTATTGCCAATAGATTTTTCAAGGTTTTCAAAGGTCTTTACTCTCTCTCCCTGAATAAGATAATAGTTAGCTAAAGAAGCATGAATATAAGGATCCAAAGGGTCTAACTCCTCAATTCTCTGGTAGTATTTCAAGGCATTAGCATAGTCCTTTTTCTTCATATATTTCTCTGCAAAAATAGCATAGTATTGTTTCTTAATAGAGGTTAATTCCTTGTCGCTCTTCCATTTTTTCTCAATTCTTTCAAGCGTTTTCTTGGAGCTATTCTCATCGGATGCCTGAGTGTAAATCTGTAGTAGTTGCAAGTAATACTCCTTTTCTTCAGGGTTCAAAACAATCAAATCCTCAAACACTTTTGCTGCATTTGTATAATCGGAAATGATAAGATATATCTCCGCCATCTGCATTCTATACCAAGTGTTTTTGGGTTGAAGGTCAATTGCCTTTTGAGTTAAATCAATAGCACCCTTAACTTCTTTTCTATTAAAAAGAATACTTGCCTTTTCAAAATAGGCTGCTGCATAACTGTTATCCAAAGCAATAACTTGGTCAAAGAGTTCAATTGCCTTATCCAAATTGCTCAATTGCTTTTGAGTACAAGCATCTAAAAACAAGCCGTCAATCTTCAATTCACTTGAAGTATATTCTTTTTGAGTAGCCTTTGAATTCTCTTTTGCTAACTTACTCTTAGAGCTGCATGAGGCCAAAAAAAGAATGGCAATAGATAGAAATAGCAGGTTTTTTATTTTCTTCATAGTATTATTTCTGAATAATCTCCCAAGTTCAATTCATTTCCCTTAGAGCTATCCAAAACGCTACTTTCTGCCTTTACATTGCTCCCTAACATAGAATTATTAAACTTAAGATTAGAAATAAGGCATGATGATTGAATAATTGAATTAGAAATTATGGAATTATCAATGGTTGTCTTCTCTCCAATTGAAACATGAGGACCAATCTTAGAATTAGTAATCTTAACCCCTTTGGCAATATAGCAAGGAGGGATTATTTCAGTATTAACTAAGTCAATATCTTTATCAATCAACTCTTCCTTAGAGTTCTTTAGCTCCAGCACTCTTTGATTTGTATTAACGGTAGCATTCTTATTTCCACAATCCAACCACTCCTTAACATCATTAGTAACAAACTTCAAACCCTTATCAAGCATATTTTGAAGAGCATCCGTAAGTTGATATTCTCCTTGTTTGTTTATGTTATTGTCAATTAAGAACTGCAATTCATTTCTCAAATTCTCCCCATCAAGGAAATAGTAAATGCCAATAATAGCCTCATCGGAAACAAAAATCTTTGGCTTTTCAACAAATCCTGCAATTGTTCCATCATCATTCTTCTTCACAACGCCAAAAGCAGAAGGGTCTTTAACTCTATGTGTCCAAATAACACCATCCCTATCAGTGTTTAGCTTAAAGCCAGCATCAAACAAAGTGTCGGCAAAGGCAACAGTAACCTTTCCCTTTAAGCTTTCCTTAGCACAAAGAATAGCATGAGCAGTTCCAAGAGGTTCGTTTTGATAATAAATCTTACCCTTAGCACCTAATCTATTAGCAATTTCAATCAATCCTTCTTCCACTTCCTTCCCAAAATCACCAATAATAAAACCTATCTCATCAACTTTTTCATTACAAACCTCAACAATATCCTCACACAAACGTTCAACAATTGGCTTGCCAGCAACCTTAATAAGGGGCTTAGGTACGGTTAGGGTGTGTGGACGCATTCTCTTGCCCATTCCTGCCATTGGTATAACTATATTCATAACTTTAAATACTTAAATTTTTAATTTGATAAATAATAGAGTACAAAAGTACAAAAAATAATAAACTAAGAAGAATTGGCGTTAACTAAATGTTTTTTTGTAATTTTACCCCCTTAAAATAATATTAAAATAGAATAATGTATAAGACTAAACAGCTGACACTCTTATTTATAATTACCCTTTTGCTACCCTTTGTTTCTTTTTCGCAGAAAGAATCGGAATTAAATGTAATCAGAAATTTTGAAACAAACTTCGACTCACTCCTTAGTTCTTACTACATAAGACAAAACACAAGAGTAATTAAAAAGAGCTACGACAGAGCTTTAGATAATCTTTGTGAACCAACATCAGTAAGTAATGTTTCCGATTCCATAATAGCCAAACGCCTTAGAGCCTTGCCAAGCAACATTGAGCTAACCTATAATAAACAAGTTAGAAACATAATAGAATACTACATCGACAAAGGAGGAGCAAGAGTGGGAGTGATGATAGGGCTAAGCAAATACTACTTCCCAATCTTTGAATCCATACTCGACCAATATTCCGTACCTCACGAATTAAAATACTTAGTAGTTATAGAATCAGCCCTCAACCCCAATGCAGTATCAAGAGCAGGAGCAACAGGACTATGGCAGTTTATGTATTCCACTGGAAGAAGTTATGATTTGAGGATAAATGCCAATGTTGATGACAGAAAAGACCCATTGAAAGCAACCGTTGCAGCAGCACGATTCCTAAGAGACCTTTATAGAATATATGGAGATTGGCAATTGGCTCTTGCAGCCTACAACTGTGGACCAGGCAATGTAAACAAAGCCATAAGACGCTCAGGAAAAAATGACTTTTGGGGAATATACAACTACCTTCCAAGAGAAACAAGAGGATATGTTCCAGCCTATATAGCAGCATGCTATGTAATGAACTACTACAAAGAACATAATATAGCACCAGCCATATTGTCCAAACCAATATCAACCGACACCATAACAGTAAGAAGAGACATACACTTTGAGCAAATAGCCGACGTGTTAAATATACCAGTAGAGCAACTAAAAGACCTTAATCCACAATATAAAAGAAATATAATATTTGGAACACAAGACAACTATAGCCTCAAGCTACCATTTCGCTATGTTAACGACTTCATAAGCCTTGAGGACAGCATAGCAGAATACAACAAAGATAAATACTTTGGAAAAGCATACGAAGAAAAAGAATACATAACAAAAGAAGTAAAACTAACACATAAGGTAAGAAAAGGTGAGAATTGGAACTCTATTGCAAAACGCTATGGAGTAAATGTTAGAGATTTGAAACGATGGAACGGAAATAGAAAAACACTCCAAAGAGGTAGTATTTTAAGCGTTTACAAAAAACAACAAGTTGAAGTAACCAAGAAAGAAAAAGAAGAAAGCCCATTTGCAGAACAAAATGCAGTTAGCAATGATGCAGAAGTACAATCACAAGAACAAACAGTAGAAACCACCAGTAAAGATATCACCCAAGAAACAACAGCTAAGAAAACAAAAGACACTAAAAAAACAAAAGAAAAACAACAAAAAGCCCAATACCATAAAGTAAAGAAAGGCGAAACCATATCCTCCATATCCCGAAAATACAACGTACCAATGGATGAAATCTTTAAACTAAATAAACTAAACAAAAGAAGTGTCATCAAAGTAGGGCAAAGTATTAGAGTGAAGTAAATTCTTAGGACTAATCAACTTTTACTTTTCGGTTGTGCGGGAATTGTATTCCCACACTTTTTTATTATTAGGATATGTTATCCGATTATGTTGTGCGGTATTTCCTTGCTTTGCAAAGCGACAAAGTCGATAAGTAATGCCGCACTATATTATTATTAGGATTTTCAATCCGATACTTATTCATATTTCTTTGCATTATCTTGACTTTATTTATATTACGGATTACAAATCCTTATAGTAATTAAGAGATGGATTGCAAATCCACCTCGACGGATAATAATTGAAGATGTCGATTAGGGAAAGAAAGGCAGTTGGGATGTTATCCTACAAAGAATTACTTATTGAATATTCTTAATAATATCAATTAACTCACTAATACTTTTTGCTCCTTCTAATCTATTATTTTCAAAAACCATATAGTAACGATAATTATCTCCTGCTTTTATAGCCCAAGTATTACCTAATTTAATTTTATTCTTACTATCAGTATTATCTAAGTGGTCTCCTTTTGTTTCAACAACTATTATCTTTCCATTTCTCAGTTTCACAATAAAGTCAGGATAATGGTGCATAAAACCATTTATCATAAAACCTTTTCCTTTTGATAAATTACGATGCCAAAAAACAACATTATCTAATTCTGCAATTTGAGATATTACTCTCTTTTCAAAATCATTCATAGAATCTTCTTCTGTATATAGATTCTTTTGAATATAATCAATACCGTTCTTAGGAATAATTCTTTTAGGAAAATCAAAACTCTCTTCACATTTAATTATTCCCAAATCCAATAATTTATAAAATTGCTCTTGAGTATATTTATCAACTAATTGTTCTATCTTATGCCTAATTATTAGAGAATAATTATATTCATCATTAGCAATTTCATCTATTTTATCACCATCTAATTTTGAAATAATATCACTAACATAGTTTTTGATTTGAGGTTGAGAAATTTCATTAACATTTTCAATAATTCTTGAAATACTTTCAATAATTTTATTTTTCTTTCCTTGTGGAGTAAGTCCTTTTAAATATTCAACAAATCCTTCTCTTGCTGAAGCTGACATTTTTTGATATTGAGGAACAAATTCATCTTTAACTCTTTCACTCAAATCAATTTTTGCCATATCTGTAGAGGTAATGGTTAAATCAATATTTTTATCTTGAGTACTTAAATCAAATCCATTTATTAAATAATTCTTAGTTAATTTAATTGATTCATCTTTACTGTTAAATAATGACTCTACATTTGTTTTAATGTAAAAAGCAGGTAGTTTGATACCTTTTACTTCATCTTTAAAACTATCTTTAATTTGACTTGTCTTCACTTTATCTATTATATCAGTTGGTATTGATTGTTCTTCTTTTATTGATTCCTCCACTTCCCTTTCATATTCCATTGATTGCTCATTTGCAATTGCAGTAATATTTTCAACAAATTGCCTTGATTCTGGAGTTTGAGTATATTCTTTTATTTTTTCTGTATCAATTTCAACATCAGAATCAATATAATTTTCATTAATTGTTTGTTGAATTGGCTCTTCAAATAATAGATTTAAATCTTCTCCCTTTTCAACTTTTATTTCTTCTTTATATCTATAATCTTTTTTACTAAATCCAGCCCTATTTAAAGCACTAATAATATTCTCTAAAGTTTTTTGAAAATCGGATGAAGAGGAAAAAACATAAGAGTTATTTAATAATTGATTACTATGTTTTGTTACATGAGGAAGTCTAAGTATTCTACCTAAAATTTGTTCAACATCAATATTTGAAGTCTTGTTTGCTAAAGAAGCCAAAATATAAGCAAAAGGACAATCCCACCCCTCTTTTAAAGCATTAATTGTAATAATAAATCTAACTTCACAATCCCTGCTCAACAAATCAATATTCTTTATTTCATCAGGTTTATCTATTTTTATTTTAATTTGACTTTCAGGAATTCCTGCTTCAATAAGTTGTTGTTTTATTTTATCAAAAGTTATATTATCATCATTACCCTTGGATTGAGCTTGGAAAAGAACAATTGGCCTAATATATAATCCTGTTTCTCTTTCATTTTCAATTGAAACCTCTTCTAACTTCTTCTGAAACTGTATCGCACTTGAAATAACTTCTTCTGTATTTCTATTCTTATAAACAATAACAGGCAATTTAACCATATTATTCTTCTTCAGTTTCATTGCATCAACAAAACTAATAATATTTGATTTCTCTCTTGGTGTTGCTGTAAGGTCTAAAATAAAACTTGGATTAATTAAATTGAGTAAGTCCAATCTTAAATTAGATTCATAATTATGGCTTTCATCAATAATCACAACAGGATTCAAATTAGCAATAACTTGAATTAAAGCAGTATCTTCTGCATCCTCAATTTGATTTGTATTATAGCTTTTATCCTTAGTGAAACTGACAAGGTTTTCATTCTCTTGGAAAACTTTCCTGCCTTCTTTTTTATTAGACGCAAAAGATTGAATGCTTAAAACCAAAATACTTAATTGTTCTCTTACCTCAATAGGGTTAAAGTTTTGCCCATACAACAAAGTTTGTTTATCATAAACCCTAACAGCACTTCCAAAATGAGAATCAATTTTTTGTCTATAAGGATGAGAACTATCATTAAGATTTTTATAAGTTTGTTGCAAAATGGTATCTGAAGGAACAAACCAAACAACAACCTTTGTTTTATCTGCTGGTAGTTTATCAAAAATAGTTTTTATTGAATTGCAAGCAATAAATGTTTTACCTCCTGCTGTTGGCACTTTAACCGTTACTCTTGGAACTCCTTTAATAGAATTATCATAAGGTCTTAAATATCTATCCTCATCTAAAGAAGAAAAATAGACCCCTTTACTTTCCCACAAATTAGTAAAAGCCTGACTAATATTTTGTGTATTGTTTAACTCTTCAAGATAAGTTGACAAGTCATTAATAACCTCCTGTTGATATGATTTTAATTCCATTTATTATTCCAATTCATTATTTTTATTTTTCAATGCTTTTGCATTTTTACTTGTAACAACATTTTTCTTAGTTGTATCTTCCAGTTGCTTTCTTGCTGCCTTTGCAACATTTCCACCTTGATGAGCAACTTTTTTGTTTTCTTCAAATGTTTCTGGAGCTTTATCTTTTGATATTTCAGTTGTAGAAGCTTCAGCAAGCATATTCAAAACCAACTCCATATTGGTCATATGGTCACGTAAACCTTCTTTTTTAAGCCCTTTGTAGTTTTTATATTCTCTTGTTGTAAAACCACTCCATGTTTTTGTAATTATATCTGTAAGTATAGCAAACTCTTCACCCTTTTTCACTCCTCTATTTTCCCATTCATCGGTAAGTTCCTTTCTTATTTCAATACTCTTTATACGTTGATTTATCCATTCCTTACTATAACCTTTTCTATAATAAGTTTCCATTAGTCGTTCAATACCAATTTCAGGATCATTAATCTCATCTATTCTTTCCCTCCCAACTTGAGCAAGCCAAAGTTTAAAAGGTTCAGCATTTGGAGAAGGAATTGATTGAATTAATCTAAAAAGCTGTTCAGTGTCTGCAACATCAGTAAAACGCATTTTACCATCATTAGCAACCATTTTCAAAGCGTTACATTTTGTAACGGTTTCGTTACCTTCTGCCAACAATCTCTTTTTTAGCACTCTCCAATACACTTGTGGATTATTACTTTCAGTTAATACAGAAATAACATCAACAATTGAAAAATACCATTTTTCATTCTTATCGTCCCAGTGAGTACGAATTTTTTTATCCTCGAAAATTTTAATTGCTTTTTCCTGTGTCATGGTATTATTATTTTTTTGAAGTCTCAATTTGCGACCTCAATTTATTTTAATAATTAGAAACGTTTAATATCTCTTGGAATCTTCTTAAAGATAATATTGTTTTTAAGCATAAAATCTTTATCCAAAAGGCAAACATCAGCATAAATAACATATTGCTCAGCCTTTTGAGTAACAATATTCAAACTGTCAACACTCAAAGTTGTTAAACTATCCTCTTCATAGTAAAAGTAATATCCAGTATTTAAAAAGTTATCAAGCAAATATTTATCCTCTTCAGTTCTCTTTCTTGAAAGAAATTCTTTAGTCTCAGTATAATAAATGTATTCTCTAATCTTTTCTTCACCCACTTGCTCATTCAAATTATTATCCTCCAAAAATAGCCTTTCCCCCAACTCATAATAATCAAACTCTCCAGCTATTCCTTCAACCCTCTTATTTCCTTCTCCATATCCATTAATCACCCTCTTAACCCTTTCAGCAGTAATATCATTTGCATAATCCTCCATTTCCACCAAAATAAACTTTCTGTTCCCACCATCTTTATTCAAATTCAAAACAGCATGTCCAGTTGTGCCACTTCCAGCAAAAGAATCTAATATTATAGCGTTTTTATCAAAATGAGATAATAATTCTTCTATCAATAAAGTTGGTTTAACAGTATCAAATCCAACAGGATAACCCATTATTGTATTTAATAAATCTTTTCCAGTTTGTGCAGTCCCTACATAATCAGCACTTAAATGAGACCAAAAAGGGATAAATTTTCTTTTGTCTAATTCATCCTCTGGATATACTGCCATTTTCACAATACCATCTATAATTTCTATTCTATTATTATTAATTAAATATTTTGCAGTAGTTTCTCCTATTTGCCATCGTTTCCCTTCTCTTGGCAATTGTCCTAAAATTGGAAATTTCATCGTAGGTCTATTATATCCACCTGCATCAGACTTTTCTATTATTTCAAATCTACAACTTCCTAATTTTCCTTTGTGTGGATATTTTAAACCAGATTCAATTTCTTTTAAAATATATCCAATTTGAGTTTTTTTATCTTTTGAATAGAATAAAATTGGTTCGACTTTTTGTTGAAGTTTAAATTTTGCAGAGCCAGAATTTATAGGTTGAGTAGTTGATTCCCATGTTAATTCTCCAATAAAATTATTTCGACCAAAAATTTCATCACAAATACATTTTAAATGAGCATGTTCATTTGCATAATTTATAGAAACAAATATTATTCCATCATCAGAAAGTAGTTTATGGAGGAGTTTTAGGCGTGGGTACATCATACAAAGCCATTTATCGTGGCGAGTTAAGTCTTCTCCTTCTGTTCCTACAACATCATTAAGCCATTTCTTAATCTTTGGATGATTTACATTATCATTATACACCCATTTCTCATTTCCTGTATTATAAGGAGGATCTATATAAATACATTTAATCTTGCCCTCATATTCAGGAAGTAATGCCTTTAGAGCTTCAAGATTATCCCCATGAATTATTTTATTGCCACTTTTAGTCTCTTTTTCACTTTCTCCATTTTCTAAACTAAAACCATATTTATGTTCCAACACCCTGTAAGGTACATCTTGATGATGATTAATAACTTTTTCTTTTCCAATCCAAGTAAGTTCAGGCATATATTTTTTATTCTTCTTTTTTCAATCTTCAAAGCTACAAAAAATAATTTACAATGAAAGAAATTCAAAAAAAATTTAAAAATAACATCTGCTTATAAGTATTCTTTGTAATTTAGCACCACTATATATTAATTGGTTTGAATATGGAATATAAGTTTTTTACCAACGAAGAAGCAAATTACATTTCTGAAATGTACAAGGGTACAAATTCTATTAGGAAAAAAAGATTTGAAGAGGAGTTTTTTGATTTACATTATGATGAATTAATTAAAGGCTGTAGATGGGAAGAATGGATTAATGATATGTTAGAAAGTCCTTTATTAACCGAAGATGAGTTACTTAAGTGTAAAATTGGAGTTATTAATCAAGTCATATATATTTCCCCAATAAAAACTGATTCTGATTTAGAATATAATAAATATAATTTACGTCTTTGTTTAGCAAATGATAAAGTAGCAGATAACCTGTATATCAATCTTGTAATTTATATTCTTTATAGTGAAACTTATAGCAAGATTAAAAATATGGATGATTTTCATTCATTTATTACTGAATTATCTTTTATAATGAATAATGATATTATAAGAAACTATATAGAAAGTATGGCACTTAATAAAGAAAGTGTTAGAAAAGCTATTAGAAAAAAGATAATTGATTTCCTTAATGATTATAAGAAAGATGGAATGGATTTATTTGAAATTCAAAAAAAATATTTTTTTGAAACTTATAAATACAGAAAGTCAATTACTGATGATTGTATTGCACGGTTTAGAGAAGACTTAATAAACAGAAATGTACTTATTAGGTTGGAGATGAAAACTAATGAGAAATGTAATGGATTATACAACTTTTTTAATATAATAGATTTCTCCCTTCTAACTACCATTGAAGAGAAACATAACCTAAACAAAAAATTCGATAAGGCTTATTTAATAAATAGAAAGAATTATAAAGAATCTAATAGACCACCAAAAGGCTATGAATCTTTAAAATATACAAATTATGAGCTAATAGACTATTATAATATAGCTAATGAAGATGATAATGTATTTAGGCATAAAAATGAGTTTGATATTGTAGATATCCTTTCCCATTATTATTTGGAGATAAAAAGTTATAATCAACAATATAAATTTAGAAGTTTCCATGCATATTTTAATAATGATAAAGAAATGATTACACAACTAATTATTTCTAATTTCAAATTTCATATAAATGAAGCATTCTTACGAGTTACAAAAAATAAGCTACCAATTATTGATAGTTATTTTATTGAAGAAGAAAATACTAATACAATAGAAGGATATAAGCAGATTTACAAAACCTTGAAAAAATTCATTTCATTTAGTAGTCCTGAAAAATATGAAAAAATAATTGACTTTAAAATCAATTCAAAAGATTTCAGTAATATGGATGGTAGATTTTTTATTGTAATGGAAAGCGGTATAGATAGAGATATATTAAGATTTGCAGAATGTTTTAATTTAAAAAGGAAGGAAGCAGAAAAAATATTTAAAACAAAAGATAAAAAACCTATTAGGCTTAATCCTAAAGATTCAATTTCTATTAATATAGTTACTCCTAGCGA
>DHDW01000024.1:48018-48396 GCA_002399565.1 Bacteroidales bacterium UBA4866 | reverse complement strand
GAATTCGAAACGGCATTAATTGATGTTAGAAATAAATGTTTAAACAAGATTAATCCCAAAAAATTCAAATTATTAGAAAAATAAAACTGACTTTTTTCTGGAATAGGCTCTAGGTATCCTTCTGACCATTTTTCAATAATTACGTAAGCATTAGAAACATTGCAAAACCCCTCTCTAATTTACTGTATTAGTGGGGGTTTTTGCTTTAGTGCCATATATTTTTATTCTAATAAACATACATTTAAAAAAAAGTTACTCGCTAAGTTACTCGCCAAGTTACTCGCCAAGTTACTCCCTTTAAAGACATATCCCTTTGTTATTTACCCGAATTTTTGTATATATCTTTGCCATGAAGAAACGAAAGAAAATGAATAATCA
>DHDW01000024.1:15070-47914 GCA_002399565.1 Bacteroidales bacterium UBA4866 | reverse complement strand
AAACGAAAGAAAATGAATAATCATTAATCTATAAAAATGGCAAACAATTTATTTAAACAGGATGATGCATTAAATATGATTGCTAATCCGCAGTATGAAAACAAAATGGTACTTGGTCCTACTCCTATTATTGGGAGTGGGGCTATTGTGCCTCCTTCTTCAAATTATGAATTATCTGAATTGCCAAAAGTTCAAATATGGGCTTCCGCTTCAGATGTTATAAACAATATTTATTTGTCTATTGATAAACTCGTTCAAATGATTAAAGAAAGGGAATTGGATAGTCAAATTATTAGTTTAAGGCAATTGAATATAAAGGAAATTGAATGTAAGAATAAGGAATTAAAGAGTGAGCTAATGAAGGATTATAAGACTATTAAAAACAAATTACCTTTAATTACCTTTTCATCTTATCTTAATAACTACAGAGATGAAAACCATTTATATCATTACACTGGATTAATTGTATTGGATGTAGATTTAAAAGAAAACCCAACCTTGCTATTAAGGATTAAAACACTTAAGAGAAATATATCCGATTGTCCAAATACATTCCTAATGTTCGATTCTCCTCGTGGAAGTGGCTACGGACTTAAGATTCTTATTAGAATATCTTTAAATGGTGAGATTATTAGATGCAATAAAGAATTGAAAGAGGAATTGGATAATCAAAAAAGAAAGGAATTAATTGAAACCATTAAGGACTTCCACTATCAAGCTCATCAAAAAATTAGAGAATATTATTCTAATAAATTTGATTTGGTGATTGATAAAGCTGCTAAGAACTTTCAAGGTGTATGCTTTTTGAGTGGAGATGCTAAAGTATTCTTTAATCCAAATTCTTCTCCCTTTAAAGTTGCTTGGGTAAAAAAGGAAAAGAAAGTTCCACAAATGAATACTTATAATACTTTCAATTATAGTTCAACTTCCAATACTGAAATTCTTGAAGCAATACTAAAAGACTTTATCAAAAATTGCAGTGGGAGAAATTCAGCAACTTTTTTATTAGCCGTTCAATCTAAACACTATAATATTAGTGAGAATGAAATTTTAAATTTTGTTATGAATAAATGGGGGGATACTGACTTTAATGAAAAAGAAGCTCTAAGGACTATAAGAAATGGATTCAAATATACTCCTTATGTTCAATATATTTTTAATAATAATAACTCAAACAATTTATAATTATGAACAACAATTTAGAAAAAACAAAAGTGGAAGAAAAGAAAAATACTCAATTTGTTCAAGTAAGAATAGAAATGACATGCTTTATACTTCAAATCTTAAAAGAAAAAAATGATAATGTAGTTTATAATAATGGATTTTATTTCTATGAGGATTCCCATTGGCAACTGAAAGAAAAAATTTATGTAAAGAACTTCTTGCGTGATTTTGCTGAAGAATTAGGAATACCAGAAAAAGAATATAAATCATATAAGAAAGCTCATGACCTGTATGAGCAGGCTAAACTTGATCTCTATAAAGAACTTGAAACAAATAGAGATGTATTAAACTTTCCAAATGGCACTTATGACTTAAATACTTTAGAGTTTCGAGAACATCGCAAAGAGGACTTTCTGAAGTATGTACTTCCTTACAATTATGATTCTAATGCAACTTGCCCAAGGTGGATTAACTTTATTAATGAAATTCTTCCAGAACAAGATTTAAGAAAGCTTATTCAAGAAGTGTTAGCATATCCTTTATCAAATTTACATCTTGAAAAAATCATTTATTTATATGGAAGCGGAAGAAATGGAAAATCTTTAACTCTTGATGTTGTAGGTAGTGCTTTGGGAGAAAATAATGTAAGTAATGTATCTTTAGGATATATTTTGAAAAATGATGGATTGGGAATTCAGCAAATGGAAAATAAGTTAATTAATATTTCGGCTGAGAATCTTCCAAAAATTTCAGATAGTTCAGTACTTAAAACATACACTTCAGGAGAATCAATGACTGTTAAAAAGCTATATCAAGACATATATTCAACAAAGAACTATCCTCAAACAATATTAGCATCAAACCACCTTCCACAAAGTTCAGATTATTCTTTTGGATTTTACAGCAGATTATTTATCTTTCCATTTAACTATACCATTCCTGCGGATAAAATCAATCCTAATTTAAAGCAAGAGTTGTGCGAAGAATTGCCAGGGATTTGCAATTGGTTGTTGGATGGCGTTAAATATCTAAGAGAAAACAAAAAGTTTAGCGACAGTCAAACAATTGAAGCTCTCAAAAATGAATACCGTATTGAATCAGACACAGTTTGTAGTTTTATGGAAGAAAAAATGTATACTCCTTCCAATTCTAAAAAGAAGTTGCTAAAGGAAATACATAATGAATTTAATAGATTCTGTGATGAGAATAATTATCATCAAA
This sequence comes from Bacteroidales bacterium UBA4866, assembly GCA_002399565.1. GTDB lineage: Bacteria > Bacteroidota > Bacteroidia > Bacteroidales > P3 > UBA10566. The sequence continues at coordinate 45,529 of DHDW01000024.1, read as the reverse complement.
TTAGTACTAAAACTTTATCATCAAGACTAAAAGGATTAGGTTATAAAATTGAAAGATTAACAGGAAATAAAAACTTTGTATGGTGTGAAGTAAGGGGAATAAATGAAATTGAATTTCCTGAAGAATTGGATATTCCAGAAAATAATTCAAAACCAATTGAAGAAAATGATTTATTTGGTGAGGAATCAGACTTAGATTTCTAAATCTCATGAAAAATAGTTACCAAAGTTACTTAAGTTACTATGTTTTGAAAAGGTTTTTGTTTTTTTCCTCAAACCTTTTTTTTAGAGGGTAATTTGAGTAACTTAGGTAACTATTTTAGTCTGAATTAAGATTAATAGGATTAAAAGATTAGTAGGATTTTGTCTTGAACTTTGATTCTTTTGTCGATTGTAGGGGCATGCCTTGTGCTTGCCCAATAATAATAACCACAATAAATAAATCAGGGCATGCACAAGGCATGCCCCTACGCACCTCAAAAAATAAGGGATATAATGAAAAATATAAAGGACATATACAAAAATATGATGGACATAAATGAAAATATGATGGACATATTTCCAAATATAAGGGACATATTTTCAATTATGATTGGGTTTTTTCTGAATATGAGATTTGGGCATGGCCCAACAAAGATATCTATTAAATGTTATTCTCGTTAGCTGAATTTATTTCCTCACGTATTTTATTTACGTCTTCGTTTACTTTGCTTAGGCTTTCTTTGCATTCATCCAATAGAACTAAGGCTTGTTGAATCTTAAGGGTCATATTGTCTATGGTTATATCGCCTCTTTCCAACTCTTTTAATATCTTGGTTAGCTCTTCAAAGTTCTCTGTGTAGTTTTTTGTTTCCATTTTTCTATCTTATTCTTTATCGTTTACTGTTGATATTACCTTTCCATCGGAGAATAGTGTTACTAATTGGTCGCCTTTTTGGAGTTCGGAGGCTGAGGTTATTATCCTGTCTTGCAGGTATGATATGGTGTATCCTCTTTTTAATAGGTTTTTGGGGTCAAGTAGTTGTAGTATTTGTTGGTAGTGGGTTAGGGTTTGTGTTTCTCTTTCTATTCGTCTTGAGGCTATATTGAAGAGGTTTTGTTTTATGTCTTTTAGTTGTTGGTCAAAAGAAACAAAGCGTTTGATTATTAAATCGGCAAGTTCGGTTGGGGTGATGGCTGTTTTGTTTGATACCATTTCACTTACTGTTTCATTGGTTGAATGTCCTATTCCCGTTAGTATGGGTAGTGGATAGGTGGCAATTCTTTTTACTAATTCATAATTATTATAGCATGCTAAGCCTATATCGCCTCCTCCTCCTCTAATTATTAGCACTGCATCAAAATGGTCTTTAACTGTTTCAATGGCATCTAAGGCAATGAGCAAAGATTCAACGGCATTATCTCCTTGCAATAGTGAGGGGAAGAGCATGGTGAAGAGTTTGTAGGGTTGTTTGTCTTGGTGGATTATGTTCATAAAGTCGGAGTAGCCTTTGCTTGTTTCAACGGATATGATTGCTAATCGTTGTGGAAGTAGGGGCAGGGCAAGTCTTTTGTTTTTATCCCAAATTCCTTCTTCTTTAATTTTTCTAATGGTGTCTAACCTCTCTTTCTCCAATTCTCCAAGAGTGAAAAGGGGATCAATATCAATTATTCTTAGGGATAGTCCATAGAGGGCATCAAATTGAACTCTGCAATAGATTAGTACTGTTATTCCATCCTTTATTGGTTCTTTGGTGGTGGATAGGAATTTGGAGTTTATTCTATCAAAATCGTCTTTCCAAATCAATGCTCTTATCTGTGCAACTATTTTATTGTCTTGCTTTTCAACCAAATCAGGATAGGCATGTCCTGAATGTGCATAATGATTGAGTTTCATCAATTCGGCTTTTACCCAAAAAGAGGATGTATAGCGATTGAGCAGGGTTTTTTGAATGCTTCTTAAGGCTTCTAAAAGAGTGAAGTATTTAATGCCATTTTCTTCTTTTGCCATATTTAATTGTTTTTACGCCAACTAATCAAATATTTATTATAGCTCTTATAGAAATCCTTAAACCATTTATCATTCTTAAACTTATCGTCAATAATATTGCTTTCTCTAATTTTGTCAGGACGATTAACAACATCCAAAGACATCATCATCCCAATCTTCTTTTGTGCGTCCTTCGTTTGTTTTCTCTTAAAGCCCATATCTTTCAATGCTCCCAAAGCTTCCAAAGAACCAAAGTATAAACGATACTTAACCATTTCCTCAATTGACTTAATAACCAAGTCGCTATTATTGGTGTTGTATAATATCTTTCTTAATGGCAAATGCTCAACGCTCATTTCAATAAGCTTGTTATCGTTCCAAAACTCTTCCAATTCTGCGTATGTTTTAATGAAAAGCAAGGTGTCTTTATCCTCCAAATTTTTCATTACACCTTCTTTCATATTAACATATTCCAAAGGCTTTTCAATTTGTCGTTTCAGTTGACGTATCTTTTGTTTGTCTAATCTACACTCTGAGGAGCCTTTCACTTGCATTGCTGTTGTAATTAGATCATCAGCCCTATAGAAATCATTTCTTCTAACACAATCCAAAATATTATATACAAACACATCAATTTCATCCTGTTTCTTTTGGCAAACCTTTTGGTCAATAACCCTCAAATAGCTATTCATTATATTAATAATAGTTGGGTCATTTTCCATTTTATAGGTTGTAATCAAATCGTTAGTAATGCCCACCAAGCTATCTGCCTTTGCAACATCGCCTTGAAAGATTGAATATTCAGCAGCAGACATTCTCCTTGCAGTTATTTCCCTAATGGCTGAGGTGTACATCTTTTCAACCTCTTGCTTTTCTGCATCAATCTTAGCTAAACGATTAGCTTTCTCCAAAACCTCTAAGGCTTTATCATAATTGCTTACGGTCATAAAAGTGCGAGACTCATAAAACTTATCATCAATTTCTTTTCTTAAGCTCTTGGTTTTAGTTTGTTCAACAGCTAATGATTTTTCTGGGAGTTTATTTTCGGAGGAGGGAATAAATTGTTTTTCTATCTCCTTAACCTTTTCTTGTGCATTGCTTATGCTATCCTTAACATATTGAGCATATTGATGAGTGTAGCCTTCCACAGGAGCAGCATTTTCAATGGAGTCAAGTTTCATATCAACAGGAGTTGTTGTTCCTTGCATTGAAGAGAGTGTTTTAAGAACTCCAGCCTCATATTCTCCTCCAACCAATGCAACAAGCTCTTTAGTCTTTCTAATTAAATCAATCTTTGCCTCATTATTCTTTGCACTATAGAGGTTTTTAATTTGTCCAATGTAGGAATCAACCACTCCACGAACCAATCCCTCAAAGCTTGTGGTGTCGGTAATGGATTGACGGTTTCTTTGGAAGTAATCGTAGGTGTTTTGAACAAAATCTCCAGCCACATCACTCCTTCCAATCTCCATTGCTTTCTTGCTTACGGTTATATGCTCGTTATATATGCCTGTCTTACAAAAATCCAAATTCTTCTTAATTACAGCCTTATTGCAAATGCCATAAATATCTGCTTGACAATAGGAATCTAACTCCGTTAGAATATCAACAGCATAAGCATACTTTCCTTGATTGATTAGGGATAATGACTTCAGAAGGTTTTTATCATAAGCAAAAGCAATTAGATTTTGACAAAGGAGTTTCTCCTCCTCATCGGGCTGCATTTGCGAAAGTATATTAGTCAAACGATTGGTTGCTCCAACAATTTTACCACTATCTAAGCTTATCTTTGCCAATTCATAGTTCACCATAACATTCTTGGAATCGTAAACAAGAGCTTTATTCAAGAATTCAACAGCTTTCGCTTTCTCATTGTTTGCAACAAAACCAACTGCTTTCCTGTAAAACCAGTCGCCAACTCTTGGCTCAAGGAAATCAACCATTTCTTTGTTTTGCTTAACCAAAGTCTTTAACTCAAACCATTTAGCATAAATCAAGTTATCAGATTTATATGTCTCATACTTATCCAAAGTTTTATTGGCATTTAGTAGTTGAGAATTATAAACAGGAATCATATCAAGCTTTTCAGAGGAGAAAGCAGAAACAATGGTTATTTGCTTTTGTAAATCGGATATTATATCTTTTCTTTGTTGGTCGGAAAGAGTTTGACAATAGGAAATAAGAGATATTAGAATTAAGGATAGGGTTATAGTGAATCGTTTTAGCATTTCAATAATTTACGTTATGGATTAAAAATAAAGTACAAAAATAATAATAATTTCGCTAATGAAGATAAGATTAAGTATCTTTGCAATAGTAACGAAAAAAACAAAAGGTTAATTGTAATGAAAAAAAGTTGGATCAAGGAATTGAGTATTGTGGCTATAGTATTATCCTCCATTGCTATTCTTATGGGAATATTTGTAATGGCAAGAACTGTACCTACAAATAGTGATAGTGAGTATATGGATATTGTTAAGCAGCATTATCAAAATTTTGCTCCACCCATTCCTCAAAAGGTAGAGTTTTGTGGGAAGGAAATACCATTGGATAATGTTTTTGTTAGAGAGGCTTTAGACAGAGAGCTTACTTCCATTATGTACAATCACTCAACAACGTTCCTTATTCTCAAAAGAGCACAACGATTTTTCCCCCTTATTGAACCTTTGCTTAAAAGTCAGTCCGTTCCAGAGGATATAAAATATTTGGCTGTTGCTGAAAGTGGATTAACAAATGTTGTTTCACCAGCTAAGGCAGAGGGCTTTTGGCAATTCTTACTCCCAACAGCAAAAGAATATGGTTTAGACACTTTAGATGGATGGGATGAAAGATATGATTTGGAGAAATCCACAATTGCAGCATGTAAATATCTAAAACAAAAAAAAGAAGTTTTTAACGATTGGGCTTTAGCTTGTGCAGCATATAATTCAGGAGAGAGGTCAGTAAAGACAAGATTGAATGAGCAAGGATGCGACAATTACTGGGATTTATATACCTTCACCGAAACAGCAAGATATGTTTACAGAATAATTGCCTATAAGCTTATTATGGAAAACCCTCAACAATATGGCTATTATTTTAGACAGAAAGACACCTATCAACCAATACCAACAAAAGAGATAATAGTTGATACAACAATCAACGACTTATACGCTTTTGCTAAGCAAGTAGGAGTGAAGTATAATCATCTTCGTTTTCTAAACCCGTCAATAAGAGGAAGTAAAATTTATAATAAGAATAACAAAAAACTAAGAATCTACCTCCCTACAACAAACGCCCTATCATGGGATTACCTAACAAAAGATATGCAAAATCAGCAAATTATGATTGAATAAAATTAAAGAGAGCTTTAAGGAAAATAAAAAAGTTTTTTTATTTGCTTTATCAAAATATGTCGTTTCTTATTCAAAGATACTGATAATCTATGTAATCTTAGTTATTGCAATATTAATATATAATTTAATATCACATTTCAGAAAAAATAGATAGTGTTTCAAATTGTACTTTGATTAAAACAACAAATAAAAAAAACGAGGATTAAAATTAATTAACCCTCGTTTTTCTTTATGTAATTTAAAGTATCTTAGTCAACTTTAATAATTAGGCAACGATTTCCTTTCCAGAATTGTTCTGGGTTAGTAATACGGATTGATGTTGGTGCTTTTGCATCGCCTTCCAATGAATAAGAAGAAGCAGGGTGAGAAGTAATTATTTCAACTCTCTTTCCTGTTAGTGCAATTTCTTGAGTGTTGCGAATGTCTATCTTAGTGAAGTTAGTATAGTCAGCATTTGAAGATAAAACAGATGATTTGCCAATTCCAATAAAACCTCCCTTACGGTCAATAATATTCTTGCTCATTAGCTCTTTCTTTGTTCCAATAACGAAGTAAGCTGTGTTCTTTTCATCTTCAATCTTCATTATTTGAGCATCTCTTTGTTTTGCTTTTTCATTCAAATCAGCAACGTTTTTATTTAAGTTTTCAATTTGAATGTTTTTCTTTGCCAATTCAGAGTTCAGAGCTTGAATTTGTTCTTCCTGTTCTTTAATTCTTGATTCAAGATTGCTTACAAAAACTTTCAATTGCTCGTTCTCCTTGTTGTTCTTTTGCATCTTGGAGTTAACATTTGCAATTTTTCTCTTGTTTTCAGCCAAAAGACTATTTATTGTTTCAATCTTTTCTCTAATACTTACTTTAGTGTCTTGAGTCATTTCGCCAGAAGTATTGGCAACTTTTGATACATTGGTATATTTGTTTGTAACTTCCGTTAGAGAGGAGTCAATTTGGTTAAGTTCCATAAATAGATTTTCCAAATCTGCATCTTTAACAGACATTACTTGAGCAAAGGAGTCATGTAGTTGTTTTTCCCTTGCAAGTTGTTCTTTGTCGTTTTGGCAACTAAACATCATTGCAGAAACGAATAAACCGATGATTAACAAACTTTTCTTCATACAAAAAAGGATTTAATGTTTATAAGAATTAATATTATATTAGCATTTTAATGCTACAAAGATAATAAAAAAAATTAGATTACAAATTAATCAACAAGTTATTGAAGGAATATTTAAGGCAAGGAATCAATAATTAGCTCGCAAAAAAGTAGTATTATTGCAAATTATTTCAACCACAAAAAATGAAAGAAGACAAACTCGAAATCTTTGGGGCTAAGGCTCATAACTTGCAAAATGTTTCTCTTGCAATGCCAAGAAATTCTCTTATAACCATAACAGGTTTGAGTGGGAGTGGAAAGTCTTCATTGGCATTTGACACCATCTATGCTGAAGGACAAAGAAGATACTTAGAAACATTTTCAGCTTATATTAGATACTATTTGGGTTCAATGGCAAGACCTGATGTTGAGAAAATAACAGGACTTTCTCCAGTAATCTCCATTGAACAAAAAACAACAAATAAAAACCCTCGTTCAACAGTTGGAACAACAACGGAGATTTATGACCTTATTCGTCTTCTCTATGCAAGGGCTTCCGATGCTTATTCCATTAACACAGGAGAAAAAATGGTTAAGTATTCCGAAAAGCAAATACTTGAAATAATTGAAACTAACTATTTAGATAAAAATGTTTTAATACTTGCACCAGTTATTAAGGCAAGAAAAGGACATTACAGAGAATTATTTGTTTCTACTGCAAAGAAAGGATTTTTGAAGGTTAGAGTTGATGGAGAGATATTAAATATTTCAACAGGATTGCAGTTGGATAGATATAAGATACACGATATTGAAATTGTTATTGATAAAATAAAAATAAATCCTGACAACACTTCAAGGCTTAAGAAATCTGTTGAGGTTGCTTTCAAGCATGGTAATGGCACAATGATGATTATTGATGAGGAGAATAAATCTCGCTATTTAAGTCGTCAGCTAATGTGCCCAACCACTGGAATATCTTATCCAGAGCCACAGCCCAACACCTTTTCTTTCAATTCCCCCTATGGTGCTTGTCCTCATTGCAATGGATTGGGAGAAACAACACAGGTTAATTTGGAAAAGCTAATACCCGATAACACTAAAACTCTAAATGAAGGAGGATTAGTGCCTTTGGGAGTTCCCAATAAAAGCTCATGGTTTACCAAACAATTGGAAGCATTGGCTAAGAAAATGGATTTCACTCTCGACACTCCAATTAAAGATATTGGCGAAGAGGCAATGCAAATTCTTCTTTATGGTTCTGATATGGAACTTGAAACCTACGACTCCAATCTTGGAATAAGGTCTTTGAGCAAGGATAGATTTCAAGGCATTGTTAACTTCATTAACTCTCAATTAGGAGAAAATATGCCTTCTTCAATTCAGAAATGGGCAAGTAATTTTATGAATAATGTTGAATGTCCTCACTGTAAGGGTCAACGCTTAAGACCAGAATCACTTCAATTTAAGATTGATGACAAAAACATTGCCGAACTTGCTCAAATGGACATTAAAGACTTGGCAATTTGGAGCGAAACCATTTTGGATAAGATGCCAACGAGGAAACAAGAGATTGCAAGGGAAATTCTTAGAGAGATTAATACCAAAATAAAATTCCTTTTAGATGTGGGTTTAGGTTATTTGAGCCTTAACCGTCAAACAAGAACACTATCAGGAGGAGAATCGCAAAGAATTCGTTTAGCCACTCAAATAGGTTCAGAGCTTGTAAATGTATTATATATTTTGGATGAGCCAAGCATAGGACTGCATCAAAAGGATAATGTAAAACTTATTCAAGCACTCAAAAAACTAAGAGATTTGGGTAATAGCGTTATTGTTGTTGAACACGACAAGGAAATGATTACTGAGAGTGATTGGATATGTGACATTGGTCCTGGTGCAGGAGTAAATGGAGGTAAAATAATCTTTAATGGAACGCCTCAAGAATTAGTTCAATCAAAAGTAAGTTCCATAACAGGCGACTACATTAAAGGGATAAGGAAAATTGAGATTCCAAAAGAAAGAAGAAAAGGAAATGGAAAATCAATTGAAATAATAGGGTGCACTGGTCATAATTTAAAGAATATTGATATTAAGATACCCCTTGGAATGTTTATCTGCGTAACAGGAGTATCGGGAAGTGGGAAATCTTCACTAATCAACAACACTCTACACCCAATACTTAGCCAACACTTCTATCGTTCCGACAAAAAACCATTGCCTTACAAGAAAATTAAAGGAATAGATAATATAGATAAGGTAATTGAAATTGACCAATACCCAATTGGAAGAACACCACGCTCAAACCCAGCAACCTTTATTGGAGTGTTTGACGAAATAAGAAAGGTTTTTGCTTCATTGCCAACGGCCAAAATTAGAAACTACCAAGCAGGAAGATTTTCTTTCAATGTAAAGGGAGGAAGATGTGAATCATGCCAGGGAGCAGGAGTAAAGCAAATTGAAATGTCTTTCTTGCCTGATGTTTATGTTACTTGTCAAGATTGTAATGGCAAAAGATATAATAGAGAAACCCTTGAGGTTAGATATAAAGGAAAATCCATTAGTGATGTTTTGAATATGAGCTTTGAAGAGGCAGCACTATTCTTTGAAAATCATCCAAAAATTAAACGTCAGCTAACAGTGGTTAATGATGTTGGACTTGGATACATAACACTTGGGCAGCCCTCCACAACTCTTTCGGGAGGAGAATCTCAAAGAATTAAGCTTGCAGCCGAATTGGGCAAATTGGAAACAGGAAACACTCTTTACATATTAGACGAGCCAACAACAGGATTGCATTTTGAGGATATAAGAATTTTATTGGAGGTTTTGGATAAATTAGTTCAGAGAGGAAACTCAATGATTGTTATTGAACATAATCTTGATGTTATTAAGGTTGCTGACCATATTATTGACTTAGGTAAAGATGGAGGAAAGGCTGGAGGAGAAATAGTTGCAGTAGGAACACCTGAAGAAATAATCAAAAATCCTAATTCCATAACAGGAGAATATCTCAAAAAAGAGATGCAATAAAAGAGAGCAAAAACCAATAAAAAGTCAATTAAAGCCATATTAATTTGTTGGTAATTGAAATTTTTGTAAATTTGCACACTCATTTGGCGGGGTAGCTCAGTTGGTTAGAGCGTCGGATTCATAACCCGGAGGTCACGAGTTCAACTCTCGTTCCCGCTACAAAACAAAGCAAGCGATTGATATTTATAACATATCAGTCGCTTTTTTTTATTCCCAATCATATCCTAAATCCTCCCCAACAAACTCCAAAAAAGACTTCCAAAATAAAGGCAAAAGAAAATTCAAACCTTATTCTGTCAAATTTATATCAAGAATAAATTTTGCATCCTGCCACCTTGCACATTACATCCTGCCACCATGTAACCTACATCCTGCCACCTTGCATACTACATCCTGGCAGGATGCAAAACTTAATCCTTATCTTATTCAATTATAATAAGGGTTTGATAAACTTATATTGGATAAGAGTATTTTTAAATAGTAATTAGGGTGAAATTATATATAAATTATGGGAGAGAAATTGAGAAAAGATAAAATGAAATACTATTTAAAGTTTTTCATTATTCATATAGTAGGTCAAGGCTTCGGATGGGCAAAGCTTAACTGTTTCTATAATTTTTTCTGTTGTAGAGTGTTCAGGTTGAATCCAAGGTCTTTTGCTTGCTTTGAAAACTTCAGGATTGTTTTTAACGCATATTCCAGAGGCACAACATTTATTTGGTTGCCAAACAATTGTTACTTCTCCATTAGTATAATGCCTAACTATATCCCTATCTTTAATTTTGCTCCTAACACTCATAGTAAATCGTGATATTCTTTATTTCTCTCAATAACAATCTTCACATAAGGGCATATAGGCGTAATTTTAAAATTGTTTTCCCTTGCATAGTTTACAGCATACTCCACAAGCAATTTTGCCAAGCCTTTTCCCTCATATTCTTTATTAACTCCTGTATGATTAATAATTAGTTTTGAATCTTTTATTTGATAATCAATCTCCCCAGCCTCTTTTTCGTTGACAAATAACTCAAACCTATTCTTTTCCTTATTGTTTATTATTTCTATTTTATCTTCCATAACTTCATCTTATTTGGTTTTCCAAGAATTGTTTACGCAAAAGGTTTTATTTTGTTATCCTTTTGTTCTAAATATTGATTAATAAACATGTACACTTCCTTGAGCTGATGGCAAATAGCTAACCCCAAGCCATGTTATGCAAAGAAGAATTAGTGCAATTATTAATATCCAAAGGGAAATTCTAATGTCTATCTTTTGTATTCTTGTGTGAATGAAGGCTAAATAAGTTGTTATGGTTAAAAAAGCCCAAGTCTCTTTGGGGTCCCAAGACCAGTAGTTTCCCCAAGCTGCTTTTGCCCACATACAACCCATAAGCATTCCCAAAGCCAAAAAACCAAATCCAACATAAACTAAATTGTCAATTAGCTTTTCAAGTTCCTTATCCTCTTTGTCTTTTCTTAGTTTGAAAAGAAGAATTATGGCTGCAATGGTTGATGCTCCAAACATTGAATAGGAAAGAATATAGGAAGTAACATGAGGGATAAACCAAGAGCTTTGAAGAGCTGGCATTAGGTTTGTTGAGTGTATTTCTGGCTTAAGAAGATTAATGATTATGAAAACAGAGCCAACCAAGGTAGTGTAGGAAAGAAGCCATTTATATTTCCAAATCCTGTAAGTGATAAACCCAATGGTGGTTATGAAAAAAGAATACCAAAGGCGAGTTTCTCCCATTGTTCTGAAAGGAGGTCTATTGATATGATTCCAAAAAAGAATGATAAAGAGTAGAAATGTTGATATTCCCATTAAGAAAAGAATATTAGAAATCAATCTATAATTTGTTTTATAAACAAGCAGTGAAGCTATAACCCAAAGCAAGATTGAAGGCAATGCAAACCAAATGAAACTATCCCAACTCATTTCTTATAGTTTTTACCGAATATTATTAATAAAAGAGAACCTAATGCCAAAAGCCCAATTCCCACGTAAACCATATTCAACCAAGGGTCATAAACCAATTCAAAGCTTGAATAGGAGGACATTTTACCCATATTGTTATCATATCCATATTGATAAATTCTCCATGAGCCAGCCTTTAAAGGATGATTAACTCTGAGGTTTTCTTCCTTATAGTATCCTCCCTCTTGAGTGTAAACCTCAATATTAGAAATAAAACTCTTAGGCTCCGAAGGAGTCATAACCAAAGCCAAATTGGAGTCAATATCCATAAACATTGGACTTTGCATTTTGTTGCCAGCAGAAATCCAATGAGATTTTACTTTATTATTATTCCTTATTTCAACAAGGGCAGCAGGACAAGAGGCCTTCATAGGCACTTCCTTATAGGATGAATCGCTACTGCGAACAGCATTATGAATGTAGTTCTTTAGCCTTATCTTATAACCATTAAAAGTAAACTCTTCTTTAGAATTTGTATCTATTTGAAAATATATAGGCTTGTCCTTAGGCAACACTTCTCCAGTTTTTTTATCAATCACTGCAAGCTTAGGGATATACTGCTCAATAGTAAAACTGTTTAACTGTATTGCAATGGGAAGTTCCACAACCTTAGAGTCTTTATCATAAACTCTCCACTGTGTTTCTCCAATTTCAACATACATTATATAACGGTTTAAATCAGAATAACCCAATCCAGCAAAGAAAAGAATCAACCAAAGACCAATATGATTTAGAATAAAAACTAAGTATTGTTTTGTTAGGCGAGGTTTTCTTTTTGCAATGGTAGAGCCAAGTGAAAGCAAGAGAAGAAAATATATAAGTACAAATGCCCATGAGGAGGTCATCTGATTAAAGCCCAGAAGAGTAAAAATATTAGCTTTATCAATAATTGGAACTTGTTTTGTTAGTCCCATAATTATCGAAAGGAAGGTTATAGCCCCAATAAGTGAAACAGAAAAAGACAAAGAGGTAAACCAAATAAAGAAAGCTTTTCTTTTAAGTAAAACAGATAAAACAATAAAGGCTAAAGATAAGATTCCAAAGTAGAGATTGAAAGGAAAGCTTAGAAGATAGAAATCAAACTTCCCAATAGTTGCTTGTAGCATAAATCCCACAAGAACTATCCCCAAAACAATTGCTATACTTTCCCTATATCCCCAAGGTATTTGCCAAATCCTTTTTTTGTTATGCATTATGATTTAATTGGTTGTTTTAGTCTTTATTAGTTATTATAGTTTTGATAGCTTCCCCGATTTTTTAGCATCTTCCAACCATTTAGGTAAAGTATTTTTTATCCAGTTTTCTTTATTAGTATTTTCTTTTGCCATATCAAGCCCAATATATTTTTGAGCCTTAGCTTTTGTTGTAATATCAGGAAGGTTTACGTCCTTAACTCCATAATTAAACAATACCTTTTGAACTTTAAGCTGTGCCTGCATTGTTTTGTCTAAGCTGTGAGCTAAAATTCTTTGAGACTCAACAGGAGCATGGAAAGTTGAGCCATGAGAAGCCACAACATAATCCCAACGCCATTGTGCTTGACGAAGAAGTTTCAAAACCTCTGTCATTTCCTTTTCGCTTGCACCCTTATCCCAAGCCGTCTTAGCCATAATATGAGCCTTTGCAAGTTCCTTTTCCAATCTGTTTCTAATCTCATTTGCCTTGTCTTGATATTCATAAACATAACCCATTAGCTTTTCCTCACTATCTCTATGGCATGTTTGACAAGTTGAAGATATATTGTTTAGAGGACTCATAACTTGATGGTTTGAATATTTAATTCCTCCTTCAGAAACATAAGGCATATGGCAATCGGCACAAGATAACCCTCTTTGAGCGTGAGGTCCAACAGAGAAAAGTTCATAATCGGGGTGTTGAGCCTTTAGCATTGGTGCTTTACTAAGAGCGTGAGTCCAATCGGTGAATTTGTTATTATCATAATACTCTTCAATAGCTTCAACACTTATACCCTTATCCCAAGGGAAGGTTAGGTAGTTTCCTTCTTTTGTGAAATAATACTCAACATGGCATTGTGCACATGCAAGAGTTCTCATTTCTTGAGGAGTAGCTTGTTTAATATCTTTGTTTTGACGAGCAAAAGCTTCAATAAGTGCTGGACGAGTTATGGTTAAAGCCATTGTTTTTGGGTCATGACAATCAGCACAACCAATTGGATTAACAATTTCTTTTCCCAATGCTCCCCATTTTTTATTATAAAACTTTTCAATACCAATTTCATTCATAACTCTTGGAACATCGGGACTTTTGCAAGTCCAACAAGTTGCTGGTTGAGGTCCATCGGTATCAGTTTCTGGAGCTCCTGTTCTAAGTGTATGATGAATATCTTCAATGGCATAATTATGTCCTCTTGGAGCAGTGTAGTCTTTAGAAAAAGCATAACCAGCCCAAAGCACAACCATTTCAGGTCTTTTCTCCAAAACGTCTTGTTTAATGTTGCCATTATACTTGCTTTGAAAATCCATATTCTTGGTTTTTAACCAAGTGTTATATTCTCTCGGATAATTTATTCCCCACTCAGAAGAATGAGGATTAATGCCTTTAATCTCAACTTTCTTATTGCTATATAGAGTAGCAATTTCAGCTCTACGTTCAGTTATTGAAGCTGCCAATAATCCTAAAAGAAATACGATTACCATTACAGTAACAAATATAGCCCAACCTATAATTGGTCTTTTCTTAATTGCTTCTGATATTTTCTTCATAATCATAATATTATTTTTTTGTTTTATTTTTTAACCAATCGGGAACGGGTGATTTGGGAAGTGGTGCAAGAGAGTTAGGAGAGGAAGATATATTACTAATTTTTGTATGAGGAACATTTGTATGGCAATCCCAGCAAGCTTTAGCCATTCCTTTTTTTGTGTCGTTATAACTAAACATTCCAGTATTTACCAATGCTGTATTCAAATGCTCATGACAACGAATACAATTATCCATTATAACATTATAACTTGCATTTCTTGGACGAATAACTTGAGGTTCTGCATGAAAAGTAAATACAGCAGAATGATAGGAGCCATCTTTAGCTTTAAAAAAGTATTTGTTGAAAATATTGTTGTGAGGCACATGACAATCATTGCAATTGGCATAATTTCTATGTGAACTATGAGACCAAGTATCGTAGTAAGGAGCCATTATATGGCAGTTAATACATGTTTCGGGATCATCAGATAGATAGGAATGGAACCTCGACATATAGACAGCATAGGAAGAAAGTCCTGCAATAAGCCCTCCAATAACGAAAAGCGGAATTATTAACCAGGCAGGGAAATAGCTTAAAAATTTCTTCATAACCTTGTCTCATTTAAATATTTTGGCAAAGTAATGAAATAAAATCTGTTTTTCCAAATATTTTTTGAAAAAAATCTCTTTTGAATAAAAAAAACCTCCTCTGTAGAAACAAAGGAGGTAAAATTCTATTTATTTTGTGTTATCTTTTTGTTGATTCTTCTGAAGCAACTTTTGCACAAATAAACTCTCTGTTCATTCTTGCAATATTTGATCTTTTAATTTGTTTTGGACATTCTGCTTCACAAGCATAAGTGTTTGTGCAGTTACCAAATCCCAAATCGTCCATTTTAGCAACCATATTCTGAACTCTAATTGCTGCCTCAGGCTTTCCTTGTGGCAATAGTGCCAATTGAGAAACCTTAGCAGAAACAAATAGCATTGCTGAAGCATTCTTACAAGCAGCAACACAAGCTCCACAACCTATACAAGAAGCAGAATCCATAGCTTCGTCTGCCTTATGTTTTGAAATTAGAATTGCATTTCCGTCAGGTACTCCTCCAGTGGTTGCAGAAACATATCCTCCTTCTTGAATAATTTTATCCAAAGCAGTTCTATCAACAATCAAGTCTCTAATAATTGGGAAAGGTTTAGCTCTCCAAGGCTCAATTGTTATTGTTTCTCCATCACTAAACTTACGCATATGTAACTGACAAGTAGTTACTGCAGAGTCTGGTCCGTGAGGATGTCCGTTAATATATAAACCACACATTCCACAAATACCTTCTCTACAATCATTATCAAAACAAACTGGGTGTGATAGTTTATCTACAAGACTCTCATTCAATATATCTAACATCTCCAAGAAAGAACAATCTGGAGAAATGTTACTTATTTTATATGTTTCAAAACGTCCTTTAGCTTTTCTGTTCTCTTGACGCCATATTTTTAATGTAAAATCCATCTTACTTGTAATTTCTTTGTTGAACGTTAATAAATTCGTATTTTAAATCTTCTTTATGCATAACTGGCTCTTGGTCTTTCCCTTTATATTCCCAAACTCCAACAAACATAAAGTCTTGGTCATTTCTCTTAGCTTCTCCTTCTTCGGTAACAAACTCTTCTCTATAGTGCCCACCGCAGCTTTCTTCTCTCTGAAGAGCATCTTTAGCCATAATTTGAGCAAGCTCAATGTGGTCAGCCAAACGAACAGCCTTTTCAAGTTCAGGATTTAAAGAATTCAAATCACCAGTTAATCTAACATTTGACCAAAACTCCTTTTTCAAATTCTCAAGCATTGGAATAGCCTTTTGTAGGTTTTGTGCATTTCTACCCATTCCTACATATTCCCACATAATGTGTCCAAGTTCTCTTTGTAATGTGTCAACTGTCTTTTCTCCATTAATTGACATTATCTTTTCAAGCTTTTCTTTAACAGATTTTTCTGCAACAGCAAATTCTTCTGTTTCGGTTGAAATTTTAGATTCATATATTTGGTCAGAAAGATAGTTTTGCATTGTGTATGGAAGAACGAAATAACCATCAGCTAATCCTTGCATAAGAGCAGAAGCTCCCAAACGGTTAGCTCCGTGGTCTGAGAAATTAGCTTCTCCTGTTGCAAAAAGTCCAGGAATAGTTGTTTGCAATTCGTAATCAACCCAAAGACCCCCCATAGTGTAGTGAACAGCAGGATAAATCATCATTGGGTTTTCATAAGGATTAACATCAACAATCTTTTCATACATTTGGAAAAGATTACCATAACGAGCCTCAACCTTATCTCTTCCTAAGCGTTCTATTGCTGATTTGAAATCAAGGTAAACAGCAAATCCAGTTGCTCCAACTCCATATCCAGCATCGCATCTTTCTTTTGCAGCACGAGATGCAATATCTCTTGGAACAAGGTTGCCAAAAGCAGGATAACGTCTTTCTAAGTAATAATCTCTATCTTCTTCAGCAATTTCGGTTGGTTTAAGTCTTCCTTCTCTGATTGCTTGTGCATCTTCAATTTTCTTTGGGACCCAAATTCTTCCATCATTTCTTAATGACTCAGACATAAGGGTAAGTTTTGATTGAAATTCTCCCTTAACAGGGATGCAAGTTGGGTGAATTTGAACAAAGCAAGGATTTGCAAAGAAAGCTCCTTTATGATAACATTGAACAGCAGCAGAACCATTACAATTCATTGCATTTGTTGAAAGGAAAAAAACATTACCATAACCTCCAGTTGCAATAACTACAGCATGTGCCCCCCAACGTTCAATTTCTCCATTTTGAAGATTTCTTGTAATAATTCCTCTTGCTCTTCCGTCAACCACCACCAAATCCATCATCTCTCTTCTCTCATACATCTTAACAGTGCCTGCCTTTATTTCTTTTGAAAGTGCAGAATAGGCACCTAATAGAAGTTGTTGTCCTGTTTGTCCTTTAGCATAGAATGTCCTACTAACTTGAGCTCCACCAAAGGAACGGTTATCCAACATTCCTGAATAATCTCTTGCAAAAGGAACTCCTTGTGCAACGCATTGGTCAATTATACTATTTGAAACCTCTGCCAAACGATAAACGTTTGCTTCTCTTGCTCTATAGTCTCCCCCTTTAATTGTATCGTAGAAAAGTCTATCAACGCTATCTCCGTCGTTTTGATAGTTCTTTGCTGCATTTATTCCTCCTTGAGCTGCAATTGAGTGAGCTCTACGAGGAGAATCGGAAATGCAGAATATTTTAACATTAAAGCCCAAAGCTCCCAAAGAAGCTGCTGCTGATGAACCAGCCAAACCAGTTCCAACAACAATAACATCAAGTTTTCTTTTGTTTGCTGGGTTAACTAATTTTTGACTTGCTTTATATTTTGTCCACTTTTCCGACAACTGACCTTCTGGTATTTTGGAATTAAGTGTATTCATATCTTTATATCTTTATATTATTAATAAACAACTTTATATCTTCTTATGTTATTTCACAAACATAATCCAAAGAGGAATGATTGCAAATCCAATAGGAACCACAACAGCATAAATTACAGAAACCCATTCAATAACTGGAGAGTATTTCTTATGACTTAAACCAAAGGTTTGAGCCAAAGAATTAATGGCATGATATAGATGGAATCCTAACACAAGAAAAACTAAAATATAGATAAATGAGTAAGATTTTTTAGCAAACAGCTCTTGACTCATTGTGTAGAAATCGGGTTCTTTATGTTTAAAGTCTTTACCACAATATATTTCTACTTCTTCTTTAGTTAAATTAACCATATTCTTTTGACCCTTATCCATTTTATCTGGAGAAATTTGACTTATTGCTTGATATTGTGCCATAAGTGCAGCTTGGTCTTTTTCATTTAGCTCTCCTTTTTGGAGTTTAAGAGCCTTTTCTTGAAATGCCTTATCAACTTGTTCTATGTTTGCAGAGTATTTGCCTTCAACAATGTCTAATTTAACGAAATAGAAATTGATAAAGTGCAAAACTAAAAAACAAGCCACAATTCCTCCTGTCCAAATCATATAGCGAGACATAAAAGGAGTTTTTGTTTTAGTTCTAACTTTGTAGCGAACAGGGCGAGCCATAAAGTTTTCAATTGTGAGCAAAATAGCTACAACTATGTGCAAAAGCACACAAGCCATAAGTACTATTTCGAAT
The DNA here is from genome assembly GCA_002399565.1 of Bacteroidales bacterium UBA4866. GTDB lineage: Bacteria > Bacteroidota > Bacteroidia > Bacteroidales > P3 > UBA10566. The sequence goes on along the minus strand of DHDW01000024.1, from coordinate 27,238 downwards.
ACCTTCACAATGTAGTTTGTACCCATGAAATGACTTGCATTTCTGTACCATTCTCCACCATCTTCTCTTAAAAGACATAGGTTGATACCTAAGTGCACAGGCAAGAATAATAGCAAAAACAAGCCGAAAGAGGCAAGTGCTATTTTTTTGGTGATGGAGGCAAATTGTATTAGTTTCATAGATTTATGCTTTTAGTAAATAAAAAATTTGCTTATAAATTAATAGGATTGCAAAATTAGGAATTATATTTTATATGGGCAAATAAAGTCTTAAGGATAAATTTTTTCTGAATATTTAGAAAAATCCTATTCCAAAGATATTAAATCCATAAAACAATTCTTGCAGTCAAAATGTAGTTTGTAAGTTCTTTTATTGTCTTTTAAGAATAGTTCTTGATTAAAGTCTTGAGTTTGTTTATCCCTAATTAAACATTGCCCTAAGGTGTAACGAATACAATTCTTAGTTCTCATAAGTACTATATCCTTAGATTTTGAATTTCTTTCTCCTTGCTTTTCAAGTCCATTTTCAATTTCTTCAATCTTATGATTTAAAAAGAATTGCTTTGCTTTTTCATTAACAACATTTGCTTTAAAGTCAAGTTTTTTTTCAGGATAGGGAACATCATTCTTTTCAAACTCTTTTCTTATTGGTTTATATGCCTTTTGTCTTAACTCATAAAGTTTTTCAATAAGATTTCTTCTGTGATGATTAAGTAGGGAAGAGGCAAAGAAAAAATTATCAGAACATTTATTATCAAAGCTTCTTAAATAGAAAATACTATCCCCAAGCTTGTCAATCTGTTTCAAAAGATTTTTCTCATAGTCTTGAACTTTTAGTGCAATTTGCTTTTCAACGATAATATCTTCTTGAACGCTTAAACTTTGCTCATCAATGGCTTGAAGAGAAAATCCTTGAGAAGTTTCTTTAAGAATAATATCTATTGCTATCCTTCTTTTGGTTTTGTCCGTTAGAACTTGTTTAGTAAACTGTGTGTCTAAGTTGCGATAAATCTTTGTTAGGAGTCTAATGTCTGGTTTCTTGTTGGGATATATCATAACCAATCCTTGAGAAGGGTTTTCTTCAACTCCATTAACCAAAAAACCTTCAATATTTCCTTCCATGTTAATATAACATAGCCCATCTCCATTTGAAATTCTTTCTTTGGTGTCAATTTGAAAATAGAATTTTCCTCTTCCTGAGTTATTCAAATCGCTTATTTTACCTAAATATTTCCCAATTGACTTTGCAGAATCCAAATTACCAATAATATCTTGTTTGCCTTGAAGATTAAAACTTGTAAATCCACGATTAAAACTCCTTTCAACATCAGGCTCAAATCCAATTTCAGTTTTACCTAATGAGCTTCTGCAATATTTTTCTTTATTGTTTTCAGCAGAAATAAATTTATCTATCTCCCTTGAATAGTGGGCTGTAACATTTTTAACATAGTCCATATCCTTCAATCTTCCCTCAATCTTAAAACTTCTAACCCCAGCCTCAATCATTTCTGGAATATGTAATGAAGCGTTAAAATCTTTTGTAGAAAGGAGATGCTTGTCTTTAATCAAAACCTTGCCTTGAGAGTTCACTAAGTCGTACTTGCTTCTGCATGCTTGAGAACACTCCCCACGGTTGCCAGAACGTTTGGTTAGTTCATAGCTCAAATAACACTGACCACTAAGTCCATTACATAAAGCTCCATGAACAAAAAATTCTAATTCAATATCAGGAACAAAGCTGTGAATTTCTCTAATCTGCTCAATGGAAAGCTCTCTTGCCAAAACAACTCTCTTGAAACCAACATCACTAAGGAACTTAATCCTTTCCTTAGAAATATTATGCATTTGAGTGCTTGAATGAATATGTATTGGAGGAAGATTCATTTCTAAAATGCCATAGTCTTGAATAATGATTGCGTCAACTTCAATTTTGTAGAGCTTTTGAATTAAATCCTCAGCAGCTTTTAATTCATTGTCAAAAAGAATAGTATTTATGGTAACATAAACCTTTGCATTAAATAAATGAGCATAAGAAACCAAAGAGGCAATATCCTCCAAGCTATTTCCTGCTTGAACTCTTGCCCCAAAATTATTCGCCCCAATATAAACTGCATCAGCACCACAATCAATGGCTGCAATGCCAATTTCAAGGTTTTTGGCAGGAGAAAGAAGTTCAATCTGCTTCATAATAATCTAATTAAAAGTGATTTATTTATTTTAAACAACGTTTATACATTTGAATTGTGTTTTGCAAGCCGTAATACAAAGCATCGCAAATTAAAGCATGGCCAATTGAAACCTCTAATAGATTAGGAATGTTATTTTTGAAAAACTCCAAGTTCTCCAAATCCAAATCATGTCCAGCATTTAAACCTAAGTTTTGATGCTTAGCTTCATTGGCAGCCTTAATAAATGGCTCAATGGCCTTATCTCTGTCAATAAAATAATTCTTTGCATAACTTTCTGTGTATAGTTCCACACGGTCAGCTCCACAAGCCTTTGCCCCAGCAACCATTTCCTCCTCAGGGTCAACAAAAATAGAAACCCTACTATAAGGTTTAAGTCTTTCAACAACAGAAGAAAGAAACTCTTTATTTTTAATAGTATTCCAACCAGCATTAGAGGTTAAAACATTGTGAGCATCAGGAACAAGAGTAACTTGAGCTGGCTTAATTTCCTCAACCAAACGAATAAAATCATCATTAGGATTACCCTCAATATTAAACTCTGTAGTTAAAATAGGCTTCAAGTTCCTAACATCCGAATAACGAATATGTCTTTCATCAGGACGAGGATGCACAGTTATGCCTTCAGCCCCAAAACGTTCACAATCCATAGCAACCTTAATTAAATCAGGATTATTGCCACCTCTTGCATTTCTTATAGTTGCCACCTTATTAATATTAACACTAAGCTTTGTCATAATAAACCTTTTAAAAACTTTTTGCAAAGATAAGCACGAAATTAAAACATTTGCATTTTACTTTAAATTTAACCTCCAAAAACATCAATCATAATGAAAAATATAAGGGACATATACAAAAATATAAAGGACATATTTGGAAATATAAGGGAGATAAATAAAAATATAAGGGACATATTTTCAATTATACTTGATGTTTTTTTTCAATAACCAATATGTTTTTCACTTTACATCTCTCAACCTCTCTTTTTCTTGAAGTAAATTTATTTTTATATCTTTGTAGATTATTTGTTTTGAAAATTTTGGATATTATGGATAAACGTTGGGTGGTAAAGAAAAATGGGGATAGGACTTTGGTTGAGCAGCTTGCACGTGATTTGAGAGTAGATTCTACATGTTTGAGAGAGGAAGATTATAGGGCTTATGATATTATTGCAAATCTTCTTGTGCAAAGGGGGATTAAGAGTTATGAGGAGGCTAAAAAGTTTTTTAGACCTAATTTAAAGGATTTGCACGACCCTTTCCTTCTTAAGGACATGGAGGATGCTTTGGTTAGGATTATGGTTGCTATTAAGGCTGGAGAAAAGATTTTAATTTATGGTGATTATGATGTAGATGGTACTTCTGCTGTTGCATTAGTCTATTCCTATTTGAAAAAGTTCTATTCGGAGGTGGATTTCTACATTCCCGATAGATATATTGAGGGTTATGGAATTTCCTATCAGTCTATTGATTGGGCTTATGATAATGGTTATAAGTTGGTTATTGCATTAGATTGTGGAATTAAGGCTATTGAGCAAATTACTTATGCAAGTGAGAAAGAAATTGATTTTATTATTTGTGACCATCATCTCCCTGGAGACGAATTGCCTAAGGCTTGTGCAATATTAAATCCTAAGGTTAAAGATTCCAATTATCCCTACAAGGAGCTTTCTGGTTGTGGTGTTGGCTTTAAGCTTATTCAGGCAATTAATATTAAGAGAAATCAACCTTTCGAAAAACTTCTTCCTTATTTAGACCTTGTTGCCATTTCCATTGCTGCTGATGTAGTTCCCATAACAGGAGAGAACAGAATTTTGGCTTTTTATGGGTTGAAAATAATCAATAGGCAGCCTCGTCCAGGAATTGAAGCCATTCTTAAGTATAGTAATGTTGTAAGGGTTTGTAATGAAGAGGATAGAAAGCTCTATTTTAATCGTGAATTAAGCATTATTGATTTGGTATTTTTGATAGGTCCAAGAATTAATGCTGCTGGAAGAATTGAATCGGGAAGAAATTCTGTTGAGCTTCTAATATGTGATAAGTTAGAAGACGCTCAAACAATTGCTGAAAAGATTAATGAAACAAACGATGAACGCAGGAAGTTGGATATTGAAGCAACTCAGCAAGCCATTTCTATGCTTGAAAACTCTCATGACCTTTTGAGTAGCAAGGCTAATGTTGTTTTTCAAAAAGATTGGAGCAAGGGAGTTATTGGAATTGTTGCTTCACGCCTTATTGAAAAATACTATAAGCCAACTATTGTTTTCACAAAGAGTAATGGACTAATAACTGGTTCGGCTCGTTCAGTTAAGGATTTTGATATATATAATGCGATTGAATCCTGTTCTTTTCTTTTGGAACATTTTGGAGGACATAAATTTGCTGCAGGACTATCCATTAAGGAAGAAAATCTTAGTGAGTTTATACGTTTGTTTAAAGAAAAGGTGGAGCAGGATATGACAGACGAACAATCTGTTCCAGAAATTGAAATAGACCAAGAAATTAACTTAAGTGATATTACTCCAAAGCTATATAGGATAATTAAACAATTTGCACCCTTTGGACAAGAAAACAACACTCCAGTATTTCTTTCAAAAAGAGTTGTTGACACTGGTCAAGTGCGTCCTGTTGGACAAAAACACTTAAATTTCTCTGCAATTCATTTAGACATTCGCCATCTACCTTTTTCTTGCATAGGATTTGGACTTAGCGACTATTACAACAAAATTCGCAATGGTGAAAACTTCGATATAGCCTATCAAATTGACGAAAATCAATGGAATGGCAGAACATCAATACAATTAAACATTAAAGATATTAAACTAAATAAATAATAAATTTTTATGGCATTAGACGACAAGAAGATAATATTCTCAATGGTAGGAGTGGGTAAAACATATCCACCAAACAAGCAGGTTTTGAAGGATATTTATCTATCATTTTACTATGGAGCAAAGATAGGGATAATTGGTTTAAACGGTTCAGGGAAATCAACCCTTTTGAAGATTATTGCAGGTTTAGACCATTCGCATCAAGGAGAGGTGCATTTCTCACCAGGATATAGTGTTGGATATTTGGAGCAAGAGCCAAAGTTGGATGATGGAAAAACCGTTAAGGAAGTAGTTATGGAAGGCGTTAAGGAAGTAGCTGACATAATTAAAGAATATGATGAGATTAATTTGAAATTCTCTGAGCCAATGAGCGATGATGAGATGAACAAACTAATGGAACGTCAAGGAGAGGTTATGGAGCTTATGGAACAACACGATGCTTGGAATCTTGATAATAAACTTGAAAGAGCAATGGATGCACTTCGTTGTCCAGAAGAAGATGCTATTGTAGGCACTCTTTCAGGAGGAGAAAGAAGAAGAGTAGCACTTTGCAGACTATTGCTTCAAGAACCAGACATTCTACTTTTAGATGAGCCAACCAACCACCTTGATGCCGAATCAATTGACTGGTTAGAACAACACCTTCATCAATACAAAGGAACAGTTATTGCAGTAACCCATGATAGATATTTCTTAGATAATGTTGCTGGATGGATTTTGGAACTTGACAGAGGAGAAGGAATACCATGGGAAGGCAACTATTCTTCATGGCTTGACCAAAAAACCAAGCGAATGGAGATGGAACAAAAAACCGAAAGCAAGAGAAAGAAAACTCTTGAAAGAGAGTTGGAATGGGTTAGAATGAGTCCTAAGGCTCGTCAAGCCAAAGGAAAGGCTCGTTTGAGTGCTTATGAACAAATGCTTTCACAAGATACTAAAGAAAAAGAAGAACGTTTGGAAATCTTTATTCCTAACGGTCCTCGTTTGGGAACAAAGGTTATTGAAGCCAATGGAGTTAGCAAAGCTTTTGGAGAAAGACTTCTTTTTGAAAACCTAACATTTTCTCTTCCACCAGCAGGAATTGTTGGAGTTATAGGACCTAATGGAGCAGGTAAAACAACACTCTTTAGAATGATTATGGGCTTTCAACAACCTGAAAATGGAACATTTGATGTTGGAGAAACAGTTAAGGTAGGTTATGTTGATCAGCAACATAGCGATATTGACCCAGAGAAAACAGTTTGGGAAGTTGTTTCAGAAGGCAATGAACAAATTCAAATGGGAGGAAGACTAATCAACTCAAGAGCTTATGTTTCTCGTTTCAATTTTTCAGGCACTGACCAAAGCAAGAAGACAGGAATACTTTCTGGAGGAGAAAGAAATCGTTTGCATTTAGCCCTAACACTTAAATCAGAAGCTAATGTTTTGCTACTGGATGAGCCAACGAATGATATTGACATCAATACCCTTCGAGCACTTGAAGAAGGTTTGGAAAACTTTGCTGGCTGTGCAGTAGTTATTTCCCACGATAGATGGTTTTTAGACAGAATTGCAACCCATATTCTTGCCTTTGAAGGAGATTCTGAAGTGTATTTCTTTGAAGGTTCTTATTCAGAATATGAAGAAAACCGCAAGAAACGTTTAGGAGATATAACACCAAAAAGACCAAGATACAAAAAACTGATTGCTGATTAAAGATTAATTTAAGAAGCTTAAAAAGTTTAAGGAGCTTAACAACCTTAAGGACATTAAAGTCTTTAAAGTCATTAAGCTCTTTATTTTTAAGGATTTTCCTGCTCTGTTGACTTTCTTGACTTGTAGCCTTTCATGTCCAAAGAGCCTAAAACTTTTGGTGTATCCTCCAACAAGTTTCGCCATTCCTTGCCCATACGGAATATAACCTTTGGTCTTCTGATGGTTTCAGCTGTAACCTCTTCAAGAGTATCAACTGCCTTTGCGCTAATACTAATTTTAAATTCGCCAAACTCACCTAAATCAACATCTCTTCCGTCAGCCAAGTACTTACCTATAACTAACCACAGATTGTCGACAGTGTTTTTAATATCCCCTCTTGAAAGAGAAGACAAATCAGTAACATCTTTGTAAATCTGGGTCATAGGAACCTTTCTGCCTTTTTTTAATTTAGCCATGAATTTCATCCCTGGCTCAGGTCCAACGGTAACTTTACGTTCGACCCCTACAATTTCTAATGCCATAAATATTGGTATTAAGTTAAACAAAAAAAATATTAATTAAAGGGTTTTTAATCCCTTTTTTATTTAATTATATCTCACTAATAATCAGTCATTAAATTTCATAAAGTGAACAGGTAAAATTTACACGCCGTCAAACGCATCAAAACACGGCGTCTGAAGCATCAAAACACGGCGTCAAACGTATCGAAACACGGCGTGTAAAATATCGAAACACGGCGTGTAAATTTTGTAGATTTGTTTTTGCAGTTTTCAAAGAGCGTTTTATTTATATATGTATATTATAATCAGTGTTTTAAAATGGTGCAATAAGTTTTATGCAAAAATTGCATCAAAACATATAGAACTTAGAAAAACGAGAAAACAATAATCCCCTCAAATATTCTTTTTGGGAGCATGCAAATATATATATTTTTTTTAAATTGAATGCAATTAATTTGATTTTTATTTATTTAATTCTGCAATTTTATTAGCAATATTTATTCCATCAATTGCACTTGAAGTTATCCCTCCAGCTAATCCTGCTCCTTCTCCACAAGGATAAAGACCAGAGATTTGAATATGTTGGAGGGTTTCCTTATCTCTTGGAATGCGAACGGGAGATGAGGTGCGAGATTCTAAACCAATTAGATTAGCCTCATGAGTTATAAATCCTTTCATCTTTCTTCCAAAATCATTGAATGCATTATGGAGCGATGAGGAAATAAACTTAGGCAAAACCTTATTAAGATTAGTTGGCACAACTCCACATAAATAAGATGTTGGGCTTAGGGCTGAGGAAGGGGTGTTTTTAAGAAAATCGGTTAAGCGTTGTGCTGGTGCTGCAATGCTGTTGTCTGCTGCTTCAAACATTTTCTTTTCAGCATCCTCTTGAAGTTTCATTAGAGATAAAGCTCCATATTTGCTAAATTCCTTTGCGTCTTCTTCGTTAACACTTACTACCATCCCTGAATTGGCAAAAGGAGAGCTTCTTAAAGAGTTGGACATTCCATTAACAACCAATTCTCCATTATTTGTTGAGGCAGGTATTATCATACCTCCTGGACACATGCAAAAAGAGAAAACTCCTCTTTCATTGTTTGTATATGCTAAAGAGTAGGATGCTGGAGGAAGAAGTTTTGAATAGTTGGAAGAGTGATATTGAATTTGATTAATCAGTTCTTGAGGATGTTCAATTCTAACTCCCATTGCAAAAGGTTTTGCCTGAATAGCCCATTTCTTTGCATCAAACAAATAATAAATATCCCTTGCACTATGTCCTGTTGCAAGAATTACATTATCCGCTTCAATCTTGTCTCCTTTTTGAGTGATAACTCCCTTTATTTTATTGTCTTTAGTGATGAAATCAACAACCTTTGTGTTGAAATGATATTCTCCACCATAGGTTTCAATAGTTTTACGAATATTCTTAATTATTGAAGACAGCTTATCTGTTCCTATATGTGCATGAGCTTCTATTTTAATATCTTTGTCTGCTCCATGCTCAATGAAAATATCCAAAACTTCATCAATATTTCCTCTTTTATTGGAACGAGTGTAAAGCTTACCATCAGAAAAAGTTCCTGCACCTCCTTCACCAAAACACCAATTGGATTCTGAATTGATTTCCCTTTGACGAACAATTTGTGCAATATCAATTTTCCTTTCACTAACAGACTGTCCCCTTTCAATAATTATAGGCTTAAATCCTTTTTCAATAAGCTTCAAACTTGCAAACAATCCTGCAGGACCAGCACCAATAACAATTACTGGCTTAGAGTTGTGAACATCTTTATATTCTCTCTTTTTAGGGCTTATGTCTTTTGTTGGAAGAGAATTATTCTCATCTCTTACCTCCTCAAGCTTTTCTTTTTTGTCTTGAAGATTAAGACTAAGCTTTACTCTATATGATATTGGTTTCTTTCTTGCATCAATACTCTTTCTTATAACCTCACAGCTAAGAATATCAATTAACTTTATTCTTGTTTTCTTTGCAATTGCTCTTTTTATAACCTCTTGGCTTACCAAATCTTCAGGCAATAGGTTAATTTCTATTTCTTTTATCATTTTTTTGTTGTTTATAAGGGAAAAATAAGAGAGGTTATTTGAAATACTATTCAAATGTTAGTGTGATGTAGAATATCCTTGTTTTGTATTTATCAATTATGTTGGAGAATGGTTTTTGAGGTTCTGGAATATGCATATTGTTGAAACTAAAGGAAGATTTAAGTTCAATACCAAACTTAAAGTATTGCAAATAGAAATCAAAACCAGCACCAAGAGTGTACATCCAATCGGTGTTTTCTACTCTAAGGAGCAAATCTTCTTCTGCAATTTTCTTCTTTTTTAGTGATGCTAAGTCGTAGGCATGTTTTCCCCCTGCAATTACATATGGGCGAAAGTCTCTCCAACGTCTTGATTGAATTTTAAATTCTAAAGGAGTTTCCAAATAAATGGCTTCAATGTTTGTTGACTCAGTTTTGTATATTCCCTTGTCATCAATAACATTATAATTAAACTTCCTTTCTCCAAAACTAATTGTCGGTGTTAATCTTAAGCGTAAGTATTCAAAAATCTTTAAATCTCCAATAACCCCAACTTGAAATCCATGTTGAGAATCAATATTCATCCCTACAACCTTATCAGGTTCAGGAAGTGGGTCCTTAACTTTCAATAGGGCAGAGAATTGATTATAACCTAAGAGAAACCCAAAATGAACTATTTTTTCATCGTAGTGAGGCAAGTTTTGTGGTCGTCGTTGAGCCGTAAGACTTAAAGCAAGGAAAAGCGATAAAATTAATAATAAGATAGGTTTTCTCATTCTTTTTATACTATAATCTGTCTAAAAGAATCAAACGAACTTTTTCGTAATTAATTGTACCATTCTCACCTAAAGACCAATTTCTTTCTTTCATTCTCTGAACAATTGGTTCAATGCAATTTTCATTTAATCCAACATGGCTTAAACGTGTTGGGATGCAAATTGATTCAAAGAATTCTTCAGTTGCTTTAATTGTTTTTTCAATTCTTTCTTCTTTGCTTCCTTCCTTAATTCCAAATACTCTTTCTCCAAACTGAATAATCTTTTCTCCCTTTTCATCTTTCATAACTCTCATAACTCCTGGGAGTACAATTGAAAGAGTTGTTCCATGGTCAATGTCGTGGAAGGCAGTAAGCTCGTGCCCAATCATGTGAGTTGCCCAATCTTGAACAGCGCCACAAGCAATCCATCCATTTAATCCCATTGTTGCAGCCCACATTAAGTTTGCTCTAACCTCATAGTCCATTGGGTCTTTAAAAACTTTTGGTGCTTCTTCAATAAGGGTTATGATTATACTTTCTGCAAAGCGATCTGAAATTTGATTTCTTACGGGATAGGTTAAATATTGCTCCATAACATGAACAAAAGTATCAGCTATTCCGTTTGCAATTTGTCTTTCTGGCAAAGTAAAGGTTGTTTGAGGGTCTAATATTGAAAACTTAGGGAAGCAATGTTCACTATGGAAAGCCAATTTCTCCAATGTTTCTTTCTTAGTTATAACTGCTCCATTATTCATTTCTGATGCAGTTGCAGGCAAGGTTAAAACTGTTCCAAAAGGCATTGCCTTAGTTATTTTATTCCCTCCTGTAAGAAGAATTTCCCATTTGTCTTCTCCTTCATATAATGAGGCAGCAACAATAAACTTAGTTGCATCAATAACACTTCCTCCTCCAACAGCAAGAACAAAATCAATATTATTTTCCTTAATGAAATCAACACATTTCAAACATGTTTCGTAGTGAGGATTGGGTTCAATTGATCCAAATTCAAACACTTTTCTATTTCCTAAGGCTTGAATAACTTGGTCATAAACCCCATTTCTCTTTATGCTTCCTCCTCCATAGGTAATTAAAACTCTACTTTCTTGAGGAACTAATTTATCTAATTTCTTAATCGTATCCTTCCCAAAAACTATTTGAGTTGGATTATAAAACATAAAATTCTTCATACTCTTTTTTATTTATAATTACGATTATTCCCTATAGTTTATTGCACACTTCACTTAAAAGCAATTGTTTGTTGATTGGAACAACTCCAACTTGTTCGCAAACCAAACCTCCTGCAAGATTAGATATTTCAGCAACTGTTTTAAATGGAAGTTTTAGAGCCAAACATAGAGAAGCAACACTAATAACTGTATCGCCAGCTCCCGAAACATCGGAAATAGACCTTTTGTGTGCAGGTATTATAACCATATTGTTTTGCTTTAAGCCGTAGTCAGCAATAAATACTCCATTTTCGCTTAGAGTGATGAATATCATTTGAGATTTTATTCTATGATGCAAAAGATTTGAAGCATCAATCAAATTATCCATTGAAGGAAGGTCAAATTCAATTTTCAATCCTTCCTTTAGTTCCTTTAGATTTGGTTTGAAAAGGGTAACGTTTTTATATTCAAGAAAATTCTTTTTCTTTGGGTCAACAGCTGTTGGGATTTCTTTCTTGTTTGCAAGTTTGACAACTTCCGAAATAACGTTTGGTGTAATTACTCCCTTGTCGTAGTCTTGAAATATTATGGAATCAATCTTTGTTGAATTAATTATATTGAATATTGAACCAATAAAATCGTTCTCATCTTTTTCATTTAGAGGAGTTGTTATTTCTTGGTCAACTCTTAGCATTTGTATTTTATTGCCTAATATCCTTGTTTTAACGGTTGTTTCTCTTTCCTTTGAAAGTAAAATTCCATCTTTAGTGATGTTTAGTTTTTTCATTAAAGAAAGAATACTTTTAGCCTTTGGGTCGTGTCCCACAACTGAACATAAAATTGGGTTAGCTCCCATAGCTTTAATATTTAATGCAACATTTGCTGCTCCTCCCAAACGGTCTTCTGTTTTGACAATTGTTGCAATAGGAACAGGAGCCTCAGGAGAAATTCTATCAACCTTTCCCCACATGTATGAATCAATCATAACATCTC
>DHDW01000024.1:13672-14982 GCA_002399565.1 Bacteroidales bacterium UBA4866 | reverse complement strand
CATGAATCAATCATAACATCTCCAATAATCAAGATGTTTAACCCATCAAACCTATTAAATATCTTCTTGTATTCCATAAACTATATTTTAAATTGATAGCTCGCCTCTTAAAGGAGAATTTAGCATTTCAATAATTTGGCTCTTGTCAGTAAAGTTTCCAAGCAGAAACATTAGCTTTGCAATTGCCGATTCAGTTGTTATGTCGTGTCCACTTATAATTCCAATTTCAGCCAAATGAGCCGATGTTTCGTAATGTCCCATTGCAACAGAGCCAGCCTTACATTGAGTTACGTTGTAAATGATTATTCCTTTTTCAATTGCTTCCTTCAAAGCTTCAATAAACCATTCTTCCGTTGGTGCATTGCCTGAACCATAGGTTTCCAAAACAACTCCTTTTAATCCTTCCATTGAAAGAATTGTTCTAAAATAACTCTCCTTAATTCCAGGGAATAGTTTGATAAGAATTACATTATCATCAAGTTTCTTGTAAGTTTTAAAAGCTTGGATTGGCTTTTGAAGAAATAGATGTTGCTTATAAGTTATATTAATTCCCACTTTGGCAAGTGAAGGATAATTGCCTGAATAGAATGCTTCAAAATATTCTGCATTGATTTTGGTTGTACGATTTCCTCTATATAATCTGTCTTCAAAGAATATACAAACCTCAGGAATAGAAAGATTTTCATTTGATGCAATTTCAACAGCTCCAATTATGTTTTCTCTTCCATCTGTTCTAATCATACCCAAAGGTAATTGTGAACCAGTAAGAATAACTGGTTTTGCAAGGTTTTCCAGCATAAAACTTAAAGCAGAAGCAGTGTAGCTCATTGTGTCTGTTCCGTGCAAAACAATAAAACTATCATATTTATCATAGTTTGTTTCAATAACACTTGCAAGCCCAATCCAATAGTCAGGTTTCATATTTGAAGAATCAATAATTGGGTCAAATCTAAATGAGTCCAATTCGCAGTTAAACTCTCTCAAAACAGGCAAAGCCTCATATATTTTGGACATATCAAAAGGTAGTAAAGCTCCTGTTTTTTTGTCTTTAACCATACCAATTGTACCTCCAGTATAAATAACTAAAATTCTCTTCATCTAAAACGTCTTTTTCACGAATAATCTACAAAATTACAAATAATGTTGTAAAAAAGAGATTTGTGTAAAATAAAAAGAGATTATATGCCTATCTCTATTTAAAATTATGCTGTAAAAATTTCATTATACCTTATTTTAATTTATTTTTTCCTTGTTTAGACGAAATTAAATCAAGTAAAAATTCGCTATGGTCGTACCATAACATCATTATG
>DHDW01000024.1:9065-13501 GCA_002399565.1 Bacteroidales bacterium UBA4866 | reverse complement strand
CATAATGATGTTATGGTACGACCTTATTAAATTTATTCCTTATAAAAATTAATTATCTCTTTGTTTTGTAATATTTTATCCTTATTAAATTATTGTAAGTCTTGATTGTTTTTTTGAATAGAAAGAGAAAAGAAATTTTTATGCTTTAGAGTTTGGAATGAAATTTGATGTTAGAAGAAAAATAATATTGAATAAATAAATTTTGAAACAACAAATTAACTAATTTTGCTAATAATTATGTATATGAGAACCTTTAAATTCCTCAAAATAACGTTTTTCTTTTCTTTTCTTTTCCTTTGTGTGCATTCTTTTGCTCAAACCAAAACAATAAAAGGGCAGGTTGTGGATGCTGAAAACAAGGATGGAATTTTTCGAGCAACAGTAAGCTATTCAATTGATGGTTTTGCTCAAGGAGTTACAAGTGATGATAATGGACGTTTTGAAATTGAAATTCCTCAAGAGATTGATACCATTAAAATTTCTCATATTTCTTATAAGCCAAAACTTCTTTCCATACGTTCAGTAAAGAAAAGCATTAAAATACCTCTTGAGCCACATGCATCTCAAATTAAGGAAGTGGTAATTACTGCAAAAAGGGAAAAATACACAAACAAGAACAATCCAGCCGTTGATTTAATTGAAAAGGTAGTTGAAAACAGGGATAAGAATTCTATTTTAAATCATTGTCCTTTGCAATATTCCTCTCACAACAAATCATTAATTGCTCTTGATCCAACCAACGATACTCTTTTAAATAAAATACGTCTTCGTCCTGTTGTTAATCTTATGCAATCCTTAGACCAAACCTATTATGGCAGCAAGAACTATTTACCATTATATTTCTTTGAGGAGATAACAAAAATCTTTTGTAAGGATGGAGGGAAACTTGATGAGCAACGAATAGCAGTAAAACATGTTAATTTAACAGACCAGGTAACTGAAGATGATGCAAAACAGATGCGTTCAAGTATTTTTCAAAAAATAAACCTTTATCAAACCTATGTAGATGTTTTGGGACATCAGATAATGAGTCCAATCAATCGTTTGGCTCCAACTTTCTATAAATTCTTTATTGAAGATACCCTTTTGGTTAATGATAAGGAATGCATTCAGCTTTCATTCATTCCAAGAAACCTCTACGACATAGGTTTTATGGGTTATTTATATATAACAAACGATAGTAAATACCAACTAATAAGTGCAAAACTATCTATCCCTGAAAAATCGAATATTAACTTTATTGATAAGATTGATTTTATTCAAACCTACAGAACAGACTCATTGGAAATTGATGGGAAGAAGCAGGAGGTTACTTATATTGTTGAAGATGCTATTTATGCTAAGATGAATTTTTATTCCCTAAAGACCTATGGTTATAGCATAAATACTTATTCTCAACCAATTTTTGAGCCTTATGAACTTATGAAAGAAAAAGACCTCAAAGATTTTGAGATTACCCAAGAAAATAGACTTTCTCCTCTAACCGAAACAGAAATAAAGACCTATCAATTGCCCGATAGTCTTAATTCAGTAACTTGGTTTAGGGTAACAAAATATCTTTCTGAGATTTTCTATGGAGGATATTTGCTTATGGGACCTTTGGAAATTGGGCCAATAGATAATTTGTTTTCTTTCAATAAGGTTGAGGGCGAAAGATATCGTTTTAGTGGCAAAACAAACTATAAACTTAGTCGCAACTGGTATGTTAATTGGATGTTGGCCTATGGAACTGTAGATAAGAAATTCAAATATGAGGTAGATTTAAAATATAGTTTCAACTCCCTAACCAAAAACCCTAATGGATTTCCTGCTCATTTTATTGGAGTAAAATATACCAACAATACATTCATCCCTGGCAGAACAATATTCAACAGCAACTACGACCGAATAACCCTATCCATAACAGATATTGTGGATTATAAACTTGCATTTCAAAAAGCTCTAACTCTTCAATGGATGTATGAAACAAGAAAAGGAATTAGTTTTAATCCCTACCTAACTCTTCAAGAAGTGAGAGCTTATGGCGATTGGAATTTTGCCAATTTATATGGAAAAGAAATTACAGGATTTCGTTACGATAGACTTGGTATTAATTTAAACATTGTATTTAATGGTAAATGGATACAGAGAAATCAAGCAAGAGTTCAACTTGCAGGTAACTATACCTCAATGAATATTAACTATGAACTTGGATTTGAAAATACTCATCTTCTTAAAGTAAAGGCATATCGAAAGCTTAACCTTAACCCATTTGGTTATATGATGTTTTGGGCAGAAGGTGGTTATATTTGGGGAAAGATGCTTTCTCCTTATTTGTTCACAAACACAACTTATAATAGTGTAATTTATCATCAATCAGCTTTCAACCTGATGAGCACAATGGAGTTCTTCTCAGACAAATATGTTCAACTCTTTGCGATATATAATTTAAATGGGATATTATTTAATCGTATACCTCTAATAAGAGAATTGGGATTAAGAGAAGAAATAAATTTCAAAGCAACCTATGGAGGATTAAGGGATGGAAATAGGTTTATGATTGATAAAGAGTATGTAAAAACCTTTACGGATAAACCTTATATTGAAGTAGGAGCAGGTTTTCAAAATCTCTTTAACCTTATTGGAGTGGAATACATAAGAAGAATAACCTACGCCGAAGGTTTACCTGAATATAAGAAATGGGGAATCAGACTTAATTTAGTTATGAGTTTTTAAAATCCAGGCAATTGAATTAAAACAGTTGGCAATAAAAGAATCCAACCCAAAATAACCATAGCTAAAATAAACTTCCAAGACCATTTAACCCATTTTGCATAAGGAATTTTAGCCAAACCCAAAACAGCAATCAAAACTCCTGATGTTGGAGTAATAAGATTGGTAAATCCATCTCCAATATGGAAAGCTGTAACAGCAGATTGAAGAGGAATATCGGTCATAAGAGCTATCTCTCTAAACATTGGCATAAGCATTGCAGCCTTTGCAGTTCCTGAAGTTATAATAGCATTTAATATAGATTGGAAACCATACATAAGACTTAATGCACCAACTGGACCAGAGCCATTAATTGAGGTTGCAACAGAGTTAAGGAAGGTGTCAATAATCTTTCCATCTTCCAAAATAACAATAATACCACTTGCCAAGCCCACAACCAAAGCAGCACTTAACATATCCTTAGCACCAGCAATAAAAAGCTTTGAAATATCTGAAGCATCCTTACCCATTGCCATTCCAGTAACAATAGCCATTGTAAAGAAAAGAGCTGCAATTTGCACAAAATCCCATTCAAAAATCATAACCCCAACTATAAGATATATGATTGTGAAAATTAGAATTGACAAACAAAACATTTGAACAGATTTCTTCAACATCTTATATCCACTTACAATAAAAATTATTGCTAAAACTAATAGCAATATATAAGTTGAAAAACCACCTTTAAACAAATTAGAGTTTAAACCAACATAAACAGAGTAAGCTATAATTGTTGCAGAAGCAATAAAATAAGCAAGCCAAGTTCCTTTATTAGCTTTTGAAGCTTCAAGCTTTTGAGCTGAATCGTGGTTTTCTCTCCAATAGTTATCTTCTTCAAACATTATAGACTTACTTGGATTTTTCTTAACTTTTTTTGCATACCACAAAACATAAGCAATACCCAATCCAGTTATAATAAACCACATCACCAATCTATACTCAATACCACTAAACATTTTAATTCCTGCAATATCTTGAGCAATACCCAAAGTAAAAGGATTTAAAACACAACCAGCAAAACCTAAACCAGCAGCCAAAAAGCACATACAGACTCCCACAATGGAATCATAACCCATACTTATTGCTAAAGGAACAAAAATTATTACAAAAGCAATCGTTTCCTCACTCATTCCAAATATAGCTCCAAAGGAAGAAAACATTACCATTATAAGTATAATGATAAGATTATTTACTCCAATCCATCGCAAAAACCTGAACCTTTCTAATCTGTTGCTATAATTTAAAAATGACTGCACTCCCATATCAATAGCCTTGGTTTCATTCAAAATCCAAAATGCACCACCCAAAATAAGTAGGAAAGCAATAATTGCAGGAGCTTTTTGAAAACCCTTAAAGAAAGCAGACATTACTTGCCAGGTTTGAGGAGCTTGGTCCACCCTGTGATAACTACCATTAACAACTCCATTAATAACCTTTCCACTCTCAGTAATTTGTTTTTCCCTCAAAAACTCTCCAGCGGGAACAAACCAAGTAGCAATAGCAGCAAGGACAATCAATCCAAAAATAATAACATAAGTGTGTGGAACCTTCTTAAACATATCTTCTCAAATTAAAATTTACATAAAACAAAGCGCAAAAATACAATAATTAAGCTAATTCAAATTATTACCTTATAATATTCTACTGAAACCTTGTTTTAATTTTTTCTTTCTTCGTTTTAATTT
>DHDW01000024.1:3986-8941 GCA_002399565.1 Bacteroidales bacterium UBA4866 | reverse complement strand
TTTAATTTACTGAAACGAAGTTTTAATTTTCTAAATCTTTGTTTGGTTAGAATAAGGGTAAATAATTAATCATTGCTCTCGGTTAAAAATTAAGAAAAGAATGTAAGAAGAGCATAATGAATAATCTACTTCTTTTCATTTCTAAGCTTAATTTTATAAATAAGTTCAATAAAAAATTACAATAATAAAATAAAATAAGCAACCTTTGTTTAATATAATTGCTATCTTTGTGATTGAAAAATAGTAAAATATATGAAAAAAAACCCTATTCTAATATTAATATTATTATTTAGTTCTGGGATAGCTAACTCTCAAACAAATTTTTATCAAAGACTTGCTGACTCTGTTTTAGTTCTTACAAAACAAAAAGTTGCTTATGATCCAGCATATATTGTGATTGCATATCCGAATGGTGATGTTCCTTCGGATAAGGGTGTATGTACTGATGTTGTGATTAGAGCTTATAGGAAAATGGTGATTGATTTGCAAAAGGAGGTTCATGAGGATATGAAATCAAATTTTAATAAGTATCCAAAGAACTGGGGATTAAAATCAACGGATAGAAATATTGATCATAGACGAGTTCCCAATCTAATGACATTCTTTGCAAGACATGGTAAAGTAAAAAGTATTACAAATAACCCTGAAGATTATAAACCAGGTAATATTGTTTGTTGGGATTTGGGTAAAGGAATAACACATATTGGGATTGTTTCTAATAAAAAATCTTTAGATAAAAAGAGGTATTTAATAGTTCACAATATTGGAGAGGGGCAGGTGTTGGGAGATTGTCTGTTTGAATTTAAGATAATTGGGCATTATCAGTATGGGAAGTAATATAAGAACATTATATTCTATTTCTTAATCTTCATTATAAAGAATATCTTTTGTGGATTCAGTAAGCACAAATTTATCTTTTTCAAGATTAAAATAATACCAATACCAACCACCAATAAACCACTCTTTTTGATATTGATATTTAATATCTCTTTTCTTTCCTGTGTTTTTTAGCCAATTTTGTATATTATCAATATCACCCTCGTAAAAATAGAATATAAAGCCTTTGTATTCAAATACTCCATACATACCCTTTACATGATTTTGATTGAAAACATAAGTGTTTTCATAACTATCAAAGGATAATTGTTTTATACTATCTTTATAACTAAAATTAATTAATTTAGTATATCCTTTCTCTTCCATAATGACCAAGGTGTCAAGGACTGGATAAAGTAAATCATTATTGATTTCGTAGTAATCAATTTTTGCTACTCCATCTTTATTCTTTTCTTTGCAAGAAACAGAAACAATAATTAATAAAAGTAAGATAATTAATCTACTTCTTTTCATATCTTTTTCTAATTTTATAAACAATTCCAATTAGAATAATAATTATTGAAGAGAATAGGCAAATGCGGGCTATGTAGTCGCCGTATTTTACGTAGAATGTTAGTTTGGTTTGGGGTACAAGAGATGCTTTAATTACATCTTGTTCCCAGAATTTAGTTTTTTGACTTACTTCTCCTTTTGGAGAAATAAAACAAGATGTACCTGTATTAGCACTTCTTGCAATTGGGCGTCTTGTTTCAATGGCTCTAAGGGAAGCGTAAGAAGCGTGTTGTTTGTAGCCTTGAGTGTCTCTCCACCAAGAATCGTTAGTAATAATAAATATTATTCCTGCTCCTTCTCTAACTCTTTTTGCAACAAATTCTCCATAAATTGATTCATAGCAAATAGGAGTTGTTATTTTAACTTTTGAGCTTTCAGATTCAAAAAGGTTATGATTATCATCAACGGCAAGTGTTCCAACGGGAAGGTTTCCCAACTTAATGGCAAAGTCTAAAATCTTACCAATATATTTCTTAAAAGGAAGTCTCTCAACTCCTGGAACAAGTTTTGCTTTGTGATATACTTCAAAATTATTGTTCTTCTTAATTTGAATGGCACTATTATAAACTGAATAGTAGGGTAGAGGTGCAAACTCTATCTTCCTTGAGGCTTCTGTTCTTTCTCCTTCCGTTTGCAATCTACGTGTAAATGAACCCACAATCAATTGAGATTTGGGATATTTGGAAACGAAATTACTTAGTTTTGCAAGATTGTAGTTATCCTGTATTTGGTCTTCCCAAATTCTTTCTTCCAAACATCCTTCTGGAGCAAGTATAAAACTTGTATTTTGGTCTGCCTTTTGTTCAGAAAGAGAAATTAGTAGATTAACTATTTCATTATTTGAAAGCATCTTTGTTTCATCATAAGGCTCTAAATTGGGTTGCAAAACAACAACATCAACTGGAGCATTTTTTTCTTCCTCAAAGCCTTTCCAAATTATCAGTGAAAGAGAAATAGGGATAATAATTATTAGAGCAAATTTCAAAAGATTGATGGTAAATAGTTTTTCCCTAATTAGTTTTAGCTTAGCTGCTTTGTCGCTAATCCCTATTTGTTTAATTGTTTGGTAAGCAAAATAGTTTGTAATCCAAACCCAAAGAGAGCCCCCAAAAGCTCCAGTATATTCATACCATTGAACCATAATAGGCATTGTAGAAAAGCCATTTCCAAAGGTCATCCAAGGCCATGTTAATTCCCAGTGATGATGTAAAAACTCAATGCTAATCCAAAGAATTGGAAGAACAAAAAAGCCTTTGCTATTATTGAAAAGAATCTTCTTTATATTATGATATGTTTGAAAAACTATTCCCCCTAAAAATGCATTAAGAAAAGGAGCAAACAATCCAAAGAATGTTGCATAGACTATCCAATAGGAAGTGAGTAGATTGAAAATAAGAAATGCGAAAAAACTATAATTAAAAACTGCAAATTTGGAGAATTTCTCTTTATTGTCTGCAATGTGGTTTTCAACCCAAAGAATAGGAACAAGTGCAATAAATAAAATTGGAGCAAAACCAAAGGTAGGCCATGCTAAAGCTAATAGAATTCCTGTTAGTGAGGCAATTAAAAAAAGTTGTTTTTTCTTCATTTTATTACATAATCCATTTTAACATCAAACTCTTCGGTAGGTATCTTGTCTAAAAACTGGAAAGGGAAACAAACCCCAACCTTTAAAGTGTTAGAATTTTCAAGCAGTTTGTCATAAAAACCTTTTCCTCTTCCCAAACGATTATTTTCCTTATCAAAGGCAAGGGCAGGAATTATCATTAAATCAATTAAGTGAATATCCACAAACTCCTTTCCTGTGGGTTCCAATATAGAAAATGCAACACCTTCTTTCATCGATTCAATACCTTCAAACTGTCTAATTTTCAAAATATCTCCTTCAACACAAGGGAGAAGAATTGTTTTTTCTTTATACCATTTAATAATAAAATCATGAGTGTGTAGCTCATCTTTCATTGACCAATACATTAAAACTACTTTTGCGTCTTTAAACCATTCCTTAGTTTCAATTTCTTCCCAAATTGGCTTTGACATCTCTTTCTTTTGCTCAAAAGAATGAACTTTCTTTAGTTCCTTAATTAGTTTTCTTAGTTCAGACTTTTCTTTTCTTATATTATCCATAAAGCAATATTATAAACTAAAAATGCAATTATCCAAGCTAAGATAGTTGTGTAAAGAGCAAGGAATATAGCCCAGCGAAGCTTACCGCTTTCTTTCCAAACAACTGCAAAAACTGCAATGCAAGGGAAGTATATCAAAACAAAGGCTAAGAAGCTTGCTGCCGATGCAATAGTAAAGGTAGGAGCAAGAACACTAATAGTACTAACAATAAGTTCTTTCGCACTAATTCCTGCCAAAAGGCCAATTCCCATTTTCCAGTCAAAGCCTATAGGAAGTAAGATAGGCTCAATAAATTTACCAATATAGGAAATAAAACTATTTCCAGTATCGTGAGGATTAGGATAGTTGAAAAGGAACCATATAATTACAGAAGCAATTAGAACAATTCCAGCTATCTTTTTTAAATAATCCTTTGTGTTAAACCATATAATTGGCTTAATGCTTCTCCAAGTAGGTATTTTATATTGAGGTAGAAGAATTTCGTATTCAGTGCTTAGTGTTTTAATAATTGTTCTTTTGAAAACAATTGCAAATAAAATTGCAAGTATAACACCAAAAAGATATAAAATACAGAGTACAAGAACAGGATATTTAGGAAAAAAAGTGCCAATTAAAAGAATATATACAGGCAATCTTGCAGAACAGGACATAAAAGGAATTATAAGCATTGTTAAGAGCCTATCCTTTTTGTTTTCAATTGAACGTGTAGCCATAATTGCAGGAACATTGCACCCAAACCCCATTATCATTGGAACAAAACTTTTCCCATGAAGTCCAATTTTATGCATAAGATTATCCATAAGCCAAGCCACTCGCGACATATAATTAGTAGCTTCCATTAAGGATATAAAGAAAAACAAAATTATTATGTTTGGCAAGAATATAGCCACTCCTCCTACACCCTGAATTATTCCATAGGAAATTAAATCGGAGATTACACCATCTGGCAATTTTGTGTGAGCTAATTGACTTAGCCAGTCGAAACCTGCTTGCATCCATTGCATTGGATACTCTCCAATGTAAAAAGTAGAATAGAACATTAGCCAAATAACAAAAGCTAAAAACACATAGCCCCAAAACTTATGTGTTAGAATGGAGTCTATTTTCTTCGTTGTGGGAACTGATACCATATAGCATTAATAGGTTTTTGTTTCAATCCCAAGAGCTCTAACTTTTTGAGCAAATGTTTCTAATTCTTCTATGCTTAGTTTCTCCAAATTGCTTTCAGGAGTAACTCTATCGATAGCATAAAGCATAACCATTCGAGGCTTAACCTTTTTAACAACTTCCAACCAAGCAGAAAACTCTTCTTGAGTTGTGTTGTCAATAATTTGTCCATCATTTTCACCTCTTAGAAGTAAAGTTTGCATTATTGCATCCTTTCCAAAAAGAATCAATTTCTCTTTAACCTTTTCTAAACTAATTAACTTAGGGTTAGC
>DHDW01000024.1:0-3881 GCA_002399565.1 Bacteroidales bacterium UBA4866 | reverse complement strand
AGGGTTAGCCTTACTAATTGCGTAAAACATCTCTGGGTTTGCAGAATCAAGCTTTAAGATTGGATTATCAATTTTATGTAAGGCATTAAAAATATCATCTTTTAAAAGATTTGTCGCATTTGAAAGTACAGATATTTTAGCTTTTGGAGCATAAAGATTTCTATACTGAACAACCATATCAATAATTTCACAAAACTCAGGATGTAGGGTTGGTTCTCCATTTCCTGAGAAAGTTATTGAATCAATAATTGTTCCGTTTTCCTTAAAGAGAATTAATTTCTCTTTAAGTTCTTTCTCTATATCTTTTTTTTGAGGGACCAAATCAACAATTTCTTTTGTGTCTTCATTCCATCCACATTCACAATAAACGCAATCAAAATTGCAAAGTTTTTTGTGAGTTGGCAAGAGATTAATCCCTAAAGAATTTCCTAATCTCCTGCTATGTATTGGCCCAAATACAATTTCATTAAATAACATATCCGATTAATTTTTTGCAAATATCAGTAAAAACGATTAGAACTGAAAAGAAATTATATTAGAACTGAAAGATTTGTTTGTGATGTTTTGTCAAATAATAAATTAGAATTATACAATACAAAGAGAAAGCTATAGAAAATATCATATTAAATATGGTCAGAATAAAAATCAGTACAAATTTTGAAAAAAGCCTATAAAAGGGTAACAAAAATTGATAAATATAAAATTTATAGTACTTTTGTAATCTTATTTTTAGAAGAGATGGATTTAAAAAACATAACACACCCAATACGTGATTACTTGGAGCTTTTTGATAAACGTTTTACTGAAAGCGTTTCTGTAGAAGGTTTCTTTATTGATGATATATCAGATTATATTCTTCATCAATCAGGAAAAAAGATACGCCCTATTCTAACATTTCTTTCAGCAAAGGCTACAAATGGAGTTACAAGTCAGACAATAAGATGTGCCTTAATTTTGGAATTACTTCATACTGCTTCCTTAGTTCATGATGATGTTATTGATGAGAGTGATAAAAGAAGAGGAAAAGATACTTTAAACTTCAAATGGGGAAACAACACTGCTGTTCTTTATGGAGATTATCTTTATGGAAAATGTCTTGAGATTTTAGAAACAGAAAGTGACTTTAAGCTCCTGCCAATTTTTGCGAAAATAACAAGCAAGTTACCTTTAGGAGAGTTGATGCAGAAAGATGTTTCTGAGAGAAAAGATTATAGTGAAGAAAGTTATTTCAAAGTAATAAGCAATAAGACTGCTGCTATGATGGAAGTTGCAGCTGAAATTGGAGCAATGAGTACTGGAGCTTCCACTGAAGAAATACAAAACTTAAAGTCTTTTGGCTATTACATGGGATTGGCTTTTCAAATTAGAGACGATATTTTGGATTTCTTCCCCGAATACAACACAGGTAAGCCTTTTGGAAACGATATAAAAGAAAAGAAGATAACTCTTCCATTAATATTTCTATTGAATGAATCTTCTCCAAAAGAGAGAGAAGAAATATTGGAATTTATCCAACAAGACAATAAAAAAGAAAAAGATATACTTGATTTAATTAATAGAGTGAGAGACGAAGGCTTTATTGATAAGTCAGAAGAAAAGGTCAAGATGTTTTGTCATTTAGCCGAAATACAACTAAATAGATTTAAAGACTCTGAAAGTAAGAGTAGTTTAATTGATTTGCTATATTTATCTGCAAAACGAGAAAGTTAATAATTAATCTAATATAAAATTTAAGTACGTAAAAAAATGAAAAAGTTTATTTTAATCTTTGTCGCAATACTTTTATGTGGCATAACAATTAACGCACAAACAAACAACTCAAAATCTACTCTTCCTACTTTGTCTATAAATACTTTAGATGGAAAAACAATTAAAGCTTCCGAATTTTCAAATGAAGGAAAACCATTTGTTATTTGCTTTTGGGCAACATGGTGCAAACCTTGCTTAATGGAATTGAATGCAATGGCAGAACTATATGATGATTGGCAAAAAGAAACTGGAATAAAAATTTATGCTGTTTCAATTGATGATGCTCGTACTTGTCCAAAGGTAAAACCACTTGTTAGTGGTTCTGATTGGGGTTATGAAGTTGTTTTAGATCAAAACTCAGAGCTTAAACGTGCTTTAGGAGTAAATAATCCTCCTCACACTTTTATAGTAAATGAAAAAGGAGAAATTGTTTGGCAACATGTTGGATATGCTCCTGGTGATGAAGAAAACTTAATTGAAGTATATAAGAAAGTTGTTAAAGGAGAAGAATTAAAATAGTATGAAGAAATTATTATTAGCTATATTTCTAATTGCTTTTTCTTTCAATGGATTTTCACAAGATATTTTTGGAGGAAAAGTAACTGGAAATTTTCAAATGGATGTTCAAGCATCAGAAGAAGATTCTATAATTGGAGCAGAGAAAGTAAGTGAAAAGCTTTTAATGAATGCATTTACAAATATCCTTTACACAAATGGAGATTTTTCTGCAGGAATGCGTTTTGAAGCTTATCTAAACCCAATTCTTGGATTTGACCCACAATACAAAGGAGCAGGACTTGCCTATAGATTTGCTTCTTATAAGAAAGACTATTTAGAGATTACAGCAGGAAATTTCTATGAGCAGTTTGGCAATGGTTTAATTTTCCGTTCATACGAAGAAAGAAATCTTGGATTGGACAATGCAATGGATGGTTTAAAAGTTATTGCTCGCCCAATTAAGGGAGTTGCATTAAAAGCAGTAGTTGGCAAACAACGCTACTATTGGCAAAAGATATGGGAAAGTGATAATTTTGGTTTGGTAAGAGGAATTGATGCTGAGGTATCAATCAATTCTCTTTTCAAAAAGTTAGAACAATCTCCTTTACAAATTATTGCAGGAGGAAGTTATGTTAGTGTTTTCGATAGAGCAGAGGATAGATTTATTATTGACCCTATATCAGGGGATAATTATAAACTTACTATGCCTGAAAATATTGGCTCAGCAGCTGCAAGATTGCAAATGTCCTATAAGGCTTTTAATCTAAATGCTGAGTATGCGCAAAAAGGACAAGACCCAAATGCTGTTAATGGATACATATTCCATAAAGGAGAGGCAGCCTATTTATCATTGGGCTATGCAGCTAAAGGATTAGGAATAAATGTTTCTGCAAAGAGAATAGATAATATGAGTTATAAGTCAAAAAGAGGAGAAACAGGAAATATGCTTAATGTAAATTATCTTCCTGCCCTAACTCGTCAACATTCATACTCTCTTTTTGCAATGTATCCTTACGCAACACAAGTGAATGGAGAAATGGGTATTCAAGCAGATATTATCTATAAATTAAAAAAGAATACATTCTTAGGAGGAAAATACGGAGCAGACCTTAAGTTAAACTATTCAATAGCAAATTCAATAGATAAGGAATATGTTCATCTAAACCCTGCTGGCAATTATGAAGGAACTGAAGGATATTCATCTTCTTTCTTTAAAGCTGGAGATGAAATATATTTTGAGGAATTAAATTTAGAGTTAGGTAAAAAACTTAGTTCAGATTTTAAACTAAACCTTATGTATTCTTATCAAACCTTTAATCCAATTGCAATAGGTCATCAAGGAGAAAAATTTATTTATGCAAATATTTTTGCAGCCGATTTAACTCAAAAACTAAAGAATAGAAGCTCACTAAGATATGAGGTTCAACTTCTTTTGACTGAACAAAATTATGGAGAATGGGCAGCTGGAGATTGGATTCAAGGAACAATTGAATATAATTTGGGAGGTAAATTCTTTATTGCAGCAACTGACCAATGGAACTACGGAAAACTTCAAGGAGAGAAAGTTCACTACTATAATTTTGCCGTTGGATACACAAAAGGAACAACAAGAGTGCAATTAAGTTATGGCAAAC
>DHDW01000025.1 GCA_002399565.1 Bacteroidales bacterium UBA4866 | reverse complement strand
GGCTTGACTTTTTGAAGTATAAAGCCTATTGATGATTATCAAATAGTTAAAAGGTTAATATTAGTGTTTTGGATTTTTACCGGACAACAATGATTAAATATATTAAAGCCTTATTTCCAAAGAAGTAAATAAAGAAAAATTAGATAAAACAGAAGAGATATTTTATGAACTAAGAAGAAATTTAGAATTGAATTAAATTAGAAATGTATTAATTCTAGAATCTAATTTACAACAATTTTTTTCACTGTATTGAAATTTGAGCTATTGACTTTAATCGAATAAACTCCTTTTGCAAATCCACTAACGTCAATAATTAATTGTTTTTGATCTAAACTATATTTATATGTATTCAAAATTCTTCCATTCAAATCCAAAACAAAAACATCCGCATCTTCAGTCAAACCTTCTATTTCCAATTTTGTTTCCTTTTCAGTTGGATTTGGATAAAGAGAAATACTGATTTTACTATCTATTTCACTATTTAAATTTAACAACATTGCACATTCTATATTGCTTAATTCACTTTCGCAAGTAGTATTTATCGCCCTAATTTTATAACAATAGTTTATTCCTTGAACAAGGTTTCTGTCAATATAGATTTTTTGAGTAGTAATTCCTATTGAATCTTCGTTACGATAAATTATATACCTTTCTCCATTTCCTTCCCATTCTAATTGAAGATAATTAGTATCAGAATTAATAGTTAAATTAGTTGGCGTTTGGATTGTATCAACTAAAAGATTGAGAGTAACTGTACTATCGCAACCATTTGAAGTTTGGACAAGTCTTGAATATATGCCTGTTGAGTTTTCATTAAATCCATTTAAATAATATGTGTCTCCACTACAAATTATAGCGTCGATAGTAGTTCCATAATGACTATTAGCCAAAGCTGTTTGAGGTAAAACCAAACAAGAATCTGAAATAGTTATTGTATCTCCATTTAAAGCATAAAAACTTGTTTCTAAAATATAATATTGTCCTCCTTCAATTGAATCAGTAAAAGCAAGAATACTTCCATTTGTTGAACTAACCTCTGTTCTATTATTTGACGATAAAGACCTTTTATACCATTTTGAAGAATTACTAAGTTGAGAATTAGGTCTTATCCTCCATGCTTCATTTGTTGCAGTCCATTGATTAGGGAGATTATAGTTTGAAACAACTGTTGCTTGAGTTCCATCAGCATTTTGAATGCCTAAAATTGCTTTTCCTTCATTCCATCTATCGCACAAAGGTTTGCTTTGCATATAAAACTCAATTACATTTGTAGTTTCATATAAAACTATCATATGACAAGCTCTCATTTCATTACACGCATACATTGATACATTTACAAAACTTAATACAAATTGTCTAAATGGATATTCACCAATTACTTGAAAATACAGTTTTCCAATACTATCTTCATTAAAATATGTATCATGGTAAGGACTAAATATACAGTTTTTATATAAACTGGCATTAGGGATAGGTGTATCTGGAAGATGCCATTCGCAAAAATTTCTTGATTCATAGTTTGTCAAATAATCATTCCCAGACGCTACTGATTGATCAAATGATAAAATTCCATTTGATCCAATAACATAAAATTGTAAATCATTTTGACCATAAAAGGAAAAATTAAATAGAGGAACACTTGATGGTAAACCAAAATTAAAATTCATCAATATTCCCCACATATCATCCTGAGGTATAGTATAATCTATAGCATTTGGTGAAATTGTGTAAGGACAAGGAGGATTGTATGGTATAGAATCAACTATATAAGAATTTGTGGAACCTGGAGCAAATATTTTTGGGCTTAAAACAATTGAAGGATTTGCACAATTAAGTTGAATTGTATCTCCTGAATATACAATATTATTTATTGAATCATAAATAACAGAACTTAGGCTTGATTGTGCATATAAGTTTGTAAGAAATAGATTAATAATTAAGAATAATGCTAAGGGTTTTTTCATAACTTATCAATTTGATTAAACAAAAATAGTATTTGTTTCTCAATAATCAGTATAAACCCTTAGAAATTCTTTATTTAATTTTTTTAGAAATAGACAATTAGACCAAAGGTTGGAAGTATTGTTCCGTTTGTGGTTGAAATCTTTCTAAGTATGTACTCTTGGTTGTTTGGTGCTATGTTAGGAGTACCATCAGTATTTAAATTAGTGTAGATAGGTTCTGATTCTGATTTGAAGTTATATACATTTTGGATGTCAAGATATAAGGTTATATCAAAATTCTTCCAAGCAAATTCTTTATCCACTCTAATATCTAACTGATGATAGTTCCCTAAACGAAGTGTGTTGAATTTTGTGTAATCTAAATAAGGTTGATTTCTTACATCCCAAATTTGTCTTTGAGAGGAAACATATTCATCAATTGGAGTGTAAGGACTCCCTCCTATCAAACGCCAACGAGCACTTACCAACCAGTCGTATTTAAACTTACGGCTTGCAGTCAAATTCAAAATAAATCTATTATCCCAAGAGGATGAAACATATTTACCTTGTATATCTGTAAACTCTGAAATAAAATAAGTGAAGACAGCATAAATATTAAATTTCTTAATATCATTTGCAGTAAATAGAGCTTCAATACCATAGGCTCTTCCTTTTCCGTCTGAAATTAGAGGTTCATCACCAACTGCTCCAAAATCATTTCCCTTACTTGCAAGGCTTATTCCTTCATTAAGAGTTATTGGATAGTTATAATATTGTTTGTAGAAACCTTCAACACTTGCTTTAATCTTTGCTTTTGTGTTAAATTCAAATCCTAAAACATAATGATTAACATGAATGTACTTTAAATTATCCTTATTCACAAAAACATCATTTGAGTCTTTATATCCCATTGAAGTGTAGGAAGGTTCTTTGGTGTAGTGTCCAACATTTGCATTTATTGATAAATGTTCATTGAAAAGATATGAAGCAGAAATTCGAGGAGAGAACTGAACTAATGGGTTTGACATTAAATTAGAATAGGTATTTCCATCAAATCTTGCTCCCATTCCAAGTTTAAGCCTTTCTTTAAAGTAAGCATCTCCAGTTTGTACAAAAAGTCCATAAGAGAATAAATCAATTAATGAGTTGTATTTGTCTGCAATCAATACATTATTTATATTAATTGTTCTATTGCTATTGTTCGTGTATTTTGAATAACGAGCATTTGCCCCAAAGCTAAGGTCAAAAGGAAGGGTTGTATATCTTTTTTCATATCTTAATTTGTTTTCTGCTTCAACAGAAGAGTAATCAAAGATTTTTGGAAGGTTTTTATCATTATTAGTGTATTTGTCAAAAGCATTTCTTAACATATTTCTACTAAGAACAACCATATCAACAGAGTTATCATTATAATGTTTGTAAACTGCCCCAACAGTATAGCTCAATTGATTATAGTCTGGCAAAGTATTTAAAAGATATTGTTGAGATTCATCTGGATTATCTATATTAAGATTAAGTTCTGACCTGTCAAAGGCTGCAAGTCCAAGAAATAGAATTTCATTCTTTTGGTCAATATTCCATTTATAGCGGAACTGTATATCATCGTATGTGGGCAAGAAAGGAAGTCCTAAGGCAGTAAAAAGGAATTGAAGATAACTTCTACGGTATGAAAAAAGAAGATTATTATCCTTTATTGGCAAATCAAAAGTTAGAGCAAGGTCAGAAGCACCAATTGAGCCTTTGAAGTGCATCTTATCTCTTGAGCCTTCTTTTTGTTTAATGTTCATAACCGAACTTAATGCTCCTCCTCTATTGGAAGGAAATGCTCCTGAAAGAAAATCTACTTGACGAACAAAATCTGGGTTAAGAATTCCTACTGCTCCACCTGAAGCTCCTTGAGTTGCAAAGTGATTAATAATAGGAATTTCAACATCATCCAAGAAGAAAACATTTTCAGAAGGACCTCCTCCTCTAACAATTAAGTCATTTCTATTTACAGCTCCTGCAGCAACTCCAGGAAGATTTTGAACTGCTTTAGAAACATCTCGATTACTTCCAGGAGATTTTTCAATTTCTTGAAGAGAAATTGTTCTAAGAGATATTGGAGATTCCTTACTTTTTTCCTTAACCGCAACAATATTTACTTCCAGAAGGTCTTTTGGAGCTTCTTCCATTTTAATAATAGTGTATGCACTATGATTGTTGAAGACTTGCAACTCATCAGAAATAACGTATTTATATCCAACAACACTTACAACGATTCTAACAAATCCTACTGGAACATCCTTAATTTCAAAAAAACCTTTATCATCTGTTGAGGAGCCTAATGTTGAGCCTAATATCATAACATTTGCATAAGGTATTGGATCATTTGTGTTTTTATTTAACACTTTCCCACTAACTCCTCCTAATTTGGGAGCACTTGCCTGAGAATAAATATTATTACTAAAAACCAGTAATAAAGCGAATAAGAATATTATATTATTTTTCATGATTTAATCTTTTAAAGTCATTTTGAACAAGAAAACGGAAAAATATTTTGAATATTATTATTTTCTTAAAATATTATTGTCGAAAGGAAATTACAAAAGAACTATTTTCTAATTTAGAGTTAAGATCAATCTTATTATTAATGAATTGATTTATTATTTTAGTCCAAGCTCGCCAATAATTCTACTTATCTTTTCATTTGCTTTTTTCAGAAGCTCAGGGTAGTCTTCAATTGAATTGAGTTTATTATAGACTCCAAAATAGAACTTTATTTTAGGCTCTGTTCCAGAAGGACGTACAGATACTTTGCTTCCATCTTCCAAGAAAAATTGAAGGACATTTGATTTAGGGAAGTCAAGCGCTTGCTCAGTATTGTTTTTTAAGTCAATATTTAATTGCTTTTGATAGTCTTTAATTCTAACAACCTCAAGACCTATTAGAGTTTTTGGAGGGTTTTTTCTAAAAGCAAGCATCATATTTTGGATTTCTTCTGCTCCTTGCTTTCCTTGTTTTGTTATAGATATTAATTCTTCCTTGAAGAAACCATATTCTAAATAAATGTCAAGCAAAATATCAAAGAAAGTTTTTCCCTGCTCCTTAGCCCAAGCACATACCTCAGCTATCATACAGCAAGCAGAAACAGCATCTTTATCTCTTACAAAATCCCCTATTGAAAAACCATAACTCTCCTCCCCTCCACAAATATATTTTTCCTTCCCTTCCAATTGAAGGATTTTATCTGCAATAAACTTAAAGCCGGTAAACACATCATAGTTCTTAACTCCAAAACTTTCAGATACTTTCTTTATAAGCTCTGAAGTAACAATTGTTTTAATTGTATATTCATTGCCCTTAAGCTTTGAATTTTCTTTTAAGTTCTTTAAAATATAATAGGTAAGAACTGTTGCTGTTTGATTACCATTAATAAGGATAAATTCATCGCTTTGGTCTTTAACTGCAATTCCAACCCTATCGGCATCAGGGTCTGTTGCTAAAAGAATATCTGCATCAATTTCCTTTGCAAGTTTAATTCCCAACTCCATAGCAGAGTGTTCTTCAGGATTAGGACTCTTGCAACTTGGGAAATTACCATCAATTATGGCTTGCTGGCTTACAATATTTATATTCTTAAATCCATACATCTCCAATGCTTTTGGAACTAAAGTTATTCCTGTTCCATGCAAAGGTGTATAGCATATTTTTATATCGGAATGTTTATTTATTATTTGAGGGTTAAGACTTAATTTAAGTACTTCTTCTAAGTATTTATCATCAAAACTCTTTTCAAGAATTGTAATATTATCCAAATTCTCTTGAATCTTAACTTGAGAATAGTCAGTAATCTTCATTACCTTCTCAATTACAAGAGTATCGTGAGGAGAAACTAATTGTCCTCCATCATTCCAATATGCCTTATAACCATTATAATCTTTAGGATTATGAGAAGCCGTTAACATTACTCCAGCATCGCATCCAAAATATCTAACTGCATAACTAAGCTCTGGCGTTGGACGAAGTTCCTTAAAAAGAAAAACTGTAAATCCATTTGCAGCCATTACCCTTGCAGTTATTTGTGCAAACTCCTTACTGTTATTCCTATTATCAAATGATATTACTGCTTTAATTTCTTTATTGGGGTTAGATTCAATAATATAATTTGCAAAGCCTTGAGTTGCCATTGCAACAGTATATTGATTCATTCTATTTGTCCCAATTCCCATTATGCCTCTAAGTCCTCCTGTTCCAAATTCAAGATTTCTATAGAACGATTCATTAAACTGCTCAATATTATTTAGCATCATATCCTTAATAATATCTTTTGTTGAAGAATCAATGGAATTACTGTCTAACCATTGTTGAGCATTCTTTTGTGCTGATAAATCCATGTTTGCCATAATATAAATTTTGATTTTTAGAAATAAGAAGTGGACTTATTAGTTTATTTCTTGCTTTGTTGTAGTTTGGGTTTTTCAATTGAAAGAGCTTTCTTACTCCAAAAACTTGCTTCTTTTAGGTTCTTTTTAACTCCTATTCCTTGCTTATAAATTCTTTCTAATTCCCAACATGCCTCTGCATTATTAGCGTTTGCAGCCTTCTTGAAATATTCTATTGCTTTAGTTTGGTCAATATCTAAATCTTCGTCTCCTTGTTGATATGCCATTGCCATATAATAGCAAACCTCACCATTATATTCTGCAGGTAAAGATTGCATAATTTCAAATGCTTTAGGAAGGTTTCTTTTAGTTCCTTCTCCCTTATAATATAACATTGCTAAAGGATAATCTGCATGACTTATGCCCAATTGCTTTGCTTTAGAAAGGTATTCAAAGGCTTTCTTATTATTTGCATCAGAGCTTTCATATAGGTTAAGCATTCCTTCAACATAATATGCCATTGGAATTTGCTTTTGAAAAGGCTCTCTGTTCAATTCTTTTGCCTCTTTTGGTTTTGGAGCCAATCCTTCATTTGCAATATAAAGATAGGCCAATGATGATTTGGATTCAATATCATTTACTTCAACTGCCTTGTCGTACCAATACTTTGCTTGAATATGGTCTTTCATAACAACCTTTCCATCTCTGAAATAATCCCCCATCTTTCTCCAAGCCAATACTTCCTTTCTTTCTGCACAAACCCTATACCATAAATAAGCTCTACTATCACTCTTTGAAACCCCTTCTCCCTTTTCAAGCATTTGAGCAACAATAAGCTGTGAAGCCTCATGTCCTTTTTCTGCTGCAAGGAGATAGAAATTAAATGCTTTTCTTAAACTAACTTTTGTACTTAATCCCTTTTCGTACATTTGAGCAGTACGATACATTGATTCAATATGGTTTTTATTTGCAGCCCTTTCAAACCAAACAAGTGCATTAGCTTTGTTTTCCAATCGACCAATTCCAGAATAGTATTCCTTTGCCAAATCATACATTGCTTGAACATTACCATTCTTAGCTTTTTGCTCAATGTTTTGAGAAAAGACTAAAGGAATAAAGAAAAATATAGCGGATATAAATATTATTGTTTTTTTCATATTAGTGATTTATTTATTTTTCGTACTTCCACATTTGCTGCTCTGTCCAATATTCATAAGCTTTTGGATAACCATTTTGAAATGCCATTTTAATATAGTTTATCCCCATTGCCTTATCTTGCTTTACATACTCTCCTTCAAAAAGTAGTTGCCCTATCCTATATTGAGCTTTTGCAAGATTTCCTTCATCGGCAGCTTTCTTATACCATGAAAATGCTTTATTGTAATCTCTATCAACTCCTTGTCCAGCAAAATACATTTCTCCTAAGCAGTAATATGCTTCAACATTTTTAAATTCTGCACTCTTAAGAAATAAAGTATATGCAATTCGTGGTTTTCTCTCAACCTCAACTCCATAAAAATAAAGTTCAGCCAATGTTTGAATAGCTTGAGGCTGGTCTTGTTCTGCAGCTTTGGAATACCAATAAAGAGCCTTAGCCATATCCTTTGGCATCCTATCAGCTCTTTCATACATTCTCCCCAAACGATATTGAGCATCCTTATCTCCAAGTTCTGCATCTCTAATGTAGGTTTGTGAAAAGACTGTTGTGCTAAACGCAATCAATAATACAAACACTATTTTCTTTATCATATTAAATATGTTTTTATGATTTAACTCAACTTTAAGTATTAAAACAGAAAGCAAAGGTATAAATTTTAAATGTATTGAACAATTACTTCCTTCATAAATTTCTTTTCTAAGACATCTTCCAGACGCTTAATTGTTGCTCTTCTTATCTCAACTTCCACTCCAAGCGTAGGGTCGTGATGTGCTTCATTTATTTTTGTACCAACCATAATTACTATTTCATCGCTGTCCAAAATAAGCTTTACAATTTGGTCTGCTGGTCCGTTTCCAAGATTTAGAGTTGATTCTGTGTTGTTAGAAAGAATGGTTACAACCTTATTTAAAGTTAGTATTCCTTCCGTAACCAAATCAATTCCTTCCATTTTTGACATAGGAGGAAGAGTTGGGTCGGTTGCCTCAACATTATCATCAACTTCAATTGCTAATTCCCTTGAAATTATATCCGTTGTTGTTGCTCCACAAATAACTTTCTTCCCATCAAAGTTTTTAACTGCTTGAGCAAATTCCACATCACTTTCTTTTCTAAATGGGGGGCCTGTTGCAATAATCATCTTTCTTGGGTTTCTAAAATAAATGACCCCACAAGAAGTATCATCCTTAGACCTGAAATTATCATTGGAATATGCTCTATTAACAACCTTTTGAGCTAATTTGGATGCTGAAATATTTCTATCGTGCAAAATGGTTTCCTTAACATATTCAACATATTTCTCTCTTGTCCATCCCAACATCAACTCTGCTGAACCCATTCCTGACTGAGTAACTCCATCAGAAATAAAAATAATTCTGTCTTCTTTCTCTGGAATAAACCTGCACGACTTAATTGCTTGAGGCTCTCCAAAAACATTCTTACAATCTAAGCTCAACTCCTCCCATTCCAACTCCATTATATTTGCTCCTCGCATCACCAAACAAAGAGGATTATCGTACTCCAATATATTCACCTGTCCATTATCAACATCCACAATTGTGAAAGTAGCATAGCTGATTTTTCTCTCACTACATACAGGCAAAGTTGTCATAATTATATTTCCTATAGTTTGAGCATCTTTATATTCTTCCGAAAAACCCAAAGCCAATGTTGCAGTTAGAGTTCCCAAAACATTAGCTTTCACTCCATGCCCCATTCCATCAGCCAAAACAGAAATCAATCGTCCTTCTTCCTTAATACGCTTTGAAAGGAAAACATCACCACAAATATATTCCCCAAAGTGATTTCTTTGGTTAGAACCTACTTCCACATAATATTTCTCATTCATAGCTTATAAGTTTTTAATAATTTCTAATGAAATTTCTTAGCTAATATCTCAGTAAGAGTGCCATAAGACAATGAATTTGTGACCCAACGCTTATTTTCCTTTTCACCATTTAAAATAACATTTGCCATTTCCAATGTTTCTGCCTCATTTAACCTTTGAATAAAGTCAGTGTATTCCCTTAAATTTCCAGAAAACAAATCATTTATAAACATAAACTTCTCATTAACCCCAATTGCAGTCCTTAAATCAATCTTTGGAGAATTAAAACGTTTTGAAATATCATCTTGTTTTATGTTTGTTGAGAAATTTTCAAAAATGGATTTCTTTTGTTCATATTGCTCCCCAATAGATTTACCATTAGAGATATTTCTAGGTTTAGACTCTTCAATTGGAGCTTCAAAAAACAATTCTTGAACAACTTCTTCCTTTTTCTCTTCAATCTTAGGCTCTTCAATAACTTCTTGCTCCACAACAATTTCTTCAACTCTATCCTCTTCAATCACTTTATTCTCAACAACAATTTCAACAGCCTTTTCCTCTTCAACAACTAATTCAGGCTGAGTTTCCTTTACCTCATCCTCAATCTTAATGTGAATTGGAGATATTGTTGAAGACTTAGGCATTTGTTCATTCAAATATTTCAAAACAGAAGGAATTTCATCTTTCTTCTCAACTGGTTCTTCTATTTCATTTGGTATATCATCAATTTCTTTTGTTTCAAACAAAGCTTCCTGCAAGATTTCCTCTTTCTCAATAACTGGTGTTTCTTCTATTAATAACTCCAATTGTTCTTCTTCTATCTCATCAAATTTTTCATATGCTTCTTTTTCTAATTCCAAATCCTGTTCCAATTCAACTTCTATCTCTGGTTCTATTTTCTCTTGTTGAGCCATTTCAAACTCTGGTTCTTTTTCAAAAAAAACCACCTTAGGCATTTCTTCTATTTCTTGTTCTTTAGTAGCTTCTGGAATACTAATTTGTTCAATTACTTCCTCAATTCCCAAATCAATAACTAAAGAATATGCCTTTCGTATTCTTTCCAACAAAACATCTAAATCTAACTGATCAACCTTTTCTGACAAAACCACTCTTTGAGAAGCTTTATTTATTTCAGAAATAACTTTTTGTAATTGATTTTGAAACTCATTCATATTAAATTATATTCTTTTTTATATTTTTTTCCAGTGTAAAATTACCAATAAAATTTGAATTGCAATATGTTTTTCACAAAACAATTCAACAATAAATTGTCAATAACATTATTTTTGATGATTGTTTAGGCGTGTAGGGGCAAGCTTTGTGCGTGCCCAATAATATTATATTTTGTTTGAATCAGGATTTTCAGGATTTATATATTAATAGGATTTTAACATAACCCAATCAAGAAAAATTTTGTATATTTGC
>DHDW01000008.1:41971-43238 GCA_002399565.1 Bacteroidales bacterium UBA4866 | reverse complement strand
AAGAAGAATTTGTATATTTGCCAAAAGATTATAAATATAGTTCAGCAATTGATTATGCAGGAGGAAAATGTATATTAAATTTTGAAGTGATAAAATGATATATATGAATAAGTATCGGATTACAAATCCTAATAATAATATAGTGCGGGATTACAAATCCCGCAGGACGGAAAATCTATGGAGAATAGAGAAGCAATAACTGTTACTTTCTTCGCATGTAATATGGCAACAGAAGATGAGAATGGAAATTCTATAGCTAAACAGTTTTCTGAAGCATATCCAAATGTAACGGTGATTGCTGCAAATGGGACTGTTGAAACTATTAATTTAGGTGTTTTTGGCTCTTATGAAATAGGAGTTAAGAATAAAGATGAAAATGGAGCTATGATAACTTTCAAGAAAGGGAAAGAAGTAAAAAGAGATAATAGAGCTAACTATCCTACATCTTTTTATTTTATTGATAAATTGTTTGGTAATAATAAAGAAAAAAAGAAAGAAAATGACACTAAGAACATTAATAGCACATTGGAAAAATAAGAAAGATAATAGCATTAAGTATATTATACTCATAGTTATTATATCTATATTTATATCCTGTATAAGTCATCCAAAAACAAATTTTGAAAACCCAGAAGTAGTTGAAGAATTATTAAATAAGGTTCTTAAAGGAGATACGAATGCTTATTATGAAATCAGTGTTGATTTCTTTTTGGAAAATAAGAGCAAGGAATTTTTATATTATGCAATGTATATGGCAAATGAGTATAATAATCCACTAGCTAATTATGATGTATATAGGATTTTAACACGTCAATCTGGTAAAAATATAGATGAATTAGATTCAATCACAAGAAATCTTGCTATATATCATTTAAGAAAAGCAGAAGAATTAGGGTATGATATTGTTGTGTCCAAAGATAGAGAATATCTAATATTAAAAGCTAAATAGTGGGAGTGTATCAGAATTAGAGTTGAGTATTTTAATTAAGAATAAAAGACAGCAATACAA
Organism: Bacteroidales bacterium UBA4866; assembly: GCA_002399565.1. Classification (GTDB taxonomy): domain Bacteria; phylum Bacteroidota; class Bacteroidia; order Bacteroidales; family P3; genus UBA10566. The sequence continues at coordinate 42,229 of DHDW01000008.1, read as the reverse complement.
TAAAATATCCGTCGTGCGGGATTTGCAATCCTACACTATAATATTATAAGGATTTGTAATCCGTAAGATATACAATATTAAAGTTATGCAGATATAAAATAGAGTAACAAAGGAAATGTATTTAGATTAGAGGTAAAGGATTATAAACTTTGGCAAGAAGGGATTGATTGCCAAGAAATCTTCTTATATGACTATCTCCAACAGAAATTAAATTACATTCATAATAACCCTGTAAAAGAAGAATTTGTATATTTGCCA
>DHDW01000008.1:37145-41758 GCA_002399565.1 Bacteroidales bacterium UBA4866 | reverse complement strand
ATCGGATTACAAATCCTAATAATTATATAGTGCGGGATTACAAATCCCGCAGGACGGAGTAAGTATGAAAAAATTAATTTTAATAATTTTATTGTTAGTAGTTTCTTTTCAAGCGAAAGCACAAAAAGAATATGAAGCTAAAATAGACACAATGTATAGAATTGCTCTCAGCTATTATCCTTATAAATTACCTCCACAAAAGGGTAGTGTTCTTGTGAAAGATTTATCAAACTACAATATTTGTCTAGATAACTATAATACAATGGTTAATAGTTTTTATAATAATGCATTCTTTATGTTGGGCTTATATTTTGAATTCTCTCAGACTTACTATTCTCTATATAAAGACTCTACCGAAGAAACTAAAACGAAGGTAGCAAATAAAGTCTTTAATAAAATAATAGACTGTAATAAATGCTTAATAAAAACGAATAGAATTTATTTAGACGATTCAACATATGTTGTTATTGAGATGGAAAAGGTTGTTGCAAAGTTTTATAAAGAACCCATTGAAAATAAAATTTTTAGCTCTCAAGATTTAGAGTATAATTTTAAGAACTATAAGTATGATTATTTTTACAGATTTATAGATATATTTGAATGCACTCCAGCAGAGAGGAAAGAATTAAATTCTATTTATAAGAGAAAGAATTAAACATAAATGTGGTAGTGTATCAGATTGGGAGTTGATAATGCAAGTGTTTGAAAAACATTGATTATTAAAATTGATTTAGCGAAAAGGCAGAATAATATTCTGGGTAGTGTATCAGATTGGGCGTTATAATTATAAATAATTAATGATTACTACTTTTGTAGATAATAATGAATAAGTATCGGATTACAAATCCTTATAATAAAGAAGTGCGGGAGTGCAAATCCCGCACGACGGGAATTTTATTTACACGCCGTATCTCGATATTTTACACGCCGTGAAATGACCTAAGATACGCCGTGTAATGATGCGTTTGACGGCGTGTTTTGACCCAAGATACGGCGTGTAATTTATGACAACATTTTATCTTAATCAAAACATTAAAAAACAAATATCTAAAAGCATTGTATTATAAATAAATTTACTATCTTTGGAGCGTGAAACTAAAAACATTAACATAAAATTTTAAGGATAGTTTCCGTCGTGCAGAATTTTGCAATCCCGCACTATGGAAATCAAACTAGACAAAATAATCATATTAGTTATTAAAGAAAACATTTAAAACAAAATCATTATGAAAAGTAAGTATATTCTTATTGCAATTATTGGGGTTATTGTTTTTATTGCTATTTTTACTAATCCCTCTATTGATGAGCATAAGGAAGCTATGAAAAACAAACTCAACTCCCTTTTGCAAAAAAATTTAAAGCAAGAACTAAATGAAATGGGTGGAACAGCACAAGCTATTACTATGATGCTTGGTGGTGCTGTTTTGGATGGATTTGTTGATAATGCAGTGAGTTCAGATAATTATATTCTTTTTTCTACAACCAAAATGACTCTTGATGGAGAGATTAAGGTTGTAGGCATTGGTGCTTTTGGGAATGTTTTTATTTCAAACAAAATTGATAAAGCTATCGAGGAGAATCTCAATAAAACAAAAGAACTTTAACTGTAGACTTAGCCTAAAATTCTATTTATAGTTTTTATTTTGCATTTATTTTGTACCTTTGTATGTTTATTTACAAAACATAAGTTTATGATTACTATAGATAAATTATTAAGCCCTAAGAAAGAATTTTCTAACGTTATTTTGTTTGATGAAAATGATAGTTTCAATCATTTGCTCCTTAATCAAGATCAAGAGGCTTACATAAATAACGAACATAAAGAAAACAAAAGAACTTTCTTCACTTTCAATCACCTTTCTCATTGGTTGATTGTAATTATTTACCCTGTCAAAAAAACTGCTCACCAAACTAATGAAGAGTTAAGAAAGCTTGGTGCTGTGGCTTTAGATTTTTTTGATAAAGAGTATATTAAAAACATTAATCTTCTTTCCAATGCTTCAAAAGAAGAAACTTTAAGTTTTGTTGAAGGTGTTTGTTTGGCAAGCTATTGTTTTGACAACTACAAAACTGACCCTTCAAGACTTATTCATCCTTTTGATCATATATCAATTATTCATAATGATATTAGTATTGATGATATTAATCATTTAAGAATTGTTTGTGAGGCTATTGAGAAATGTAAGGATTTGGTTAATGAGCCTGTTTGTACTTTGAATGCTGAAGGTTTGGCTGCTGCTTTTGTTAATATGAGTCAAGAAGCCAACATAAGAGTTGAAGTTTTGAATAAGGAAGATATTGAGAAACTTCAAATGGGTGGTCTTCTGGCTGTAAATAAAGGAAGTATTGACCCTCCTACTTTTACAATTATGGAATATAAGCCAAGTAATCCACTTAATAATCAACCTTTGGCTTTGGTTGGTAAGGGTTTGGTTTATGACACTGGAGGCTTGAACATTAAGCCTGGCGACTATATGAATGATATGAAGAGTGATATGGCTGGTGCTGCAACAATGGCAAGTGTTATTTATGCTGCTGCTCGCTTAAATCTTCCTATTCACATAATTGGTCTTTTCCCTGCAACAGACAACCGTCCTTGTGGTAATGCTTTTGCTTCAGGAGATATTGTAAATATGTATGATGGAACAAATGTTGAAGTTGTTAACACTGACGCTGAAGGCAGAATGATTTTGGCTGATGCTTTGGCCTATGCAAAACAGTTTAATCCATCACTAATTATTGATGCTGCTACTTTAACAGGTGCAGCCTCCCGTGCAATTGGTCCTTTTGGCATTTGTGCAATTGAAAATCATGCAGGAATGTATTTGGGCGATTTGAAACAAGCTGGAAAAGATGTTTATGAAAGAATTGCAGAATTTCCTTTCTGGGAAGAATATGATGAATTGATTAAAAGTGAAATTGCAGATATTAAAAACTCTGGAGAAAGCTATGCAGGAATGATTACTGCAGGAAAATTCCTTTCTCATTTTACAAGCGAATATCCTTTTATTCATTTAGATATTGCAGGTGTTGCTTTCAATGAAAAGAAAAAGAGCTATATGGGCTATGGTGGTACCGGCTTTGGAATTAGATTAATGATTAAATTTATAGAAAAATACTTTATACAAAAATAATATGGATAAGAACAATATGGACAATAATAATATGAATATCAAAAATATTGATATTAAAAATATAGACAAGAATAAGAACCCTCAACCCAAAGGTTCTAACATTACAATAGGAATTTCCCAAGGTGATTTTAATGGTATTGGTTACGAAGTTCTTTTGAACTGTTTTTCAGATCCAAGAGTATTGGAAAACTTTACACCAATTCTTTATGGCTCTTCCAAAATCCTTTCCTATTATAAGAAAATGGTTGACTTGCCTAATTTCTCTTTCACTAACATAAAACACGCTGTTCAAGCTGAAAAAGGCAAACTAAACATTCTAAATATTGTTCAGGAAGAAGTAAAGATTGATGTTGGACAAGCAACAGAAATTGCTGGAGAATTGGCTGCTTTAAGTCTTAATATGGCTTCTGAAGATTTAATGAAAGGAAAGTTTGATGCATTGGTTACTAATCCAATCAACAAAAAAAATATCCAATCTCCTAATTTCCATTTCCCTGGTCATACTGAGTTTCTTACTAAGAAATTCGGAATTAAAGACTCTTTGATGATTATGGCTTGCGATAAAATCAAGATTGGTATTCTTACAAACCATCTTGCTTTGAAAGATGTTCCAAGCGTTGTTACAGAAGATTTGGTTTTAAGAAAGCTTAGAATTTTCGACCAATCACTTAAGAGAGATTTTGCCATTCGTATGCCTAAGATTGCAGTTTTGGCTCTAAATCCTCATGCTGGAGACCATGGAGTTAATGGAGATGAAGATGAACAAATTATTATGCCAGCAATCAAAAAAGCATTTAATGAGAATATTCTTGCCTTTGGTCCTTTCCCTTCTGATGGGTTCTTTGGTATGGGTGAGTTTAAGAATTATGATGGAGTTTTAGCACTATATCACGATCAAGGTTTAATACCATTTAAGCTTATGAGTTTTTATAGTGGTGTTAATTTCACTGCAGGATTGCCTTTTGTTAGAACTTCTCCAGCTCACGGAACAGCCTATCATATTGCAGGAAAGAATTTAGCAAATCCAGATAGTTTCCGTAATGCTGTTTTTATGGCAATGGATATCTGCAAAAACAGAATGGAATATGATGAACTAACATCTAATGTTCTTCAAATTTCAAAGAAAGATCATATTGTTGATGAAGATATAACAAATGAGCTTCAAAAAGACGATGAGCCAACTCTATAACCAAATAATTGAGCTAAGAAAAGAAATTAACCAACATAACTATAACTACTATGTGTTGGACAATCCCACTATTTCTGACACTGAGTTTGACTTTAAACTAAAAGAACTTGAAAGTTTAGAAACAGAATATAAGAAAGAGAATCCAGAAATGGATGACTCTTTCTTTTCTTATTCCCCTACTCAAAGAGTTGGAGGGCAAACCAATAAAGCATTTAAACAAGTAGAGCATAAATATCAAATGCTTTCCCTTGCCAATACTTATTCAATTGAGGAGATTAAAGATTTTGTAA
>DHDW01000008.1:24154-36980 GCA_002399565.1 Bacteroidales bacterium UBA4866 | reverse complement strand
CTAAAATACGATGGAGTTGCAATAAGTTTGAATTATAAGAATGGGAAACTTGTTCAAGCTCTTACTCGAGGTAATGGACTTGTTGGAGATGATATAACAGATAATATTAAAACCATTCGTTCTATTCCTTTAGAACTTTTTGGAAATGATTACCCAGAAGAATTTGAAATTAGAGGAGAAGTAATATTCCCACATAAAGGTTTTGAAGAGTTTAATGCTCAAAGAATTGCTCAAGGAGAAGAGCCTTTGGCAAATCCTCGAAATGCAGCCTCTGGAAGCATAAAACTACTTAACCCAAAAGAGACTGCAAAAAGAAAACTCGATTGTTTCCTTTATTTCCTTCTTACAGATAATAACCCAGAATTAAATTCACTTACTCATTACCAAAGACTTCAAAAAGCAAAGTCTTGGGGATTTAATATTCCTTCCTTTATGGCAATATGCAATAATATGGAGGATATTGAAGGATTTATTGGCTATTGGGATAAGGAAAGATTTAATTTGGGATTTGATATAGACGGAATTGTAATTAAATTAAATAATACCCAACTTTGGGAAAGGCTTGGCTCAACTGCAAAAAGCCCTCGTTGGGCAACAGCCTATAAGTTTAAAGCACAAAGAAAGGAAACAAAACTTCTTAGCATTGAATATCAAGTTGGAAGAACTGGGGTAATAACTCCTGTTGCAAATCTTGAACCTGTTTTGCTTGGAGGAACAATTGTAAAAAGAGCCTCTTTGCATAATGCAGATATAATTGAAAAACTTGATATACATACAAATGATTATTTATTTGTAGAAAAAGGAGGAGAAATTATTCCAAAGATTATTGGAGTAAATCTTGAAAAAAGAGAGCTTGGTGCTAAGAGAATAGAATATATTACTAATTGTCCAGAGTGTAATACTCCTTTAGTAAGAGAAGACTCCGAAGCTGGGCATTATTGTCCAAACTATAACCACTGCCCTGTTCAGATATTAGGTCGCTTTGAACATTTTGCAAGTAAGAAAGCAATGAATATTGATACCCTTGGAGGAGAAAGAATAAAATACTTACTTGACCATAAACTTATTGACGATTTTGCAGATATTTATTCCCTAAAAGAAGAAGACCTTATAGGGATTGGAAGCATGGATGAAAGCAAGAAAACCACAATTCAAGAAAAAGGAGCCACAAACCTGATTCAGGCAATTGAGGATTCAAAGAATATTCCTTTTGAGAGAGTGCTTTATGGATTAGGTATTCGTTATGTTGGAGAAGTTGTTGCTAAGAAACTTGCTAAACATTATAAAAATATTGATGCTCTAATTAATGCAAACTTCTTAGAGCTTACTCAAGTAGATGAAATTGGAGATAAGATTGCCCAAAGCATAATTGATTATTTTTCCAATCAAGAAAACATATCTCTTATTCAAAAACTAAAATCCAAAGGATTGAAATTTGAAATTGAAGAAACTTTCCTTAGCAATAGTCTTGAAGGATTAAGCTTTGTTGTAAGTGGAACCTTTGAAGGATATAGCAGAGAAGCCTTAAAGAAAACTATTGAAGATAATTCCGGAAAGGTTTTAAGCGGAGTAAGTGCAAAGGTTGATTATTTGGTTGCAGGAGACAAAATGGGACCAGAGAAAAAACGCAAAGCAGAGAAATTAGGAGTAAAGATAATATCCGAACAAGAGTTTAATTTAATGATAAATAAATAAAAAAACACTATGAAAAAAATTATTTCAACCTTAGCATTATTACTAATAGTTAGTACAACTGCTTTTTGCCAAACAGATAAAGAATATTCAGAAACTTTAAAAAAATACTTTGAAGTAAGTGGTAATAAAGCCACTGCAGATGTAGCATTAGAACAAATGATTGATATTTTCAAACCACAATATCCAAATATTAAAGAAAACGAATGGAAAAAAATATACCAAGATGTTGTTCAAGAATCAATGAATCAATTTATTGAAATGAACATTCCTATATATCAAAAATTCCTTTCAAAAAGCGATTTAGAAGAAATTATCAAGTTTTATCAAACACCTATTGGACAAAAATTTTCTCAAAGCAATGCTTTAATCACAAAAGATTTAATGACTATTTCTCAACAATGGGGAATGGACTTATCCAAAAAAATGATTGAAGCAATTGAAAAGGCAAACAGATAATACAATTAAATAATAATTAAGAATTATGAAGAATGTATATAATATGAATAAGAGTAGATTATTTTCTATCATAGGTATTAGCTTATTCTTATTTAATAGTTGTCAGATATGTATTGAAACTCCTAGAACAATTCGTAAGTCTGCTTCTTATCAAAATAATATCCCATTAACTGCTAAAGAACTAAAATCAATTCTCACAGAAGATACAACTCATTATAAATTTGTTGTTATTTATAGCCCTTGTTGTGGTCCTTGTTATCAGCATTTCAGATTAACTTATCCGAAAGTAATGAGTCAATATGACACAAGTCAGGTTGTTTGGTATTTTATATTAGATGATACAGGAGGAATAAAATATAATGAGAAGTTTCTAAAGAACTTAAATATTCGTACAAAAATGTATTATTTTAGAGAAGAAACACCTGAATTCTCAAATAAAAATGAGAACAAATGGAATAATTTAGCAAATTATCTTTTCCCTGATTCAATTAATAAAATTGATGATATTTATGGTATTCCTTTCAACTTTATTGTCAATAAAGAAGGAAAAGTTAAAAAAGTAGTATTTAATTATTCAAATGGCATTAAGCGAATTTCCACACTTAGCTTATATTACATTATGAACAAGTCTGTAATGGATATTGATTTTTACAATATAACAGATACAATTGATGTAGATTATAATCCTTATGTTTGCAGTGGAGATAATTGTAAAGTTAAGTAGGATAAATATAGAAAGGATTAGAATAACTCAAAAGAGCAGTTTATAGCATATAAACTGCTCTTCTTTGTAGTACGGGTTTTTTCTTTGTAAAGTAAAAAAGTCTATTTTCTATCCCCCACAACAAAAAATTATTCATTTAAAAGGAATATCCATTTCTTAAAACATTTAACAATCACAAAACAAGTATTTGATGTTTGGGGTGTGATCTTTTGATGCTGAGGTTGCGATCTTTTGATGTTTGGGTTATCAGAATCAAAAGATGAGGGGGTCAGCATCAAATAATCGAGGGGTCAGGATCAAATGGTTTTGTTTTTTGTATCAAAATAATGACTATTCAAAATAAAATACCTAATTTTGAAAATCGAAATTGATTAGATTATTGTATAAACATATAAATGAAGAAAGTTGCTTTTCATACTTTAGGATGTAAGCTAAATTTTGCTGAAAGCTCTGATTTGGCAAGAAGATTTACTCAAAACAACTACGAACAAGTTTCCTCAAAAGAATTTGCAGATGTATATGTTATTAATACCTGTACAGTTACTCAAGTGGCTGAAAAAAAATGTAGGAATGCAATTCGTGTAGCAAATCATATAAACCCTAATGCTACAATTGCAGTTATTGGTTGTTTTGCTCAGCTTAATCCAAAAGAAATTGCAGAGATTGAAGGGGTTGATATTATTCTGGGAAATGCCGATAAGCATAAATTATTTGAATATATTGAAAGAAAGGATAAATTTGATGAGCATTTCAAAGAGGTTGTGCCAATTGATAATGTAAAAGAATTCGTTCCCTCCTACTCTTTTGAAGATAGAACAAGAAGTTTCTTAAAGATACAAGACGGATGCGACTATTTCTGTTCCTATTGTGCCATTCCTTTTGCAAGAGGAAGAAGCAGAAGCGACACCATTGAAAACACTATTAAGAAAGCCTACGAATTAGAAAAGGAAGGCAAAAAAGAAGTTGTGTTGACTGGGGTTAATATTGGAGATTTCGGAAAACATCAAGGCGAGGATTTCTTTGGTCTTATTAAAGAATTGGATAAGGTTGAGCATATTGAGAGATATAGGATTTCAAGTATTGAACCAAATCTAATTACTAATGAGATTATTGATTTTGTAAGTAAGTCAAGAAGTTTCTTACCTCATTTTCATATTCCTTTACAGGGCGGAACAAATTTCTTGCTCCAAAGGATGAAAAGAAAATATAATAGAGAATTGTTTGAGGATAGAGTAAGATATATTAAGAAAGTAATGCCTCATGCATTTATTGCAGCAGACATTATTATTGGTTTCCCTGGAGAGAGCGAAGAAGAGTTTAATGAAACAATTGCTTTTATTGAATCCCTTCCCCTATCTGCCTTACACGTTTTTACCTATTCCGAAAGACCTAACTCATTGGCAATAAATTTTGAAGAGAAAGTTCCTATGAATATTCGTAAAAAAAGAAGTTTGATTATGCAGGATATTTCCAATAAAAAGAAAAAAGAATTTTACGAAAACAATATTGGATATAAAGCAAAAATACTTTGGGAAAGCGATAATGAAAAGGGAATGATGTATGGTTTTTCAGACAACTACATAAGAGTTAGTAGAAAGTTCAATGAGAAATACATAAACACCATAACCCAAGAAACATTAGAACACCTCAACCCTATAAATCAAAGCTTTGAGATAAAGGATTGATAAATGCAAGATACACAACTCAAATTATCAATAAACCCAAGACCTAAATTCAATAAATACAAGTCCAATATATTGATAGTAGAGCCCTAAAATAGCCTATTTCCATATCAAAATAGGCTATTCTCAACTCAAAAAAGCCTATTCTCAATCCAAAATAGGCTATTTTATACCTAAAAAAAGGCTTTTTTGGGGTATGAAAAAGCCTTTTTTTGGGTAGTCGCATTTGCATTTTAGGGCAGGATTTGTTGTATTATTGATTACAAAATACAATATACGGAAGAGGGATATTTAGTTTTGTATTTCCTATTATGATTGATTTATGTAGTTTAATTCTTCTTTTATTTGCAAAATAGATTCTTCTATTGCTTTGGTTAGTTGTGCTTTGGTTAGGTTGTAGCCTTCTCTTTGGAGGGAGGATACGAATTCTCGGTGGGAGCGTTTCTTTCTGTAGTCTGGTTCTTTTGATGGGTGCTTTAGGTATTTCTCTATTAGCTCCACATCTTCTGAAATATTCAGAACTCCATGGTAGAATATTGTTTTATTCTTGGTAAACATAGATGAACCCACAATCTTCTTCTCTCCTATGCTTAGGTCGGATATTCCTTTTGAATATAGGTTCTCTATCCCCAATTTGCTGAAATTCTCAATTAGTTTTGAGTTGATTAATTTAAAGAGCTTGGCAGGGTTTTGAATCTTGTCACTCTTTTGTTTAAATGAGAATATCAGCATATTAGGGCTAAGTATAACAGACTCTCCACCTGAGGGACGCTTTAGAGTAATTATTCCATCTTTCTTTACATTCTCACAATTTATTGCTCCTTCAATATTATTTGACCTTCCAAGTACAATATAAATATTATCAGGCTCTCCAATATAGTAATCGAAATCCATTGGAGATTCAAATATTGTGTAGTCAGGCAAATTATAAGCGTATAATACAGGTTGAGTACTCATGTCAGTCAGGGAATTATTTGTGAATAGCATGGTCAACAGCTTCAAATCCTGCTTCCATAAACACTTCGGAAATTGTAGGGTGAGTATGTACTGTTTTTGCAATATCGTAAACTGTGGACTCCAATTGCATATAAGCAGAAGCCTCGTTTATCATATCGGTTGCATTATTGGCAACAATCTGTACGCCCATAACTTCTCCATATTGGTTTTCTGAAAGAATACGAATAAAGCCCTCATTTGAATTTTCGGTTAATGCTTTCCCATTAGCAGAAAGTGGAAACTCGCTAATCTTATAATCAACACCCATTTCCTTTAACTCATTCTCAGTTTTACCAATCTGTGCTGCCTCTGGTTGAGAGTACATATTCATTGGGAACTTGCTTAAGTCGAGCTTTTCTTTTACTCCATTTAGCATATTTACCACAAACAAACCTTCTGCTGAAGCAATATGAGCAAAATGGCTTCTACCATTTACATCTCCAATAGCATAAATTCCTTCAACGGATGTTTGAAGATCTTCATCAACCTTAATAAATCCATTTTCTAATACTATTTCAATATCACTATCTAATGAATTTGCCATGCGATTTCGAGCATTTACAATTAATTCACAAGGAATTTCCTCATCGTTTACCCTTAACACTCCATCCTTATAATTATCCTTAATGGAAATATCAGAGCTATTATTGATAATTTTAATCTTGTCTTTCTTCAATTTTGTTTGAATATAATTGCTAAGATAATCATCGGCCAGTGGCATAAAAGAATTGGTTTCTAATAGGATTGATACTTTCTTACCCATTAAAGAATAAGCTTGAGCAAGCTCAATTGCAACAGGACCTTCTCCATATACTACAATATTTTCAGGCAATTCTCTTTCCTTGAAAACATCCATTGGCTCAACAACCAAACCTTCAACATTTGATTCTATTCTTGTGGAGGTTGAACCTATTGCAATTATTATATTCTTTGTTTCCAAATGTCTATTCTCAACCGAAACAGTATTCTTATCAATTATCTTTGCAGAGCCAGTAATGATCTCAGCTCCGTTTTTCTTCAATAAGTATTCTATTCCAGAGGTTAATTTCTTTACATTCAAATCAGCTCTCTTTATTGCCTTATTCCAATTGAAACTAATATCTCCTTTTTCAATCCCTTCAATACCATATTTAGAAGCATCTTTCTTTATCTTATCGAAAAGCTTAACACTCTCCAATATTGACTTAGAAGGAATACATCCCCAATTTAAACACATACCCCCTATTCTATCCTTTTCAATTATTGCTGTTTTCATTCCAAGCTGTGCTGCTCTAATTGCTGCTACATAGCCTGCAGGACCTGAACCTATTATTATTAAATCATACATAATCTTTTCCTCCTTAATTTTAATCTATTAATAAGCCAACAGGCTCATTCAAATAACTCATAACCCTATTTAGGAATCTTGAAGTTTCTCCACCGTCTGCAATCCTATGGTCAACACTTAAAGAAAGAGGAAGCATAAGCCCAATATCTAATTTATCATCCTTAACTATTGGTTGTTTACTAATTCTACCTATTCCAAGTATTCCTGCTTGAGGATAATTAATTACAGGAACTGCAAATAATCCTCCAATACTACCATAGCTTGTTATTGTAAATGTTCCGTCTTTCATATCATCCATACTAAGTTTTCCATCTCTTGCCTTATCTGCAAGAACTTGTATTTCCAAAGCAATCTCCTTAACGCTTAACTTATCAGCATTCTTAATTACCGGTACTACTAAGCCTTTTTCTGTATCAGCAGCTATTCCAATATTATAATACTTCTTATAAATCATCACTCCCTTATCCATATCCATCTCTGCATTCAGTGATTTATGTTTCTTTAATGCTAAAGCAACAGCCTTAACTATAAAAGCAAGATAGGTTATTCTAATATTCTCATCCTTGAAATAGTCTTTATATTTCTTTCTTACTCTATCCAATTCCGAAATCTCTACCTCTTCGAACACTGTCATATGAGCAGCATTATGCTTGCTTTGAATCATATTCTTTGCAATAGTCTTACGGATTTGAGAAAGAGGTTCTACTTCTAATCTATCTTCTAAAAGATTATCGCTTGCTAAAGGTTTTGAAACAGTAGGTTTAGAGTCTTGCTTAGAATAGTTTAGAATATCATTCTTCATAACTCTTTGAGCAGGACCAGTTCCTCTTACTAAATTTATATCAATACCCATCTCCTTAGCCATTGCTCTGGCAACTGGGGTAGCGAGTGCTTTTGATTGTCTTGACTTGGTTTCTTTTTCTTCACTAACGCCTTCCTTACTTGCAGTCAAAACAAAATCATTACCAGCAACCTCTAAGGTTCCTACAACACCAGCTCCTTCCTCTTCAACGCTTTCTGCCTTTGGCTTCTCTTCTACTTGGTTTATTGCTACCTCATCTCCATCTAATTCTATTTCCACAAGGGCAGCTCCAACCCTGATTGTTTCGCCTTCGCTACCATATCTTGCAGCAATAACTCCATCTCTTGGTGATGGAATTTCTGTAACAACCTTATCAGTTTCCATTGTTACCAAGCTTTCACCCATCTTTACCTTTTGACCCTTATCTACGTGCCATTGAATAATTACACCTTCTTCAAGACCTTCTCCTATATCAGGAAATTTAAATATATATCTCATATTGCCTTAGTATTTAACGATTTTCTCAATTTCATAAAGTATTTTGTATGCATCTTGCATATAGTGATGTTCTCCCTTAGGAAGAGGTACAATCACATCGTAACCAGAAACCCTTGCAGGAGGTGCTTCAAGATGAAGGAAGGCTTCTTCAATTGCAATTTGTGCAATCTCTGCTCCCAATCCAAAGCTCTTTGGTCCTTCAGTAACAGTTATTATTCTACCTGTCTTCTTAACAGAGTTTCTAATAGTCTCTCTATCTATTGGATAAATGCTTCTTAAGTCAATTAACTCAACACTAATTCCTTGTTCTTTTGCCATAACCATAGCCTTTTGAACCTCTCTAATCATTGCTCCAAAGCTAACAATTGTTACATCGCTTCCCTGAGTTATTACATTAGCCTTTCCAAGCTCTATGGTAAATTTTCCCTCACTTACCTCTTGTTTAATTGCTCTATAAATCCTCTTAGGTTCCATATAAAGGATAGTATCATTGCTTTCAATTGCAGCAATCAACATTCCCTTTGCATCATGAGGAGTAGAAGGTGCAATAACCTTAAGCCCTGGAATATGTCCAAACAATGCTTCCATACTTTCGCTATGATGCTCCAATGCGTTTATACCTCCACCATAAGGCATTCTAATTACCATTGGTGTTTCAAGCTTACCACGAGAACGATTCCTCATTCTTGTTGCATGGCTTATAATTTGATTCATTGCTGGGTAAATAAAACCACAAAACTGCATCTCAACAACAGGCCTAAGACCAGCTACCGACATACCTATTGCTGTTCCAACAATACCACTTTCAGCAAGTGGGGAGTCAAAAACTCTTTCTGCTCCGTATTTCTTTTGAAGATTTTCTGTTACTCTAAATACTCCTCCTTCAACTCCAACATCCTCTCCGAAAACTATTACATTCTTATCTTCTTTTAATTTTATATCGAGTGCATCATTAATGGCACCCACCATATTCATTACTTTCATAACTATTACTTCTTAATGGTTTGTGAAACTCTTTCTTCTTTCCAACGATAGAACTCCTTTAGTCTATGCTCTTGGTCTTTTAGCTCTTGAGGCATTTCAGCATACATATACTTAAATATATCCTCAGCCTTATACTCTGAATAATTCTCAGCTTCTATAAACTGTCTGTCAACCTCTTTCTTAAAGTCTTCAATTATCTTTTCTTCTTCCTCATCTGACCAAAGTTTCTTATCAATTAGATATTGCTTTAATCTCTTCAATGGGTCTTTCTTATCCCACTCTTCTTCCTCTTCTTTTGTTCTGTACTTGGTTGGGTCATCGCTTGTTGTATGAGCTCCCTTACGATAGGTTACTGCTTCAATCAATACTGGTCCCTCTCCATTCTCACAAGCCTTCTTAGCTTCTTCAAGAGCTCTTAGCATTGCAAAGAAATCATTTCCGTCAACCTGAATTCCCTTTACTCCATAAGCGATTGACTTTATTGCCAAGCTTTCAGATGCTGTTTGCATTCTTGTTGGAGTTGAAATTCCATATTGGTTATTTTGAATAATAAATACCACTGGCACCTTCCATACTCCTGCAAAATTCACAGCTTCATGGAAATCTCCTTCCGATGTACCACCATCTCCAACAAAGGCATAAACTAATTCCTTTTTCTTATTATATTTAATCTCGTATCCAATACCAGATGCATGGAGTAATTGAGAAGCAATAGGTACACTAATAGGCAAGACCTTATTGGCATTCTTATAGGCGTTACCATCTTCATATCCCATAAACAAAAGGAATAATTCTTTAAGTGTAACTCCCTTTGCAATCATTGCACCCATTTCTCTAAAGGCTGGCACAAGCCAATCCTTTTCTTCAATAATAACTGCTGTGGCACCTGAGATAGCCTCTTGACCATAGTTTGGTGGATAGGTATAAATTCTACCTTGACGTTGATATGAAACAATCTGCAAATCGGCTGTGCGAGCAAAAAGCATATCCTTATAAGCCTTAAGCACTCTTTCATCAGTAACTTTAGGCATTAATTTCTTATCAATAATCTTCCCATGATTATCGATAACCTGAAACATTAACTTATTAATTGGGTTATATTCATTAAACATATTAAATCTAATTATTTGGTTTATACAAACTTTTTACTAAACAACGGAAATAAATTACTTCATATTTCAAAGTCAATTATCAATATGAATATAGATAAAATCAATAAGAAGGTTTTAATGAAGGGAAATTAATAATCGACGTATAGGTAAATGAAAATATTTATAGTTTTTAGCCTTTTATATGCAATTTGAATTAGTTTTTGTATATTTGTGCCTTGAATAAATTTGTTTTATGAAAAAATTATCCTTTTTAGTAATTATTATCGCTATTGCGTTTGCTGGCTGTAAAACAATTAAGCCTGCTGATTTTCAACCTGATTATCAAAATGCCAATCTTCTTCCTCGTATGGATATTTGGTTTGATGTACCTTCTTTTGAAAATGCTTATGGTGCAAATTCATATTCTGCTGATGGGTCAACTTCTCCTGAAAGTCCTTATGGTAAGGGTGTATTTATGGTGAATAGTAAAACAAAAATCTACACTGCAGAGAAAAGAATTCAAGATGGTTGTAATTTATGGGTAAATGATGTTCAAAACAATATTATGGATCCAACAGGAAAGAGAACTGGCAACATTGTTCTAAGAATTGGTAATGCATACAATAAAAATAATTATAAATGGAGCTGGCTTTCAGCATTTACTCTAGGAATCTTTAATGCTATGGGGATGCCTATGGCTTCTAATAAAACTGAAATTGAAGTAATTGTTGAAATTTATGATTTAAGGAATAATTTGGTTGCAAAGTTTTCTGAAAGAGGAACTGCAAAAACATATATGGCTGCTTATCATGGTTATTATGAATTTCAACGCAAGTGTGCTTCTGAAGCTTTGGAAGATGGTTTAGTTAAAGTTAAAGAATTAATCCAAAAGGATTATCAAGCCATAAATGCTAAACTTCGTTAGTTATCATACTTTAATTAAATACTATTATGTCTAAGATTTCTATTCGTAAAGCAAATGAAAATGACACTCCCTTAATACTAAACTTTATTAAGCAGCTATCAATTTATGAAAAGCTACCAAATGAAGTTACTGCTGATGTTCAAACCTTACATAAATCTCTTTTTGTTGAACACAATGCAAAAGTAATTTTCATAATGGAAGGAGAAAAAGAAGTTGGATTTGCATTATATTTTTATAACTTCTCAACATTCACTGGCAAAAAAGGGTTATATTTAGAAGACTTGTTTGTTTTGGAAGAATATAGAGAAAAAGGTTATGGCAAAAAACTTCTAGCATACTTGGCTGATATTGCTATAAAGGAAGATTGCTCTCGTTTCGAATGGATTGTTTTGGATTGGAACACACCTTCAATAGAATTTTATAAGTCATTTGGTGCTTATCCTTTAGATGATTGGACTGTTTTTCGCTTACATAAAGAAAACTTAAACCTTTTAGCAAAACAAAACACACTTTGAGACTAAAGAACTTATTATTATATGATTTGTGGAAAAACTTAAATTGTTTTTTATTGTCTTTACCTTAAGTTTTTGTTCGACTTTTTCTTTCGGACAAGATGTCCATTTTTCCACTTTTGACGCTAACCCAATGTTATTAAATCCTGCCAATACAGCTTTTGGCAGTAATTTGTTTCGTGCTGGTACAATATACAGAAATCAATGGTCAACAGTTTCTCAAGGCTATAATTCTTATCTTCTTACAGCTGAAGTTTTACCATATAGCAGCAGGATAAAAAAGCAAGGAATTGGTGTGGGAGTTAGTTTTTTGGCTGACGTTGCAGGAACTTTGAGATACGGACAACAAAGCATTGGTTTGTATGCGTCCTATTTTAAAGCTATTAATGCAATGCAAGAACATTATATTTCTTTTGGGATTGTTGGAAACACTTCTTCATGGAGTTATGATTTAGCAAATTCAATTTTTGGGAGATATCCTGAAGATAGAGAAGGAATTCTTTTAAATAATGTTAGAACTTATGACTTTGGATTAGGGACTCATTGGCAAATGAAAGCAAACGATAAACATAATCTTCAAGCAGGTTTAGCCCTATTTCATATCAATCAACCAATTCTTTCCTATTACGAAAACTCAGATATAATTCTTCCACTTCGTTTTAATGCTTATTTTTCCGATTTAATAATGATTAAGTATGATAACTTTATCAAACCAACAGTTTTTTTCCAAGTTCAAAAAGAATTTATGGAACTTTTGATTGGAGCAGACTATTGCATAAATGTCGCTGAAACAACCTTAGAATCTAAAATACTTTCTTTTGGAGCATATTACAGAACGGCAGATGCTTTAATTATTATGGGAAAATATAAGATTAATAATTTTAATGTAGGAATTTCCTATGATGTTAATCTCTCCAATCTTACTCCTGCTTCTAAATCTTATGGTGGTGTTGAAGTGTGGTTGCTTTATAGCTTTAATCCTCTTGGCTACAAAAGGACAAAAACCTCTATACCATGTCCAGCTTTCTAAAAAATATCGTTCTTGCTTGTTTTCTCCTCTGTTTAGCAACAAATGCTTTTACTCAGGAGAAATATATGCTTGCTTATGAGAAAGAGGGAGAGTATTTGATGGTT
>DHDW01000008.1:10146-24064 GCA_002399565.1 Bacteroidales bacterium UBA4866 | reverse complement strand
ATGAGAAAGAGGGAGATATATTAATGGAGCAAGGGGAATATGAAATGGCACTTAAACAATACATAACAGCAAGAAAGTTTTTCAAAACTCCTTTAAGGCTATTTTATAAATGTGGAGAGGCTTGCAGAGTAATGAAAGATTACGATAAAGCAGAATTTTACTATCAAAAAGTCTTCACCGAAAACGACACAAATGATTTAATTAAAGACTTTCCTTTTCTTCACCTTAATTTAGCTGAAGTTTCTATTTCTAATGGTAATCTTTTTTCGGCAAAGGAAATATTAGATAGTCTTTTAATTAAAGCTCAAGACCCCAACATCATTCAAAAAGCCAAACATAAATTAAAAGAAATTGATTGGATTATTGATAATAATAAACTTGTGTATGGGAACAGTGTTGAAAATCTTGGGAAGAATGTAAATAATGAATCCTCTCAAACATCTCATTTTGTTTTAAATGACTCAATCCTTTTTCTTACAAACATTGATTACAAAAAGATTGTTGAAGACAATATAACATATTACAAAGATATGTATCAACAAATTTACACAAGCACAATTGACTCCAACTCTCACTCTCTGGCAAAACATTACGACATAGAAGAAATCAATAAAAGGAAAAGAAATATTACAAATATAAGTTTTGATATTTTAGATAAATCAGCCTATTTCACTCTTTGCAGTTCTTACGATAATGAAAAATGTTATATTTATTCATCTGTTTTAAAAGATGGCAAATATCAGAAGGCTAAAAAGCTAAATAAAAAGATTAATCTTAAAGGATTTAACAATACTCAACCTAATATTGGGATATATAATAACGAGAAAATACTTTATTTTTCTTCAAACCGAGAAGGAGGCTATGGAGGCTACGACCTTTACTACTATGTTTTGGATGGAAAGGAAAATGAGGTAATTAATCTTGGACCAACCATTAATACTGAAGGAGATGAAATAACTCCATTCTATTCTATTAAAGATAATTCGCTTTATTTCTCATCCAATTATCATTTAGGTTTTGGAGGTTATGATATATTTCAATCGGAAGGTTGGGCAACACGTTGGACTAATCCCCAAAACTTACTTCAACCTATTAATTCTCCAGCAAATGACATTTTCCCAGTCATTGTTGAACCCGAAGAAAAAGGATACCTTACTTCAAACAGAGAAGGCTCTTATGCCAACAATAATAAAACTTGCTGCAATGATATTTATAGGTTTGAAATAGCTGGAATGCCAGAAGTATCAACTATGGAAGAAATTAAAAACAAAACTAACTTCTCCCCTGTCTTTGATCTTCCTCTTCAACTCTTCTTTCACAATGACCAACCAAACCCTAACTCCAACTCCACAACAACAAATATAGATTATCAAGAGTGCTATAAGGAATATAAATCAATGAGCAATATCTATAAGGCTGAAGCCACTCGTTATATTAATGATTCAACCGAAAACATTATTATAGACAGCTTTGAAAACTTCTTCCAAATCCACATTGATAAAGGAATGAATAAACTTAATCATATGTGCGATTATCTTTATCAAAAACTTCTTTCAGGAGAAAAGATAGATATTTCAATAATTGGCTATTCTTCTTCACTACATAATAATATGTATAACTATGCCCTTTCAGAAAGAAGAATTGGAACCATAATAAATTATATAAGTAAGTGGAACGATGCAAAACTAAAACCATTCCTTTCCAACAAAGCAAACGACAATCTCCCTTATCTAAACATTAAAACTCTTGCAATGGGTAAATTGGAAAGCAAAAGCGAAAACCCCAAGAATGCAATAGAAAGAAGAAAATCTATTTACAAGATAGATGCCATGTATGAAAGAAGAATAGAAATTCGTCTAATTGAAATCAGAAAATAAAACAAGAATTTTCGATGTGTTTATCTTATTTGAAAATTCTTACGTCTTTTCCTTGAATTTTTTCCTTGTAAAAATCTAATTAATAGCTATTTTAATGTCACTAAAGCCTGTTTAAAAGTATTTAAATAGGGAGTTGATGTTAGTATCATGGCATGATGTTTTTGAATTCATGGCATGAATTACTCGGAATCATGCCATGAATTGGTCGGAATCATGGCATGATATTAAGGAATTCATGGCATGAATTGGAGAAAATCATGCCATGATTCCGAGAACATGATGCCATGAATTGGAGATAAAAACGAAGTTTAATAAGATTGATAAGCGATATTTTCACTTCTAAATAAGGTTTGGCGAGTTAAAAATAAGGTTTAATTAGTCCTAATTAAGGTTGACAGATTACTAATTAGTCCTAAATGTTATTTACACATAAAGACGCTCTATTTTGTCAAAAATTTATGTACAATTAATCTCATATTTTTTACTCTTCATTATCAATTATATTGTTTTATATCACTTTTTCAACTCAAGTATTTAAATATTCTCATTTGTTTTTGTATTTTTGCTTGTTATATTTAATTAAAACAAAGTTAGCTTTATGAATATCCTACTTATTGGTTATGGAAAAATGGGCAAAATGATTGAAGATATTGCTCTATTAAGGAATCACAATATTGCACATGTAATTGACAAAGAAGAAGATTGGGATAATTTGGATGTAAAAGAAATTGACGTTGCAATTGATTTTTCTTCTCCATACACTGTGGTTGATAATATTGTTGCTTGCTTTAATCGTAATATTCCAATTGTTGTTGGGACAACAGGTTGGTATGGAAGGCTGAATGAGTTTAGGGATTTGGCAAATCAAGAACAAAAAGGCTTATTTGTAGCATCCAATTTTAGCATTGGAATGTCTATTTTCAATAAGATTAATGAACAACTTGCCATTTTAATGAATGCTCAACCCTCCTACGATGTTTCTATTGAAGAGATTCATCATGTTCATAAGCTTGATGCTCCAAGTGGTACAGCAATTACTTTGGCAGAAACCATTATTGACAATTTGGACAGGAAAACAAATTGGGAGTTGAATTGCGAGGATGAGAAGTCCAATATAATTAATGTAACAGCACAAAGAATTGGAGAGGTTTCGGGAACTCACAGTGTAACTTATTCTTCGGAAGTTGATGATATAATTATTACTCATCAAGCTCATAATCGCAAAGGTTTTGCCTTGGGAGCTGTTTTGGCAGCAGAATTTATGAAAGGTAAAACAGGATTTTATGGGATGAAGGATTTAATAAAATAAAAAGTTATGAAAAACTATTCTATTGGAATTGACATAGGAGGAACAAATACTGGTTTTGGATTAGTTGACGAAAAAGGGAATATAATTTCCACTACCTCCATTTCCACAAAAGATTTTGATATTGTCGAAAACTATCTCGATGAAATTGTTAAGCATATTATTCTATTAATTGAAAGATGCGAAGATAAATCTCTTCTTAAAGGAGTTGGGATAGGTGCTCCAAATGGGAATTACTATAACGGAACAATTGAACATGCTCCTAACCTGAAATTTCATGGAATTATCCCTGTTAAGGAATACATTGAAACAAAGCTAAAGGGAAAAGGATATGATTTAAAAGTAACTTTAACTAATGATGCTAATGCTGCAGCCATTGGGGAAATGATTTATGGAGGAGCAAAGGGAATAAAGAATTTCATAATGATAACCTTAGGGACAGGAGTTGGAAGTGGAATTGTTGTTGATGGTAAGATAGTTTATGGATTTGATGGCTTTGCTGGAGAGGTTGGTCATACCATTGTTCAACCTGAAGGAAGAATGTGTGGATGCGGCAGAAGAGGATGCGTTGAAACCTATTCTTCTGTAACAGGATTAAGAAAAACAGCATTAGAGTTAATTAACAATACTAAAACAGAATCATCTTTAAGAGAAATAACTCAAGAAAACATTGGAGGTAAAACAATCTATAATGCAGCCATAAATGGAGATGAACTAGCCTTGAAATGTTTTGAAATAACTGCAAAGATGCTCGCAATAGGAATGGCAAATGCTGTTGCAGTTACTTCACCTGAAAAGATTTTTATTTTTGGTGGGCTAACAAAGGCAGGAGATTTATTAATGAACCCTTTAAAGAAATATTTTGAAGAAAGTCTTTTTGTAGTCTTTCAAAACAAAATTGACTTAGAAATATCTCACTTAGACGAAAACACAGCAGCCATTTTAGGAGCAGCAGCACTTACTTATTAAGTGAAAAGCTAAAAGCGAAAAACTAAAAGTTAGGATTAAAATATCTTTAAAAATGAAAAAACTTATACCCATTCTTTTTCTTATAACATTGTCTTTTAATTTATTTTCTCAAGTAGAAGATGATAACTTATTTAATATTTTTTTGGGGAACAAAAGTTTGTTAGAAGAAAAAGATTTATTAATGCTTTACCCAAATAAGTCTACTAAAATGTTCATTGGAACAAATGAAAAAAAATATAGTTTTTTAGATACTGTTGCATGGTCTTATAATAAAGATTTTTTTATTGAAAGTAAGCACCTTAAAAATAGAAATATTTACCTTTATGTCCATAAAATAATTGGCCCTGCAAAGTTTTATTTGAATGATATATTAGTATTAGAAACAAATAATGGATTTAGGACATATGAGGTAAATATCCATGATTTATTAAAAAAAGGCAATAATAAATTAAGAGTTGACTATACTCCTATATATCATTCACTTAATTACAATAATAATAAGTATAATACACTTGCTTCTGAAAAAAGAGTAATTAATCGCTATCCTCAATATCTTTTTGGTTGGGATTGGTACCCTAAAATGCTTTATCCATCATTTGAACATTTAAAAATAGACAGCAGAGAAAAACAAAATATAGAAATAGAATATAACGTTCAAACCTTAAAGATAGAAAATGATACTGCCTACATGCTTTTGAATATAGAAAATGATAAGCATTATTTTAAAATAGCAAAACCAAGACTTTGGTGGCCTAATGGAATGGGGGAAACTTATTATTATCACATGACAACAAAAGATGTTGGATATAATTTAATTGATGCACATCTCGTATTTGGAGTTAGAACAATTGAACTTATTCAAGAAAAGGATTCTATTGGTCAAAGTTTCTATTTTAAGATTAATGGAAAACCAATGTTTGTAAAGGGAGCAAATTATATACAACAAAGCATAACAGATACTGATGAAATTAGGTTAGCAAAAAAATTAGGCATTAATATGCTTAGAGTTTGGGGAGGTTCAGATTATGGTGATGGCCTTTTATATAATGAATGTGATCAATTAGGGATTTTGGTATGGCAAGACTTTCCTTTTGCTTGTGCTTTATATCCTGCTGACTCTAGTTTTTTAGAAAATGTTAAAGAGGAGGCAATTCAAAATGTTAAACGTATAGCTAAGCATCCTTCTTTAGCTCTATGGTGTGGAAATAATGAAATTTGGGAAGGTTGGAATAATTGGGGATGGAAGAAGGAAGTAAAAGACACAGCCCTTGCCGTTGAAAACTATAATAAACTCTTTAAGGAATTACTTCCAAACATAGTGAAAGAATATACTCCAACAATAAACTACATTCATACTTCTCCTTTGCATGGTTGGGGCGAAAAAGAAAGCCTGACTCATGGAGACTGCCATTATTGGGGAGTATGGTGGGGTGATTCAATATTTGAAACCTACACAAGAAAAGTTCCACGCTTTATGAGCGAATATGGATTTCAGTCTCCTCCTACTCTTTCAACTCTTGAAGATTATATGTCAAAACCTTATTCAAAAGGAAATCCTGAATTTGCAATTCATCAAAAACATCCAAGAGGATTTGAATTGATTGATAATAGAGTAAAACAATGGTTTGGGGACTACTCTGATGATGAAGATTATATTTTTAAAGCAGGTGCAACAGCACAAGAAGCCTATAAGATAGCCATTGAAGCACATCGTAGAGCAATGCCTTATTGTATGGGGACAATGTTTTGGCAGTTTAATGAACCTTACCCAGCAATTGGGTGGTCTTGTATTGATTATAATAATAAACCAAAACCAATTTATTATACTATCAAAAAAGCATATGAACCAATAATATTCTCTATAGATAAGTATTCTAACCCTGATTCAATATTTATATATATTTGCAATGATTCTTATGAGTCTTCATCATTAGATTACACTATTCAAATAAAAGATAACAACGACAAGATTAAATTCTCAGTTACTCCAAACACAATTTCAGCAGAAAAGTTTAAGTCAAAAATAATTTATTCCATTGCTCTTAAAGACATAAAAGACTTTAACCCCAAAACAGATTATTTATGGGTAGAAGGAGAAATAGAAAACAATTATGAAGAAAATAAAGGTAAAAAAACGATTAGTAACTATACATTCTTTGTTTACCCAAAAGACTATATAGACATAAACAAACACAATGAAGTTAAAAGAAAATACTATAAATAATATGAAAAAGAGAAGTTTATTAGTTGGTTTAGTTAGTTTGGTTAGCATAAGCCTATTTGCTCAAAGTTCATTACATTATAAGAGTAAGGTTGATTTGGTTGATCCTTTTATTGGAACAGCTTTTCATGGTCACACCTACCCTGGTGCTGTTGCTCCTTTTGGTATGGTGCAATTAAGTCCCGATACTCGTTTGGATGGATGGGATGGATGTAGTGCTTATCATTATTCAGACTCTGTTATTTATGGATTTTCTCATACTCATCTTTCTGGAACTGGTTGTTCTGACTATGGTGATATTCTTTTTATGCCTACCACTAAAGGAAGAGATGCAAATGGTTTTGCTGAAGTTTTTTCTCATAAAAATGAAAAAGCTAATGCAGGTTATTATTCTGTAATGCTTTCTAAATCTCCTATCTTTGTTGAACTTACTGCAACTGAAAGAGCAGGGTATCATCGTTATCATTTTCACGGAAAGGATAGAGAAAGAAATCTTTTGATTGATTTAAAACATAGAGATCAACTGCTTGCTTCATCATGGGAGAAAATTGATGATAAAACAATTGTTGGTATGCGTCGTTCTAAGGCTTGGAATGAAGATCAGATAATATATTTTGCTGCTTCTTTCTCAGAACCTATTCTTTCTTTGGAGTATGATTCTGCAAATGTTCAGTTATTTCTTTCTTTTGGAATAAATAGTGCAGAAGATTCAAAATTGGATATTGCTGTTTCTGTATCTTCTGTTAGTACTGATGGTGCATTAAAAAACCTTAGAGCTGAAAAGGCTAAAGGATTTGATGATGCTAAGCAAATTGCCAATCAACTTTGGGAAAAAGAATTAAATAAAATTGATATTGAAGGAGGAACTTTAGAACAACAACGTACTTTCTACACAGCAATGTATCATTCTATGATTTCTCCAAATCTTTATTCTGATGTTGATGGACAATATCTTGGAATGGATAGAAAGATTCATAAAGCTGAAAAATATAATCGCTATACAGTATTTTCTCTTTGGGATACTTATCGCGCCCTTCATCCTCTTTTAACAATCATTGATCAAAAACGAACTAAAGATTTTGTTAATACTGCTTTGGATATGTACAATCAAAGTGGAATTCTTCCTGTTTGGGAATTATCAAGCTACGAAACATATTGTATGATTGGGTTTCATGGAATTTCTATGATTGCTGATGCTTATATGAAAGGGATTAGAGGAGATGAAAAGTTGACTTTGCAAGCCATGATAAACAATGCTAGCAGCGCAAGAAGAATTAAAAATCTTGAAAAAAGAGGGGTTTATAATCCTGAACTTAATGGGTTAGACCTTTTTGATGAGAATGGTTATATTTCATCGGAATTAGAACATGAGAGTGTTTCAAAAACCTTAGAGTATTCTTATAATATGTGGTGTGTTGCTCAAGTTGCAAAACAAAGGAACGAAACTTATATTTATGAAGAGTTTATTAAGAAAGCTCAAAACTACAAGAATTTATTTAACCCTAAGAATAAATTTATTCAGCCTAAGATTAATGGTAAGTTTACTTCAGATTTTGACCCGAAACAAATAGATATTAATTATACTGAAGGCAATGGCTGGCAATATGGTTTCTATGTTCCTCAAGATGTTAAGGGATTCATTAAACTTATTGGCTCAGATGAAGCATTTACAAAACTTTTGGATGATTGTTTTAATTCAAAAGAAAAGCCTACAGGACGTAATCAAGCTGATGTTACAGGTTTAATTGGACAGTATGCACATGGAAATGAACCTTCTCATCATATGGCATATCTCTATACTTATGCAGGAGAAGCATGGAAAACTCAAGAATTGGTTAGACGAATTTTAACTACTCTTTATAGCGACAAACCAGATGGTATTTGTGGGAATGATGATGCTGGACAAATGTCTGCATGGTATATTATGAGTTCTTTAGGCTTCTATCCAGTTTGCCCTGGCTCAAATGAATATGTTATTGGCTCTCCCCTTTTCTCAAAAGCAACCATTAAGTTGGAAAATGGGAAAACATTTGTGATTAATGCTCCTCAAAAGGAAAAAGAAATGTATGTTAAGTCTATTGAACTTAATGGTAAGAAATACAAGAACTCTTACTTAAATCACTTTGATATTATGAATGGTGGAGTAATTGACTTTGAAATGGATTCGAAGCCTAACAAAAAATTTGGGAAGAAAGAAGCTAACCGTCCTAACAGCGAAATTAAAGATCATCAAATTGCAATTGTACCATACTTTGAATATGAGGGGACACAAACTTTTACCGATAAAAAACAAGTGTTTGTAAATTCAATAAACGGAAATATAATAATGCCTACACTTGACTATGACGACGGAAGAAAATTGGTTCATTTTGGAGACAATGATTATAAAAGAAGAAACATTAAGATTGACGAAACGGTAAGAATTACAGCAGTGAATACCACTGAAGAGAATATTGAAAGCATTCCTATTAGTATGAGATTCAACAAAATTCCTGCTGGAAGAAAAGTAAAACTTCTTAGTGAGCCAAACCCTCAATATACTGGAGGAGGAGCAGATTGTTTGATTGACCAAATTAGAGGAGGAAACAAATGGAGATTAAGCAAATGGCAAGGATATTATGGAGAAAACTTTGTTGCCATAGTTGATTTGGGAGAAAAACAAAACGTTACTCATATTGGAGGTAATTTCATTCAAGATATTAAATCATGGATATTCTTACCAAAGGAAGTGAACTACTATATTTCAGATGACGGTGAAAACTTTACTCTTTTAGAAACCATCTCAACTCCAATCCATGAAACAGACCCAACAACAATTACTAATACTTTCTACACCACTAACCCTTTTTCAGCACGCTACATTAAAGTTGAAGCAATTAACATAGGACCAATTCCCGATTGGCATATTGCAAAAGGCGAAAAATCTTGGATATTTATTGATGAAATTATGATAGATTAATAATATTTTGAATATCTCGTTCAACTTTGAATAAAATTACTATTAACTAATGAAGGGAAAAAAGATTTTAGGATTAGAAAAAAATGTATTTTTCACTGGATTAACTAGTTTTTTTACTGATACATCTGCAAAGATGATTTATAGTGTTATGCCTCTTTTCTTACTTTCAATGGGCTCTTCCAAAACTACAATTTCTCTAATTGAAGGTATTGCAGAAAGCACTGCATCCTTACTTAAAGCAATTTCAGGGCTTTG
The DNA here is from genome assembly GCA_002399565.1 of Bacteroidales bacterium UBA4866. Taxonomy (GTDB): domain Bacteria; phylum Bacteroidota; class Bacteroidia; order Bacteroidales; family P3; genus UBA10566. The sequence continues at coordinate 14,477 of DHDW01000008.1, read as the reverse complement.
GAGCGATAAGATTGGTAAGAAAAAACCCTTTATGATTATTGGATATGGTTTAAGTGCATTAGTAACTCCTATCTATGCTTTTGTGAAGTTTCCTGTTCAAGTTCTTTATCTCCGCTTTTCTGAACGCATAGGAAAAGGGATTCGCACTGCTCCAAGAGATAGTTTAGTTTCTGCTTCTACTAAAAAAAATGAAATGGGTAAAAGCTTTGGTTTTCATAAAGCAATGGATAATAGTGGTGCTATTTTGGGACCACTAATTGCATTTTTATTATTAAAATACCTACCCATCAATTATAGTAATATATTCCTGTTAGCCACAATTCCTGCCATAATTGGAGTACTTACAATCATATTTTTCATTAAAGAGCCTAAAAAGGAACAAGTTATTGACAATAAAAAAAAATCTGAAGTTTCAATTAAAAACCTTCCTAAAAGGTTTTATTTTTTCTTGTTAATAGTTTTTATATTCTCCTTGGGAAATTCAACCGATACACTTATGCTTATAAAAACTTATGAAACAGGGATAGACAAGGCTTATGTTCCTTTTATTTACATGATATTTAATTCCGTAAGTGTTTTTCTTGCAATACCTATTGGGAAACTTTCCGATAGAATTGGTAGAGGAAAGCTTATTATTGCAGGATTTATTGTTTATGCAATTGTTTATATTTGTTTTGGAGCTTTCAACAACGTAAGAATTTTTGTTTTTCTTTTTATTCTTTATGGTCTTTATAGTGCATTAGTTGATACAAGTCAAAAAGCTATGGTATCTGATATTGTTAGCAAGGATTTAAAAGGTACAGGATTTGGACTCTATCATGCAATTTTAGGGATTGCTCTTTTGCCTGCAAGTTTGATAGCAGGAAAACTTTATGATAATGTTAATTCTCAAGCTCCTTTCTACTTTGGAGCAATTATGGCTCTAATTGCTGCATTATTAATGATTAGTTTTACAATTGTTTCAAAAAATAGAGCAAAAAATAGAGCTGAACTATTATGATTTCATGTTTTTCAACTGCTAAAACAACACTCTAAAAATCACACGCCATGAAACGATGTGTTTGACGCCGTAAAATGCATCGTCAGACGCCGTGAAATGATGCTTTTGACGGCGTGTAAATAATAGAGATACGGCGTGTAAATTTTTATGTCTTTTGTTTTTCTTTTTTTGCAGCTGGGAAAAGGATATTATTTAGGATTAATCTATAACCTGCTGAGTTAGGGAATAAACTTAAATCAGTTACTGGGTCGCCAACATAATGTTGATAATCTTCTGGGTCATGTCCTGAAAGAAATGTCCAAGTGCCTTTTGCAAATGTTCCATGAATATATCTAACTTCATCAATTGATTTATTATCTCCCAAAATTAAAACGTTTGGTTTTAACAAGCTTTTATTGAATGCGGTGCTTTGTCCCATAAAACCTTTAATTATCTTTGTGTGGTTTTGTGTTAGCATGGTTGGTATCCAATCCCACTTTGCAGAAAAATCAAATAATACAAATAAATCATTCTTTTCATTAACCAACCTTGCTCTTTGAGGTGTTACATCAATATTTGACTTCTCATATTTAGTTGGATTTGTTTCAATGGTAAAGTTCCTAAAAGCAAAACATTTAGAATAGTCTAATTTTTGCTGTGCATTGGGGTCCATTGCATCTCCATCAAACATAACATCACAAATATCTGTTCCTTCTGCAGCTAAGGCTATATCAAAACTATCAGGAGCCGAACACATTGCAAACATAAAGCCTCCTCCAGCAACAAAGTCTTTAATCTTTTTGGCTACTGCTAACTTTAATTGAGAAACTTTCTTAAATCCATGTTTTAAAGCCATTTCTTCATTTGCTCTAACATCTTCCATATACCAAGTTTGATTGCGATAATTTGCCCAAAACTTGCCATATTGCCCAGTGAAGTCTTCATGATGAAGGTGTAACCAATCGTAAATTGGGAGAACTCCTTTAAGAATTTCATCATCATAAAGCACATCATAAGGAATCTCGGCATAGGTCAATACAAGAGTAACTGCATCATCCCAAGGAAGTTTGTTTTTGGGAGAATAGACTGCAATCTTTGGAGCTTTTTGAAGTTTAACAACATCCATATTCACTTCTGGCTCTGCAATCTCACTAACAATTTGAGCTGCTTGAACATCTGCAATATTATTATAGGTTACTCCTCTTAACTTACACTGCCTTTCAATATTATCATCGTGCTTTATTAAAAAAGCTCCTCCCCTATAGTTCAAAAGCCAACTCACTTCTGCATTCTGAGACAAAACCCAATAAGCAACTCCATAAGCTTTGAGGTGATTCTTTTGAGTTTCATCCATAGGAATAAGTATGTGCAATGAAAACGCATAGGAGCTAAGCAATAAAGCAATTATAATGGAGAATGTCTTTTTCATATCTATTTATTAAAATGCTGAATCGTCATCTGCTGGTAAATCATCATCTGCATTCATCTTTGATGCAATGATTGCATTTGGTCTTCCCTCACTGTCAAAATTAATATTTCTTCCCATAATGTCTTGCATTGGAGCGTCAATCATATAATCCTTATTGAGGAATTTAGCAAAACGACTTTCAAACTTCAAACGTACTTCCCCAACTGGTCCAGAACGATGCTTTTGAAGTAGAATATCTGCCATACCAATTGTTGGGCCTTTCTCATCTCCATCAACAATTCCATAATATTCTGGACGATAGATAAACATAACTATATCGGCATCTTGCTCAATTGCTCCAGACTCTCTAAGGTCGGAAAGCATAGGTTTTTTTGTTCCTCCTCGAGTTTCAACAGCACGAGAAAGCTGTGCTAAAGCCAAAACAGGAATACCCAATTCTTTTGACAGAGCTTTCAATTGACGAGAAATGGTACTAATTTCCTGTTCACGATTGCCTCCCCTATTGTCTGAACTACCACTCATTAACTGCAAATAGTCAATAAAGACCATTTTAATATCGTATTTCTGTTTCAACCTACGACATTTAGCTCTTAATTCAAATATCTTCAACTGTGGAGTATCATCAATATAGATTGGTGCTTTTGAAAGTCTTCCAATATCTTGCAAACGTTCAAGTTCATCTGTTCTTAATTGATCTCCTTTTTTTAGTCTATCACCAGAAATTTCAACCTCAGAAGAAATTAAACGCATGGTAAGTTCCAATGCAGTCATTTCTAAAGAAAAGAAAGCAACAGGAATATTATGGTCAACAGCCATATTCCTAACCATTGACAAAGCCAATGCAGTTTTACCCATAGCAGGACGAGCAGCAAGAACAATTAGAGTCCCTTTATGAAAACCTGTTGTCAAGCTATCCAACTCTCTAAAACCCGATGGAATACCTGAGGTAATCCCTTCAGCCTTTTGAGCTGCTTCAATTTCTTGTTGAGCTTCATAAAGCAAAGATTCCAAAGTTTGAAAATCACTTTTGAAATTCTTATCGCTTATGTCCATTAAATTGGTTTCAGTCTTATCCAATAATTCAACAACATCAGTTGTTTCCTCAAAAGCATCTTTAATTGTTTCGGTTGAAACTCTTATTAGCTCTCTTTGAATAAATTTTTCTGAAAGAATACGTGCATGATACTCAATATGAGCTCCTGAAGCAACCCTTGAAGTTAGAGTAGAAATCTTATAGGCTCCTCCAACCATTTCTAAAGTACCATTCTTCTTCAACTGCTCAACAACAGTTAGAATATCAACTGGTGAACTATCGTAGAACAATTGTTTGATTGCTAAAAAGATTTCCCTATGTTCGGGAGTGTAGAAGTATTCTTCTCTTATAATGTCAATAGAATTTGTTATTGCATCTTGGTCTAAGAGCAATCCACCCAAAACCGCCTCTTCAAGCTCTAAAGCCTGAGGAGGTAGCTTTCCATTAAGCACAAAAGCTTGTTCAGTAGAAATTCTTGACGTTTTTGTCTTAAAAGCATTATCCTTTTTTTCCATAGATTGCAAAGATAAAACAAAAATATTCTGCAAAAGAAGAAATAAAAAAAAATAACATTATAGCAAATATTCATAACCTAAGGATTAATCATATCCTTATAGAGAAAGTTGCTGTTAGTAAAATATAAACTCAAATTAGAGGTTAGAAATTCTTAGCAAAACATCAGCTATTTACCATTAATTTGAGATTAAAAGCACAATAAATATTTTTATATCTGAAATAAGTTTATCAAAGCCTTATTATAATTGAAAAAGATAAGGATTAAATTTCGTAATATCAATTAAAATTTTTGCAACCTGCCAGGATGCACTATGTATCCTGCCACCTTACATAGTGTAACCTGCCACCTTGCACTATACATCCTGCCACCTTGC
>DHDW01000008.1:6902-10053 GCA_002399565.1 Bacteroidales bacterium UBA4866 | reverse complement strand
ACATCCTGCCACCTTACAAAATTTATTCCTTATTTAAAGAAATTTTTACTTGATATTAGTAGATTTATTCCCTATTTAAAGAAAAAGAAATTGGATAAAATAATAGATTGAGTAGATTAAAAATACTTATGTATTTATTTTGTTTTGAATCTATAGCCTAAGCTCCATTCGACATAATGTGCTACGCTAAGTGATGCTGCTCTTACTGCCACAGATGCAAAAGCATTATCAAGAATTCTATACCTTACTCCTACTCTTTGGAAGAAATTTGGTAAGCTTTGAGGATTTGTTTTTCTAATTAAATAATATCCTAAGTCTGCAAAGGCAGAAAGACGATTTATTTTATATTCATAAGCAGCAAAGCAAGACAAATTTAATCTATTAAGAAAAGGAGCTGTGGTTGATAATAGTTTACCATTATCACGCATAAAATAATTACCAGCAAAATCATCGTAGCCAAAACTCAAACCAATACCTAAATTATTTTTATAATTCAAATTTTTATAGGCTGTTGTTGTTAGTCCAAAGGCATAAAAATCTCTTTCAATATAACGTCTTGAATCATCAAAAGCATAATTATCTAATTCAACCATATCATTATATACTGCCCCAAAAAGAGAAATGGCCAAATCGTAACTCTTTTTAAAATCAGGTCTTTCTACATTATATTTCACTTCTTTATCGTAGAAATTATACCTTAAATTAATTTGTGATGACAAAGAATTAATCCCTGTATTTGGTTGTTGAATTGCTCCATTAGATATATGTGAAAAATTTACTCCAAGCCCAATCAACACTCTTTCTGACAACTTATAATCCAACAGAAAACCTTCTTGTACAAAGCAGTTAAGAGTTGAACCAATTGCTGTATTTTGAAAATTGCTTAAAGACCAATGTTTCTGAACAAAAGAAAGCCCAAATGCTAAATCATTCTTTAAAGTAAATCGTCCCCATCTTAGAATTGGAGAATAAATAAAAGTATAAAAGGCAAAAGAATTGCCAAGATGAACTGGTTCATTGTAGGAAGCAAGATATAGTCCAACTCCATAGTCTAAATAATTGTACATCTGATGCCAATTCTTTGAACCATCGGTATGAATTATGTAGCGAGCAGATATAGATTTTGCAATTTCAACTGGCTTACCTGTTCTGGTGCCATCCAAGTATTTATTTATTTGTAAAACTTTTCCGTATTGAGCATTAAGTTCAATAGCTTGACTTGTTTGAGAATAAGATTCATTAATGAATGTCAAGATAATTAGAAATATAAAGAAGACTCTTTTCATTTCTTTTTAAATTGAGTTTATTTTCCCCTACAAAGATATTCAAGAATTTGAACTGCATTTGTGGCAGCACCTTTTCTTAAATTGTCAGATACAATCCAAAGATTAAGAGTTTTGGCTTGGGATAAATCTCTTCTAATTCTTCCAACAAAAACTTCATCTTTGCCTTCACTCAAAAGAGGAATTGGATAAATGTTTTCTTTTGGATTATCCATAACTACAATTCCTGAAGTGTTATTTAAAATAGAGAACACATCTTCTATTTCAAATTCATTTTCAAATTCCACATTTACACTTTCGCTATGACCTCCCGTAACAGGAACACGAACAACAGTTGCAGTTAATTGAATGGATTTATCGGAAAGAATTTTTCTTGTTTCATCAAGCAACTTTTCCTCTTCAGTAGTATAGTTGTTTTCCAAAAAATCTCCTCCATGAGGGAATAGGTTTCTATGAATTGGGTGAGGATAAACTCTTTGGCAATCATTATTGTTTTCTTCTGAAATTAGTTGTTCAACAGCCTTAACTCCAGTTCCTGTTACGCTTTGATAGGTTGAAACAACCACTCTTTTTATCTTATACTCCCTATGCAAAGGAGCTAAAGCCATAACCAATTGAATTGTTGAGCAGTTGGGATTAGCAATAATCCTATCTTCTTTCTTAATGGATTGAGCATTAATTTCAGGAACCACCAAAGGTATATTTTCATCCATTCTCCAAAATGAAGAATTATCGATTACTATTGTATTTTTTTGGGCAAATAAAGGAGCATATTCTTTGGATGTCTTTCCTCCTGCAGAAAAGATAGCATAATCGCAATTCTGATTTATTGCATCTTCAACACTACAAACTGCAATTTCCCTACCTGCAAACAAAATTTTTCTTCCAACATTCTTTTGAGTGGCAACCAAAACAATATCTTCGTTTGCAAAACCTCTTTCTTCCAAAACCTTTAAAATAACGCTACCCACCAATCCAGTAGCCCCAACAACTGCTATTTTCATTCTAACTATTTTTTTCTATTCTTCAGAGAAAGTACTAACATACTTTCTATATTCAGCATAAACATTGGCTCTTGACATAAAGCCAACGTACTTTCCATTATCAACAACAACCAAATTAAATCTATCTGATCCTCTAAACTTAGATACCATTTCTTCCAAAGGATCGGAAATATCTACAATAAAATGCTCTGAGTAGCGAATAAAATCCTTTACCCCATAAACATCATAAAACTCAGGCTTAAACATAAGAGGACGAAAATCATCAATAATAACTATTCCTAAAAACTTATTTTCTTTATCTACAATAGGGAAAAAGTTTCTGGTACTTTTCTGCACTGCTTCCACAATATCTCTTAAATTACTCTCGTAAAGCAAAGGAATAAAGTTTGTTTCAACCAATTTATGCTTATCAATAAATTGAAGTGCTGTCTTATCTTTATTATGAGTCATTAAATTTCCTTCCAAAGCCAACTCTTCAGCGTAAATTGAATATTTGTTTAAAGGCTTAACTACAATATAAGAGATTGTTGATGCAATCATTAGGGGAGCAAAAAGAGCATAACCTCCAGTTATTTCTGCAATTAAGAAAGTTGCTGTTAGTGGTGAATGCATTACTCCAGACATAACTGCAGCCATTCCAACTAATGCAAAATTACTTTCCTCAACAACTAATAATCCTGACATATTAATCAATCTTCCAACAAAGAAGCCTGTAAATCCCCCAATAAAAAGAGATGGTGCAAATGTACCTCCTACTCCTCCAGCAGAAGTTGTAACTGAGGTTGCTATAGATTTTAGCATTATAATTGAAAGAAGTATTATTAATAACATCCAATGATTATCTCTAAAAGGATAAAAGAGAGT
>DHDW01000008.1:0-6750 GCA_002399565.1 Bacteroidales bacterium UBA4866 | reverse complement strand
CCTTCTCCAAAAAGTGGAGGAAAAAGAAAAACAAGAACTCCTAATATTATTCCACCTATTATTAATCTTTTCCAAACTTTAAACTTTTTAAATTTCTTGGCAATCCATTTTGTTGATTTAAGAAAATAGAGAGAAACAAAAGCAGAAACTATTCCTAAAAATATAAAACCAGGTATTTTAATCAATTCAAAACTTGATGTAACATCATAACTAAACTGCACTTCTTTCCCCAAGAAGAAATAAGAAATCATTGAAGAAGTTATTGCTGAAATTAGAAGAGGAATAGCAGTTGACATTGTTAAGTCTAACATAAGGATTTCAAATACGAAAAGAATGCCTGCAATTGGGGCTTTAAATGCTCCAGCAATTGCTCCAGCAGCTCCACAACCAACAAGAATTAGAGTATTTTTTGTATTTAATCTTCCTATTCTTCCAAGATTAGAACCTAATGCACTTCCTGTTAAAACAATTGGAGCTTCCAAACCAACACTACCTCCAAAAGCAACAGTAATTGAAGAAGTAATTATTGAACTATAAGTATTGTGAGGTTTTATATAGCCCTTTTTCCTACTCATTGCATACATAACCTTACTTACTCCATGACTTAAATCATCCTTAATAAAGTATTTTATAAGTAAAACAGTAATTGTTATACCCACCATTGGATAAACAAGAAAAAGGAAATTGGAACTATCAGCAGAAAACCACTTAGTATCAGTAATAAATAGATAAGTATAGTGAACTGTATTTTTAAGAACAACTGCAGCAAGTCCACATGCTAATCCTACCAAAAAGGACATAAAAATCATAAATTGGAACTCGGAAACATTCTTTAATCTCCAAACCAAGAAATGCTTGTATAAATTGCTTAAATGTATTGATTTTATTACCTTCATTACAATAATTGAGCCACAAATATACAATTTTTTGTTTAATGTGTGCAACTAACTCTTATTTTACCAAAGGGAATCAATATTTTAAACTCATTTTTTAAGCTTAAAATCAGCATTATGTATTATAAAAGTTAATAAAATTTTTCTCTGAAGATAAAATGAATTACTTTTGCATAAAATAAGATAAGAAAGAAATAACTCTGAAATGATTAAAGCTTTATTTTCTAGTCTTCCATTATGGGTATGCGTTTTTTGGTTTTCAACTCTATTTCTAAACCACAAAAGCAATACTTTACATAAGAACTACTTAATACTCTTCTTTTTTATTGCAATTATCAACTATTTCACACATTTTCTTTATTTCAATAATCAATATTACATATATTGTTTTGCTGAAAGTATATGGATATTTACTTCTTTATCTCTTTTCCCTTTTTACTATTACTACATAAGACTTCTTACAAAAGATTCAAAAATAGAATTATCTTGGTTGTGGTTATTTATTCCTGCTTTTATTTTATCTTTATTCTCTTTTATTCTATATTTCTTAATGGATGATTCTGAAAAAAACATCTTTATTTATAAAATACTTTACCACAACTACATTGATGACAATTATAGCCTTATTTTAAAATTACAATTACTTAAGCTATCAATTTTTAGAATAATATTTATTACTCAAGTTTTAGTATTTATTATTGTAGGTATCAAACATATTTCATTGTACAACAAATCAATTAAAGAATTTTATTCAGAAACTAGAAATAAAGAGTTTCGGTCAATAAAATATTTACTAATAGTATTTATTTTTGCATCAATTGTTTCATCATTATCTGCTATTGTAGGAAAATCTTTTTTTATTAATAATCAAGCATTAATTAGTATTCCATCATTAGTTCATTCTGTGTTCCTTTATGGTGTAGGTTTTATTGGTTATAAGCAATACTTTTCAATAATAGACTTTAAAAATGATATTTTAAATGCTGATAGAAAAAATGACATAAAAGAATTTACTCAGAAAAATATAAATAATGATAACTTAAAAGAGCAGCTTATATTATTGTTAGAAGAAAAAGAAATATTTAAAAATCCTGATCTTAGAATATCTGATGTATCTACATTTCTTAACACCAACCGAACTTATATTTCAAACTTAGTAAATGAAGAATTTAACCAATCATTTGCAGATTTCATCAACAACTATAGAATTAAGTATGCTAAAAATATCCTCCAAGACAAAAAGCAAATAAATATAAGTATTTCAGAAATAGGATATATGAGTGGCTTCTTGAGTGAAAGTTCATTTTATCGAGTTTTCAAAGACAAAGTTGGTGTTTCACCAGGTCATTATCGAAAAAAATTCTTTGAAACAACAAAAAGCATTAATAAATAGTACTTAAGTTAGCTTATTTGATAAAAACAAAATACTCTCACTTTCTTATTACTATCTTCTTTATATTTCTACTAACTCCATCAGTAAGTTCCACAAAATATATTCCTGAGCTTAGCTTTGAAACATCTATTCGTATATTGTCTTTATTAATTGATTGAGCTATTATCTTTTTACCAAACACATTATATATATTAATAGAGTTAAATATTTTATCATTCAATATAGAAACATCTATATAGTCTATTGCTGGATTTGGATAAATTAAATAATTGTCGTAACCAAATTCAATTGGTATTAGTGATGATGTTGATGATGGGATAAAAGTACCATAAATATCTCCATATTGGAAATTGCTCGTATCCATCATAAAGGTTACTACTAAGTATTTATTGTTTGTAAAGAAACTTCCAGCATACATTGGAACATCGCCGTTAAGTGCAGAGAATATTGTAAATATATTGTTATCAAGAGGAACTCCTGATGTGTTATAGTATCTGCCTTTAATTACAGATTGCATTGAAAACGCACTGTCTGCCCAAGTTACCAAATAGTTAGTTCCATCAAATGAAGTATAGCCAAAGCTTGGCTTATAGGAATAATCTCTTAGAATTATCCTGTCATCAACTATACTAGAGGTTGAAACAAAACGAGAATACAAATTCCAATCATTTGTTCCTGACTCCCTTGCATGGAAAGTTACCATATACTTTGTGCCGTCAAAAGCCATAGAAAGAGGATTATCGCTATTTGTGTTATCATCATCAATCATAAAAGTACTTCCTACAAGGCTACCTGTACTACTAACAAATTGACCATAGATATCTTGTTCGTAATCATAATGATTAATGCCGTGAGACCACCACGCAACCAAATAATTAGTTCCATCAAAAGCTATAGCATTATCCCCTGCTGATTGAGTACTTAATTGAATAGGTGTAGATATTATTCCTGAAGGGCTAATGGTTACAACATAGTTATAATCATTTTCGTTAACACTCTCTTTATAAATAACAATGTAATTCCCATTATTAAATTCAAGACAACCACCCTTAGGACTACTTATTGAGGCATTTGTTGCTACAATAAACCTATTCCCAACTAAATATCCATTTGTGTTGATAAATTGTCCGAAAATTGTATCACCTGTGGATTTATCTGGATTAAATACTTGTTTGGCACCACTCCATAAGAATAAATAGTTTGTTCCATCATATTCAACAAGTGGAGCTCCACCTCTATAACCTAATGAAATTTTAGAACCAACTAATCCTCCTGAACTTGAAATAAATTGAGCATAAACCATACTAATACTATCCTCAGCAAATCCAAAAAGATAATTTGTGCCATCAAATCCAACTTCTCCTAACATAGAAACATTGGTTGTTGAGGTAACAGGAAATTCTTGTGCTTTTATGTTATTTGGCAATAGAATTGCTAAACAAACAATAAATTGTAAAACTAATACATTTATTTTCATGTGATTTTTGTCAGTTGTTTAAGTGTTGACTCCTCACTTTTTAATTATCTAAATATAAAAATGATTTATTTATTGATCACAAGCTTTTGTTTTGCAGTAAAATTATCAGAGCTTACTTTTGTAAAGTAAATTCCATTTGTTAAATCTGAAACATTAACTTGATTTTCTTTTTTAGAAATACTTAGTGTTTTCACTAAGATACCCAAAGCATTATAAATATTCAATTTTAATAACTCATTGTTTGAATTTTGAATTTTCAAATTTACAATATAAGAAGCTGGATTAGGGTAAATGGTAATTAAATTTTCATCTACAAATTCACCATTTTGTAAATCTACATTGCAATCAGAAGCAAGAATATCAATTAAAGAAGCAATATATTCTTGTGGTTCTTCACGATGATATAATCTTTGCATTTTAACAATTCCTGCATTAGGAGCATAATAATATTCATCAATAATATTTATTTCAGCATCTCTTATTGTAGTTTCTCTTACAACAATACAATTAGTATATGTTCCAACGATTGCTGAAACACTTACAACTGTATCATAAGTAGTTTCATCTCCGAACACAAAGCAACGTGAGTAACCTAACGTTAAATACTCATTTGGAAGATATTGATGAGGAACTTCTAATATTATTGCATCATTAATTGAACCAGTTCCTTGAAGATTTATTGCAACTAATAAAATATTACCATTACCATCATTTCTTAGCCAAAATTGTTGAAATATGCTTGTGTCGTTTGGGGTATAATCTCCAATTTCATAAGCCTCTTGAAGATAAGCAAGCTCTCCAGCAACTATATCAGTTTGTTTAAGATGATAAACAGTTTTTCTCCCTCCATATGTTCCACTTTCAGGAGTATCAAATGCCCCATAATTTCCTACACAAAGAGGAAGATAATAATCAGATGCTGTTTGTGAATAAACATTAATAATCATTGTGAATAATAATGTAAAAAGAATAATATTTTTTTTCATTTGGTTTTTGTCAGAGTTTAAGGTGCTGACTCCGCACTTATATTAATAAATAAATATTCTAACAAAAACATAAGTTTAGCACATTTAGAGTCTCTATACATATGTAGAGTAATATTTTTGCATTTTTACAATACAAATGTACAATATTTTCTAAAAAAAAGCAAATAAATCTTTATAGTAATTCTTATAAGCTATTATATTTCCTTATTATAACTCATTAGTAATAAAAAAACATTTTAAGAAGCAAATACAAACTCATATTATTTTTATTTGCAATATTTTCTCTATTTATTCTAAAAGACTATATTTGCAAATTAAATATACTAAAATTATATGAAAATCATTTCTTACAACGTCAACGGAATTAGAGCTGCAAGTGCTAAAGGATTTATATCATGGCTTGAAGACGAAAGTCCGGATGTAATCTGCATTCAGGAAACCAAAGCTCAATTAGACCAAATGCCAGACTTTGAATTACATTCAATTGGGTATAACACATACTATTTTTCTGCTCAAAAGAAAGGATATAGTGGAGTTGCAATATTTACAAAAAATAAGCCCGACAATGTTACTTATGGGATGGGAATTGATAAGTATGATAACGAAGGAAGAATGATAAGAGCCGATTACGGAGACTTGTCAATAATTAGTGTATATCATCCTTCAGGAACAAGTGGAGATGACCGTCAAGCATTTAAAATGCAATGGCTTACTGATTTCGAAAACTACATTAAAGAACTTTCAAAAACAAGAAGTAAATTAATCATTTGTGGAGATTATAATATATGTCATAGAGAAATAGATATTCATGATCCTAAAGGAAATGCAAGAAACTCAGGTTTCCTTCCTGAAGAAAGACAGTGGATAGATAGTTTTATAAACAGTGGATATACTGATAGTTTTCGCTACATTTACCCTGAATTAAAAGATAAATACTCTTGGTGGAGTTATCGTTTCCGTTCAAGAGAAAGAAATAAAGGTTGGAGAATTGACTATTGTATGGTTTCTGAAAATATTAAGGACAGAATTGTTGGAGCAGAAATTTTAGATAACGTATATCACTCAGATCATTGCCCTATTATGCTATCTATAAAATAAAACAAGATAAATTATATAGCAAGATAATATTTATCGTACTATAATTTTATATATACAACCTTTTTAGTTTCAAAAAATTCTGAAGGGAAATAGTTATAAATATTAAATATTTTTACCTTAGGTTTCTTTGTCTTTGAATTTAAAAGAGGCTCTAACTCTTCAGTTAAATCACCTCCTTTTAAGTATAGGATTCCATTGTCCAAGCTATGATATTGTATTTTTGAAATTTTATTTCTTATCCATGAAACAAATTCAGGCATTTGTGTAACAGCACGAGAAACAATAAAATCAAAATATCCATTAACTTCTTCTGCTCTTATTTGGTATGCATCAACATTTTTCAATCCTAAAGCATCTTTAACTTCATTAACAACCCTAATCTTTTTACCAATACTATCAACCAAAGTAAAATGAACATTAGGAAACATAATTGCAAGTGGTATTCCGGGAAAACCACCTCCTGTTCCAACATCAAGAATCTCACTTCCTGGCTTAAAATGACAAATCTTAGCTATTGTTAAAGAATGAAGTATATGTCTTTCAAATAGATTATCAATATCTTTTCTTGATACAACATTAATTTTTTCATTCCATTCACTATAAATAGATGGAAGTCTTTCAAATAATTCAATTTGCTGATCATTAACAAATTTAAAATTCTCTTTAATTGTCTTAGCAATATCTTGATTTGAATACATAAAAAAATATAATAATTGAACTGCAAAAATAACAAAAATAATCAAACTATTTCTCAATATTAAGGACTATAAAATACTCATTAAAAGTCTTACCATATAATTTAATATGGTTTAATCTTCTGAATTATTCACTCTTAAATCAAAAATAGCTATTCTATAAAACAAAAAAACGCTCAGTAAAGTAAATTACTAAGCGTTTTAAAAG
>DHDW01000048.1:30136-42424 GCA_002399565.1 Bacteroidales bacterium UBA4866 | reverse complement strand
TATGTTATTATGAAAAAGTTATTTCTTTATCCTTTAATGTTATGCATAGCCTTATGTTTTAGCGGATGTAATGATGCGGATTCTTGCAAAGATTGTATTGGCTGTTGTTCTTATAATAGTTTTTCTCCTGCTTTGGAGTTGATTGATGAAATTGAATTGGATTTGGATGAGGATGGGAAGATTGATATTTTGATTAAGCAAGATAGTTTGGCTGTTACCATTAAAGGAATGAACTCCAATGTTAGTATTTTAACTGGTTATCAGCCTTATACTATGCCTTTTGTTGTGTTTACGGAAAGAGCTCCTATTGGTGAGTCTGAGTCTTGGCATTCTTCTTTTACTTCTTTTTATTATCAAGGTATTTATAATCTTGGAGAGTATTTTGGGGTGAGGATTATGCATGGGGATTGCTCTTATTATGGTTGGGTGAAGGTTGGTTTTGAATTGCCTTATTTTAGTGATTTTAAGGTGTATGAGATGTATTTTTATAAGGGGCTAACTAAAGTGTATGCAGGAATGAAAAATTATGAGTGTAATTAAAAAAGTAGGCTTTTATGAACACGAATTTTTTTCTTTTATCTTTTCATTTTTAATTTATTATTGTAAGTTTGCAGTGACCTTAATAATTCAATATTTTCCTAAATATAAAAATATGTTATTATGAAAAAGTTATTTCTTTATCCTTTAATGTTATGCATAGCCTTATGTTTTAGCGGATGTAATGATGCGGATTATTGCAATGAATGTGAAGGATTATGTTGTTACAAAGACTTTTCTTCTCCTGTAGAATTGAATGATGAGATTGAGTTGGATATGGATTCAGATGGTGATGGTGATGTTTTGATTAGAAATGTTTCCAATTATGTTAGTATTAAGGGTATGAGTTCAAATGTTGAGGTTTCAACGGGTATAATGCCAGTAACTTTGCCTTCAAGACCTTATGCAACTATTTATGAAAATGCAATGTTGAATTATGGTTGGGAATGGAAAAATAGTTTAACCGCTTCTGTAGATGGAAATATTAGAGTAGGAGATTATATTGGAGTAAGGTTTAAGGGTACAGATTGTTACTATTATGGCTGGATTAAGGTTGGCTATGTGTCTAAATTCAAAATTTATTCTTTCTATTTGTATAAGGGCGTTAATGATCCAGTTTATGCAGGAGTTCAAAATCCAGATTGTAATTAAGAAAGGAGGCTTTTATGAATAAGAAATTAAATTTAATATTATCAATTTTTGTTGTTTCAATAGTATTTATATTCTCTTCTTGCGATGAAGATTCTGAATTTGCTGATGCAACATATGGCAATTCTCCAGAGAGTTTTATTTCAGCACGTTTATGTAGAGATAATCAAGGGAGATATTCACGCTGTATTACTTTTAATAATGGGAGGCTTAGCGATCCAATATTTCGACTTCCACAAGAAACCTTAGATACCACTTCCTATACCTACCAAAAAACAGGTCAAAGTACAGCAACCATTAAAACTTTCTTTATTGTTTCTGACCCGTTGTATCATTATAAATATATTTATAGTGATGTTTATGAACTTATTTTTTCAAATGACACAAGTGGAGTTTATAATATGACAAGTAAGTGTATTTCTTTTGATTATGATGATTCCGATACTAATTATTATCAATCAGAATATCATGGAACATTTCTATTCAAAGTATTCCAATAAATTTTGTTTAGGCTTTTCTTTTTCTTTATCTGAATCAGGATTTGCAGGATTAAAGGATTCTTGCTAAGGCAAGCGACAGAGTCGATAATGCTTGATTGGTTACTTAATTGAAATCCTATCAATCTCTAAATCCTGTAAATCCTGATTCAGACAAAAGAATCCTGATTCACACAAACCCCTCAACCCCTCAACGCCTAAACATTTTCAAAAATTCCTTGTCCTTCTAAAAAAAATCTGTATCTTTGAAATCTTAATTTTATTGGTTTTAATTAAAAAAATATACTGTTATGAACAATGATTTATTGGCTTTGGAGCCTAAGAAAGTATTTGAATTCTTTGCTGAAATATTGCAAATTCCTCGTCCTTCTAAGAAGGAAGATAAGATTATTGAGTACCTTTTGAAATGGGGTAATGATAGAAAATTGGAAACTTTAAGAGATGAGATAGGTAATGTTTTGATTAGAAAGCCTGCCACTAAGGGCTTTGAGGCTAAGCCTTGGGTTTGTTTGCAATCTCATATGGATATGGTTTGTGAGAAGAATAGTGATAAGGTGTTTGATTTTGAGAAAGATTCTATAGAGACATATATTGAAGATGGTTGGTTGAAGGCTAAGGGTACTACTCTTGGAGCTGATGATGGTATTGGAATGGCTATGGCTTTAGCTATTTTGGACAGTGATGATATTGAGCATGGAAATATTGAGTGCTTGTTTACTGTTGATGAAGAAACTGGACTTTCAGGTGCTGAGGCTCTTAAACCTGATTTCTTAAATAGCAGAATTCTTATTAATTTGGACTCTGAAGATGAAGGAGAACTCTTTATTGGATGTGCTGGTGGAAAAGATACAATGGGTAAATTACCTTATGAATTGGAACCATCACCTGAAGGAAAAGCTTACAAAATTTCTGTTTTTGGAGGCAAGGGAGGTCATTCAGGAGATGATATAAACAAAGGTTTGGCTAATGCTAATAAGGTTTTAAATCGTATTCTTTGGACTTTAAATGATGCTCTTGTATATGCTCTTGCAAGCTTTGAAGGAGGAAACCTAAGAAATGCAATTGCAAGAGAGGCTAATGCTGTTGTGGTTGTTGATCAGGAGAATGCTAAGGAAATGATTGAAATGGTAAAGAAATACAATGACGATATTCGTTTTGAGTTCCGTTCCTCTGAACCTAATCTTGGAGTTAAGATTGAGGAGGTTGAACGTCCAAAAGAAGTTATTGACCCAATGACTCAAGAAGACCTTTTGAATGTTCTTTATGCTATCCCTCATGGAGTTTTGTCTATGAGCAGGGAGATTCCTAATTTTGTGGAAACATCAACCAATTTAGCATCAGTTAAGATGGTGGATAATTGTTTTGTTATTGCAACTTCTCAACGTTCTTCCATTGAAACAGCTAAAGAAGCAGCTTGCGATAGAAATGAAGCTTGTTTGCGTTTGGTGGGTGCTGATGTAACTCATGGTGATGGTTATCCTGGTTGGGTTCCTAATCCTCAAAGCAAAATTCTTAAGATTGCAGAGCAAAGCTATGAAAAACTATTTGGCAAAAAACCAATTGTAAGAGCCATTCATGCAGGATTGGAATGTGGGCTTATTGGAGAAAAATATAAAGGAATGGATATGATTTCTTTTGGACCAACTCTTCGTGGAGTACATTCTCCTGATGAAAAATTAGAGATAAAGACTGTTGAGATGTGTTGGAGACATACTTTAGATATATTGAAAAACGTTTAGATTGATAATTAAAAAAATAAGAGTATTATGTTTAAAATAAACTATAAGCACATATTGTTAACTGTTATAGTTATTCTTGCTTTTGTACTTGTTTTAATGTTTGGAATGCCTGTTTATAGGGTATGGCAACAAGAAATGAGAGGAAAGGCTGAATTTGCACAAGCAGAACAAAATAGAAAAATTAAGGTAGAGGAAGCAAGAGCTAATCTTGAAGCAGAAAAACTTAATGCTTTGGCAGAAGTTGAAAGAGCAAGAGGAGCTGCAGAGGCTATTAAGATTGAAAATGGAACTCTTACAGACAGATATATTCAGTATCTTTGGGTAAGAAACCAAAACAATTTGAGCGATAAAACAGTTATTTACATTCCAACTGAAGGAAATTTGCCTATTATGGAAGCTGGAAGATTTTTGAAGAATAATATAAATCAATAGATTATGTTTAGTAAAAGCACCTACGTTAATCGTAGAAAACAATTAGCAAAAGATATTAAGGATGGTTTAATTCTAATTTTAGGAAACTCAGACTCACCATTTAATTACGTTGCAAATATTTATACTTTCCGTCAAGATTCATCATTTCGCTATTTCTTTGAATATAATCTCCAAGACCTTGCAGGAGTAATTGATGCAAACTCTGGAGAAGATTATTTGTTTGGTGATGATGTTGAAATAGATGATATTATATGGACTGGTCCAGTTGCTTCAGTTAGAGATAGAGCAGATAAGATAGGGGTAAAGAACACTGGAAGTAGAAAAGACCTTGCCAATCTTTTGGAACAGGCAATGTTGCAGGAAAGAAAAATACATTTCCTCCCTCCTTACAGAGCAGAAAATAGAAATTTGCTTTCTTCTCTTTTGCATATTAAGAAAGACCATGTTGAAAAATTTGCTTCTCTTGAACTTCGTAAAGCAATAGTTAAACAACGTTCCATTAAGTCATTGGAAGAGATTGCAGAAATAGAAAAAGCAATTGAAACAGCATATAAAATGCACACTACAATGATGCGTATGGCAAAGAATCTAAATACTTATGAGTATGAGATTGCAGGCATCATGGAAGGTATTGCATTAAGTGGAGGCGGTCCTGTTTCATTCCCAATCATTCTTACAACACATGGAGAAATTCTTCATGGACACGACCATAGCCTAAAACTAAAGAAAGGAAGAATGTTGGTTTCTGATGCTGGTTGTGAAACTCCAAGTGGATATTGCTCAGATATTACAAGAACAGTGCCTTGTGGAGGTAAGTTTGATGAAAGACAAAAGGGAGTTTATGAGGCTGTATTGAATGCTAATTTAATTGCTCAACAATCCATTAAACCAGGAATTGAATATAAGGGAATTCATCTTAAAGCTGTTAAAGAATTGGGTGAAGGCTTAAAAGCAATTGGACTAATGAAAGGTGATATTGAAGAAGCTGTTAAGGAAGGAGCAATGGGATTGTTTATGCCTCATGGCTTAGGTCATATGATGGGAATGGATGTTCATGATATGGAAAACTTTGATGAAACCATTGTTGGATATGATGAAAAGACTTCCCGTTCAAATCAATTTGGACTTCGTTCATTGCGTTTTGGCAGAAAATTAGAACCAGGACATGTTATTACTAATGAGCCAGGATGTTATTTTATTCCTGCACTAATTGATAAATTTAAAGCAGAAAAGAAATTCCTTTCATTTGTTAACTATAAAGAACTTGAGTTATATAAAGACTTTGGAGGAATTAGAATTGAAGATGATATTTTGGTTACAGAAAAATCAAGCAGAGTTTTAGGCACTCCAATTCCTAAAACAGTTAAAGAGATTGAAGAAATAATGTCATAAGATGAGAAGAGGATTTTCATTAATTTCCTTTTTATTAATTTCATTAACTATATTTTCTCAAACCTATTGGCAAGAGAAAGTTTATAGTCCATTAATCAAAAGCGTGAAATTTGAGTTAGAGGGAGTGGACTTTTCGCTCCCTGTAATTCGTTTGGGTACTGACGATAAGCTAATACTTAGATTTGACGATTTGGTTGAAAATACTCAAAGATACAATTATTCAATAATCCATTGCAATTACGACTGGACTCAAAGTGAGCTAACTCCTCAAGAATATATTGAAGGTTTTGAATCGGGATATATTGAAAATCATTCAAATTCAGTAAATACCATTCAACGCTATGTGCATTATTGGCAGGAGTTTCCTTCTTCAATGATGCGTTTTTTGGTTTCAGGCAATTACATTATAAAGGTTTATGCTGATGACAACACAGATAAGGTTGTTATGGTTAGAAGGTTTATGGTTGTGGAAGATGGAGCAAATATTAGAGCAAATCCAATTATGTCTCGAAGTCCACAAACTCAAAGAACAATGCAGGAAGTAGATGTTTTTGTGTCTCCAACCTCTAATATATCTTTTGCTGACCCAAATAGATTTTTGAAAGTTGTTGTTTTGCAGAATCAAAGAAGGGATAATGCTTCTCTTTTAAAGCTTAGGCAGTATAGAGCCAATGAATTGGAGTATTCTTTTGATAATGCAAATTTGTTTGAGGCTGGAAATGAGTTTAGAAATTTTGATTTCACAAGCCTTAGAACACGTTCTCAAACAGTAAGTAATTTTGATTATGTTGATGAGCAAAATGTTGTTATTTTGCGACCAATAATAAATAGAAAAAATATTGCATACACTACCATTGGCGATTTGAATGGAAACTACTATGTTAGAAGCGAAAGAGCAAATAATTTTAACTTGGAATCTGACTATGCATGGGTAAATTTCTATTTGAATACACCAGTGAGTTTGGAATCAGACTACTATGTTTGGGGAGAGCTTTCCGATTGGTATTGTAATAATCAAAATAAAATGACTTATAATCCTACTTACAGAGCTTATACAGCAAAGCTATATCTTAAGCAAGGTTTCTACAACTATATGATAATGTCTTCTGAAAAAAATAATCCTTCTTCATTTAATTTGAATGAAATGGAAGGAAATTTCTCTGAGTCTAATAATTCATATAATATATTCGTTTATTACCGTCAACCTGGATATAGATATGATAGTTTAATAGGTTATTCTAAGGTGGATATAAATAAATAATAAACTAAGGATAAGTAAAGAAAAGACTTTCACAATTCAAATATAAATAATGATACGCAAACACATACCAATAATCTTAATTTTTCTATTAGTTTCAGTTCAAGCTTTTTCACAAGGCAAGACTGCATTTATTAAAGGTAAAATTACTAATGAAAAGAACGAAGGATTGGATTTGGTAAATGTTGGTATTATTAATCTTGATATTGCAATTGGAGCAACAACTAATCAAAAAGGGGAGTTCTCGTTTACTGTTCCTGCAAACAAGGATTTAGAATTAGCAATCTCCTACATTGGATATGCAACAAAGCTATATAAGGTTAAACTTAAACCCAATGAAATTAAGGAAATCAACTTCTCCCTTATTCGCTCCAATACAACTCTAAAAGAAATTGAAATAAGGGAAGATAATTCAAGAGAAGAAGGAATAACAAGAATAAAAACAGAATGGGCAAAGAACGTTGTGGGTCCAACATCTGGAATAGAGGGGTTAATTAAAACCTTTGAAGGGGTTAGTTCCTCCAATGAGCTTTCATCTCAATACTCTGTTCGTGGAGGAAATTATGATGAGAATTTGGTTTACGTTAATGATATTGAGATATTTCGTCCTTTCTTAATTAGAAGTGGACAACAAGAGGGATTAAGTTTTGTAAATTCAGAAATGGTAGGAGATATTTTATTTTCTTCAGGAGGTTTTGACGCCAAGTATGGAGATAAACTTTCTTCAGTTTTGGATATAAGATATAAAAAGCCTCAAGAGTTTTCAGGAAGTGCATCAATTAGTCTTTTAGGAGGAAGTGCTCATCTTCAAGGTTTAATTGGCTCAAGAATGACTTATCAGATTGGATACAGAAACAAAACAAATAAATATATTCTTGGCTCATTGGATACAGAAGGAAGCTATTACCCAGTGTTTAATGACCTTCAAGCATATTTAACTTACGATTTAAATGAAAAAACAGAAATAGCTTTTTTAGGTAATCTTGCAGATAATAAATATCAATTTATTCCTCGAACAAGAGAAACAACCTTTGGAAGTGTATATCAATCATATAAACTAAAAGTATATTTTGATGGTCAGGAATTAGACCGATTTTCTTCTATGTTTGGAGCTTTAATGCTTACTCATAATCCAAGCAAGAAACTTCAACTCAAACTTATAGCATCTGCTTTTGGAACAGATGAAAAGGAGTCTTATGATATTCAAGGTCAATATTGGCTTTATGAAACTCAAATGGGAGAATCGGAGGCTGACAGTAATCTTTTTGATAGGGGAATTGGAACTTATATTGAACATGCAAGAAATCGTTTAGTTGCAAATATTTACAATATAGAGCATAAGGGATTGCGTTTCTATAATAATGGACATCTTTCATGGGGTTTAAAATATCAATATGAGTTGATTAGCGATAGGATGAATGAATGGAAGATGGTTGATTCAGCAGGTACTCCTGTTGGAACATTACCTGATATTCCAGGGCAAATAAATCCGCAAAATCCTCCAATGCTTCAAAATATCTATAAATCTTTTAATGATATTTCTTCTTCAAGACTTTCTGCTTTTTTACAAAGACAATGGAGCTTTTCCAAAGAAGAAGGAGAGTGGTATTTTAATGCAGGAGCAAGGACTCAGTATTGGACATTCAACAATGAAGTTTTGTTTTCTCCAAGAGCATCAGTGTCCTTTAAGCCTAAGTGGGAAAGAGATTGGTTATTCCGCTTTGCAAGTGGTGTTTATTCTCAATCGCCTTTCTTTAGGGAGTATAGAGATTTTGAAGGAAATATAAATCACGATATTCGTTCTCAGAAATCTGTTCATTTGGTGCTTTCTTCCGATTATAACTTTAAGATGTTTGACCGCCCTTTCAAATTTTTAGCTTCAGCCTACTATAAATATCTTTGGGACTTAATACCTTATTCAATTGATAATGTTAGAATACGCTATTCAGCAGAGAATAATTCTAAAGGTTATGTATCAGGAATGGATGTTCGTTTGTTTGGAGAATTTATTGAAGGAATTGATTCTTGGGTAACGATGTCATTGATGCAAACAAAAGAAGATATTAAAGGAGATAATCATGGATTTGTACCACGTCCAACAGATCAACTTTTCAATATGAATGTAAGTTTTCAAGACTATGTGCCAAAGATGCCTTATTTGAGGGTTTATCTTAATTTCAACTTTGGTACAGGCTATCCTTTTGGGCCTCCAGGCTCAGAGAGGTGGGAGCAGAACTTTAGAATGCCTTCTTATATGAGAGCCGATATTGCTTTCACTTTTAGAATAAAAGACGAGAATACTAAATGGGCACAAAATAATTTTATGCGTCATTTAAAGAAGATTTGGTTTAATTTGGAGTGGTTTAATGTCTTTGGCAATAATAATGTAATTTCTTATATGTGGATAGGAGACTACGACGGACGCTATCACGGAGTGCCTAACTACCTAACTCCAAGCCAAGTCAACGCCAAACTTACAATTGAGTTTTAAAGTTTTTTAATCTTCTTTTTCAAACTCTTTTAATTCAGAAATACTTTTTTGAAGGTTTTTAATCTTCCCCATGTTCCATCTTAATTCAATAACTGTAAAAGCTAAAGCTCCTAAAAAAACTAATATTGTAACCCATAAAGTACCTGCACTGATGAAAAGTTGCTTAAAGGTAAATAGGCAATAAACTAAATAAGGGATTATAAATATATATTGGCATAAATAAGAAAGGGAAGTGCTTTTTCGATATTTAATTATTGTCTTTTCTGCACTTATCAAATCTTGATTATAAGATTTAGCCTTTAAAAGTATTCTGAAACTAAAAATTCCCCATATCATAAAGATAATAACCCCAGCAAGTCCAATATATATATAGGTTAAATCGCTCAATCCACTACGTTTACCTAAATAATAAACAAAAGGTATAACTAATATACTTAATGCAAGTCCAAACCAATTATATGAAATTAATCCTTTTAGTTTTTGATTTACTACATTATCCATTAGTTTTTGATTTATTATCTTTTGTTTTTCTACTTCTTTTGAAAGTATATCCCATTTTTGTTTTAATTCTTCAAGTTCCATTTCTTTTAATTATTTATTCGTTAGATAATTCTTTTAATTTATTCTTAATACGCATTAATTTCACAGCAACATTTGAACGTGTAAGCCCTGTTATTTCTGCAATTTCATCATAGTTTTTCTCTTCCAACCATAATAAGATTAGGGTTTTTTCCATTTTCTCCAACATATTGATTAGTTTGTATAGCTCTTCAATTTCTTGCTTGTTAGTCTCTGAATCTTCAAAGAGTGTTACATCAATTGAAAGTGGAGTTGTTGATGGTTTGCGTTTCTTTTTACGGATAAAAGTTATACAAGTGTTAAGGCTTACTTTGTAAATCCAAGTAGAAATCTTACTCTCGCCTCTAAACTTAGGATAGCTATTCCAAAGATTAATTAAAATCTCTTGATAATAGTCGTTAATTTCTTCTTTATCTTGAGCATAAACATAACAGACCTTATATATTACAGCCTTATACTCCTCAATTATTTCAGTAAATTCACTTTTTAGATTCATAAATTTAAAAGTAGTTTTGTCTATTAGTCGCCCAAAATTACAAAAAGTTACAAAAGGCATAATTTCTTTTTTGACTTTCTTTTTCATTTAAAACTCTAATTGTTTAATTTTTTCTTTATTTTTGCATACTTATCAATAGCAATTAGGGATTTATTTATGAAAAATAATTTTAACTTTACTCTTCCTTCTTTAGAAGCTACGAAATATGTTTTGGATAATGGATTAAAAGTTTATTCTTTTGAGAATGATAGTATGGATATTGTGAGGTTGGAGTTCTTTTTTGAGAATGGGGGAGTTATGAATCAAACTCAAATATATTCTTCTGTTGCTGCCAATTCTCTTATTTCTGAAGGTTCTTCAAAGCATTCTGCCATTGAAATTGCAAATATTATTGATTTTTATGGTGCCTTTATTGAAAAGACTGTTGATAAGGAAACTTCGAGTGTGTGTTTCTATTTTTTGAATAAACATCAAGATAATTTATTACCTTGTTTTGAAGAAATTATTAAAGACCCTGCATTTTCACAAACCGAATTAGATACATATCTTCAACGTCTTAGGAAGCAGTTTTTGATTAATCAGCAAAAAACTGACCATTTGGCTAAGAACAATTTCTATGAGATGGTTTTTGGTAAGGAGCATCCTTTTGGGCAAATTGGGACTTTGGAAGATTTCGATTTATTGGAAAGAAAACATCTGGTTGATTTCTACAATTCATTTTATTCTTCTAACAAATGTTCTGTTCTCCTTTCTGGAAATGTAGACGATAAGTTGATTTCATTGCTTAATAAACACTTTGGAAAAAATGACTGGAAGGATAGGGGAGATATTAAGGAAAAGAGTTTAGTTTTTGGAGCTAATGAAAAACTAATAAAAACAATTGACCTTCCTTCTGCTGTTCAGGCCTCCATAAGAATTGGATTTAAAACAATAAGCGTTAAGCATGAAGATTATATGAATTTGACGGTTTTGAATTGTTTGCTTGGGGGATATTTTGGCTCTCGATTAATGTCTAATATTCGTGAGGATAAGGGGTATACTTATGGAATTAACTCAATTTTATACTCATTTAGTGATATTGGAGTGTTTTTGATTGGAGCAGATGTTAAGCAAGAAAACTGTCAAGATGCAATTGATGAAATTTATGTTGAGATTGAGAAATTGCAAAAGGAATTGGTTGATGATGAAGAATTGCAAAGAGTAAAGAACTATATGATGGGTAATGTTTTGAGAAGTTTGGATGGTAGTTTTGAGCTTGCTGAAAATTTCCGTCCTTTGTTGAAATTTGATTTTGAAAAAGATTACTATGAAAAATATTTAAGAGTGATTACTCAAGTTTCTAAAGAGGATATTCAAAGGCTTGCACAAAAATACTTAGATATAAATCAAATGATTGAGCTAAGGGTTGGAAATGCAACAATTATTAAGTAGATTCGTTTTATAGCTGTAAACGTATGAAAAGAATATTATTGATAGTTTTATTACTCACTTGTTCAAGCTTTCTTTTTGGACAAGAACCTGATATTCTTTGTACTCAAGTAAATGAAGATGGCTCCACTACCATTCATTACACTACATCTCCCTCTATTGTTGAATATACAATAGATTCCTATAGCTCTATATCTAATTCTTGGGTTAGAATTGGAGTAATTACAAATGCTTCTCAAAGTAGTTTTACTGATAATTCAATTGATAATAATGCTAACAACAATCAAATAAAATATAGAGTTTCAGATGGTTCAACTAAGACTTCTTACGGAAATACTATATTTTTATCAATCACAAACCTTACAACTTCTTCTTTTAAACTTAATTGGACTTCTCCACATCCTTCGTCTTCACAACCTCTATATGGCACAGAAGGGCAAAGCTATACTATATTTAGAAAGTTTGCAAGTGAGGGGCAATGGCAACAAATAGGTACTACTTTAGACACGAGTTATACTGATAGTTTTCTCTTACGCTGTTCCGATACTGTAAGTTATAGGGTGGAGTTGCCAAATATTTATATTTGTTCATCGGTTTCAAATGTAAAAAAGATAATTATTGGAGACCATGAAATACCTACAGAGCCAGTTTTGCTTTCATCCTCTGTTGATGTTTTATCGCAAACTCTCAATTTACAGTGGACTCCTTCAACTTCCTTAGACACATGGGGCTATATAATATGTATGGGAAATCCTTGCATTGCAATAGATACCATTTGGGGCTCTGAGCAA
>DHDW01000048.1:17302-30048 GCA_002399565.1 Bacteroidales bacterium UBA4866 | reverse complement strand
CGGCTCTGAGCAAAGTACTTATAGTTGTTTAACGTGTAGTGTGGAGCAAATAAATTCCCTTGCAATTATGGCTTTTGATTCATGTTACAATACTTCTCTTAGAACAAATCCTCATAATAATATTGTCCTTTCTTATTCAAGAGAGGCTTGCAGTTCAAAAATTAATTTAAGTTGGTCGAAGTATTTGGCTGATCCAGTAAATGTTATTCTTTATGAAATATATGTGAGCTTGAATAATGGAGATTTTAATCTTTATCAAACCTATAATCAAGATACAACTTCATCTGTTTTTATTGCAGATCCAACAGTTGTGAATTATTGTTTTTATATTAGAGCAACCTTAAGCAATGGTCATCAAGTAAATTCCAATAAGATTTGTACTTCTCAACCACTTCCTCAGCAAGTTGCTTTTGCTTATATAAGAAATAGTGTTGTTGATTTGGAGAATGAAAAGGTAGATTTGGAGTTTTATGTTGATGCTTCATTACCAGTTAGAGGCTACGACCTATATCGCTCTCCAAATAATATTGATTTTACATTAATAAAGACCTTATCTTATACAGGAAGTAATACATTCTCTTATACCGATAAACCACCAATCACTTTAAATAAGTCAAATTACTTCTACAAACTCCATGTTCCTGATGAATGTGATTTGCTTTTCACTCCTTCCAACATAGTTTCAACTATTAAATTATCAATTGATGTTTCAAATCCAGATATTAATGTTTTAACTTGGAATCCATTCATTGGTTGGGATGCAATTGAAGGTTATGATATTTATCGCATTGACGGCACAACTCCATTGGGATTCCCTCTTGATAATGTTCAATCCTCCTCAAATAGATATGAGGATAATATATCTTCAATGGTTTCAACTTCCGATAAAATAACCTATTATATAATTGCAAAAGAAAGTGGAGCAGCTCCAGATGGAACTCTGACAGAATCACGCTCATCAACAGCTTCTGTTGTAAAAGAATCATTGGTTTTTGTGCCAAATTCATTTACCCCTATGGAAAATGTGAATGATGTTTTCAAACCTTTCTGTTCATTCATACGTTTGGGTACATATCGTTTTAGAGTTTTCAATCGTAATGGAGAAATTCTTTTTGATACGAAAGATCCTGATGAGGGATGGGATGGAACATTTAAGGGTAAAAACTGCCCAACTACAACCTATGTTTATAAGGTTGAATTTATTAATTCTCAAGGAGAGAAAATAAACAAAGCAGGAACGGTTAACTTAATTAACTAATAAATTACAATGAAAAATAATCAAAGCTATAGAAAATTAGAAGTAATATTTACTCCTTCACTTTTTGAGTATAGACAAATAAAAGAAAACTATATAGTTGTTATTGTTGATATTTTAAGAGCAACAACGTCCATTTGTACGGCTTTTGAATGGGGAGTAAGGTCAATTATTCCCGTTAAAACCATTCAAGAGGCAAAAGATTATAAGGATAAAGGATATATGGTTGCAGGAGAGAGATTGGAAGAGACTTTTGAATTTGCTGATTTGGGAAATAGTGCTTTAGAATTTATGACTCCCAAAATTCTCAATCAAGACTTAGTACATTCTACAACCAACGGAACTGTTGCAATTTCAGTTGCAAAGGAAGGTATGCCCAATGAAATACTTATTGGTGCATTTTCCAATATTTCCTTCCTTAGCGACTATTTGCTTAAGAAAGAAGAAAATGTTTTGCTACTATGTTCTGGATGGAAGAATAGTTTTTGCATTGAAGATACTGTCTTTTGTGGAGCATTAATTGATAAACTACTTCAATCTAATGAGTTTATAAATCATAACGATTCGGCTAATTGCAGTCTTGAACTGTGGAATGCAGCTAAAGATAACCTTATGGGATATATGGAAAAAGCATCACATTTTCATCGCTTAAGAAAATATAAAATGGATGATGTGTTTGACTATACATTCACTTTCAACACAACAAAAGTCGTTCCGAAACTTTATGGAGATAGATTACAGAACGCATTAAAAGAAGAGTAATAAAATAAAATTATGGAAGCACAAAAATTTGAAAAAGATATAATTAAATCTAAGAAAATAGGGGGAGAAGATATTCAAATTACATTTATTAAGCATGCAAGTTTAATGATAGAATATTCTAATCAATTCATTTATATTGACCCTGTTGGAGAGTTTTGCAATTTTGAAACTATGCCTAAGGCAGATTTTATTTTAGTAACTCACGACCACTACGATCATTTCGATTCCAAAGCAATTCAAACTATAAGAAAACCTTCTACAAAAATTGTTGCAAACAAGCTTGTTGTTGACGCATTGAATGAAGGTATTGCTTTAGCAAATAATGAAGATGTTTCTCTTTCTCAAGATATTCATGTTCTTGCTTTTGCTGCCTACAATACAACTCCAGGCAGAGATAAATTTCATCCAAAAATAATTAATAATGGCTATGTGTTAACAATAGATGAAACTGCAATTTACATTTCTGGAGATACAGAACATATAGACGAAATGAAAAATTTGAAAGATAAAATTGACATTGCTTTTCTTTCAGTCAATCAACCCTACACAATGACAATTGAGCAAGCAACTCAAGCAGCAAAAGATATTAAACCCAAAATTCTTTATCCATATCATTATGGACAAACTGAGCAAATAACACCAATTCATCAATTAATTCAAGCTCTTAAAGAAGAACCTGTCGAGATAAGGATTAGAAATATGGAGTAGTGCCTTTTTATTTGATCTTTATAACTTAATATTCTTTTTTTTCTGTCTTATAAATCTACTTTTTACACTAAAAAGGAATTGTTTTCTATTTTATTGGAATTTATTTTCATTTTTCATAGAGTGTAAAATGTAAATAATCAATATATTATCTTTTTTGTTTGCATCGCAGGTAAAATAAATTTACTAAAACATTTGTTCCAAAGGAAAATATGTTGTAGTTTTGCAGCGTTAAATAGAAAATATTAATTCGAGAAATAAAATAAACAATATAAAACTACAAATATGAAATACTTAATTGTTGGTGGAGTAGCTGGAGGTGCAACAACAGCAGCCAGAATAAGAAGAATAAGTGAAGAAGCAGAAATTATCCTTTTTGAAAGAGGTAAATATATATCTTATGCAAATTGTGGTTTACCATACTATATTGGAGATGTAATAAAAGAAAGAGATAAATTATTTCTACAAACTCCAGCTTCTTTTGGGGGTAGATTTAATGTAGATGTTAGGGTTGAGAGTGAGGTTTTATCTATTGATAAAGAGAAGAAAGAGGTATTGGTAAAAAGAAACGATGGAAGTAGATACAAAGAATCTTACGATAAATTATTACTTTCTCCTGGTGCATATCCAATTGTTCCTAATATGAAGGGAATTGAAAACGAAGGAATCTTTGTTTTGAGAAATGTTACAGATACTGACAGAATAAAGAATTACATTAATACAAATAATGTAAAGAGAGCAGTTGTTGTTGGTGCTGGTTTCATTGGTTTGGAAATGGCAGAAAACCTACATGAATTAGGTGCTGAGGTTACTATAATTGAAAAAAGTAATCAGGTAATGGCTCCTATTGATTTTTCAATGGCTTCATTTGTTCATCAACATCTTCTTCAAAAAGGAGTTGCATTGGAACTGGAGCAATCTGTTGAAAGATTTGAGAAAAAAGGATACACAACAAATGTTATTTTAGATAATGGAAGAGTTATTGAAACTGATTTAGTTATTCTTTCAATTGGTGTTCGTCCAGAGAGTTCTTTAGCTTCAGATGCTGGATTAAAAATAGGGGAAACAGGTGGTATTTGGGTTTCTGAATATTTACAAACTTCCGATAATGATATTTATGCTGTTGGTGATGCAATTGAATTTCCTCATCCAATAACCAAAAGGCCTTGGCTTAACTATTTAGCTAATCCTGCAAATCGTCAAGGAAGAATAGTTGCAGATAATATGGTTTTTGGCAATACTGTAAAATATGAAGGAGCTATTGGGACTTCAATTGCAAAGGTATTTGACTTAACAGTTGCTTCAACTGGTCTTGCAGCTAAGAAGTTAAAACAATTGGGTATTGAATATCTTAGCTCAACAACTCATTCCAATTCACATGCAGGCTACTATCCTGATGCACTTCCTCTATCAATAAAACTTGTCTTTGAACCAAAAACAGGAAGAATTTTTGGAGCTCAAAGTGTTGGATATGATGGAGTAGATAAAAGGATTGACCAAATTGCACTTTTAATAAAGAAAGAAGGTACCGTTTATGACTTGATGGAGCTTGAACATGCTTATGCGCCTCCTTTCTCATCTGCCAAAGATCCAATTGCAATTGCTGGGTATGTTGCAAGTAATGTTTTAAACGGAAGTATTCAATTAGCTTCATGGAGAGAGGTAAAGGATCTAAACAAAGATGATTCTGTTCTTTTGGATGTTAGAACTCAAATGGAAAACTCAATGGGAAGTATTCCAGGTTCACTAAATATTCCTGTTGATGATTTAAGAAAAAGAATAAATGAGTTACCTAAGGATAAAACAATTTACATCTATTGTGCAATTGGTTTAAGAGGCTATTTGGCTTATAGAATATTAACTCAAAATGGATTTAAGAACGTAAAGAGTATTTCTGGAGGTTATAAAACTTATTCAACCTCAATGGCACCTGTTAGCGAGATAAAAAAAAAGATAATTGAGCAAAAGCACGAAGATGCTGAAGATACTAAATTTGAGAAAACAGAAATGAAGATAATTAAAATTGATGCTTGTGGCTTACAATGTCCTGGCCCAATCATAAGATTGAAATCAGCAATAGATGAAATTGAAGATGGTCAAAGAGTTCATGTGCTTTCAACTGATGCTGGTTTTGCAAGAGATAGTCAAGCATGGTGCGATAGTACAGGCAATTTACTTATCTCTTCAACAATGAATAAAGGTGTTTATGAGGTTGTTGTTGAGAAAAATCCTAAAACTTGTGAGATTTTAACATCATGCCAAGACAAAGGAAAAACATTTATTGTTTTCAGTGATGACTTAGACAAAGCTCTTGCTTCAATGGTACTTGCCAATGGAGCTGCAGCAACTGGCGATAAAGTAACAATATTCTTTACATTTTGGGGATTAAACGTAATTAAAAAAGTTAATAAGCCAAAGGTTGAGAAAGATATTTTTGGAAAGATGTTCTCAATGATGCTGCCTTCTTCTTCACTACAACTAAAACTTTCAAAAATGAGTATGCTGGGAATAGGAGATAGGATGATGAGGCATATTATGAAGAAAAAGAATATTGAGTCTTTGGAATCATTGAGAGATCAAGCTCTAAAACAAGGAGTAGAATTTATTGCTTGCCAAATGTCAATGGATGTTATGGGTGTTAAGAGAGAAGAACTTTTGGATGAAGTAACTATTGGAGGCGTTGCAACATACATGGATAGAGCATCAAGAGCAAATGTTAACTTATTTATTTAATATGATTTATGAAAAAGATATTTAATCAACATTGGGTATTATTAGTAGGTGTGATTTTTGGAACAATTGGAGGATATCTATACTGGTATTTTATTGGATGCAATAATGGAACATGCCCAATTACTTCTTCACCTATTAATAGTTCAATTGCAGGAGCATTATTGGGAGGATTGGTTTTTACATCCTTCCCTAATAGCAAAAAAAACGAAAATAAAGACAAAGAATAAATGATTGACCACTTCCAAAATAAAGCAAAAGATTGGGATAACCCCATGCAGATTGAGTTGACTTCAAAATTTGTTAATCAACTTAGAAATAGCATATTTATTTATGAACAAGACATATATGCTGAGGTTGGTTGTGGAACAGGACTTGTGGGGTTGAGTTTTGCTGAAGAGATTCAAAAAACATATATGATTGATAACTCACCTTCAATGCTCAATGTCTTAAAAGATAAGCTTGTAGACAGTCCAATTGCTAATAAAGTTGAGATTATTGAAAACGAATTTGAAAAAATTTCCTTAAAAAACATCTCTGGTATAATAAACTTTCTATCTTTGCATCATATTGAGGATATTTCGAGCTACATAAAAAAAGTAAAAGATAGCCTTAAGGATAATGGTTTTTTTGCAATTGGGGATTTGGTTAATGAAGATGGTTCTTTTCACACAAATAACATTGTCCCTCATTTTGGTTTTGACCTAAAAAATCTTTCAAATCAATTGGAAGAAGAAGGATTTATTATTCTAAGGAGTACAATTTACGATAAGATTTACAAAAACGATAAAACCTACCCTTTATTTATACTAATAGCACAAAAATGAGAAGAAAAATAATATTAATGCTGATGCTTGCAACCATAACATTTGTTTCTTGTGGCAACAGCACAGATAAAGAAAAACAAACAAAAGAAGAACAAAAAAATAGTACAATAAATAAAAAAGAAAATAAAATGAAAACAATAAATTTATCAAAGTCAGAGTTTCTAACAAAGGTTATGAATTATGAACAAAACCCACAAGAGTGGAAATATTTGGGCGACAAACCTTGCATAATTGATTTCTATGCAGATTGGTGTGGACCTTGCAAGATGGTAGCTCCGCTACTTGAAGAGCTTGCAAAGGAATATGATGGAGAGATATATGTTTATAAGATAGACACAGAGAAAGAACAAGAATTGGCTCAAGCCTTTGGAATCCGTTCAATCCCTTCACTACTTTTTGTTCCAATGAATGAGCAACCACAAATGGTAATGGGAGCATTACCTAAGTCTGAATTGAAGAAAGCAATAGACGATATATTATTAAAAAAATAAATACAAACCAACAAACACATAATATTATGGACATAATTTGTAAAATCAGGGACATCTACAAACTTATTGGAGAGTTTGAAGGACAATTCTATAAAGAATATGGAATAACCCTAAACGAAGGAATGCTACTTTGCTCATTACTTGAGAAGAGAACACTTTCCTCAACAGAACTTGCTAAAAATCTTGGCTTAACATGTTCCAACACATCAAAAGTAATTAAGAGTGTTGAAGAACAAGGATTTGTTGAAAGACAATTAGGCAAGGAAGACAAACGACAAATGTATTTTGCTCTAACAGAAAAGGGAGCAGAGTGTATATTGTCTGTCAAAAATTCAAAAATTAACATTCCAAAAGAACTAAAAGGCCATTTAAGATAAGAAAAAAGCAATCTCATCTTAAAGTGAGATAACTTCTTATTTTATTTATTTAGTTTCTTTTAGAAGAATTACAAACACTTGAAAAACAAGCTAAACGCTTGTTCACTTTAAGGTGTCCTGATATAATATTATCTAAAAATAAGGCAACCCAAATCAAGGATTGCCTTATTTTATTTTTTTAATTTGTCAGAATCAGGATTGCCAGGATTCTTGCTAAGGCAAGCGGCAAGCCGATGATTAAAGGATTTGTAGGATTTTTATCCTTAAAAACACCTCAACAACTCAATCCCCTTAATTTCCTAAAATATCAATCATAATCAAAAATATAAGGGACATATATAAAAATATAAGGGACATATTTAGAAATATAAAGGACATATACAGAAATATAAGGGACTTATTTTCAATTATGATTGATGATTTACTGAATCCTTATTTCATTTTACTGAAACGCTGTTTTAATTTTTTCTTTCTTTACTTTAATAATTTCTTTCTTCGTTTTAATTTACCGCAAACAAGGTTTTATTCTACAAGTCAATCTAATTAAAATAATATGACTTATTTTCAATAACTATTAATTTAAGGCACAAAAAAAAAGAGTTAATCAAATAAATGATTTACTCTTTTTGTATTTAGGTGTCTTTAAATTTTATTTTCTTATTGCTGCTTGTGCTGCTGCTAAGCGTGCAACTGGTACTCTAAATGGTGAGCAAGATACATAGTTCATTCCTGTCTTGAAGAAGAATTCTACTGATTCTGGGTCTCCACCATGTTCTCCACAAACACCAACTTTTAAGTTTGCTTTAGTTGAACGTCCTTTTGTTACTCCCAATTCTACTAATTTACCAACTCCTTCTTGATCTAAGGTTTGGAATGGATCAGCAGGTAGGATTTTCTTGTCTTTGTATTCGCTGATAATTGCGTTTACGTCATCTCTTGAGAATCCAAAGGTCATTTGAGTTAGGTCGTTTGTTCCAAAAGAGAAGAAGTCTGCTACTGTTGCAATTTCATCTGAAACTATTGTTGCTCTTGGAATTTCAATCATTGTACCATATAGGTAGTTGATTTTAGCATCCATTCTTTTTTCAACTTCTGCATGTACTTTGTCGCAAATGTCTTTTTGGTGTTTTAATTCAGTTACAGAAACTGTAAGTGGAACCATTATTTCTAATTTTGGATCAAATCCTTCTTTTCTCAATTCTGCTTCTGCTTCAAACAATGCATCAAATTGTGTTGCTGTGACTTCTGGATAAACAATTCCCAAACGAACTCCTCTTAATCCCATCATTGGGTTAACTTCGTTTAGTGCATCAATTCTCTTAACAATTTCTTGATGAGTTATTCCAAGTTCATTTGCCAATTCTTTTTGTTTGTCTTCAGTGTGAGGTACAAATTCGTGTAATGGTGGGTCAATTAAACGGAAAGTTACTGGTTTTTTGTCCATAACTTGCATTGTTCCTTTCACTGCTTGTTTGATGTAAGGGTGAAGTTCTGCAAGGTGTTTTTCTCTTTCCTGAGTGTTTTGAGAAAGTATCATTTTTCTTAATGCTGCAAGTGGTGCTTCAGAGTTTTGTCCATAGAACATATGTTCAATACGGAAAAGTCCAATTCCTTCTGCTCCAAATGCAATTGCTTGAGCTGCATCTTCTGGAGTGTCAGCATTTGTTCTAACTCCCATTGTACGATGACGGTCAACAATATTCATAAAGCTTTGGAATAATGGGTTTTCAGTTGCGTCAATCATTGCAACTTCTCCTTCATAAACAAAGCCTTTTGTTCCGTTTAAGCTTAATGTATCTCCTTCTTTATAGGTTTTTCCTGCAATTGTAACAGTGCGAGCATCCATATTAATATGAATTGATTCACAGCCTACAATACAACATTTTCCCCAACCTCTTGCAACAAGTGCAGCATGTGAGGTCATTCCACCTCTTGCTGTTAAAATACCAGTTGCTGCTCTCATTCCTTCAACGTCTTCAGGATTTGTTTCTTCTCTAACAAGGATGTTTACAATACCTTCGTTGTCCAAACGCATTGCTTCTTCGCTTGTAAGAGCAATTACTCCAACTGCTCCACCAGGACCTGCTGGAAGACCTTTTGCAATAACTGTATGTTTTGCTTCTGCGTTAGAGTCTAAGATAGGGTGAAGAAGTTCGTCCAATTGTGCTGGAGTTACTCTGCGAATAACTTCTTTTTCATCAATGATTTTTTCTCCCAACATTTCCATTGCCATAGTCATTGCAGAAACTCCTGTTCTTTTTCCGATACGGCATTGTAGCATATATAGAACCCCTTCTTGAACGGTAAACTCAATGTCTAACATATCCTTATAGGCTTCTTCCAAAATATCACGAATCTCACATAGCTCTTTATAAGTTTCAGGCATTGTTTCTTGCATAGAATGAAGGTGAGCATTTTGGTCATTCTTTGTGTCATCATTCAATGGATTAGGTGTACGAATACCTGCAACAACGTCTTCACCTTGTGCATTAACTAACCATTCGCCATAGAATTGGTTTTCTCCTGTTGCTGGGTTACGAGTGAAAGCTACTCCAGTTGCAGAGCTATCTCCCATATTACCAAATACCATAGCTTGAACATTTACAGCTGTTCCCCATTCATCAGGAATTCCTTCAATTCTTCTGTAAGATATTGCTTTCTTTCCATTCCAGCTCTTAAATACAGCTTTAACTCCGCCTTCTAATTGCTTAGCTGCATCATCAGGAAATTCAACTCCAATATTTTCTTTAATTGTCTTTTTGAAAGTTTCAGCCAAAGCCATTAGGTCTTCAGTTGATAGTTCTGTGTCAGATTTATATCCTTTAGAATGTTTATATTCATCTAAAATATCATCTAAAATTCTACGAATACCAACTCCTTTTGCAGGTTCCAATCCTTCTGATTTTTCCATAACAACATCTGCATACATCATAATTAAACGACGATAAGAGTCATAAACAAAACGAGGATTATTAGTTTTCTTTACCAATCCAGGAATTGTTTGAGAAGAAAGACCAATGTTTAAAACAGTATCCATCATTCCTGGCATAGAGCTTCTTGCTCCAGAACGACATGAAAGTAATAAGCAATTATCTTTGTCTCCAAACTTCATACCCATTGCTTCTTCCACTTTTTTCATTCCTTGCCAAACTTCATCCATCAAACCATTAGGAAGCTCGCAATTGTTTGCATAATAATCAGTACAAGCCTCTGTTGTAATGGTTAATCCAGCAGGAACAGGAAGTCCTAACAAGCACATCTCTGCCAAATTAGCTCCTTTTCCACCTAATAAGTTTTTCATCTCTGCATTACCTTCAGCAGTCTTTCCACCAAAAGTATAAACATACTTCTTTACGTTTGTCATCTTTTCAATAATTAAAATTATATTTATATATCAAGTAATTAATCTACAAATTACTTAGATTTTAAGCTTGCAAAGATATACAAAAAAATAGAAAAAGTAGCGTTAAGGCACAATTTAATAGAGAATTAATATTTGAAAGAAGATTTAGGGCTATCTTATTTCCTTGTAGCAATTGGATAATATTCGTAAGCTCCTATTGTTGGAGGGAATTGACGAAAGTTTCCAATAATATCATTAGGATATACAGCATTCCAACTTCCATTGCCTTTACCAATGGCAGGAGAGGAAGACTTAATTCTAAAATCTCCTTCTTGAGGATAATTAAATAATGGGTCTTGATTGAAAATGCAGTTGCTAACCATAGGAGGCTCGTTTCTAACAGATTTTGTCAACAAAAGACAGCTTTCAAACAAATAGTTTATTTCAGCTCCTTCTTTTTTGTCAATCATTATTTCATCTTCATTGGAGCCGTAAATAATTGTGTTATAGAAATTGCACTCTGTAATAGGTCTTAAAATTAAGTTATTATCTTTGTCGTAGTAATAGTTTTGAAGGAATAAGGTTGTGTTAGATCTTCTTGAGTTGTAAGACCAATAGTTAGCAAAAGTACAATTTACAAATTGATACTTTCCTCCAATTGTAAGTGCAACGGTTTCCTTTCCTGTATTCTGAACTAATGTATTTACTGCATTAATATGTCCTCCTCTTGACCAAATTCCATAAACTGACATATTCTCTATCTTTGAACTTTGAATATCAACAGTGGGTATATCATTTGTAACGCAGCTGTCAACAATTATTCCAATAGTTCCATTCTTAATTGTAACATTATTTAAAACATTATTCTTGCTGCCTGCTTGAAACCAAATTTGTCCCCACTGTCCTGGAAGTTGAGAATAGTAGTCATCTTTTCTCATTCCTTGAAAAATAACATTATTTTGAGTTGAGCCATTAACCTTCAATGAGGCTTCTGACCAAACAAAAAATACTGATTTAGGATTCAGATGTATTTTTGTTCCTTCAGAAAGAGTAAGGGTTTTATTTGAATTAACTATAAGAGAACCAAAGATAATATGAGGTTTGTCGTTTTTCCATTCCAAAGAGTTTCCATTTACAATACATCCACTTTGTAAGCCTTTATCTTCTGCTAAGGAATAATTTAAGCTATCAATTCTATTGCCATTATTGTCTAAGGTGTAAGCCCATTTGTCTGCAACATGATAATAAGCATCCTGACCATAAGCTTCCAATTGAACATATTGCTCCTTTCCATTGAAAGAGAAA
This sequence comes from Bacteroidales bacterium UBA4866, assembly GCA_002399565.1. GTDB lineage: Bacteria > Bacteroidota > Bacteroidia > Bacteroidales > P3 > UBA10566. The sequence goes on along the minus strand of DHDW01000048.1, from coordinate 18,253 downwards.
ATGATTGAGTCCGAAACAAGTAAGGGGTTGCTTTGATTGTTAGGGTTGATGGTAACTCTAACAAAGATAAACATACTATCCTTTGCATTTATCACAACATCATTAACAACAATATTTGTATTTCCATCAACATTTAATCTATAAAAAGAATTTGCACCAGCTCCCAAACGGATTTGATCAATTTTAAGTGGTTTGTTTTCGTTATTATATACTCTTATTTGTTTTGTTACAGAACCTAAGGTGGTGAAGACTGTATCAAAACGAATTGTATCGTTTGAAAACTTAAGATTTATATTTGATGAGTCTGCATAATCTTCCTCTGTTACGCAAGAAGAGAAGCCAAAACTTGTAATGGCGAAGAAACTAATCAAATAGATTAAATATCGAAGTGAATTATTCATTTAAAACTTTATTTTAACTCAACTAATTTATATTTTCTTGTTCCCATACCAAGCTTTTGAGCATACTCAATTTGTCCCAATCCACTCACACCGCTTTCTTTCAAAAACGCATCCTCGCATTTATGACCCTCAGCAACCAAATCGTGAGAAGCTTGTTCAATGGCAACAATATCTTTTGAAGCTAAAATACCAATATCTTGAGTAAAAGGAAGTGGAGCTCTTGCAGAACAATCGCAAGAAGAAGAAATATTGGCTAAAACATTAATATAAACCATAGGTTTTTTGCGAGTAAACATACAAGCATATTCAACTAAACGCTCAAGAAAAACATTAGTTTCTAAATTTGTACTTTCAGGCTTAATAATTCTCTTTGGGCATTCAGCAATACATTTAGCACAACCAATACATTTTTCTTTATCAATGGTTATTACATCATTAACATAACTTATAGCATCTGCAGGACAATTATTAATGCAATTTGAACATTTAATACACTTACTTGCATCACTTATAACAGGATCATCAGAAGCATGTTGAGCCATTTTCCCAA
>DHDW01000048.1:16750-17212 GCA_002399565.1 Bacteroidales bacterium UBA4866 | reverse complement strand
ATGTTGAGCCATTTTCCCACCAGGAGAAGCAAAACCCATAGCTAAGTTTTTAATTGCACCACCAAAACCAGCAGAGCCATGACCCTTAAAGTGAGAATAGATTATATAGTTATCGTAATTGTCGAAATGTGAGCCATATTTTATTTTCTTATAGTGCTTAAATCCCATACCTTTAGTTGAGTATTCAGCTTCAGCTTCAGAATCTAAAATATCAATTGGAGCAAAAGTAAAGCCATGTTCCTTTGCAAGTTTTATATGATTGTCAGTGAAGCGTCTTTTGCCAACATATAAAACATTTGTTTCAACCCAAGTAGCTTTAGTATATTGCATTAAAGGTCTTGTAAGTTCAGGATTGAGGAAGTTTTTATTTCCGTCTTCTCCAAAATGAATTTTAACACCAATCTTTCCTTTATATTCAACACCCATAGCCTTATAGAGCTTTAAAACATTTTCAGGAGTAAT
>DHDW01000048.1:16313-16653 GCA_002399565.1 Bacteroidales bacterium UBA4866 | reverse complement strand
TTTAAAACATTTTCAGGAGTAATATCTTTTATAAAATAAACAATAGCAATGCTATCACTCTCAGAGTTAGAAGAAGTTTTGTTTTGAGAAAAAGCATTAAAGGAAGTGAAGGTAAAGAAAACCAGCATTAGAGTTAAAATTCTTTTCATATAATTAATTTGTTCTTAGTTTTAAAATTGAGTGCAAAAATACATATTTTAAATTTACATATTGCAAATACACAATTTAAAGAACGATTTAAAGCAAAATTTATTTCAAATTAATCACTAATCATTACCTAAGATATATTATCTGATACATTATTCTTATAAATGAAGTTACAGATGAAAAATTCCTTATT
>DHDW01000048.1:14801-16255 GCA_002399565.1 Bacteroidales bacterium UBA4866 | reverse complement strand
TTACAGATGAAAAATTCCTTATTCTAATATAAGTGTGGGAGTCGGAAATTCAGCACAACGGAAACTTATAAAGCTCCAAATTTTATACATTACCACTATTCATCAATTTCTTCTTTACCATAAACTATTTTATTAATATGTGTAGATGTTAGTTCTAAATCTTTTCCCTTAAACATTAACCTTAAAGTAGGTAGCACTTTTTGTAAGTCGGGTAAAAAATCATGTTTTAACACATTTGGGTAAGGATTTAGAGAATTATATTGAAAAATATAATTTGAAAGAGTTATTTTCACAGTATCATATGGTATTAAAGGGGTAGGTTTTAACAACATCCTAAAATCAGATTTTCTCATCTCATACTTATAATTAGTGTCATTATATTTGTAAGTTGCATGGTAATCTTCAGAATAAAGATTTAAAGATATTGTATCTGATGTGTTATTTTTAAAAACACAATTAAAAACAATGTATGGACCTTGCATAAGGTGATAGTAAGCTTCATCATAAGTACCATAATTATCTTTAATGTTTCTTTTATAATTAGATACTTCTAAAGTGTCAATATAAAATTCGACCTGAGCATTACTATTTATGCTTATCATAAACACTAATAGTAATATAAATGTTTTTACATATTTCATAATGGTCTTATTTATAATATTCATCAACTCCAAATTTGATTCAATGCCCTGATAGAATAACATGTTCTATCTACAATTTACTATCTTTTTTAGATTTCCATTTACAATGCTATCAGATATTCTTACTGTCATACCACATTTGTTTTTCTCATACCACATTTTTAAATCTCTAATATCTGCCTCTAAATCTGAATGTTTTAGATATATAGGCTGTTCAATAATAGTATAACGGAATTTATGGTTAGTTAATAATGATAAATAATCCGAGTATTTCGAAAATTTACTAAATTCATCATCATTAAAAATAACAACACTATCTGTATCAAATTGTTTTCCATATAATGAGATATTATCTATCATCCTAAAATAGTATTTTTTAAATGTGACATCTTCTTTACATGTTTTTTTGCAAGATACAAAAATCACAATACATATAATAATTATAAATTTTTTAGTCATTAAATTTATTTTTTCTAACCTTTAATATAGAATACTTTAGTCGAGGGTGATTTGCAATCCCGCACTTCTTTATTATTAGAATTTGTAATCCGATACTTATTCATTATTAGCTTTTTATTTGTTTTTAAAGTCCAAAGGTAGGGAAATATTTTTATATATTGTTAATTCTTTTCTATTTTATTTTTTCGTTTTGATTTCATTAATGGGATATGATTTTCTTATTTTAGGATTAATAAGACTTTTCGTGGTGAAAATTCCTTATTATTTTGAAATTATATAGGGAATAATTCTTTCTAAACGGCGTATAAATCTACTAACTCCTTATAAAAAACTTTTTAAACGAAGAGTTTTTAC
>DHDW01000048.1:2464-14728 GCA_002399565.1 Bacteroidales bacterium UBA4866 | reverse complement strand
CTTTTTAAACGAAGAGTTTTTACACCAAAGATGCACATCTTTCATATCAAAAGATGTGCATCTTTCACTATAAAAGATGTGCATCTTTTTATTTGTAAATTTTAGGGATTGGAGTTTGTTCTCCAGAAATTGATTTTAGGATAAATAGTCCTAAATAAACCTAATGAATGGTTTACATCTGCAAATATACGAAATTATTTTGAATATAATGTAGTATGTCCCATTAATTATTTCACAAAATATTTTATGCAAAAGAAAATCATGCAAATCCTTTAATCCTGTAAAATCCTGATTCAGACTAATCCTTTAATCAGTTTAATCAAGATCAAGACAAACAACTAAACAACTAATCTCCTCAACAAATTAAGTTAATAAAAAATTCATATAGGTTTATTTGCTTTTATATTTATTAAGTTGTAAATTTGTGGCTTAAATAAGTGGAAGTTTCTCCATTCGGAAAAAAAGTTATTAATATGGGAAATATTGTATTTGATAAGGATGAATTAGTTCATCTTGGTTATTCTTTGGAAAGAGAAATGCTTAGGACAAGTCGCTCAGGGGCCTTTGCTTGCACTACTTTGTGTTTTTGCAATACAAGAAAGTATCATGGGTTATTGATTGCTCCACAGCCTCAAATTGATAATGAATATCATGTTTTGTTATCATCTTTTGATGAAACAATAATTCAATATGATGTGCCTTTTCATTTGGCTTTGCATCGTTATCCCAATGAAATTTATTCTCCAAAGGGTCATAAATACCTAATTAACTATGAAATTTCTAAAACTGCAAAACATACTTTTTCTGTTGCTGACATTAAATTATCTAAAGAAGTTTTGTTGATTCATAATCAAGATAGATTAGTTATAAAGTATAAGGTTGAAGAGAGTGACAAGCCTTTTAAGATTCAATTTAATCCACTTTTAGCTTTTCGTCAAAGGCATAAGCTTTCAAAGGCAAATTCTTTGGTAAATATGGATTACGATAAAGTGAATAATGGAGCTGCTTTTCAATTGTATCCTGAGTATAAGCCACTTTTTATTCAATTCTCTAAGGATGATGTTCAGTATAACCATAGTCCTGATTGGTATTATGATTTTGAATATATTAAAGAAGCTGAAAGGGGTTATGAATGTAATGAGGATTTGTTTATGCCTGGTTGTTTTGAAACCACTCTTAAGAAAGGAGATATTTTGTTTGTAACGGCATCAACGCAGGAGATGGATGCTAAGGAGATTAAAAATCTTTATAGCAGTGAGCTTAGAGTTAGAGAAGAAATATCATCCTATGAGGCAGAACTTAGAAGAGCAGCAAAGATGTTTTTTGTTGAAAAAGATGATAAGGTAGAGGTTATTGCTGGATATCCTTGGTTTGGTCGTTGGGGAAGAGATACTTTTATTTCTTTGCCTGGACTTTGCATTGGTTTAAATGATATGAAGCTCTTTAAGAAAGCAATTGACACTCTAATTGGAGATATGAATCAGGGGCTTTTCCCAAATATTGGCTCAGGAGAACAGATTGCATATAATTCTGTTGATGCTCCAATGTGGTTTTTCTGGGCAATGCAGCAATATTCTGACTATACAGGTAAGAAAAAACAAATTTGGAAAGAGTATAAGGAAGTTATGCAAAGCATTCTTTGTAGTTATAGGGATGGAGAAAATCATAATATTAGAATGTTGGATAATTGTTTGATTTGGGCAGGAGAGGATGGAAAGGCTTTAACATGGATGGATGCAGTTGTTGATGGAGTGCCCGTTACGCAAAGAAAGGGGATGTGTGTTGAAATAAATGCTCTATGGTATAATGCAATTATGTTTTCTTTGGAGTTGGCAAAAGATGCTAAGGATAAGGATTTTATTAGAGATTGGGAAGGAATTGCAGAAAGAATACCTACGGAATTTAAGGCAACATTTTGGGATAAGAATTATGGTTGGTTGGCTGATTATGTTGATTTATACTACAAAGACTTTACAGTAAGACCCAATATGGTTATTGCAACATCTTTAAAATATAGCTGTTTGTCTCCAAAAATATGTCAGCTTATTTTGGATAGGGTGGAGAAAGAGCTTTTCACTCCTTTTGGATTAAGAACACTTAGTCCAACTCATAAAGATTATCACGATGTTTATTGTGGAAATCAAGAGCAAAGAGATAGAGCATATCATCAAGGCACTGCTTGGACTTGGCTTTTGGGACATTTTGTTGAAGGCTATTTGAAGATTTATGGCGATTGTGCTTTAGAAATTGCCGAAAGAATATACGAAGGATTTAGACTTCATATTAAAGATTATGGAGTAGGGGGAATTGCCGAAATTTTTGATGGAAATCCTCCTCATAGTTCTAAAGGCTCTATTTCTCAGGCTTGGTCTGTTGCTGAGGTAATCAGAATTAAATATATGATTGGTAAGTATAAACAAGAAAAGGAAGGAGAGAAGGTATGAAAGTTTTGATGTTTGGTTGGGAATATCCTCCTCATATTACTGGAGGTTTGGGAACAGCATGTTTTGGACTAACTAAGGCAATGGTTCATCAAGGAGATGAAGTTATTTTTGTTGTTCCAAAGGCTTATGGTGATGAAAGCAATGAAGCAGCAAGAATTGTTAATGCTTCGGATGTTGTTATTGATTTATCTTCCGATTATTATAAAGAATATTGGTCAAATCTATCCTATATTGAAGTAAATTCAAAACTAATCCCTTATGTTGGGATGGACGATTATTTTAATGTTATAAATAAAAGAGTAAAAGAAAGAGAAGAACACACACACATAAACAATAAGAGAAAATATGAATTTACTGGTAAATACACATCAACTCTTATGGATGAGGTTGAAAAATATGCTTTGGTTGCAGCCTCTTTGGCTAAGAACTATGATTATGAAATAATTCATGCTCACGATTGGCTAACCTATAAGGCTGGAATTATTGCAAAGAATATATCAGGGAAGAAATTAGTTATACACGTTCATGCAACAGAGTTTGACCGCAGTGGAGAAAACATTAATCAAGCTGTTTTTGACATAGAAAAATATGGGATGGACAATGCAGACCATATTGTTTGTGTTTCAGACCTTACCAAGAATATAGTAATTAATCGCTATGGACAAGACCCCAATAAGGTAAGCACAATATATAATGGTGCTAATTCTTTAATATATAAAGATATTCAAGTAGAAAAAGCCGTTAAAGAAAAAGTTGTTACATTCTTAGGAAGAGTTACCTTTCAGAAGGGACCCGATTATTTTATTGAAGCAGCAGCAAAGATTTTGAAATATGACAAGAATATTCGTTTTGTTATGGCTGGTTCTGGGGATATGCTCAATAGGATGGTTGCACTTGTTGCAAAGAAAAGAATTTCACAGAACTTTCATTTCACAGGTTTTCTAAAAGGAGATGATGTAACTAAAATGTTTGCCTTAAGTGATGTTTATGTTATGCCATCAGTTAGTGAGCCTTTTGGAATATCACCATTAGAGGCTATGAATGCTAATGTTCCAGTTGTAATTTCAAAGCAATCGGGGGTTTCTGAAGTTTTGAAGTATGCCATAAAGGTAGATTTTTGGGATATTGATGCAATGGCAAATGCAATTTATTCTTTGGTTCATTATCCAGCACTTTCAAAAATGTTTGTCAAAAAAGGGAAAAAAGAAGTGGAAGATATACGTTGGGAAGACTCTGCTCAGAAATTAAGAAATCTATATTATAAACTATTAAGCTAAAAAGTTATGAAGTCAATTTGTTTTTATTTTCAGGTACATCAGCCTTTTAGATTAAGGAATTATCGTTTTTTCGATATAGGAAGAAATCATTCGTATTTTGATGATATGCAAAATGCTTGGATATGTCGTAGAGTTGCAGAGAAATGCTATTTGCCAACCAATAAACTAATGTTGGATTTAATAAAGCAGCACGGTGGAGCATTCAAAATTAGCTATTCAATATCTGGAGTTGCTCTTGACCAGTTTGAACGCTACACTCCAGAGGTTATAGATTCTTTTAAAGAATTGGCAAAGACAGGATGTGTTGAGTTTTTGGCAGAGACATATACTCACTCTCTGTCTTCCTTAAAATCCAAACAAGAATTTATCTCTCAAGTTAAAATACACAGTCATAAGATAGAGCAGCTCTTTGGGCAAAAACCAAAAGTATTTCGTAACACAGAGCTTATTTACTCCGATGCAATTGGTGAAATGGTTTCAGAAATGGGATTTAAGGCTCAACTTTCCGAAGGAGCAAAGCATATTTTAGGATGGAGAAGTCCCAACTATGCTTATCAGCATCCAAGCAATAATGGGTTAAAGCTCTTGCTTAAGAATTTTCAGTTAAGTGATGATATTGCTTTTCGTTTTTCACAACATACGTGGGATGGTTATCCAGTTACAGCAGAAAAATATGTTGATTGGTTAAATAGTGTAGATAGTCCAGAGTGTATTAATCTATTTATGGACTATGAAACCTTTGGGGAGCATCAATGGAAAGAAACTGGAATTTTTGAATTTTTGAAACATTTGCCTTCAAGAGTTTTTTCTCATTCTGATTATACATTCAACACTCCTTCTGAATTGGCAGATAATCTAAATCCAATTGATAAGGTTTATGTGCCTTATCCAATGTCGTGGGCAGATGAAGAAAGAGATCTTACAGCATGGTTGGGTAATGACCTTCAGGATGATGCCTTTGACCAAATTTATGCTTTTGAAGAAAAGGTAAGAAAGATTGATGATTTGAACTTTTGGATAGACTGGCGTTATCTTCAAACCTCAGACCATTTCTACTATATGTGTACAAAGTGGTTCTCCGATGGAGATGTACATAAATATTTCAATCACTATGATTCTCCTTATGAGGCATATATGAACTATGCAAATGTACTTTCTGACTTTAGAATTCGTTTAGATGAAGCTTTAGATATATCTTTGCTCCCTAAATTGGAGCATATTAAATTTGAAAAGAAGGAAGAAGAACCTTCTGAAAAGTCAAATTTAAAAAAGACTGCCTCTAAGATAACTTCATCAACTAAAGACACTGCTAAGAAATCAGCAGTTAAAGAAAAAACTAATTTAAAATCTGAAAAAACAACTAAAACCCAAAAATCAAAGAGTGACAAATAAAGAAAAATATAGACTTCTATGTCAAAATAATTCTGATATAAATATCTTTATGCAAGATTGGTGGCTTGATGCCCTTTGTGGTGATAGCTGGGATGTATTGCTGAAAGAACAAAACAATAAAATTATTGCAACGCTTCCATATTTTATTCAAAAGAAATATGGTTTCAAAACGATCCTCCCTTCTCATCTAACTCCAATAAATGCTCTATGGATTTCTTATGAGCAAGGAATGAACCTAACAACTCGATATACATTTGAAATTGAGGTAATGGAATATTTTGCACAAGAATTAGATAAGCTTAGTTTAAGCTACTATTGTCAGAAGTTTCATCACAAAATCACCAATTGGCTTGGATTTTATTGGAATGGATTTACTCAAACAACCTATTATACTTACAGAATTGAAGATTTGAGTGATATTGAATCTGTTAATAAGAATATATCATCTAAGAAGAGAAGAAGCATAAGAAATGCAATGGAAACAATCATTGTTGATGAGGATATTAGCAATGAGGAATTTTATAAACTTCTTTCAATGAGTTTTGAAAGGCAACACAAAACTCTTCCCTACACTTTTGAAACATTTGAACGAATGGAAAAGGCTTGCTCCGAAAGAGGTGTAAGTAAAAAATTGCTTGCAAAGGATAATCAAGGTAATAAATGTGCTGTAATGTATTTAATATTCTCTAATAGCGTTTGTTATACCCTTGCCTCAGGAGCCAATCCAAAGCAAAGAGATAGTGGGGCAATGGCACTTTTGAACTGGAAATCAATTGAAATTGCAAATCAGATGTCAATGAAAGAAATTGATTTCACTGGAAGTATGATGCAAAATGTTGAAAAGTTCTTAAGGTTTTATGGAGCAAAGCAAACCCCATACTTTCTAATAGAAAAGAAATACTCCAAGCTCTATTCATTACTTAAGAAGATTAAGTAATTTACTCTAAAAAAAGACTTTTAGATGAATATTAAACTAATACTTGTTGGCAAAACAGAAGAGAAATATCTTCGTGAAGGAATTGAAATATTTGAGAAAAGGCTTAAGAATTACATTAATTTTGAAATGATTATTATCCCTTCTCTTAAAGACACAAAAAGTCTTAGTCCTCAAATTGTAAAAGAAAAAGAAGGAGAATTAATACTCAAACAAGTTTCAAAATATGATAAGATTATACTCTTTGATGAGAAAGGATTGGAATTTACATCTATGGATTATTCAGTTTTTCTTCAAAAGCATATGAATGCAGGAGTTAAGAATCTTTGTTTTGTGGTTGGAGGTGCATTTGGATTTTCCGATGAGGTTTATAAAAAAGCAGACCAAAAAGTAGCCTTATCAAAAATGACATTCTCACATCAAATGATAAGGCTTCTAATTGTAGAACAAATCTACAGAGCATTTACAATCCTAAAGAACGAACCCTATCATAATCAGTAAGTGAAAGGTAAAAAGTAAAAGATAAAAAGTTAAAGGTAAAAGTTCTTTTCTTAGTTGGGTAGAGAGAAGATAAATTTACTTCCTTTGCCTTCTTGGCTTTCTATCCAAATTTTTCCGTCTTGTTTTAAAACTAATTCATTACAAATAAGAAGTCCAAATCCAGTTCCTTTTTCGCCCATTGTTCCTTCTTTGCTTTGAGTGTTGTGAGGTAGAAATACATCTTCAACTTCTTTCTCACTCATGCCAACACCATAATCTTCAACATAAATAATTGTTTCGTTATCTCTTTTCTCAGAGTTAATTATGATCTTCCCACCAACTTGGCTATACTTAATTGCATTGGATATTAGGTTTCGGATTATTGTTTTTGTCATATTAATATCTGCCTTGATGATTAAATCACTTGGAATTTTGTTTTCAATTGTAATAAGTTTGTTTTGAGTAATCGGCATTAATGTTTTAGAAATGCTTTCGGCTATTTGATATGGCTCTAATTGAGTTGGATTCGATTTAAGTTTGCCCGATTGAACTTTAAGCCAAAGAAGAATTTCTTCCATTAGTTCAAATGTCTTAATTGAGCTTTCATTGATTATGGAACAGTATTCCTTAATTGTGTGGTCGTCAATATCGTCATAGTTACTTAGTATGAACTCTGAAAATCCCATAATTGAATTAAGAGGGTTCTTCAAGTCGTGAGCAAGTATTCTGATAAAATTATCTTTGTCAGTATTTAATCTTTTTAGTTCAGTGTTATAATTCTTTAGTTTTTTTTCATTTTCTTTTCTTTCTGTAATATCCATAAATGTAACAACCCCACCAACAACTTTCTTGTCAACAATTTGTGGATAAGAATAATATTCTACGGCAATACTGGTATTATCTTTTTTCCAAAATACATCATCTTCACAGCTAACTTCAATACCTTTATCTGTTGCTAATCTTATTTTGCATTCTTCAATAGGCATATTTGAGCCATCTTTATGAGAATGATGAATTAAATTATGAGTGTTCTTACTTAAGAATTCTTCTTCTGAATTATAGCCTAATATTTTCAAGCATGCATGATTTACAAAAGTGCAATTGCCATCTAAATCCATACCATAAATTCCTTCTGCTGTAGAGTTAAGAAGAAGATTAATCATATTGGTTTTATTTTGAAGATTATTTTTCTCCTCAACAAACTCAGTAATATCTCTCGATATGCCTATAATCCCAATTACTTCATCATTGTCGTTGCAAATAGGCCATTTGCTTGTTTGAATATAAATATCACTTCCTTCATAACTAATATGTTTTTCTATTTTACCAATAATTGCCTCTCCTGTAGAGCTTATTTGAGCATCGTCCTTAACATATATATCTGCATAACCTGAAGGTATAACATCAATTACAGCTTTTCCTACAAGACTCTTCCATGAGGTTTTTGTGTTAAGATGAGCAAAACTTTGAGAGCAAAATAATATCTTCCCTTCTTTGTCAATGAAGTAAATAAAGTCTGAAATATTATTTAGGAACGTTGAGAAATATTGATTAAAAACGTGAAGTTCTTCTGTTTTTTGCTTTTCATGAGTAATATCATGTAAAGTTAAATAAACGCCATATCCCTTAATATTAAACAATTCGGAGTTAATAATTATCCATTTAATACCTTCATTGGTTTGAAAACCTATCTCGATGTTTCTGTATGGCAACCCAGTGTCTAAAGATTTTTTACCAGGACATTCCTCTTTATGCATAGGAGTTAAATCGGGGTAGAAATACTTAAAATCAGTAGTATGAAGATTAATGCTAAGGAAAAATTCACGATTAAAACCAAATAATTTAATTGCAGCATCATTACAATCTATAACATTTCCCTCTTCATCACTAACAATTACAGCTTCGCTAAGCGATTGGAAGATTTTCTTATACTTAGTTTCACTATCTTCAACTTGTTGTAAAACATTTTGATAAGCAAGATTTAAATTGTTAAGTTGATTGTTGTTTGTATCCAAATTAGTAAATAATAATGAAAGATAATCGTAGAAAATACTAATTGAGAAAATAAGAATAAAAGAAGTAATAACCAAAGTGAAGAATGCTGCAATCCAATTATTAAGACTCTCATTAAATTCATTATAATCAATTTGTCTAACAATGTACCCTTCAAAATATAAACTTTGAATAATAACAAAAGAAAGAGTTGCAATAATTGAATAAATGATTCCTAACCTCTTCCCATAGAACAGAGTAATAAGAGCAATTCCAATTACACTTAGGAAATACCCACCCGATATTCCAAAGAAATAAACCCCCATAATACCAGCTAACACATATAAAGAAGCAACAATATTAGCTTTAAGAAAAGAATTAATTTTATGACGAAAGGCAAAGATTAGAGCAATAAATCCAAATTCCAGAAAATGAATTGAAAAAGAATTGCTAACTTTAAAGGAGTAAATCAAAGATACAACAAAAATAGGTGTTGCTAACACCAATAAAGCAAGTAAGGAATAGTTTATAAGCCTATCCCTCACGCTTTTAATTTCATTTTTTAGGTTAATCATGTTATGTAGAGTTTATATGTTGTTAAAAAATAGTAAACAAAGAAAATAGTTTTTCCTTGAATTAATAAGCAAAGATAAACAATTTGTTTGAAAAAATCAAGTGTTTAAGAAAATAAATTAAAAAATAAGTTTTTAAACTCCTACATTATGCAAAATAGCCAGTTTCTTATTATTTGCTTGCCACAGTTTGTAATTATGGATTCGGGGTGGAATTGTACTGAGTTTATTTTATATTTTGTGTGGAATATTGACATTATATTATTGTCTTCATCAATGGAGCTAATTTCTAAATCTTTGCCTAATTTGTCTATTGTCCATGAGTGATATCTTCCTATTTGTATTGGATTTAATATATTCTTAAATAGTATGTCTTTAGGGTTAATTATTTTTAATTTTGAGCAGTGTCCATGTTTGGGAGTGCTGAGTTGTTTGAGTGTTCCTCTAAAATATTCGTTTATGGCTTGATGTCCTAAGCAAATGCCTAATATTGAATGTGTTTTATGTGTAATATCTATCAGTTTTAAAAGGTCGTTGGAGTGTTTGGGTATGCTTGGTCCTGGTGAGAGTAGGATATATTGGTAGTTATCAAGTTGTTTGAAGTCTATTTGGTCATTTTTCATTATTTTGTATTGAACGCCTTCAATTTCTTTTAGTAGTCCTATTAGGTTGTAAACGAATGAGTCATGGTTGTCTATGACTAATACTTGTTTCATAAATAATTATAAATTGATTGTGCAAAGATATTAATTAATGTTTTAAGCTGTACTTTTGCATTATATGTTAAGTCAAAAGGGGATTATTGAGAAGATGAATTTATTGGGCAAGGAGCACAAGCCTTTTCTCTTTGCTGTTGATTTTGAAATGGATAATGGCTTTGTTCTTGAAAATCCTTTTAGTCAACAGGATATTCTTTTTAATTTTAATTCTATCACTAATTTCTCTTCTCAAGAAAATGATTCTCTTTCTCCAAGTTTGAAGGTTTATGCTAAGTCTTTTGAAGAGTATGACAAGCAGTTCGATGTTGTTAGAAAAGGTTTGCTTAGGGGTGATTCTTTTCTTGCGAACTTGACTATTAAAACCAAAATTGATATTAATATCTCTTTAGAGGAGATTTTCCAAAAGGCAAATTCTAAGTATAAGTTATTGGTTAGAGATAAGTTTGTCTGTTTTTCGCCTGAGTGTTTTGTGAAGATTGAGGATAACACAATTTCAACTTTTCCAATGAAGGGTACTATTGATGCTTCAATTGAGAATGCTAAAGAGGTTATTTTAAGCGATTATAAAGAGACTTGTGAGCATAATACTATTGTTGATTTGATGAGGAATGATTTGAATATTATTGGCTCAAATGTTAGGGTGGAGAGATTTAGATTTGTTGATGATTTAAAAACAAGTAGGGGAAATATTTTGCAGGTGAGTTCAGAAGTGAAGGCTGATTTGAACTATGATTTTTATCCCAAGTTGGGTGATATACTTTTTAAACTTCTTCCTGTAGGGTCAATTTCTGGAGCTCCCAAGGAGTCGACCATTCAAATTATTAAAGAGGCTGAAAGTGAAAAGAGAGGCTTCTATACTGGTGTGTTTGGCTTCTTTGATGGTCATAATCTTGATTCAGCTGTAATTATTAGATATATTGAAAAAGTAAATGATAGTCACTATTTTAGAAGTGGTGGTGGAATAACAATCAATAGCTCTTCTATGGATGAATATCAAGAAGCCATTAGTAAAATTTATCTTCCTTTCTGATGAGTAATCCCAAATTTATTGAATCCTTAAAACTTGTAGGAGAGAGGTTTTCTAATATTGAACTTCATCAGCAAAGAATTGATTTAACATCTAAGGTGTTCTCTATAAATAGTAAAATTGAACTTAAAGATATTTCAATCCCCAATTTTAATGATGATTTGGTTAGAAAATGCAGGATTATTTATTCTAAGGATGATTTTTCTGTTAGTTTTTCTGAATACAAACAAAGGAAGATTGAAAACTTAAAGGTGGTTTTTGACGATACTATTGATTATAGCTATAAGTTTGAGAATAGAGATAGATTAAATTCTCTTTTTGAAGATAGGGGGGGATGTAGCGATATTATCATTGTGAAAAATGGTTGTTTGACCGATACTTCTTTTTCAAATATTGTTCTCTTTGATGGCGATAAATATTTCACTCCAAGTTCTTTTTTGCTTAATGGAACAATGCGTCAAAAGCTTATAAGGGATAAGATTATTTTTGAGAAGGAGATTAAACTGGAGGATATTCACAGTTTCAAAAAGCTATACCTTATCAATGCTCTAAACTCACTGGAGGACAGCCTTTCAATAAATGTAGAGAATATTTTCTAATTTTTCTTTTCACCCCTCATTCCCCTAAAGGGGAAGTTACTTACCACTTCTTCTTTCCTTACTTTTTTCTTGATACAAAAGAAACAAAAAATCAAGACTCTTCACAAACAAGCTAAAAATCGTAGTCTTGACCTAAAAGTTTATAAACTCGCTTCGCTCAAACAGAATAAACTTTCTTAACGGTCAAAACTCCAATTTTCTTTACTCTTTTTTGTAAAAGGTCGGCTGGTTAATGCTTTAATGGTAATTATCTTCTTTAATTTCAAATATATTACATTGAAAATGCTAAATTTACTAATATTTTGTCATCACTAATCCATTTTATCCAAAGTTGTTTTCCGTAGTGCGGGATTTGCAATCACGCACTTCTTTATTATTAGGATTTGCAATTCTGTACTTATTCATTACAAACTTTTTATTTATTTCCAAAGTTCAAAGGTAGGGAAATATTTTTATATATTGTTTATTCTTTTCTACTTTATTTTTTAAATGGTTATGTTTTTCTGCAAACCTTTTTGCTCTTCTAGTAATCTTATTAATTGTTAAAGAGATTAAGGAGTTTAAAGACCTTAATATCCTTAGAGTCTTTAAAGTCCTTAGTGTCCTTTGCGAAAGGTAAAATTTTGTTTCTGTAAGAGTGCGGGAGTCGGAAATCCCGCACAACGGAAAGTAGGAAATCTCGCACAACGGAAGAATGAAAAAATTAAACCTTGATATAAGTAAATTTATATAGGGAATAATTCTCTCTAATCGGCGAATAAATCCAAAAAGTCCTTATAAAAAACTTTTTATACGAAGAGTTTTTACCCCAAAGATGCACATCTTTCA
>DHDW01000048.1:0-2193 GCA_002399565.1 Bacteroidales bacterium UBA4866 | reverse complement strand
CGAAATTATTTTGAATATAATGTTGTATTTTTATTTTTAATTGATGTTTTTGGAAAGGGAGATTGATTTGTAAATTGAATGTTGAATTTTTAAATTGTTTGTCCAAGTTTTCTATTCTTATCTTAATTACCCCTAACCCCTAAAGGGGAATAAGGAATAAGCCAGCCAAGTTACCTTAAGGAGATTTAGGGGTAATTTGGGATTATATTTGAGCATACAAAAGACTTGCCTTAAATCTTAAAAAGGAAAGATTATTGGCAATACGAATATCATTATTATTCCTAAAATCAATTGTAATGGCAAACCTACTTTAACGTAATCCATAAAGGTGTAGCGTCCTGCTGACATTACTAAAGCATTGGGTGGGGTAGAGAACGGACTTGTAAAACACATGCTTGCTGCAACGGCTACTGCAAATAGCATTGGTGTTGGATTAACTCCAATTGTTAGTGCAATTTGTAAGGCTATGGGTGCAAAAAGAACTGCTGTTGCTGTGTTGCTTATAAACATTGTTAGTAGTGAGGTTGCAAAATAAATAACTGCCAAAACAATATAAGGACCAAAACCTCCAGCTGTTGATACAATTATATCGGAAAAGGCATCGGCTCCTCCAGTTTTCTCAATTGCAATGGACATTGGCAACATTGCTGCAATCAAAACAATGCTTTCCCAGTTAATGGTTTTGTAGGCTGCTTCCACATTAGTAAAACATCCTGAAATCACCATCAAAACGGCTGCAATCATAACTGCAGTTACTGAAGGCAAAATGTTAAATACCATTGCCAAAATCATCAAAAGCATAATGGTTGCTGCAATGGGTGCTTTATAGTTTAGTTTTATCTTTGTGCCTTCTTCAATTGTTTTGCCCACAACCAACCATTCGGATTGCTCATCATTCAAAAGTGCAATATCTGACCATTGTCCTTGAACCAAAAGCACATCGCCTGAGTGCATCTTTTCATCCTTAAGGTCTTGAAGGATATATTTATCGCTTCTTTGAATGCCAAGAATGTTTACTTTATATTTTTCTCTAAATCCTGAATCCTTAACTCTCTTGTTTACAAGTTTTGAATTGGACATTAAAACAAGTTCTGTTATGCCAATTGAGTCGAATCGTAAGTTATTGGATGATTCTGTAGATATTTCTTCTGAAAGACTTGTTTCAATCAGTTCTAAGTTATTGTCTTTGGTAAATTTAAATACATTCTCAAATTGTCCCTTAACATATAAAACATCATTAACTTCAATAATTGTTGTTGCCTCTGCAAATTTTTGAAGAGTTGTTTTCATAAAAGGATTCTTGTCTTGAGATTTTCTTCTTATCTCCAATATATCAATTTGATAATTCTTAGGAATATTTAAGTCTGAGAGGCGTAGGTTTTTTATGGAAGAGTTCTCATTAATCATAACTCTGTAAAGATTATCTGATAGTTTATATTCATCGGCAAGTTCTCCCAATGATTTATCAATTTTCTTTTTCTTTTTGTATTCTTTTGAAAGGAATATCTTGCTTAGAGGAAATAGAACAACTATACCCACAACAACACATATAATGCCAACTGGCATGAATGAGAAAAACGATAGCTCTCCATAGCCTGCATCTTTTAAAGTGTTGCTGATTACAAGGTTTGGTGGTGTTCCAATCAAAGTCATCATTCCTCCCAAGCTGCTTGCAAAAGCCAGTGGCATTAGAAAACGACTTGGACTTGCATTTGCTCCAAGTGCCACACTTATAACAATTGGCATTAGCAGTGCAACTGTTCCTGTATTGCTCACAAAAGCCCCAATGGTTGAGGTTAGAATCATTATTAATAGGAAGAGCTTTGATTGACTATCTCCAGCCAATTTGATGATTTTATCGCTAATCTTTTTTGCAAGTCCTGTTTGGAAGATTGCACCTCCAACAACAAAAAGACCAATCATCATTACAACTATATTATTGGAAAAACCACTTAGTGCTTCTTGTGGAGTTAATATTCCTGCAATCATTAGGGCAAGTAGGGCACATAATGCAACAATATCTGAACGTAACTTGCCTGAAATAAAGAATATAATGCTTAAAGCGAGAATTGCTAATGTGATTATCATAATTGTAAAATTCTAAATTTGAAGTGATAACTATAAAAATTAAAATCTTATTCTACCTATAGCTATAAAGTTTAATATATGCTTGCAAATATACATGATTTTCCA
>DHDW01000021.1:57568-58234 GCA_002399565.1 Bacteroidales bacterium UBA4866 | reverse complement strand
ATTTTGCAGACAAAGGAACAAAAACAGAAGGTTATTATCCACCACCAAATGTATATTTTTTTGTACCTCCTGATCAATTCTTTTTTAAAGAAACACACTATAATTATCAATTAGAAATTCCTTTACTTTTTACTTATAAGATTCCAATAAATGAAAAACTAATCTTAAAACCTCAGATAGGTGCTTTTGTTTCATATACTATGTTTGGAAGAATTAATAGTAAAAGAGATTATTTATACATGATTAATCCAAGCTCTCCTTCAGAATTTTCTGAAAATTACTATTTCTATGAAAGGCTTTATTTAGGTTTTGGAGGGAATGTGGGTATATCTGCTTTCTATAACAAGTATTCATTTACGCTTTCATGTGATGTAGGGTATCCAAATAATGAAGGAACAGACCCTGCTTATGAAAGAGAAGGAACCTTCCCTAATATCTGTCTGTTCTTCTCTTTAGGATATAACTTTTAATAGAGTAAAAAAATAATTAATAATTAGACACAAAAGAGAAGTTCACTCAGTTTTGGGCTTCTCTTTTTCTTTAATAGTTAAGGAGTAAATTAGAATAAGGTTTTAATTTTTTAGTTATGATTTCTATTTTGTGAGATTGAAAATAAAGAGACCTTCTATAATCAGAAGAAAATTGTCAAATGTTATGTAAGGATTG
>DHDW01000021.1:46831-57460 GCA_002399565.1 Bacteroidales bacterium UBA4866 | reverse complement strand
AAGGATTGTAGTAGAAGGAAGGGGGGAAGATAAAATTTAGATTTATGCACTAAATAAAAGAAATTTCCTATATTTGCACCTTACTTATGCCCTATAATTAATAAATTTTAGGGTTATGTTGAACGAATACTTTTATTTATGACGATTGACGTTAGCTCAGAAATTGGACATTTAGAGGGGGTTATACTTCATAGACCCGGAATAGAAATTGAAAAAATGGTACCTAATACAATTGAAGAATGTTTGTATAGCGACCTTTTAAACCTTAACATAGCAACAAAAGAATACTCCTACTTTGAAAAAGTATTATCCAAATGGACTAAGACTTATCAAATAATGGATCTTCTTTCAGAGATTCTTAAAAACCAAAATGTAAAACTTAAGTTGGTTAATGAGATTTTGGAAAGAGAAGAAAAGACCCATTTAGCAGAAGAACTTCTTTATCTTGAAGCTAAAGAATTAGCAAGAGTTCTTATTGAAGGGTGGAAAGAAGAACTATCACCTTTGTATAATTTCTTATATACTCGTGATGCTTCTTCAACACTTTATGATAATGTTTTAATTCATTCAATGCAGTTTGATGTAAGAGTTAGAGAAAGCATTATCATGAATTATGTTTTCAAGTATTATTTTAATGCAAAAACATTAAGTACAAGTACCTATTCTTCAAAAGCAAATACAGAAGGAGGAGATATTTTAGTTGGTAATGAAAACACTCTTCTTGTAGGGCATGGAATGAGAAGCAATAAAAAAGGAATAGATTATTTAGTTGAGCATTATTCCAAACAAAAACCAAAATTCAATATCTTAGTTCAAAATCTTCCTCATTCTCCAGAGTCATTTATTCATTTAGATATGGTATTTACATTTTTGGATAAGGATAAATGTATGGTATATGAACCATTAATTGTTAAGAATGAAGAGGGGTTTGAAGTAACACATATAGAAATTGACAATGGAAAGGTTACTTATCACGAAAAACCTAATTTTATGAAAGGTTTAAAGGATTTGGGATTTGACCTTGAACCAGTTAAATGTGGCGGTGATAATAGATTATATCAAGATAGAGAACAATGGCACTCAGGCGCTAATTTCTTCTGTTTGGGCGAAGGAAAAATAATTGGCTATTCAAGAAACTCTCATACAATAAATGCGTTAAATAAAGCTGGTTTTGCAGTTCTTAATGCAGAAGATATTTGTAACGACAAAATTAATATGAATGATTTTAAGCGTTTTGTTGTAACAATTGATGCTGCAGAACTACCTCGAGGAGGAGGTGGGGCAAGATGTATGACTATGCCAATAAAACGTTCAAAAGTAAATTGGTAGAACTTAAAAATAAAGAAATTAATTATATATTTAAACTTAGAATAGATGAAAAAGTATTCTTTAATTAATAATATCTTAGGCTGGTTAGTATTCCTAATTGCAAGCGTTGTATATTTGATCACTGCCGAACCTACTGCCTCATGGTGGGATTGCGGAGAATATATTGCAACAGCATATAAATTTCAAGTAGGACACCCTCCTGGAGCACCAACATTCCAGCTTTTTGGTAGAATATTCTCTCTTTTTGCTGGTGGCGATGTAACAAAGGTAGCCTATATGGTTAATGCCATGAGTGCAATTTGTAGTGGATTAACAATTCTTATGCTATTTTGGACAATTACAATGTTGGCAAAGAAACTAATTGCAAAAACTCAAGAAATTACAACTTCTCAAATGATAGCAATCTTTGGAAGTGGAGTTGTTGGAGCATTAGCCTATACTTTTTCAGATACATTCTGGTATTCTGCCGTTGAAGGTGAAGTTTACGCAATGAGTTCATTCTTCACAGCCTTAGTTTTCTGGGTAATTTTGAAGTGGGAAAGCCAAGCAGATGATAAACATAATTTGCGTTGGATTATCTTAATAACCTTTTTAATAGGTATTTCAATTGGAGTCCACTTACTAAACCTACTTGCTATTCCAGCAATGGCTTATGTATTCTACTTTAAGAAATATCCAAACACAACTAAGAAAGGATTTATTTGGGCAGGAATCTTATCATTATTTATGGTTGCAATAATACTTTACTTTATTGTTCCAATGATAGTTTCTTTAGCAGGGAAGTTTGAAATATTCTTTGTTAATTCAATAGGACTACCATTCAATTCAGGAACAATAATCTACTTTGCACTATTAATTGGACTAATTGCGTGGGGATTAAAATACACTAAAGATAAAGTAAAACCACTACTTAACACAATCATACTTTCATTCCTTTTCCTTTTAATTGGATATTCAACATTCTTTATATTGGTAATACGTGCAAATGCAAACACACCAATCAACGAAAATGCTCCAAAAGATGCAGTTGCACTACTAACTTATCTTAATCGTGAACAATATGGCTCAACACCTGTATTTTATGGACAATACTATACAGCACAGCCAAATGGAATGGAAACCACTACAAAATACACTAAAGACAAAGCAAGTAAAAAATACATTAAAGAAAGTTCAGGATCAGAATATACATTTGCTTCAGAAGATAATACTCTTTTCCCAAGAATGTATTCTGCTCAGGAAGAAAAACACATTCAGTTCTATAAATACTGGTCAGGAGTTAATGGAGACAGAAAGCCAACCTTTGCAGAAAATCTTCGTTACTTTTTCCGCTATCAAGTAAACCATATGTATTGGCGCTACTTTATGTGGAATTTTGCAGGAAGACAAAACGACATTCAAAGTTTTGGAGTAAACCATTCTAATTATGATCCTCAATCCAACGGCACAAAAGACCTTTTAAATGGAAACTGGATTTCTGGTATTAAGTTTATTGATCAAATGCGTTTAGGGCCTCAAAGCAATTTGCCAAGTGATATGGCTAATAATGCAGGACGCAACACACTATTTTTCCTACCACTACTATTAGGTATTGCAGGATTAATATATCAATTCAAAAAAGACAGGAAAGATGCCTTTGTAGTATTCTTACTATTCTTTATGACAGGATTGGCAATTGTACTTTACCTTAACCAACACCCAACACAACCAAGAGAAAGAGATTATGCTTATTCTGGTTCATTCTATGCATTTGCAATTTGGATTGGCTTGGGAGTATATGGACTATATGATTGGTTAAAGAAAGTTAAGATCCCTGAAAACATTAAAGCAATTTCCGTATCAGTAATTTGTCTTGTTGCAGTACCAGTGCTTATGGCTTCTCAAGAATGGGATGACCATGATAGAAGTGGAAGATATATGGCAAGAGAATTTGCAAGAAACTACTTAGAAAGCTGCGAAAAAGACGCTATATTAATAACCTTTGGAGATAACGATACATTCCCACTTTGGTATATTCAAGAAGTTGAGGGAGTACGTCCAGATGTTAGAATACTTAACTTCACTCTTTCAGGAATGCATTGGTATGTAGAACAACTATACAGTAAAATTTACGATTCTGAAAAGGCACCCTTCACACTACCAAAAGAATATTATAGAATGGGATTAAATGCCTCATTAGTTTATCCAACAACAGATCAAACTATTGAGCTTAGAGATGCTTTAAAAACCTTTATGACAGACCCAAATACAACCACTTTCCTTCAAAATGGAGATTCAGTTAAGGTTCTTCTATATAATAATTTTAGAATTTCTTCAGAGATAGACACAATGACTTTCTCAATACCAGTTGATTCAAAACAAGGCAGACAAATTCCTCGTAATGAATTGATGCTATTGGATATTTTGGCAACCAATGCCTTCAAACGTCCAATCTATACAATGAGCCCTTCCTATTTTGCAAAGTTAATTCCAAACATCAACGACTATGTTCAACAAGAAGGGTTAGTATATAGAATAACACCTAAGCCTCAACCAGGAAATATAGCATTAGAAAAAACAAGTAATTTATTCTTAAATAAGTTTCAATGGGGAGGAATTAAAGATCCAAAAACATATTTGGAAGATGCAGTATCAGTAAATAACTCAAGAAACATGCGTCAACAACATATGTTTATTGCAAGAAACTTTTCAGCCAATGGACAAAAGGATAAAGCTATTAAAGTATTAGACAAAGCACTTGTAGAATTTCCAGCTTCAAAGCTCTATTTTGATAGATATGACTTACAATTTGCAGAACAATATTGTGCAAATGGAGAATTGAAAAAGGGAGAAGATATGTTTAATCAAATTGTTGATTTATACATAAGCCATATTAAGTATTATAATGGATTCACAGGCTCAAAAGCAAGAAATGTTGCATCAATAAAAAGTGAAACATTACAATACCTTGCAATGGCTTATTCTACAGCTCAAACATATAACCTAACATCTGTAATCAATAAAGTTAAAACTGTTCCTGAAGTACAATCATTCTTAGGAATTCAAGAAATGCAAATTGAGTATAACAATTTAATTTCAAAGGTAAATACAGCTGCACAAATTGCTCGTTCAGGCAATAAAGAAGCTGCTTCGCTGCAATTTCTTGAAATTTTAGTTCCTTTAGAAAAGATATTACAAACACAATCTGAAGAACTATTTAGTCGTGGAGCTGAACTATTAATGTTTGTTTATTCCAATGCAATGAACTATCAGCTCAAAGCAGTAGAGGATAAAATAATGTCTAATCCAACTTTCAGTAAAGTTATTAATGAGTATGCACGTCAGCAACAAGCTCAAATGCAAACTCAACAACAAGGGCAACCAAATGTTGCAGTACCAGGTGTAAATTTATAAAGAAAAAAATTAATGAATATAGAAGTTTTAAAATCGAAGATTCATCGTGCAGTAGTAACTCGTGCCAATCTTCACTATATTGGAAGCATAACCATTGATGAAGACTTGATGGATGCAGCCAATTTGATTGAAAACGAAAGAGTATATATATTTGACATTAATAACGGAGAGCGTTTTGACACTTATGTTATTAAAGGAGAAAGAGGTTCTGGGGAGATAGGAATTAATGGAGCTGCAGCACGTAAGGTTCAAATTGATGACTTAGTTATAATTGTTTCTTATGCATCAATGGATTTTGAAGAAGCAAAAACCCATAAACCAATAGTAGTTTTCCCTCAAGAAAACAAACTTTCTTAAGACAATACACTCTTTATTGGAATAACATTTTAGTTAAGAAAGAATATGATTATTAGTTTTAAATAGGATATGAAAAAGACTTTAAGACTAATAATCTTTCTTTTAATAGGATTAGGTTTTATATGGTGGTTTATCTCTAAGCTATCAACTGAGGAAATAAAGCAATTATTCGAATCCTTTTCTAATGCCAATTACTTTTGGTTCTTTGTTGCATTATTAGTAAATGTTTTTAGTGCAGTTATAAGAGCCTTTCGTTGGCAACAACTCATTAGACCAATGGGCTATAATCCCAAACTAATTACTACTTTCTTAGCCGTTATGTCGGGTTATCTAACTAATTTGGCAGTACCTCGTTTAGGAGAAATTGTACGTTGTGGACTATTAAGCAAAAATCAGAAAATCCCTTTTGAGAAAACAGTAGGAACAGTAATTATTGAAAGAACAGTTGATACATTATGCTTTGCATTATTTTTCTTTATAGCCCTAATGATAGAGTTTAACTATATTAAGGATTATATCTACAATAATTTCAGCAACATCATCAACTTCTCATCCCTAAAAACTCTTCTTATTTATGGATTTATAGCACTTCTTGTTCTTTGTTTTATTCTTTTCCTTTTCCGAAAGAGGATAAGAGAAACAAAAATCTATAGGAAAATAATAGAATTTCTTTCAGGATTTATGGAAGGCATAAAATCCATCTTTAAGCTAAAGAACCCGCTACTTTTTATTTTCAATTCACTCTTTATATGGTCTCTTTGGATACTTGGAACCTATGTAATATTCCTTTGCTTTGAACAAACCTCACATCTTGCATTTAAAATTGCATTTGTAGCCACTATGTTAGGAGCCATTGGACCAATAGTAACACCAGGAGGAATTGGAATATTCCCAGCCATAATTGCAGAATCACTATTAATGTATTCCATTGTGCGTCCAGTAGGCTATGCTGCAGGATGGTTGCTATGGATAGTTTCACAAATAGGAATAATTATTTTTGGATTAGTAGGATTTATTTATTTCTCTAAACGCAAAAAAGATAATGAAAGAGTTAGACAAGATACAAAATAAGATAATCTCCTTCGACAACATACAAAAACAAGTGTTGAAATGGAGAGAAGAAAATAAAAAGATAGTCTTCACAAATGGATGTTTCGACATCATACATAGAGGACATGTGGACTATTTATCAAAAGCCAAAGACTTAGGCGACATACTAATCATTGGGCTTAACACCGACCAATCTGTAAGAAACATAAAAGGCAACACACGCCCAATTCAAGATGAAAACTCAAGAGCCATTATCTTAGCCTCAATGCAATTTGTTGATGCCATAGTCTTTTTCTCCGAGCCAACACCCTACACACTCATTAAAGAAATACAACCAGATATTTTGGTTAAGGGAGCTGACTACAAGAAAGAAGATATTGTAGGCTACGATATTGTAAGCCAAAGAGGAGGCAAGGTAGAAACAATTGAATTTATAGAAGGATATTCCACAAGCAATATTGAAAGGAAAATCAAAAACACTAACTAATATTTCAATCCAATAATCCTTCAATCATTCACTTTTTCTCATTATTTCTTTGTTTTATTTCCAAAATGCACTATTTTTGCAGCAAAACAGAAATAAAATAGATTTAAAATGACTTTCATCGAATTTAAAGATAAGATGTTTGACTTAGCATGCTTCAATATACATAATGTATATGCATGGTATGATAATTTTGATAGGAACAACCTCACTCGATGGGTAAAGAAAGGATATCTTATTCGTTTAAGGAATGGTTATTTTACTTTTCCAGAATATAAGAATGTTCCTGATTTTTCTTTCTATATTGCAAATAGAATTTATAAACCTTCATATATTAGTCTTCATTCATCGCTATCTTTTTATGGACTTGTTCCAGAATCTGTTATTCAAACAACAAGTGTAACAACACTCAAAACCTCTTCTTTTGAAAATGAATTAGGAAGTTATTCCTATAAGAATATAAAGGATAGTTTAATGTTTGGGTACGATTTAAAACCAATGGCAGACAATAGAAACATACTTTTTGCATCACCAGAAAAAGCCCTATTGGACTTACTCTATTTATATCCTTTCTATAATAATGAAGAAGAATTGACAGACTTGCGTTTAGATGAAGATTACTTACAGAATGACCTAAATAAGACATTACTTATGAATTATTGTTCTAAGTTTGAAAATAAAGCTCTTGAGAAAAGAGTAAAATTACTCTTAAATATATATGATATATGATAAATATTGAGCAGATAAAAACATTTTTTCCTCCACAAATACAAAATACTACAACCTTTGATAAGCAAATTCTCAAAGAGTATATTCAACTAATGATTTTAGATTATCTATCAACAACTCCCTACATTTCAAAAATCTCTTTTATAGGTGGAACAAACCTAAGATTAGTTAAAGGTATTGATAGATTTTCTGAAGATTTGGACTTTGATTGTAAAAACCTTTCTGAAGATGATTTCATACAAATGACCAATGGAGTAATTCAATTTCTAACACGTTTTGGGTTAAAAGTAGAGGTAAGAGATAAAGAAAATACTAAATTAAAAGCTTTCAGACGTAATATATATTTCCCCGAGTTCCTATTTGATTTGGGATTGAGTGGACATAAGGATGAGCGTTTTTTGATTAAAATTGAAAGTCAAGATCAAGGAATTATATATCAACCCATAATAACAAACATTAAAGGCTGTGGCTTTTTTATTCCTTTCCCAATGCCAAGTAATGGAGTTTTATGTAGTATGAAGATTGCAGCCACAATAAATCGTTCAAAAGGAAGAGATTTCTATGATTTGATGTTTTTGCTTTCTCAAACCAAGCCCGATTATGATTTTCTATCAAAAAGATGTGGTATTAATAACCTTGATGAGTTAAAGCAAGCATTTGATAATTTATTAATAAAGGTAGATTTAAAGAAGAAACAGAAAGACTTTGAACACCTTCTTTTTAACAAACAAAACAGTGATAAAATATTATTATTCAAAGAATTTATTCAATCATTAAGATAAAAATCATTATGGCAAAACTTGCAGAAATTAAGACAAAAGAGAATGAAGCTTCTGTTATGGAGTATCTCAATAGTTTGGAAGATGAGCAAAAGAAAGAGGATTCAATTGCAATCTATAATCTTATGCTCCAAATTACTAAAGAGGAAGGAAAAATGTGGGGAGATAGTATAATTGGGTTTAAGAAATATGTTGTTGTATCTCCTTCCAAACGTAGTGTTGAATGGTTTAAGGTTGGCTTTGCACCAAGAAAAAACAATATATCGCTTTATTTTAGCATGATGATGTATGGTGATGAAGCTCAAAGTCTAATTGATCAATTGGGCAAAGTTAAATTGGGTAAAGGTTGTGTTTATATTAAAAAGCTTAGTGATATAAATATTGATATCCTTAGCCAATTAATTCTTCTTTCACTAAAGGAATACTCTTTTTAGGTTAAAACTTATTCTCCAATATAATATTTAAGCCTTTCATTTTAGGCTAATAAATATCATTTTCGTCTAATGCTTTTTGGTATTTGCGAGCGTTGTTGTAGTGTTCGTTGATGTCGGCAGTGAAATTATGATTGCCTGAAAAGTCTTCCTTAGCACAAAAGAAAAGATAGTTATGCTTCGAATAATTTAAAACAGCTTCAATGGAGCTAATGCTAGGAATGCAAATAGGGTAGGGAGGAAGTCCAGTTCTTCTATAAGTGTTAAAAGGAGAATCAACGCCCAACATATTACCAGTAATTCTCTTAATGGTAAAATCATTTAAAGCAAATTTAATTGTTGGATCAGCTTGAAGAGGCATATTAATTTTTAACCTATTAATATAAACACCTGCAATAATAGGCTTTTCTGCCTCTTGATTGGTTTCCTCCTCCACAATGCTTGCAATGGTCATAACCTCAATCTTACTATACCCAATCTCACTAAGCTTCCCAAGACGTTTCTTCCAAAATATATCCTGTTCCTTATTCATTCTCTTAAAGAAATTCTCAACACTAATATCCCAATAAACCTCATAAGTGTTAGGAATAAAAAGAGTAATGGAAGTTGAAGAATCTAAACCAAACTGCTGAAGGAAATCATTATCATTTAACTTAGCCATTAGCTCCTGTTTTGAAAAAGCCAATTCATTATCAATCTTAGCAGCAAACTCCTCCTTAGTTCTCGACTTACCAATAACAAGTCTTAAAGGCGTCTGTCTTCCCTTAGCAAGCATATTAACCATTTTCCCAACACTCATACCATTTCTAATTTCATATCTTCCAGTGTGAGCCTTGTCATAATTTAAAAGAACAGAATACGCCTTAAAAACAAAAGAATTAAACACAATATCCTGCTTCTTTATATTCTCAATAACCTCCTGCTTAGTAGAGTTGGGATAAACATAAATATAAGCCTTATCTCCAAGCACATCAACCTTAGCAGTAAAGAAATAAATGCTGAAAAAGACAATGAAAGTAATAACAATTAAAGAAGGAATAATCCAAGCGATATTCTTTTTAAAATAATTCATAACCAAAAAGAAAAGTTTAAAACAGTTAAACATTAGTACCTAAAGACTTTTGAAAAACCAGAACATCAAAGAAATTGTTTTCCTTTTTAACCCAATCTTTCAAAACAGCACTCTGAAAATACGAAGCCTTATAGAAAAGCCTAATGCTCGAAGAATTATCTTGCGTAACATAAGCATAAAGCTGATGAAGATTAAGAATTTCAAAAGCATATTTCTCAATCCATTGCAAAGCATTTAAAGCAATATGCCTTCTCCTATAATCACCCTCCTGAACAAAAATACCGACACCAGCCCTCGAATGTTGAGGCTCCAAATCATATAAATCCACACAGCCAACAGTCTTAACCTCACCCTCATCCAAAGCATCAATCATAAAACGAATCTGTTTAGAAGAATAAATATCCTCATTCTGAGTACCCTTAACATATTGTTCAATGGCATAATGCGAAAAAGGAGCACGAGTAGAACTAACCCCCCAAAGCGAATAGGAGTTCTCCCAACGATAAATTAAATCAGCATCACCAATTTCAACAGCCCTCAAACGTATATTCATACGACAAAGATACAACTTTTTTTTAAGAGAAAAGTTAAAAGTATAAAGTGAAAAAATGTGGTGATTGTCTGAATCAGGATTTACAAGATTTATAGATTGATAGGATTTCAATATAAACCAATCATGCAAATCCTTTAATCCTGTAAATCCTGATTCTGATAAAAAAATTAGTGTAAATTCGGTAAATTCGTGGACAAAAAAGAAGATAAAAAAAGGAGCAAGTATAAAACTCATTCCCAAATTAAAATTTAAAAACTAAAAATTCCAATTTTCTTCATTGATAATCAAGAAAAATTTACTATATTTGCAAATATAAAATCTTAAGACAGAGTTTTTAGAGATTTAATCAAAAATCCCCCAATAAATTTTAGAAAAAAAAAGATGCACATCTTTTATAGTGAAAGATGTGCATCTTTTGGTATGAAAGATGTGCATCTTTGGGGTAAAAAGTC
>DHDW01000021.1:46426-46623 GCA_002399565.1 Bacteroidales bacterium UBA4866 | reverse complement strand
CTAATGAATTTTATCTATTGTTTTATTGCCTAAGTTCAACTTATAAATGCAACTTTTAAGGAGTTTTGGTAGTAATATACTATTAAAATATTCTCCGTAGTGCGGGATTTCCGACTCTCGCACTGTATTCCTATAAAGATTTTTAATCTGTAACTTCATTTAAAACAATAATTCAAAGGATAACATATCCTAATAAT
>DHDW01000021.1:45799-46289 GCA_002399565.1 Bacteroidales bacterium UBA4866 | reverse complement strand
TAATAATAAATAAGTGCGGCATTATAAATACCGCAAAACAAGAAACATCATCAGGATTTGCTTGATTAATTTAAAATTTAAAAATTACAATTTAAAAGTTTTTAGTAGCTTTGTAAGATGAATTATTATTATCTTTGTATCTAAATAAACTATAATGGAGAAAACAGAAAAACAAGCTAAACCATTTGTTAAATGGGTAGGAGGTAAAGGTCAACTTCTATCACAAATTGATTCTGCTCTTCCAAAAAGACTATTTATGGGTAAAGAAGTTACTTATATTGAACCCTTTGTTGGTGGTGGTGCGATGTTGTTCTATATGCTTGAAAAATTTCAGAACATTAAGAAAGCTATAATTAATGATATTAACAAGGATTTAATTATTGCTTACAAGACTGTTAGAGATAACCCAAATAAATTAATCAATAGATTAAAAGAAATTGAATTAGAGTATTTGGCATTGAATGAAGAAAAAAGAAAAGAATACTTCAAT
>DHDW01000021.1:27959-45659 GCA_002399565.1 Bacteroidales bacterium UBA4866 | reverse complement strand
TTCATTGTTTATTTTTCTAAATAGAACATGTTTTAATGGTTTATATAGAGTAAACAGCAAAGGTTTATTTAATGTTCCTTTTGGTAAATATGCTAATCCAAAGATATGTGATGAGCCAACAATATTAAAGGATAGTAAATTGCTTCAAAGGGTTGAAATTCTAAATACAGATTTTGAGAATACTCTTAATTATTCAGATTTAAACTCAATATTCTATTTTGATCCTCCATATAGACCTTTAAATACTACTTCGAGTTTTAATTCTTATGCAAAAGAACCTTTTAATGATAATGAGCAAATTAGATTAAAATCGTTTTGTGATAAAATTACTACTAAAGGGCATTACTTAATACTTAGCAATTCGGATTGCAAAGCAGCTAATCCAAAGGATAGTTTCTTTGACGATTTATATTCAAAATATAAGATTGAAAGGGTTTGGGCTTCACGTTCAATTAATTCTAACTCTCAAAAAAGAGGTAAACTATCTGAATTACTAATAAGAAATTATATTGATAATAAACTAATAGAAATTGATTATCAATTTGTAGCCGAAAACAAAATATTTTATTACGCTAATATATAATTTAAAATACAAACAAAAATATGATAAAAGACGGTATTGGTGGAGATAAAACAAAAACAGGACTTATTTACGAAGGGAATGTTGACCTTGAAACTTTCCTCAATAATCAAAAAAACTATAAAGTAACTAATGGGATAGTTTATTACAAAGAAGAGGAAGTTGCGAGAGTTTTTAAAAAGAATGGATTATATACCTATCTTACTGAATTAGGTATTAATTGGAAAGATTATATCTCAAAAAAGCTATTACCTGATTCATGTATATATGTAATAATTAAAAATACATTATTTATCATCGAATGTAAGTATCAACAAGTTGCTGGTTCTGTTGATGAAAAATTACAAACATGCGATTTTAAAAGGAAACAATATCAGAAATTGCTTTCAAAAGCAAATATAGATGTTGAATATGTTTATATACTTAATGACTGGTTTCGAGATATAAGATATAAAGATGTATTAGATTATATTCATAGCGTTAATTGTCAATATTATTTTAATTTCATACCTCTCTATAAATTAGGATTACCTATTCCTGAAAATGATTAATCCTTTCTATAAATCACAAGATAAGAATTTCACTCTTTTGGAAGGGGATTGTATGGAGCTTTTGCCTCAGTTTGAGTTTAAGTTCGATATGATATTTGCTGACCCTCCTTATTTTCTTTCTAATGATGGTATTAGTGTTCAGAGCGGTAAGGTTGTAAGTGTTAATAAAGGGGAATGGGATAGAAGTTATGGTGAGGAGTTTATTAATGAGTTCAACTTAAAATGGCTTTCTGCTTGCAGAGATAAGTTAAAAGAAGATGGTACTATTTGGATAAGTGGAACATATCATAATATATTTTCTGTTGCTCATCAACTAACAAAGCTTGGATATAAAATATTAAATGTAATTACTTGGGCAAAAACAAATCCACCTCCTAATATTTCTTGTAGGTATTTTACTCATTCAACTGAATTTATTATTTGGGCAAGAAAAAATGAAAAAGTCCCTCATTATTTTGATTATGATTTAATGAAAGAAAGTAATGAAGGTAAACAGATGAAAGATGTTTGGAATTTGCCTGCAATTGCCTCTTGGGAAAAGACCTATGGAAAACATCCAACACAAAAACCTTTATCACTTTTAACAAGAATAATCTTAGCCAGTACAAAACCAAATGCTTGGGTGCTTGATCCGTTTTCAGGAAGTAGCACAACTGGAATCGCTGCCAATCTTTTTAACAGGAGATTTTTGGGAATAGAAAAAGAAAGAGAGTTTTTAGATTTAAGCATTAAAAGAAAAACTGAAATTGAAAGAGAAAATACTTTTAACTTATACAGAAATAAGATAAAGAGCGTTAAGTTGAATAGTAACAAATATGTTTCTAAGGTTGAAGAAGAAATTTTAAACTACAACATTGAATTGCCTTTTTAATCAATATTGCATACTCTAAGTAGAGAATAAAAAAAATTAATCAAATCATGAGCAAAATAACATTATACAAATTAGAAGCTAATAATAAAGCGGAAATCATTATTGAAAAGCCTTTTAAGTTGGAAAGAGAAATGCAAAAGGTTTTTGAGGATAACTTAGGTGTGATTATGGGTTTGGAAATGGTTAAATCGGAGTTTACTATTAAGGATAAGAGAATTGATACCTTGGCTTTTGATAGGCAAAGTAATTCTTTTGTGATTGTTGAATACAAGAGAGATAAAAACAATTCTGTTTTCGATCAAGGTATTACTTATTTAAATCTTATGCTTAATTATAAAGCTGACTTTGTATTGGAGTATAATGAGAATATGAAAAACAATCTTTCAAGGAATAAAATTGATTGGTCGCAGTCGAGAGTTGTTTTTGTTAGTTCTGATTTTACTGAAAACCAAATTCAAGCTACTAATTTCAAGGATTTTGCCATTGAGCTTTGGGAAGTAAAGAGATATAGCAATAATACTATTTCAATTAATAATATTGGCAAATCAAAATCAGCTCCATCAATTAAACCTATCTTAGAAAAGAATAATACTTATCAGGAAATTTCTAAAGAGATAAAGGTTTATAGCGAAGAAGACCATTTGCAAGGTAAGTCAGATGAGATAATTGAATTGTATGAAAAGTTTAAGAATGCTATTTTGAATTTAAGAGAAGGTATTGAAATCGTATATAGAAAGTTATACATTGGTTTTAAGTTTAATAATGGGAATATTAGTGATATTGAAATTCAAGCCAAGCAACTAAAACTATATGTCAATGTTAATAAAGGTCAATTAGATGATCCAAAAGGATTAATGAGAGATATTTCAAGTGTAGGACATTGGGGAAATGGAGATTATCAAGTAATTGTAAAGAATGATGATGATTTGGAATATATAATGAGTTTGATTAAACAAGCTATTAAATAAAGGATAACATATCCTAATAATAATTAAGTGAGGCATTGCAAATACCGCACAAAATAACAAGTCAAAAAGAACAAAAAATAATATATCAACTTAACAACTTAAAATTATGAGAAAAGTATTATTAGTTTTATTTGCAGGGTTTTTGTTATTTTCAGCACAAACCCTATGTGCTCAAAACATTACTCAAGATAGTATTGTTTTAAAGGATGGTTCCGTTTACACAGGCAAAATAGTAAAACAAAGCAAATCATTTATTGATATTAGAAATGCTGAAGTAACATATTCAATTCCTAAAAGTGACATAAATAGCATAAGTCACAATACAATCAACTCAGAGCCAAAAGTAGAAAAAGTTAATGTAGGGCAAAAGGAAGAACAAAATAACTCAAATTACCAAGTTTATGAATATCAACCTACATTACCTTATAGAAATGCAGGGATAGCAACTTTTATGTCTTTATTGTTTCCTGGAGGTGGTCAGTTTTATAATAATCAAACTGGAAAAGGTATAGGATTCTTTTTATGGGAAACAGTTAATTTATCAATACTTTACTACCAAATATATTATCCTACTGATAATTATGAATATTTTCTTGGAGCAGCGTGTGTTAGTTCTTTGGTTTGTTGGATTGTTGGGATGGTAGATGCTCATAAAAGTGCAAATAAAATAAATATGAGGAATAGAAACTCTGCTCTTGTTGATATTAATTTAGGTAATAATAAATACTTGTCTTTTTCGCCTGATTACAATATTTTACATATAAATAATCAAACAGCTCAAACTATAGGTTTAAATGCAAGTATTTCGTTTTAGTTAGTTGTTAATTTAACACACAACATAACAATAGAAAAGGGATTACTTTCAAAATGGGTTTCAAATCCCACACGACAAAAAAAGGTTTCAATTAACATGAAAAGACTATTTACAATAATATTACTACTTTATGCTATCCAAACATTTGGACAAAAGGTTCAATGCTTTTGTGATAATAATAAATATATGAATAATTCAACAACTTCTTGCGATACTATAGTTTTTAATAATAAATCATTTCTTTATTGGCAATATAATTGTGATAGCATTTGGCTTACTCTTGAAAATGATAAAAATGAAAAGTATATAATAAACGATGTTGACGTAGATATTTTTGCATACACTTATAGAATAGGTTTTCACTTAATAAAAGAATTTCAAAACAGCTTACTTTTCCGTTATGGTTGTCCTGCAAATGGTCCTTGTATGTATAAACTAATAGATAAAAATAATGGTAAAACACTAAAAGAATTTAATCAACTCATTTGTATTGATAAAGATATTAATCTGGATGATGATAATGAATACAAATATAATTTTGTAGTTTATTTCTCTGAAAATTATGATAATATTATTGTTTACAATATAAATAATGATAAAACATTAGAATTTCCATTTAAAGACAATTTAAACTATTCTCTTATTCCAGAATATTTATTTAGTAA
Source organism: Bacteroidales bacterium UBA4866 (assembly GCA_002399565.1). Classification (GTDB taxonomy): domain Bacteria; phylum Bacteroidota; class Bacteroidia; order Bacteroidales; family P3; genus UBA10566. The sequence goes on along the minus strand of DHDW01000021.1, from coordinate 41,210 downwards.
AATGACATTAAAAAACAATATACTAACCCTATTTTATAATACCAATAAAGTTAAAAACAAACAATTAATAATCAACATCAACGACAACAAATAAAAATACTAAGTTTAGAACAGAATAGATAAAGGATTAAAGTACAAGACACTTTCCCTTTATTGTATTATTAATTTATTTGTTGTAGAATATCCATTTGTTGTGTCTTTGCATTTTATGTAGTATGTTCCTGGGGTTAGGTCTTTGACGTCTATTTCTGTTTGGTTTTGGTTTGGTTTTATGGTTTGGGTTTTGATTATTCTTCCAAATATGTCGTATATCATTATCTCGGAATTTTTCTTTATTCCTTCAATGGTTAAAAGGGTTTTATTATTTGTTGGGTTAGGATAGAGGGTTATTTTGTTTTGTGTTTCTATGTTGGTTAGCCCTATTTCGTTATTTGATACTATGTTGGAACGGATGGAGGTTAGGGCTTTTGTTATATTGCACGGGTTATTTACTATTATCTCTATTTGATAATATACATCGCTTTCTGTATTGTTTATGTCTGAATATGTGGTGTTGCTTGATGGTATGGTTGTTAGTAGGTATAGTGAATCGGGGTTATAATAATTTCCTTTATATATGTTATATGTCCCATATTCTATTCCTTGGTATGGTGTCCATATTAGGTTCCATGAATTGTTTAGTCCTTGATTAATGGTTAGGTGGAGTGTTTTGTGTGTGTTGTTGCTGTTAAGTTGGTGTTGGCATGTATCTTTTGCTGCAATTTGATAGCTATAGGAACGTGTTGATGCATTAGAATTGGAGTCAATCCAAACAGATTGTGCATCACTTGGTAGGGTTGCAATGGTTTCAAATTGGCCTGCACTGTTTCCTTCTTTTAATATGTAGTATTCTTCTATTGCTTCTTCTTTATTGAAAACTATAACATTTCTCTTTTCTTGATTTACTGTTACCATACATATTTCTGGCTTAACGGCTACTGGTATGTTTAAATTAAGTGTTATTATGCTATCGCATCCTTCACTATTTACAAGTGTTTGTTCATAAATTCCAGAACTGTAATATTCAATTCCATTCAAATTATATGAATTACATGTTGTTGTGTCTATGCTTGAGTATGTTTTGTTTATTACTGTTAGATATAAGCTATCCATGCTAAGGCATCCATATTGATTTTGATATTCATGTATGTAAACTCCTGTTGAATCGGGAAATATATTATAAAAGAAGTATTGCTCTCCTTCACATATTGTGTCAGTTATTGTTGAATTGGTGTTTGGATTAACTATTAGGTATAGTGTAGTGATGCTATCACATCCGTTTATTGATTGATGATTATGTATGTATGTTCCACTTGTGTCGCAATTAAAGCCATATTGGTTATAGACTTCTCCTTGACATATTGATTCGTAATATTGTGTATGATAATTTGGATTTACTGCTAAATTTAATACCACTACACTATCGCACCAATGTGATGAAAAAAATGATCTGGTATATGTTCCAGGCCACATTTCATAGAATCCATTTTGAGAATATGTTTCGCCTTGACAAATATTTGCATTAATATATGTTGTGTCAGCATTATAAAGGCTTAAATTTAATACAAGAATACTATCGCAACCATATTGATTATATAAATTAAGTGTGTGTATGCCTGGTGTTCCTGTGAAGAATCCATTTTGAGTGTATCCATGTCCAGGGCATACAGTGGCATAAAATCTTGTGGTGTCGGGTTGGTGAACAACTAAGTTTAGTACTAAAGTGCTATCGCATCCTAATGAAGAAGGAATAGTTTGATAATATTCTCCAGTTGCATTTACATTAAAACCATTATAATTATATGTCTGACCTTGACAAATGTAAGCGTCTATTCTTGTGGTATCAGGTTCCTTAATCTTAAGAATTAAATAGATTATACTATCACATCCTCCAACAGCTGTTAAGTTTCTTGTGTATATGCCATTGGAGTCTGCATTAAATCCATTTTGTGTATAGACTTGGTTTGGACAAATGGAAGCATTAATATTTAAAGTAATTGGTTGTGTTGCTTGAATGTTAGTAAATGCACTCCAATTGTTTGCTGTTTGGTAGGCTGAAGCATACCCACAAGGAACATATAAAGGAATTGACTTGCTTACTTGATTAAATGTATTACTATTTATTGCTTGAGGGGTTAACGAAAGATTGGTTATTGAACTAAGGGAACTACAACCCTCAAAAGCTGACGTTCCAATAGAAACTACAGAACTTGGGATGGTGATTGATAAAAGAGTATTACAATTATTAAAAGCATTATTTCCAATTGAAGTAACTGAGTTTGGAATTGTAACAGTAGTTAAATTCATTAAATTACTAAATGCATAATGTCCTATTGATATAACTGAAATTGGAATTTGCACAGATGTGAAACTATTGCAACCACTAAAAGTATAATTATTAATTACTCTTAACTTATTAGGTAATGTGATGTTTCCTAATTGTAAACAATTCTGAAAGGCAGAGGTTCCAATACTTTTAATTGAATTAGGCAATTGAATGCTATGCATATTAGTGCAATTAAAGAAAGCATAATCTTCAATAGTTTGAATGGAACCCGGAAGGATGACAGAATCTAATTGATAACAATTTCCAAAAGTATAAAACTTAATTGTATTAATGCTATTTGGTATGCTTATTCGAGTTATGCCGGAATTTATAAATGCCCAACCTCCTAAATAGGTTATATTATTTGGAATTATCATGGAGCCGATATTAGCACATTCCCTAAAAGCATAATCGGGGATTGAGTCTAAGGAACTTGGAATATTGACAGAGCTTAGATTTATACAATTTTCAAATATCAACATTCCCATACTCTCTAAGGAGTCAGGGAGAAGAATAGATGTTAAACTTACACAATTACTAAATACACTCTGTCCCATTGTTCTTAGAGAAGTAGGTAGAGTAATTGAAGTTAAGGAGCTATCGCCATAAAATACTGAATTACCAATTGAAGTAACAGAGTTAGGGATATTTATTGAAGTTAAGCTTTTACACCAAGAAAATGTATTGTCTTTAATTGATGTAATGCTATCAGGAAGATTTACTGAAACGAGACCATGGCATGCATTAAAAGCATTTCTACCAATTGACTTTACGCTATTTGGTATATTTATCAAGGTCATTGCTGGGCAGTTATCAAAACAACTTTCATTAATTGAATCAACAGAATAAGTTATACTGTTAAATGTAACTGTTGAAGGAATATTAATTATGCCAGAATATTCTCCGTTATAATCCCATGGACTAATGCCTTTAAATGTAACCATAACAGAATAAGGAGCGGTATTTGAACAAATATTATAGTAAATCAATTTCCCCTCACTATTCATAACTGCAAAATCATGAGCTTTTAGTCCAAAACCAAAGCTAATGAATATCAAAACTAATAATAACTTTTTCATAAGAATAAAGTGTTAAATTGATAATTATATATAGCACAAATTAACCTATCAAAATGGGAGGTTCTAATTGCAAAGATAATATATATGGCTCCTGAATGCAAGATAATAATCAATTATTCTAATTGAAGGTGAATAGGATATAGAATATTGGAAATTTATTCTATTTCTCCAATAGTGTTTTCATTTGCAAAATTATGATTTTCTTCCAGCCTTCAAGGATGTTGTTTAGGGTTTTGTTGTCTTTTTGGAGAATGTATTCTATTATGTTTTTTGCCATAAAGGGAAAGGTTACTTGAGATATGAAGGCCATTAGAATGTAATGTATTGGCACCTGTTTTATTGTTCCTTGATCTGTTTCTTTGTCTATGATTTGTATTATGGTGTTTATATAGCTTTCAAATCCTATGCTGTAGGCTACTTTTGTTATGTTTTCTACGTCTCTGTTTATTTCATCTATTATGAATTTGGGCAGGCTTGGGTTGTGGATGAATATTTGAAAGTATATGTCTATTATTGCTTCACATTTTAAAAAGAACTCAATGTCTTGTTTTAAAATATCTTGTATTTGAGGTAGAAAGGTTTCTACAATTTGTCCAAACACTGCATGGAACATCTTTTCTTTGGTGTTGTAGTAATAGTGAAGTGTAGTGCGATTGATTCCTGCCTTTTGTGCTATAAGGCTCATATTGGTATTCTTATAACCGTATTCTAAAAACATTTGTCTTGCGGCTTCTATTATCTTTTCTTCCATTGTTTCCATTGTACTTTCTCTTTTAGTTTTTTATGTTGTCGGTCATTAGGTGAAGCCTATTGATTATATTCACATCGCTTACTCCACTATCGAAGTCTAATGCAAGCAAATTCATTTGTGGGTAAAGGGTTTTTATTTTTTTTTCTACTCCTCTTGCAATTATATGATTGGCAATGCATCCAAATGGTTGAAGACTTATTACGTTGTTTACTCCATTTTTCGCAAAGCTCACTACTTCGCCAGGCAATAGCCAGCCTTCTCCAAATTGTGCTGTTAGTGATATTACTTCTTTGGCATGATTGGCTGTTTCGAAGACGTCGTTGAGTGGTGTGAAGTATTTGAAGGTGGAGCCAATAGTGTTGAATTTGTTGATGATTCTCTTTAGCATTATGTATGCTTTGTCCATAACAAATTGTGGTGTTGATGAACTTTCCAAATTTTCTTCTTTTCTTATTTTACTATTGACAAAGGATTGGAAGAAGAAATCGGATAGCATTGGCGGAACAACTTCAAGCTTTCTGTCGGTTAGCCATGTGAGTATGTCTTTATGAGCAAAGGAATTGAACTTAAGGAATATTTCTCCCACAACTCCAATCTTAGGCAAATTGGTATCTTCAACAATTGAATTGAAATCTTCTGCTGCTTGTTTGAGGAGTTGGGTTAGTTCTTTGGAGTTGTTTTTGAGTATTATTTTATTTGCTACTTCCAAATAGTAGTCTTTTAGTCTTTGTGCATCTCCAACATTCTTTTCTCTCACTAAGGCTGCATGATAGAACTTTGAAAGGCAATCACCAAACAAAATGGCGTGGATGGCCATTCTGATATATTTTATCCATGTAATTTTAAAGCCTGATTGCTTATTGGTCATATCGTCTCCAAAGGCTACTGAAATAACTGGCACTTGGTCAAATCCCGATTCAATCATTGCATTTTTTATCATTGGCAAATAGTTGGAGGCTCTGCATTGTCCTCCTGTTTGTGTCATGGCAACGGCTGTTGTTTTTAGGTCGTATTTGCCCGATTTCAATGCTTTAATTATATCTCCAATTATTAGTGTTGCTGGATAACATACTTCGTTATTGGCATATTTTAATCCTTCATTAGCAGATTCTGTATTGCTTAGTGGCAACACTTCAAAGTCGTAGCCTGTTAACTTAAAGAATGAGGACATAATTGGAGAAACAAAATCAGTGAAATATGGTGCAATTATCTTTCTTCTCTTTTCTTTTTTAGTAAAGGTTAGGGTTGAAACAAATGGTAATTGTTTTCTTTCTCTGTTGTTTTCATAGTTAAGACTTTCAATTAAAGATCGTACCCTTAGTTTTAATGAACCTATATTATTTACATCATCAATTTTAAGTATGGTAAGGCTTTTCCCCCCTCTTTTCAATACTGCTTTCACTTCATCTAACAAGAAAGCATCGGGTCCACATCCAAAGGAGGTCATTTGAACAAAGTGAATGTTATTATCCTCTTGTGCTACCCAGTGAGCTGCTTTTAGTATTCTGTTAATGTATGCCCATTGTGAAACATAGTGATTGTCTTCAAAGCTAATGTCATCCATGCTTCTAACAATATCTTCTGAAATAACATCTGCTCCCATATCTGAAATCATTTCGGATAGTTTATGTTGAACAAGCGGATCAGTGTGGTAGGGTCTTCCTGCTAATAGAATGGTTAGTTTATTGTTCTTTTTATTGGAGTTATAAATTGTTTTGTTCTTTTCTTCAATTTCTTTGCCATATTTTTCTTGAGCTTTAATTGCTTCATCTATTGCAATATTAATCCTTTCTTTGCTTATGCCTAAGGATTGTAAATATTGATTGCAGCATTTTTTAAGAAGGTTCTTTTCTTTAAAGTTGAAGGTAGGAGAGTCAATGGGTATTGAAGGATTAATGGAACTTTTTATTACATCGGAATAACCAGAAACAATTGGGCAATTATAACTGTTTACTGAGTCTTTGTTTTCTTTTTTTTCAAAAATAACATAGGGAATAAATATTCTGTCTGCCTTTTTCTCAATTAGATTATATATATGGCTATGCATTAGTTTTGCAGGGAAACATATATTGTCGCTCATAACGGAATGAATTCCTTGTTCATATTGCTTATAGACCGATGTTTCGGAAAGAATTGTTTTTATCCCACAACTTTCAAACAAAGCATGCCAGAAAGGATAGTTTTCATAAGTGTTCAATGCTCGAGGAATGCCAATTGTAAGATTGTTTTGGTTTTCTTGAGTTTTTATCTTTCTGTCAAAAATCAGATTGTATTTTTCTGAATATATATTCTTTCCCTTTTGTCTTTGTTCTCCTGCATTGGTGAAAATCTTTTCACATTTATTGCCTGAATAGAAAGTGTTTTGATTAGAGAAAGTGTATTTGTTGATTACGCAATGGTTTTCGCATCCTCTACATTGCAATTCTTGAGTTGTATAGGAAGCAGTTGAAATTAGTTCTTCAAGAGGAGAAGGTTGGCTTAAAACAGAGTTTTTTGCGTAGATTGCACATCCATAAGCTCCCATTAGTTCGGATATGTTGCTTCTAAACACATTTGTGTTTGTCAGTAGTTCAAAAGCTCTGACAACAGAATCGTTTTTCATTGTTCCTCCTTGCAAAACAATATTCTTACCCAATTCTTCAGTATTTTTAATTTTTAAAACCTTATAGAGACAGTTTTTTATAACGGAATAGGATAGTCCTGATGAAATATCTTCAACGGAAGCTCCTTCACGTAGCACTTGTTTGATTTTGGAGTTCATAAATACGGTGCAACGTGTTCCCAAATCGCAAGGTTCTTTTGCTCGTGTTGCTTTTTGAGCAAAATCAGCAATATCATAACCTAAGGATTTTGAAAATGTTTCTAAGAATGAGCCACAGCCTGAAGAACATGCTTCATTTATCTCCATTCTATTTAAAGCTCCATTCTCCACATACATTGCTTTCATATCTTGTCCGCCAATGTCCAAAACAAAGGAAACTTCAGGAGAAATCTTTTTGGCTGCAGAATAGTGAGCAATTGTTTCAATTATACCATAATTTAAGTTGAAGGCAGCTTTAATTAGGTCCTCTCCATAGCCAGTTGAACAGCTTGCCTTAATGTTTAGAGAGTTGTTCCCACTCTTTTCAATAAATCTTTCTAATCCTTTCTTTACTGCTTCAATTGGGTTTCCATTATTTGGAGTGTAGTAGGAGTAGAAAACTCTTTCATTATTATCTATTGCAACTATCTTTGTTGTTGTTGAGCCAGAATCAATACCAAGCCAAATTTCGCCAATGTAGTCTTTAAGGTCTGTCTTTTCAATTTTGTGCTTTTCTTTTTCTTCTTTCCAAATGGTATATTGCTCTTCACTTTCAAAGAGTGGTTCTAGCCTTTCAGTGGTTTTTAGGTTTTCTCCTTTGTTGTTTTTGAAAAGATTTAACAGGTCATCAAGCTTAAAAATGGTTTTGTTTTCATTGTAAATTGCAGCTCCCCATGCTGGAAAGAGATTAGCGTGTTGTGGTGTAATGGTGTCTTCTTGGTTTATGTTCAAATAGTTTACAAAAGCTTTTCTGAGTGAAGGAATAAAGTTTAGTGGACCACCACAAAAGAGAATCTTTGGCTCTATTTCAAATCCATGAGAAAGTGTTACTATCGTTTGAACTGCAACGGCATGAAAAACTGACATTGCAATATCTTCTCTATCTACATTCTTACTTATTAGGTTTTGTATGTCGGTTTTGGAGAATACTCCACAACGTGATGCAATGGGATGTATTCTTTTTGAGTTTTGTGCAAGCGTGTTTAGCTCATCAATTGTAACATTTAGAAGGGTTGCCATTTGGTCAATAAAAGAGCCTGTTCCTCCTGCACAATTACCATTCATTCTTAAATCAATATTACCATCCTTTTGAAGATAAACTATCTTTGAATCTTCTCCACCAATATCAATTATGGTTGAAATGTCAGGAAATTTACTCTTAATTACTTCAACAGTTGCAGTAACTTCTTGAATAAATGATATTGAATATCTTTCGGCAATACCCATACCAACAGAACCTGTTATGGATAACTCAATTTTGCAATCATTTAACTCTTGCTTAAGTTCTTCAAAAAGTGATATTACTGATTGAGATACATCAGCACAATGCCGTATATATTTTGAGAATTTTATTTCTCCGTTATAATCTATTGCAACAATCTTTGCAGTTGTAGAACCAACGTCTAAACCAACTTTAAATCTGTTCATTAAAATCTTTCAACATTTAAGTTTGACACCATTGTCAGATGCAAAAATACAACATTAAAATTAAAAAGTAAATTTATTCCGAAAAATGATATAAAAAACCGCCCCATATTGAGACGCTTTAGTGTGTAATTTAAATATTTATTAATCCTTAGATTACTCTAATTTAAAACAAAGCGTAAAACCTTCTATTTAGAATATCTTTTACCTAAAGCTTTTCTTAATCGTTTATCGTAATTGGTGAATTTCATCTCCAAAAGTAGTTTATTAAACTTCTTAGTAGGGGTGAAAACAATCTTTGTTGCCCTTACCTTATCAGGAGTTATATCTTCTGGATTTTCAAATCCATCACTTGTTACAGCAATACTAAAAGTTCCAATATCCCCAAAACGAACAGAATCTCCATCAATCAATTTCCATAACATAACCTGCTCAATATTGGTGAGCGAAGACAAAATATCTCCTTTACTAAGAGAAGAAATCTCAGTAATTATTTCTGCTAATCCATCAAAATCAGTCACATTTCCCCTTCTTGAACAGGCATAATACAATTCTTTTTCTTCTCCAGAAGCGTCTTTAAACTTCCTTTTCCAAGTACCATATCTTTTTCCCATAATTAAAATAGGTTTAAAAATTAATAAATAGAGTGTTACGTATTATGTAACACTGTCAAAAAATAACAATTAAAATCTAAACTAATAACTATAAAATCACTCTAAAATTATATAAAACGTGTAATATTCAACATTAAATCAAGATATTTATTGTAGAAACATGCATTCTTTCTGATATAAAACAAAGTCTTTGGGGTGAATTAACAAAGTCTTTGGGGTGAATTAATAAAGTCTTTGGGGTAGTTTGTTGAAGTCTTTTGGATGAATTAATAAGCTTAATTGATTTCAAGAGTGGCATTCTTGAGCATTAAGAGTGCTACTCTTGAAGGACAAGAATGCCACTCTTGAATCATAAAAACGAAGTCTTTTTACCCTAAAGACTTTATAAAGATAACCCAAAGACTTTATAAATTGAGGCGAAACTCCATATTATCTTATTTAAACTCCTTATCTATAGCAATGTTCTTTTTCCGTCTGAAAGTTGTAAGATATTGGAATCAGGAAAAATATCTTTGTATTGATTAGCTTCTTGTGTATGAATTGGGATTATTGTTTTAGGATTTAGATATTGATTTAACTCCTTTAAGCCTTCAACAAAAGCATGTCCACTTGTGTGATTATAAAACTTATTATATCCTTTATTATTAATGTATTCAAAGAATGATTTGTATTTTTCATCCCTCTCATATTCTTTCCATATTGAGGTTATGTAATTTGCATTATTGGCATCAATATACTTTAAGTCTTCTATCATACTTGGACGAATCATAACTACATATTTAGACGGATTTTCTTTTATTTCTGTTTTACTTACCTTACACCAGTGAACACAGTTAATCAGATAATCTCTATGTTGAATTCTTTTAATATATGAAGTTAAATAATTTGGATAGAAACATCTTATATAACGATTGGAACTTCCATAAGGCACATTATGATGTTTATACATTGATTTTAGGATATTCATAGTAAAGAAATCAACTGCTAATATCTTATTTGTTTTCTCACAAGCATCATATAGTAAATTTATCCTATCAATATTTAGAGATGATGCCCATACATAATTAAGATGTGAAGGATATGAATTAAATATATTTACAAAGTTTTCAAAGACTTGCTGTTCTGATTTGATTATTTCGTTGGATTCTCTCCCAATATTTGTACCTTCCAGCAACATGTAATCTACATTTTGTTTTAGACTTAAATAACTTGTTTTACTTAATCCATGCAGTCTAATATCTCCAGTGTAGAGAATAGTTTTGTTTGACTTTAAATCTTCAATAAGAAATGCCATTGCTCCAAAAGCAGAATGATCAACTCTATAAGGGATAATCCTTACTCCTTCAATCTCAGTAATTGCTTTTCTATGATAGATTGGAATAAAATTAAAACCCTTAAATACATCTCCAAAAAACATTTCAGGTATTCTAATTGCTCTTATTGTTGGATCACTAAGATATATTGGCATTCTTTCTGATACAATATTTAACAATCCAGTATGATCCTGATGATAATGAGATAGGAAAATTGCATCTGCTTTTTGAATAATTGAAGACATCTTATTCTCATATTTTTGTCTTTGCTCATCCGACCAAGAATCATAATCTAAAGGAAGTCCAATATCTAATAATAGTCTTTTCTTATTAATTATTAACTCAACGCAAGTTCCTCCAATTTCTTTTGTCCCTCTATGAATTATTATTTCCATCTTATCTTATTTCAAAATCAAATTTTTGGTTTGAAATGATCTTTTTTATTCTATCAATTCTATTATCTCTAACTTTAATACCTTTACCAAGATAATTATTAATTATTAATAGTTGAGGTTTGAAATTCAGTTCTTTTATTTCAGGGATGTCATCAATTATCCCCAAACTTTGCTTTACATTTAAAAGTTTTTTATAGTATGGGATAATATCCTCTTTATAATCTTGAATAAACTCAGAATATTTATTCATTTGAGTTATTATCTCTATCTCATTATCCTTTTTTGAAGTTAATCTTGAATCACTAATAAGTTTAAGTTCAACAAATGAAATCGATCCATCTTCAACTTTTATCAAATCAAAACGAATTCTTTGTTTTGACCTATTATATGCAAATTCTGAATCTATATAATTAACTTTTGAATCAAGTATTAATCTTCCTTGTACTTTTTTTTCACAAGATTCAGTTAGTTTTTTATCTTTTCTTTTTTGATCCCCTTCAATATTATCATTAAGAAAAATATCACTGATTGCTGATTTAATATCATTTATTTTTTTATCACTACTAAGATAATCTATAGAATCCAAATAAATTGTTTCCCCTTTTTGAGGAAGATTTAAATACTTATGATGTGTTTCTGCATGAAGTTTATTATCATACCATATCTTTGCGACACAACCTCCATAGTAATAGATATTAATATAGTTATCTTTTCTAAGTTCAATATTTAAGTCTTTATCAGATTTAATATTCTTCCACCAAATAGGCGGTTCTTTCTTAAGAATTTCAAATAGTTTTGAATTCTCATTAAATGAACTGAATATTCCTTTTGTCATATAATTTTGATTTAAAATTAATTTGACAAAAGTAGAAATATTATTCGACATATAAACAAAAAAAGCGTCTCATTTCTGAGACGCTTTCATATTATTGTCAATTATTTAGCTTAGCAAACGCCAAGTTCAATCATTGAATCAGCAACTTTTATAAAGCCAGCAATGTTTGATCCCTTTCCCCTTATTGTTGAAACAATTTAGCAAAGTTTCTTGGTGTTCTGTTTTTCCAATCTCCTTTATGATAAAGATAAGAGCCAATCATAGGAACAACTGTTGTTGCTTCTGCATATACCATTTGTTCGAATGTTGTGTCAACTTTCCCCCATGATGATGCTTCTTTAAGTGTTGAAGAAGAGCAAGCTCCATCTCTAACATCAGCTACAGTTATTTGAATTGCGTATTTGTGCATATCAACTTCATGTCCTAAAATTTCAGCACACACAACAGTGTCTTGAGTAAAGTTCTTTGGAACTCCTCCACCAATCATAAATAATCCAGTGGTTTTTGCAGCAATTTTAATATTGGTAAGTTCTAAGAAATCTTTAACTGAGTCTATGCTAAGATGTTTTTCTGGGTTTTCAACTTGATGCATAACTAATCCAAATCCAGCAGATGAATCGGTGAAAGCAGGGCAGAAGATAGGCACATTGTTTTCATAACATGCTTGAATTAAAGAATCAGTCTTCTTTGCATTTCCTTCTGAAAGCCATTTACCAATTTCCCAAATAAATTCTCTTGAAGAATAAGGTCTTTTTTCCAATTTGTCAGCAATCATTTTAATTGTTCCATCGCAGTTTTGAAGTTCTTCTTCATCAATGTATGTATCATAAATTCTGTCAATGTAGTTGGAACGAAGATATTTATCGTCAATAAATGGAGTTCCTTTATAGTGTTTAAATCCTAATGCTTCAAAGAAATCCATATCTATAATTGATGCTCCAGTTGCAACAATACAGTCAATCATTTTGTTTTTAACCATATCAACATAAACTTGCATACAACCTCCTGCTGAAGTACTTCCTGCAAGGGTAAGAATAATGGAACATTCTTTATCATTAATCATTCTATCGTAAATATCAACTGCAGTTGCTGTATCACGAGAAGAGAAGGACATATCTCTCATAGCATTAATTAAATCAGTTGTATTGATTTTCTTAATATCTACATGCTTAACAATATCCTTAAGTAAATCTTTCTTTTTCATGGGTTAAATTAAATTTAATATTGTTTGTATTACTTGTTTTAATAATAATTCAGTTTGCAAATATAAGATAATTATTTGAATTAGATATTATTGTTTTTCGTTTGCAAAAAAAACTTCTAAAAAAATTGAGCAAAAACTTTGTGGTTAATGAAAAAGTAGTAACTTTGCACTCGGAAAGTTGGCAGAGTGGTCGATTGCGGCAGTCTTGAAAACTGTTGACTGTAACAGGTCCGGGGGTTCGAATCCCTCACTTTCCGCCAAAACATTAAAAGGACTTTGATTATAACTAATTAAAGTCCTTTTTTCTTTTAAATGTATTCCCTCAGAATAACTTCTAAAATATTATCGAATAATTATTATCAATTTGAGAATAAATATATTTGCAGGTATTATTTAATCATAATTTCAATAATATACTTTCACTCTAATCATAGAAGTAATAATCAAAAAATAAAACCTTGTTTGCGGTA
>DHDW01000021.1:24575-27792 GCA_002399565.1 Bacteroidales bacterium UBA4866 | reverse complement strand
TAGAATAAGGAGTTAGTAAAATAGAATAAGGAAAAACTTCTTTCATTAAAATAAATTTCCTTAAATACTTTCAAATATATTTTTCTATCAATTATTATCAATTTGGGGAGAAATATATTACTTTTGCATATATAATTTCAAAAACAATTTTAATATGGAAACATCTATTACAAATGAATGTCCGTTTGAAGCAATATCATGGCTTTGGTATTGTGTTGCCGTAGTGGCATCTTTTTTAGCAGGTGCTATATGGTATGGTTTTTTATTCCCTAAAACATGGATGAAAGCCGTGAGATATGAATGTGCTTGTGGGGCTGATGTTGTTAATGGCGAAAAATGTACTTGCAAGAAAAAGTCAGTTTTTTCAACAATGTTAATTCAATTAATTTCAACTGCTTTTGTTGTGTTGATGTATTTTGTTTTAACTCCAATTTCAATTTGGCTATCGGTTATTGTTGTAGTTTCTATTAGTGCTTGGATGAAATCAACTCTAAAATTTCAAATAAGTAATTGGAAACGCTACATTACTTTAGCATCGATTGACGTTGGTTATTTCTTTATTGTTTCTGTTATTGCTCTGTTATTATCATTAATTAAATATTAGAATATTATGTTGTTAAAAGGAAAAAGAATAAGTAGTGAGATTAATTTGAGAGAGCCCAAGCTTATTGAAAGAACAAATAGAAAAGTTGCGGTTGTTAGTGCTAAGGGAGATTATTCAAAGATTGATTACTCCTCTTTATGGAGCAAACTATGGCCATTTATTAAGGAAAATAAGCTTTTTAATATGAGAATGGAGTTTTTGGGTCTTTATCTTTCTGACCCAACAACAACTCCAAGGGAAGAATGTTTGTTTGATGCTTGCATTACCATAACTCGTGATGCTCCAGAAACTGATGAAGTTAAGATTAAGGAAATAGAAGGAGGTAGGTATCTGAAGTTTCTTTATATTGGTTCGTATAGCAATTTTAACAAGGTATATGATATAATTTATAACGATTATTTGAATGATAAGGGGTATAAGTTTAGAAATGCTCCTTGGCTCGAAAAGTATTTGAATAATCCAAATAATACTAAAGAGAATAAACTGAAAACAGAAGTATTTATTCCAATAGAGTAAAAATACATTCCCTTAAAGTAAGTTCTATTTTAAGGGATTTTTTTTAGAACATTTTTAATTGGGTTTCTTCTTTTGGACGATAAAATTCCATTTGAGATTTTATGTTACATTTTTGAATTTCGGTTTCAAAAACCTCTTGTAACTTTTGGTAGTTGGGAGAGGGGCATATATATCTTTCTTGAAAATAAGCTTCATACTTCGCTCTAAGTCCAATATAACTCCGGTCTAACTCCGTATAGAAATATTCTCTTGAGCCTTTTCTTAATGTTAATCCAAAGGCAGGAAGAATATAGGAGGCTCCAGAGTCTTTTGCTTTACGTATTATTGATTTTATATTTTCTACATTGTCATTAATGAAAGGAAGTATTGGCATTAGGGTTATTCCAGTATAGATTCCTTTTTTTGCTAAAGTTTCAATTGCTTTAAATCGTAATGATGATGAGGGTGCAAAAGGCTCAATTTGTTTTGAAATGTTATCGTCAAAGGTTGTTATGGTGAAACTTACGGCTGAATAGGTTTTTGAAATTTCTTCAAGCAAATCAACATCTCTTTCAACTAAATTGCTTTTGGTTATTATATGAACAGGGTATTTATATTTATTGATTACCTCTAATGCCTTTCTTGTTAGTTTGATTTCTTTTTCAATTGGCATATAGGGGTCGTTCATTGAACCAGTACCTATTGTTGCTTTTTGTTTCCTTTTGGAGGAAAGTTCTTTTTGAAGTAGGTCAATTGCATTTTCTTTTATGCTTATCTGCGAAATATCATTTATACCATAACATTCACTCCTTGTGTCGCAATAAATGCAACCATGCTGACATCCTCTGTAAAGGTTCATATTATAACTTATCCCAAACCATGAATCTGTATGAGATAGTTTTGATAGAATGGATTTTGCTTGAATAAATTTTATGGAATTTCTATTATCCAAATATATGCTTTATTAGTCGTTAAGGAAGTAACTAATGGATGAAACTACTCTAACTTTTAGCTTTAGTGGGTTTTCAGTTGGAGTAATTTCAAACTGACCTTGATAAGCTGATTTTATTCCTCCAAGCTTAGATTTAGAATTCTTAGAGAATTGTTCTCCTGCAATTCTTGCATTATTGGTAGATTCTTCAATCATTTTTGGCTTTATATCATTTAGCTTAGTAAATGTGTATTTTGAATCACCTTCATACTCATAACTGCTCTGAGAAAGAGTTATTCCTTGCTTGTAGAGGTCAAATTGGGAGAGTTCAATCTTCCTAACATTTTCAACCTTATTGGATTGTATTGTAATGGTTTCTTCACAATAATATCTAAGTGAATTTGAAGAATAGTTATTATTGTATTCTGTATTCTTTTTGTCTTTAATAACAGGAACACCAAGGTTTATTTCACTATCTGTTAATCCGTTGGATTTAATAAAACTAACTATCTTATTGTTGTTGTCTTCAATCTTATTTAAAAGAGACTGCATATCATTATCTCCTTCTGTGTATTTTATTTTCAGATTGGCATAATCAGCATCGACAATCATTTCAGAAAGACCTCTAACACTAACAACCCTTTCCTTATCACTAAATGTTTTTAACCCTTTGTAAATAAAAAACCCTACAAATAATAAGCTTATTGAAACGCAAATTCCTATAATGATAATTGATAGCTGTTTATTCTTTTCCATAATATTTGTTGTTGTTTAATTGTTAGTTATTTTGTGAATAGGAAACTCTTGAAAATAAATAGTTGCATCAACTTCTTTATCCTCATCGTAGTTATTAGCTCTTTTAAGCACTCCTTTGAAAATTGCTGTAATTGTGTTTTCTGTCTTTTCAATTATCTCCAATTTTCCTGAACTATATTCCATATATTCATCAAAGTGAGATGGAACTGCTGTGGTTTTGTCTTTAAAAAATTGAACTCTATAATCAGAAAAACTTCCGTCAGCATTAACTTTAACTCTCAAATAAACTCTGTAGCGAATGTTCATTATGCTTGGATTTGCTTGGTTTTCGCTGCAAGCAATAAATTCATACATTTTTTCGGGAGCTCCAATAGGTTCTGTCTTGACCATCATTTCTGGCAAGTGGTTATTTTGCCAAACAATATCATCAA
>DHDW01000021.1:15246-24393 GCA_002399565.1 Bacteroidales bacterium UBA4866 | reverse complement strand
CCTTTTCTTTACATCCCCAAAACAAAATAGGGATAAATAATAAAACAAGAATTGATTTGGTAATTAATCTTCTCATATCTAAAATTATTTATGAAAAATCTTTTGCAAAGTAAGATAAAAAGAATATAAAAAGCAAGTTTTAAGAATATTAAATTAAAAAAAAGAGCCGTCTGTTTTTACTGACGGCTCTTTATGAATTTATTTCCAGTGTTTTAATTATTCTAATTCGTGAATCACTAAACCTGAACGTAATTTTGGTTCAAACCATGTAGTTTTTGGAGGCATAATGTTTCCACTATCAGCAATATCAATTAGTTGTTGCATAGAAACAGCATATAAAGCAAATGCAGCTTTCATTTCGCCACTATCAACTCTTCTTTTTAATTCTCCTAATCCTCTAATTCCTCCAATAAAGTCAATTCTCTTTGAAGTTCTAAGGTCTTTGATGTCTAATATTTCATCTAAAACTAAATTTGAAAGAATAGTAACATCTAAAACTCCAATTGGATCAGCATCGTTATATGTACCTTCTTTTGCAGTCATCTTATACCAATTTCCGCTCATATACATACTAAACTCATGAAGCTTTGAAGGAGTGTAGATTTCAGTGCCCATGTTTTCAATAGTAAATGATTTATTTAATTTGGATATAAATTCTTCTTCGCTTAAACCATTTAAATCTTTAACAACACGATTGTAATCAATAATTTTTAATTGATTGTCTGGGAAAATCACAGCCATAAAATAGTTGTATTCTTCATCTCCTGTATGATTTGGATTATTAGCTTTTCTTTCTTGTCCAACTCTTGCAGCAGCAGCAGTTCTATGGTGTCCGTCAGCAACATAAAGAGAAGGAATTTCATTTTCAAATATTTCTTCTATTCTCTTTATTTTTGCTTGGTCATTAATTACCCAAAATTTATGTCCAAAACCATCTTCTTTTGCAACGAAATCATAGATAGCTTTTTCGTTATTAACAACTTCAGAAACAATTTGATCAATTTCTTTATGTGCAGGGTAAGCAAAGAAAACAGGTTCAACGTTAGCATTAGTAATATTAACGTGAATCATTCTATCATCTTCCTTATCTTTACGAGTAAGTTCATGTTTTTTTATATTGTTGTTGAAATAATCATCAATATGAGTACATCCAACAATACCATATTGAGTTCTGCCATCCATCGTTTGAGCATAAATATAAAGTTTTGGTTCATTTTCTTTTACTAACCAACCTTTATTTTTAAACATGTTGAAGTTTTCAACTACTTTATCATATACTTCTTTTGAATGTTCGTCAATTCCTTCATTAAGATCAATTTCAGCCTTAGTCACTCTAAGTAAAGAAACTTCATTTCCAGCAGCTTCAACTCTTGCTTCAGAAGAATTCATAACATCGTATGGACGAGATGCTAAACTTGAAGCAATCTCAACAGGAGGGCGTAACCCCCTAAAAGCTTTAACTCTTGCCATTTTTTTTGTTTATTAATTATTTATAATGTGAAATTCTGATTAATTTGCAAAATTAGTTTTTTCTTTTGAAATACGAAGAATAAAAAGAAGTTGAATTGAAATTTAATGTTATTATTTTGAATAATAGTTTATTGAGAGTATTCTTTGTTCTAAATTAAGTAAGAATAATTAATTAAAGATGTCATAATTGAGATAATCTTAGTAATTTTGACAATATTTTTATTTGAATTATGGACGCTAAACTAACACAACACGCTAAGAACGTTATAAAAGCAGGTAGTGATGAAGCAATGAGGCTTAGAAGTGATTTTTTTGGAGTTGAACACTTGTTTTTGGGAATTGTAAGGGAAAAAGAATGTAAGGCAATGCAGATATTGTCGGAGTTTAATATAGATGCACAAACAATTAAAAAGGAAATAGAACAAACTATTCAACAACAGCACACTTTTAGTGCTATAAATCAGGAAAGGGATGTCCCTCTTTTAAAACAAACTGAAAGGGTTGTTAAGCTTTCTTTTTTGGAAGCAACTGAATTGGGAGTTGATGAAATTGGCACAGAGCATTTTCTTGCAGCTATTTTGAAGGAAGGCAATAATTTGGTTTCAAATATTCTTTTTGGTAATGGACTAACCTACGATATTATTCATTCATGGATAAAGAATTCTATTGAAAAAGAAAATGATGAAGATGATGAATTTGAATTTGATGATGAAAAGTCTAGCTCAAATCCTTTTACTGAATCTGATTCAATTTATGACAATGCGGATGAAGAAGAGGATAGTTTTTTTGGGAAAAAAATGCCTTTAAAACAATCGGGTAAAGTTTCTAGTTTTAAAACCGATAAGAAACCTACACCATTCTTAGATAATTTTGGTAAGAATCTTTCACAACAAGCAGAGTATGGACTTATTGACCCTATTGTTGGAAGAGAAAAGGAGATGGAAAGAATTGCACAAATTTTATCAAGAAGAAAGAAAAATAATCCAATTTTGATTGGAGAACCTGGAGTTGGTAAGAGTGCAATTGCAGAAGGACTGGCTTTAAGAATTGCAGCAAAAGATGTTCCATACACATTGTTTAAGAAGAAAATATACACCTTAGACTTAGCTTCTGTTGTTGCAGGAACAAAATATAGAGGTCAGTTTGAGGAAAGACTTAAAGGATTAATTTCGGAATTAGAAAAAAATCCAGAGATTATACTTTTTATTGATGAGATACATACCATTGTTGGAGCTGGAAATGCTTCAGGTTCTTTGGATGCAAGTAATATTTTTAAACCAGCTTTAGCACGTGGAGAAATTCAATGTATTGGAGCAACTACACTTAGTGAATATAGAAAGAATATTGAATCGGATGGGGCTCTGGAGAGAAGGTTTCAGAAGGTTATGATTGAACCTACAACTCAGGAGGAAACATTGACTATTCTTAAAAACATAAAGTTTAAGTACGAACAACATCATAAGGTGAAATATTCTGATGAGGCTCTTGAGGCATGTGTTAAACTTTCAGATAGATATATTAACGATAGACAATTGCCCGATAAAGCTATTGATGCACTTGATGAAGCAGGAGCAAGGGCTCATGTTAAGGATTTGAGAGTTCCTTTAGAGATTGTTGAATTGGAAAAAAAGATAATTGAAGCTGAAATTTCGAAAAAAGAGGCTGTTAGTAACAGAGAGTTTGAAAAAGCAAAGCTTCAAAAAGAAGAAATTGAAGGCCTTCAAGAAGAGTTGAGTGTTAAATATAAGAATTGGGAAAATGAAATTGAGGGTAATTATATTTCAGTAGGGGAAGAAGAAATAGCTCATATTATTTCAATGATGAGTGGTGTTAAGATTCAAAGGGTAAGTACAGATGAAACACAAAAGCTTCTCAAAATGGAGGATAATCTCAAAGGAATTATTGTTGGACAAGATGATGCTGTAGCTAAGGTTTCAAAAGCAATTAGAAGAGCAAGGGTTGGAATTAATGACCCAAATCGTCCAATAGGTTCTTTTATTTTTGTTGGTCCTACAGGAGTTGGAAAAACTCTACTGGCAAAAGAATTAGCAAAGTATTTATTTGATTCAGAAAAGAACCTTATTCGATTGGATATGAGTGAATATATGGAAAAACATTCTGTTTCACGAATTATTGGTTCTCCTCCTGGTTATGTTGGGCATGAGGAAGCTGGTCAACTAACGGAAAAGGTTAGGCAGCATCCTTATTCAATTGTTCTGTTTGATGAAATAGAAAAGGCACATCACGATGTGTTTAATATATTGCTTCAAATTTTGGATGATGGTCGTTTGACAGATTCTCTTGGAAGAGAAATTGACTTTAAAAATACTATAATTATAATGACATCAAATGTTGGAAGTAGAAAAATTAAGGATTTTGGTATTGGAGTAGGTTTTTCAACATCAGCAAGAGAAAATAAAGCTGCAGAAATAGAAAAGAGCATAATTGAAAACGATATTAATAAAACCTTTGCACCTGAGTTTCTAAATAGGATTGATGATATGGTTTTTTTCCGCTCTCTTTTTAAGGATGATATTGTTAAGATTATAGAAATTGAACTTAATAAATTATCAAAACGATTAAGTAGTTTGGATTATAATATTGAATTTACTCAAGAGTTAAAAGAATTTATTGTTGAGAAAGGAATAGATCAACAATTTGGAGCAAGACCTTTGAAAAGAGAAATTCAAAGACGAGTTGAAGACCCGCTTTCTGAAGCTATTCTTGAAAATCAAGGAAAGGAAAAGAAAAATATTAAAGTAACAGTAAAGAAAGATAAAACTAAAATTGAAATAAGTTAATGTCGTTAATTAGAAATTTCTTGTTAGAGTTTGGGTCATATCTTATATTAATGAAGGATGCCTTTAAGAAACCTCAAAATATGCATATATTTCGTAGGCAAATTCTTCATGAGATGGAGGCATTGGGGGTTAATTCAATCCCTATTGTCTGTGTGATTTCTGTGTTTGTTGGTGCGGCAGTTGTAATTCAAATGATACTTAATTTAGAAAATCCTATTTATCCTTCATGGATTTATGGATATGCTTCAAGAAAAGCACTAATTTTGGAATTTGCACCAACGGTTATTTCGTTAATTTTGGCTGGTAAATGTGCCTCTATGATAGCTTCAGAAATTGGTTCTCAGAAAATTTCTGAACAAATAGATGCAATGGAGGTTATGGGAGTTAATACAGCCAATTATCTTATTTTACCTAAAATATTTGCTTGTTTTGTATTCTTTCCTTTGCTAATTATTCTTAGCATTTTTATTGGATTGATTGGAGGAGGATTTGGAGGAATGGCAAATGGATTGTCCGCTTTTCATTACATTGAAGGAATTAGACTTGAGTTTACTACTTACGATGTTGTTTATGCTATGGTTAAAACGGCAGTAAATGCTTTAATTATTTCCTCAATTGCATCTTATAGGGGGTACACAATGGTTGGAGGTTCTGTTGAAGTAGGGATTCAAAGTACAAAGGCAGTTGTTCAAAGCAGTGTTGCGATAATGGTTTTTAATTTATTAATAACTAACTTGTTTTTCTAATGATTGAAATCAAAAATATATCGAAATCCTTTGAAGGCAGGCAGGTGCTGAAGAATATAAATATTCAGTTTGCTAAAGGAAAATGTAATTTGATTATTGGACAGAGTGGTAGTGGAAAAACTGTTTTGATGAAAACTCTTGTTGGCTTGCATTCTCCTGATGAGGGTGAGGTTATGTTTGGAAATAGGGTATTTAATAAAATGACAACCACTCAACAAATTGATGTTAGAAAAGAAATGGGAATGGTTTTCCAAGCTGGAGCTTTGTTTGACTCTATGACAATTGAAGAAAATGTGATGTTTCCTATTAGAATGTTTCAAAGAACTTCATATGGAAAGATGCTTGAGCAGGTTAATGTTTGTTTGGAGAGAGTAAATTTGAAAGGAATTAATAAGATGATGCCTTCCGAACTCAGTGGTGGCATGAAGAAAAGAGTTGCCATTGCAAGGGCTATTGCTGCAAAGCCTAAATATTTATTTTGTGATGAGCCAAATTCAGGATTAGACCCTCAAACTTCAATATTAATTGACGAATTGATTTCTGACATCACTCACGAATATAACATTACAACAATTATTAATACTCATGATATGAATTCTGTTGTGGAAATTGGTGAGAGGATATACTATTTGCATCATGGTGAGTTGTGGTGGCAGGGAGATAATAAGAATGTTTTGAATTCTGATAATAAAGAGCTTAATGATTTTATTTTTTGTACAGCATTAACCAAGAAGATAAAAGAAAAGAATGGCAACAAATAAAGCAAGAAAAAGGAAAATTTTAGCAAATATTGGTAAATCGATGATGGCATTGATTGCAAGTGCTTTAATTGTTTGGATATTTCCGTCTAATCAGACTTTTAAATATGATTTTCAACAAGGCTCTTTTTGGGAATATGATAATTTAATTTCTCCAATTGATATTGTAATCAACAAGTCTAATGAAGAATTGAAGGAAGAAAAGTCAGCAATAATTAATAATAAGAAACTCTATTTTGATATTGTTGAAGGAGATAGCATTTATATTCCTAAAGAAGTTGAAGGGTTGCCATTAAGCTATTCGATAGTTGTTCTAAAAGATTCCACTGCTTTTGATGTTAAGTTATCAGAAATTTCAGCTCCTTTAAAATTCAATCCAGAGAAAACAAAAGAGGCATTGAATATTAAATTAGATAATATTTCAACCATTAAAGAATCTATTGCTAAAGGAGACCAAATTATTGCCAAAGGAGAGGAAGTTAGTCAAACAAAATATGAAGCACTTTCAATCTATAGAAAGGCTTATGAAGAAAAATTTACTGCTCATAGAATTATTTACAAACAAATTTTAGGACAGTTTATTTTGGTTGCAATTGCACTCTTGTCAATGCTCTTTTTCTTCAAATACATTATTTCTGAGCTATATGAAGACAACAGAAAAATAATCTTAATTCTTAGTGTTATTATTATGATGGTGGGAATTACAGCAATTATTGTAAATGTTAATTTACGATACATATATGTTGCTCCACTTTGTTTGACCCCAATTCTTATTAGAACATTTTTCGACTCACGTTCTTCTTTGTATGTTTTCTTGGTAAATATAATTATAATTGGATTTTCTGTTCCAAATAGTTTTGAATTTGTTTTCTATCAACTAATGGTTGGAATGATGGTAATAATTAGTATGGAACACCTTGAAAGAAGATCTGACTTTATTAAAACAAGTGTATTTGTCTTTCTTACCTATTCAATTGTATACTTGGCCCTCACTCTTATACAGGATGCTGACCTTTCAAAAATAAATCCTTATCGTTTTGCATATTTTGCAATGAATGCAGGTATGACTCTTTTGGCTTTTCCTTTGATTTTCATCTTTGAGAAAATATTTGGATATGTTAGTGAATTGTCTTTGCTTGAATATTCCGACACTAATAATAAGATTTTAAGAGAATTGTCCGTTAAAGCACCAGGAACTTTTCAACACTCTGTTCAAGTGGCTAATTTGGCAGAAGATTTAATTCATCAAATTGGAGGTAATGCCCTTTTGGTTAGAGTTGGAGCTTTGCATCACGATATTGGCAAAACAATTATGCCACTTTTCTTTATAGAAAATCAACAAACAGGATTCAATCCTCACAATGAAAGCTCAAATGAAGAGTCTGCTCAAATCATTACTTCACATGTTGTTGATGGGGTTAAACTTGCCCACAAATTCAAGCTTCCAGAACCAATAATTGACTTTATTCGAACACATCATGGTTCAACCAAAACCAAATATTTCTATAATAAGCAAAAGTTAGAACATCCAGAACTTCCAATTGATGAAAATATGTTCACCTACAAAGGACCTAAGCCATTTTCAAGAGAAACAGCTGTTGTAATGATGGTTGATAGCGTTGAAGCAGCTTCAAGAAGTTTGAAGGATCATTCTGAAAAATCAATAAGTAATTTGGTTGATGGAATAATTGATGACCAAATCAATAACGATCAATTCTCCAATTCCAACATAACCTTTAGAGACATTACCATCATTAAACAAGTTCTAAAGAAAAAGCTACAAGCTATCTATCACACCAGAATCCAATACCCTGTTTTAAAGTAGAGAATTCCTTCAACCTTAACTTATTATATCTTTAATCTGATTTTCTAAAAATTAATCATACTATAAATTTATTTTCCCTTATATAAATCTGTGGAAATCAAGTATTATTTTATTTAAACCAAGTTTAAATTTCATATGGTCGTACCATAATATAGTTATGGTCGTACCTTAGTTGTGTTATGGTCGTACCATAATTATAGTATGGTGGCACCATACTTAAGTAAGGTGGCACCTTACGGAATTTTTACTTGATTTAATTATGTTTAAATAGGGTTTTGTTTGAATGAAGCCTTATATAAATAAAGTTATATGCCTTAAAAATTTAATCTTCTTTACTAAATTTTCTCTAATTGGTATTTCTATTTCCCTTATTTAAACTGCAATTTCTCCTATTCTTGCTTTGCTTATATCTTTGGTTTATTTTTGAATAGGAATATATGTTTTAAATGATATTTAGTGTCAAATCTTTTTTGTATATTTGCAGATTGATTTTAAAAAATTACATTGAAGATGAGTGAAGAATTGAATAAGACTAAAAATGGTTATTCGGCTGATAATATAACAGTTCTTGAAGGATTAGAAGCTGTTCGTATGCGTCCTGCTATGTATATTGGTGATGTGAATACAAGAGGTTTACACCACTTAGTGTATGAGGTTGTGGATAATTCGATTGATGAGGCTTTAGCAGGTTACTGTACTAAGATAAATGTTTCAATTTTAGAAGATAATTCAATAAGAGTTGAGGATAATGGTCGTGGTATTCCTGTGGATATGCACGAAAAAGAAGGTAGAAGTGCATTGGAGGTTGTTATGACCGTTTTGCATGCTGGAGGAAAGTTTGATAAGGGCTCTTATAAGGTTTCTGGAGGTTTGCACGGAGTGGGTGTAAGTTGTGTTAATGCTCTTTCTTCATTAATGAAAGTTAGTGTTTTTAGAGATGGTAAAGAATATGAACAAGAATACTCTCAAGGAATCCCTACTTATTCTGTTAGAGAAGTAGGCGACTCATCAAAAACAGGTACAACAACTCATTTTAAACCAGATGGTTCAATATTCACTATTTTAGAATATAACTACGAAACTCTTTGTACTCGTTTAAGAGAGTTAGCATTTCTAAACAAAGGCTTAGAGCTTTCAATAACAGATTATAGAGTAAAGAATGAAGATGGAAGCTATTTGACAGAAAGATTTTATTCTGAACATGGGCTAAAAGATTTTATTGAATATTTGGATGGTAATCGTGAAAAGCTAATGCCAGAACCAATTTATATTGAAGGACAAAAGCAAGATATTCCTATTGAAGTTGCAATGCAATACAATACAACTTTCTCCGAGAATATTCATTCCTATGTTAATAATATCAACACTCATGAAGGGGGAACACATCTTTCAGGTTTTCGTAGAGGATTAACACGTACTCTTAAGAGCTATGCCGATAAGAGTGGAATGTTGGAAAAACTTAAGTTTGAAATTACAGGAGATGACTTCCGTGAAGGATTGACAGCAGTTATTTCTGTTAAGGTGCAAGAGCCACAATTTGAAGGTCA
>DHDW01000021.1:14956-15162 GCA_002399565.1 Bacteroidales bacterium UBA4866 | reverse complement strand
GAAGGTCAAACCAAAACTAAATTGGGAAATAATGAGGTAATGGGAGCTGTAGACCAAATTGTTTCAGAGCTTTTGACCAACTATTTGGAGGAAAATCCAAAGGAAGCAAAACAAATTGTTAATAAAGTAATACTTGCTGCAACTGCTCGACATGCAGCACGTAAGGCAAGAGAATTAGTGCAACGTCAAACAGTTTTGGGAGTTGC
>DHDW01000021.1:14521-14774 GCA_002399565.1 Bacteroidales bacterium UBA4866 | reverse complement strand
CGAAGGGGATTCTGCAGGGGGAACAGCAAAACAAGGAAGAAACAGAGAATATCAAGCAATACTACCTCTTAGAGGAAAGATATTAAACGTTGAAAAAGCAATGCCTCACAGAGTTTTAGATTCTGATGAAATTAAGAATATATACACTGCACTTGGCGTTTCAATTGGAACGGCAGAAGACAGCAAGGCTTTGAATATGGATAAATTGCGTTATCACAAGGTAGTAATTATGACAGATGCCGATGTTGATGGT
>DHDW01000021.1:5508-14246 GCA_002399565.1 Bacteroidales bacterium UBA4866 | reverse complement strand
GTTCAACGTTACAAAGGTCTTGGAGAAATGAGTGAAACTCAACTTTGGGAAACAACAATGAATCCAGAAACAAGAACATTCCGTCAAGTTGATATTGAAAACGCAACAGAAGCTGACAGAGTATTTTCAATGCTTATGGGGGATGAAGTACCACCAAGAAGAGAATTTATTGAAAAGAATGCTACTTATGCCAATATTGACGCATAGTTAAGCAAAAGAGAATTTACTTTTCTAATATTATAGCTCCAATACTTCCTAAGAAAAAGTATTGGAGTTTTTTTATGCCTTTTTCCCAATATATCCTTTAACAAGAGAAACCAATTGTTCCAACTCTTTCATCTTAAAAATTCTTGCAATTAAGTAGTAGGATACTCCACCAATAATAACTCCCAAAAGAAGTTTTAAAAGATAGGATACATCAATATAATTAACTATGTAAACAATTGCTCCCATAAATGCAGAAGCCAAAAGAACTCTTGCAATATCTTTAAGTTGTGTTGGTATGTCAAGATTTATTAGTTTTGACCCATAATAAGTATTGAGAGCAAAGTTTATTATAGCGTAGATTATTAAACTTGAACAAAGAACATAAATGCCAAAAGGTAAAGAAATAAACAAAAGAGCAATACCAATAATCTTTTTAATTATTTCTAACCTCAAAAACAAATCACTTCTTCCCTTAACCTGCATAAGGTTTTGATGAATAGCATTAAGAGGATAGAGCATATAATAAATGGAAAGAATTTGAAGAATAGGTACAATTCCTTTCCATTTCTCAGTAAGAATAAGAATAATAAAAGGTTCAGCAATTGCGGCTAATCCAATCATTAGAGGAAAGACAATAAATGCAGATAGACGCAAGTATTGACGAAGAACTTGTTTGAGCCTTTGGTTTTCATCTTGGATTGAAGACATAATAGGGTAGGTAACTCTCCATAAAATTCCAGTAATGTTGGAGGAGGGGAATTGAGCAAATTGTTCTGCACGGGTGTAATAGCCCAGATTTGTGGCGGAAAAGCGTTTTCCAATAACTAAAGTATAGAGATTCAGGTAAATGGTGTGAATAAGGTTAGCTAATAAAATCTTTGATCCAAAGCCAAAAAGTCGAGTAAATGAGGATTTTGAGAATATTAGTTTAGGTCTCCATTTCTCCAAATACCAAAAAAGAGATGTTTGAAATAAATTAATTATAGTAAATTGTGCAACCAAAGCCCAAACTCCAAATCCTTTGTAAGCCATTGCAATTCCAATTGCACCACCAATAATAACAGATATTAAGGAAGCTTTTGCCTGAGTTTTAAAGTCAATTTTTATAGTAAGAATTGTTTTTTGAATAACTTGAAATGCCAAAATTATTAGATTTATGGACATAACTTGAATAACAAGTTTAAGTTTAGGCATTAGATAGAACTCGGCTATTATTCCAGAACAGAGAAAGAAAATAAGAGCAAGAAATATTCCTATTACAATGTTAAAATAGAAAACAGTTGAATAATCTGTTTCATTTCTGTCTTTCTTTTGAATTAGAGCATTGGAAAGTCCTCCATCAGTAAAAGTTTGTGCCAAAGCCATAAAAATGGCAAGCATGCCAATAAGTCCATAATCGGAAGGTAAGAGAAGGCGAGCAATAATTATTTGAACTATAAATTGAATTATTTGAACCGAAAAACGTTCAATAGCACTCCATATAACTCCGTTTATTGTTTTTTCTTTTATATCCATTGCTGCAAAATTAATATAAATATGCTTAATGCAACGCAAAAAAGAATTATATTTGCATCTTAATTTGATGATAATTTAATTTTGTAAATGTTATGTTAAATACAAAATATATATTTGTTACAGGAGGCGTAACCTCTTCATTAGGAAAGGGAATAATGGCTTCTTCACTTGCCTTACTTCTAAAACTTAGAGGTTTTTCAGTTACAATTCAAAAGTTAGATCCTTATCTAAATGTTGACCCAGGAACATTAAACCCTTATGAACATGGAGAATGTTTTGTTACAGAAGATGGAGCAGAAACAGATTTGGACTTAGGACATTACGAACGTTTTACAAATGTTAGGACTTCTCAAGCAAATAACGTTACAACGGGAAGAATATATCAAACCGTTATTGACAAAGAACGTAGAGGAGATTATTTGGGAGGAACAGTTCAAGTTATTCCTCATGTAACTGATGAAATCAAAAGAAGAATTCAAGTACTTGGAAACACTAATCAATACGACTTTGTTATAACTGAATTAGGAGGAGTGGTAGGAGATATAGAATCACTTCCATTTATAGAATCTGTTCGTCAAATGAAATGGGAGTTAGGTAAAAATGTAGTTGTAATACACTTAACATATATTCCATATCTTTCTGCAGCAGGAGAGTTGAAAACAAAACCAACTCAACATTCTGTTAAGGAAATGCAAGAACAGGGAGTTCAACCAGATATTATTGTATGTCGCACTGAGCATAAACTTCATGACGGAATAAAAGATAAGATTGCATTATTTTGTAATGTTGATAGAGAAAGTGTGATTGAATCATTAGATGCTCCTTCAATATATGAAGTGCCTTTAAGAATGCTTAAAGAAAAATTAGACATTCAAGTTTTAAATCGTCTTGGAGTTAAAACTCATGGAGAACCTAATTTGGAAAAATGGAAAGGCTTTCTTTATAAACTCAATAATCCAATACATCAGGTAAGTATTGGTTTGGTTGGTAAATATGTTGAACTTAAGGATGCTTATAAATCAATTTCTGAAGCATTTATTCATGCTGGTGCATCTGTTCAATGTAAGGTTAAGCTAAAACTAATACATTCTGAGCTTTTAGAAAAAGGAGAAGAATCTTGCAACGAAGAGTTAAGTAATTTAGATGGAATCTTGGTTGCTCCTGGTTTTGGAGCAAGAGGAATTGAAGGAAAACTCTGTGCAATTAAGTTTGCAAGAGAAAATAATATACCTTTCTTGGGAATATGCTTGGGGATGCAAATGGCCGTTGTAGAATTTGCAAGAAATGTATTGAATTTTAAAGATGCACATTCTGTTGAAATGTCACCTAGCACCAAACATCCAGTTGTGGATATGATGGAAGAACAAAAGAAGGTTACCAACATGGGTGGAACTATGCGTTTGGGTGCTTACCCTTGCCGATTGAAGAAAGGAACTAAGATATATGATGCATATAACTCAGAAAACATTTCAGAAAGACATCGTCATCGTTATGAGTTTAATAATAAATACTTAAATGATTTTGAAGCTGCTGGAATGATTTCTACTGGAATTAATCCTGATGCTGATTTAGTTGAAGTTGTTGAATTGGTTAATCACCCATATTTTGTAGGAGTTCAATTCCACCCAGAATATAAATCAACAGTTGAAGAACCACATCCACTATTTATTTCTTTTGTCAAGGCAGCAATGACTAAGAAATAAGTAATAAGACTAACTTCTTTTCTTTTTACTAATTGAATAGAATTCATAATTGAATATCTAAGTTAATTTTATTTTACTAATTTTGCAATTATATGATTGTAGTTAGTATTAAAATTTATTGAGTTATTATTTTGTTATGAAGGTTCTAATTATTGAAGATAATGAGGATTTGAGAGAAATCTCTAAATTGGAATTAGAAAAAGAAAAGATTCTTGTTGAGATGGCATCAAACTACAAAGAGGCAATTGAAAAGATTGAATTGTATGAATATGATTGTATCCTTTTAGATATTATGCTTCCTGATGGAGATGGATTATCCATACTCAGATGCCTTAAAGAGATTCATAAAAGTGAGGGTGTGATTATAATTTCTGCTAAAGATTCATTAGAGGATAAAATTGAAGGTTTAGAGCTTGGGGCTGATGATTATCTTCCCAAACCATTTCATTTTGCTGAACTAATTGCTCGAATTAAGAGTGTTGTAAGAAGAAAAATGGGGGATGGTGAAGTGTTTTTTAGTTTTGGAGATTTAAAAGTAAATAATTCAAGCTTTAAAGTTTTTGTTGAAGACAAAGAATTAATTTTAAGTAGGAAAGAATATGATATACTTTTCTATTTTATTAATAGAGCAAATCGTTTGATTGACAAAACAACTCTTGCTGAAGGTGTTTGGGGCGATTATATTGATCAAGTTGATAACTATGATTTTATTTATGCTCAAATCAAAAACATTAGAAAGAAACTAAAGGATGCTGGTTCAAAGGTTGAGATAAAATCAATATATGGTTTTGGTTATAAACTAATATTTAATGAAGATATAGATGAAAAATAGAAATCTTTTAACATCAATAATTCTAAGAACTACAATTACAATTACTATTATTTTGTCTGTTTGGGCTTCATTAGTTTTCTTTGCAATTATTAATGAGGTTAATGATGAAATTGATGACTCATTAGACCTGTACTGCGATTATTTAATTTCTCAAAAGAAGCAGGGAAAAGAAATTATTGAAACTCAAACCAATTCCAATAATGTTTTCTTTATTACTCCAGTTGATATAAATACTGCTCTTTCAAATCAAAAATCATATTATAGAGATACTATGATTTATCTTTATGATAAAATGGAGACAGAACCAGCAAGAGCTCTAACTCAATATTTTATTGATGAAGGAAATAGAGCATATAAAATAGAAATATTTACTTCAAGTATTGAAAAGAAAGATTTAATTGAAACAATTGCTTGGTGGTTATTTACTCTTGCATTGATTCTTCTTCTAACTATCATAATTGTATATGTTTGGATCTATAAGAAGAGTATGAAACCTTTGTATTTGCTTTTAAACTGGCAAAAGAATTATAATTTAGGTAAAAAGAATCAACCACTACCTCAGATGTCATCTATCAAAGAGTTTCAAGAGCTTTACATTGCAACAAATCAAAGTACACAAAGAGTTGAAAAAGCATTTGAAGAACAAAAGAATTTTATAGGAAATGCTTCTCATGAAATTCAAACTCCTTTGGCTATTTCAATTAATAGATTAGAAAATATCCTTAATCAAGATATTAGTGAAGAGTTGGCAGAAGAAATTGTGAAAACTATTTCTACTTTAGAACATTTAACTCGTTTGAATAAGACTTTATTACTTCTTACAAAGATTGAAAATAATCAATTTCTGGAAAAAGAAAACCTTTCATTAGCATCAATAGTAAATAATTCAATGGAAGTCTTTAAAGAAATCTATGAGTATAAGAATATAAAGGTAAGTCTTGAAGTTGAGAGTGATTTAAATGTGAATATTAATAAGACTCTATGCGAAGTTTTGATAAATAATCTAATCAAGAATGCTTTTATTCACAATATAGAAAATGGAGAAATTTCTATAAAGATTTATTCTAATAAGATTGTTTTTTCTAATACGTCTAAGTCTAATGAATTGGATACAGAAAAAATATTTCAACGTTTCTTTAAGGAAAGTTCTTCAAATTCATCAATTGGCTTAGGATTATCATTAGTTAAAAGCATTTGCAATAATAATAACATTAAACTTGATTATTATTGGAAAAACAATCTACATAATTTCTGCTTGTGTTTTTTTAATTATTAATTCATTTATTTCAGTTTCTTTTCAGATTTGAGTTTTAGTTTTGCATCATAAATAATTAAAGATTCAAATAACAAAAAACTGAAAGAAAATGAAAAAGATGATTTTAATGTTGGTAATGATGTTTGCACTAACTTCATGCCAAAGTCAAGAAAATAAGGTAATCACATTTGATAAACTTCCTTCCAAAGCACAATCATTTATAAAAAGTAACTTCTCAAATATGAATATTCTCCAAATTGTTAAAGATAATGAACTTTTCGATAAAGAATATGTAGTATATTTTACAGAAGGATCTAAAATAGAATTTAATAAAAAAGGAGATTGGGAAGATATTGAAATAAAAACTGGTGTTCCAAAAAGTATACTTAATGCTTCAATAAATAATTTTATCACAAAGAACCATCAAAACACAAAAGTTGTTGATATAAATAAAGATAAAAGAGATTATGAAGTTAAATTGGATAATTCAATTGAAATAGTTTTTAATTTAAATGGAGATTTTCTTCGTTATGACGATTAGGAAATAGATTTCCCTGCAATTTAATCAAAGATAAAAGTCAGTAAATAAGCTTTTAAAATAATTTTATAAGCTTTCAATCTAACTAAACTTCTTTTAGAACTAAAAACAATGCCATTGTTTTGTCAAAACAACCGCATTGTTTTTGTCATACAATGGCATTGTTTTGAGTAAACAATGGCATTGTTTTGAGATTGAAGTCTTATTTAATTATTTCTAATCTTCGATTTAGGAGTTAAGCTCTTGGTTTAGATAGAAAAACAAGTTGTTTGATTTTTGTAAAAGGATGCTTCTACAAAATCAAGTCAATTTTATCGAAAAAGGATAAAAAGACATTAATTATTCTAATTTAGTTTATTGAAATTACAAAGCATCTGAGAGTGTCGGATACATTTTTTTTATAAAAAGACTTGACAAAACTTTTTATATATTGTATATTTGCTTTAGGAAAGAGTATTTAACATAGCACAAACCATTCTGAAATTGTGTGATAGCAAGCAATGAGATTAAATACTCTTTCTTTTTATTTTATAAGTTCCCTTGCTTTTTCAATAAATTCTTCATCAATACCCAATAATGAGGCTAAGTTTAATGCTTCATTAGGCACTTTCTGTTCTTTATCTTCAATTAATGAATAATCAATTTGATTTGGAATATCTTTTAATGAGAGTTTTGTTTGTGTTTTGTTTGGAATAAAACCTTTTACTCTTAATCTATAGCATTCTGTTTTAATTCCGCTATAATGTGTTGTGGTTATGGAATAAGAGCTCTTATTTGACATAATGTTTAGAAAACTATCCACAAGAGCGACTCCTTCAGTAGGATTGGTTGTTCTTGCCAATTCATCAACCAAAACCAAGTATTCTTTGCCTTGTTTCACTTTCTGAATTATTTCATTTAAAAGAATAATTTCAGAAGCATAGGAGGAGAGTCCTTCGTGTTCGTTTTGATGATCTCCAATTGAAGTAAGAATATCTTCAACCAGAATTACCTGAGCTTTTTGTGCAGGAATAAAGAATCCAAATTGAATTAGATATTGACAAAGCCAAAGAGATTTTAATAGTATTGTCTTTCCAGCCATATTTGCTCCAGTAACAAGACAGGGCTTATTTGTAAGAGTGATATCAATTGGTTGATAGTGTTTGTTTTCTTTTTCTAATCGATCAATAAGTGGGGGATAGGTAAGTTGTTTATAGGATATTTTATTGGTTGTTGAGAAAACAGGTTTAATATAATTGTTCTTTTGAAAATATTCTGCCATAGCAAAGTATATATCTATATCTCCAACAACCTTAATTGCTGTTTTCAAGCTATCAACATATTCTTTAAGCTCGTTTGAAAGTCTTTCTCTTATTTTATCTTCTAATTCTTGAGTCTCTAAATAAAGGCTGAAAGCTTTTTCTTCATTGTTTTCTTTCTTGGCAATTTCCCAAAGTTTTCTTTTTTCTGTCAGCTCTTTTGAATAAGCATTATAAATATAGAATTGACTAAGTAGTAATCCTTCTGGGTCTAAAATCTTAATAACATTATTTAAATCAGGAATAGTTAAATCTTCTTTATTAGATTTTGGTAAATAGTTAGATATGTCAAAAATTAGTGATTTTATTTTTGAACATGCTATAGCAAATTGTTTAATCTCAAAAAGAGAAACATCATCAAGTATTTGATTTTGTTTAAGAAGATTCAATGTTCCACTAATATCATTCAAATAACTTAATATCTTGCGAACCTTGCTTAAGGTTTTAATATTTATTGGTTCTGAAATATAGTTTTGACAACCTTCAA
Organism: Bacteroidales bacterium UBA4866; assembly: GCA_002399565.1. Lineage (GTDB taxonomy): Bacteria > Bacteroidota > Bacteroidia > Bacteroidales > P3 > UBA10566. The sequence goes on along the minus strand of DHDW01000021.1, from coordinate 6,411 downwards.
TAATTAAATGTTTGGAGCTAAGAAGAGTTTTGTCTTTTATATAACTTGTGCTTAAAAGAGCTTTACGTCCAATGGATGAGTAGATATTAAACTGCTCAACAATAAATTTTAATCCATTATGCTTTTCAATAGCTTGCTTTAATGTCATAAGGCTAAATTTCTTTAATGTTATAGATTGGCATGGGGATATGTTTTTTTAGTTCATCAATTAGAGTTTTTGAATTGAGATTATATCCACTTGGAGAAGTAGGGTTAACAGTTATTGCAATTATATTTGTTGGTTGAACAACTTTAAGTTTTCCTCCTTTTTTGAAATAAGAGTCAATGTTTTCTGGTTTACAAAATATTCTTGTGAAATCCTTAACAATTATTTCAATATCATTGATATTTTTTTGGACTTTTAAGAAATCAATTAGTTTATCAGTAATTATACCAGAAACAAATATCCTTTTGCCATAATTGAATATTCTATCCTTAAATTGTTCAATCATTAATATTGAAGGAATATCCAAGTCAACTATCTTTCCATTTAAATCAATTGCATATATTCCTGAGTCAATATCTTGGATCTTTTTAGTTAAAGATTTCTCAATAGATTCTAACTGAGTCATCCTATAAACAAAATTAGTTTTTTGAACTAAGGTGTTGAGATTTATTGAAAGGGCAGCACCAGTTGATAAAATCATTGCATCAGTTATTGAAGGAGAGCCGAAACTCTTTCTTGAGAGTGCTCCATCAACCAAAACTACATCAGCTTTATAGTTATGCAGTTCTTTAATTGTTTCTTTTAGCCAAATTGTGTTGGAGGCTCCTGCTAACAAAACTTTTCCTTGAGATATTGCTTCTGCAGTAATCAATCTTCCTAAGGAAGTTCCTTTTTTTGAAATGGAAAGAATATTTGAA
>DHDW01000021.1:0-5403 GCA_002399565.1 Bacteroidales bacterium UBA4866 | reverse complement strand
TAGAAATGGAAAGAATATTTGAAACAATTTCTTTCTGTTTATAGAAATGTTCCGATGTAATGAAAAGAGTGCCTTTTGAAATATTAATTTCTGGTTTTTGAGTCTTTGTAACTTGGTCAGTTTTTTCGCCATCAATCCCAATTGAAGTTATTCCAACCCTAACTCCATTATAAGAGCACAAGCAAGATAGGACATAATTTAATGTCTCTGTCTTGCCTGTATTCTTTTCCATCCCTACAAAAGATACACTTTTGTATTTTAATATTTCATCAATGAATGGCAAATCTTTTATTACTTCTTTATACGTTCGTGACGTGCCAAATGGCTTGGTTCAAGAGCAAGTCTGTCTCCATGAAGAAGGCCTGCAACACCATCAGTTTTCATTTCTTCTTCTAAGAAGTCAATATCACATTCACATTCGTTAGAATAGTTAGTAGGTTCTGTGTATGTTGTGATAACTCCTTCAAAGTTTCTCAAAACAACTTTTCCTGGACTTTGAGAAATAATATATTGAGGCATAACTGGAGTTTTGCCACCACCACCAGGAGCATCTACAACAAATGTAGGTACTGCGTAACCTGAAGTATGTCCTCTAAGGTTTTCTATTATTTCAATTCCTTTTGAAACAGGAGTACGGAAATGTTCTAATCCCATTGATAGGTCACATTGGTAAATGTAATAAGGGCGAACTCTCATCATAACCAATTTTTGAACTAATTTCTTCATTACTCTTGCATCATCATTAACTCCTCTCAAAAGAACTGATTGATTTCCTAATGGAATTCCAGCATTAGCAAGTTTTGCACAAGCTTCTTTTGCTTCCTCAGTACATTCGTTAGGGTGATTAAAGTGAGTATTTAACCAAATTGGGTGATACTTCTTTAACATATTAACCAAATCATCTGTAATTCTTTGAGGGCAAACAACAGGAGTACGAGAGCCAATTCTAATGATTTCAACATGAGGAATTGCACGAAGGCGTTGAATGATTGATTCTAACATTTTATCACTAACCATTAATGCATCTCCTCCTGAGAGTAAAACATCTCTCACTTGTGGAGTACGAGCAATATAGTCAATTGCCTTTTGAATTCTTTCTGAAGGACTTTCACAATCGTTTTGTCCTGCAAATCGTCTTCTTGTGCAATGACGACAATACATAGAACACATATCAGTTATTAAGAATAAAACTCTATCTGGATAACGATGTGTTAAGCCAGCAACTGGAGAATCTTCATCTTCGTGAAGGGGGTCTAATAAATCAGCAGGTGATTGATAAACTTCTGCAGCAGTTGGAATAGCTTGTTTTCTAACTGGACAATTAGGATTATTTATGTCAATTAAAGAAATATAGTATGGAGTTATTGCCATACGTAAGGTCTTGAGAGATTTCATAACACCTTCTTCTTCTTGAGGAGTTAAAGAGATGTATTTTTTTAAATCTTCAAGTGTTTCAATTCTATTCTTTACTTGCCATTTCCAATCGTTCCAATCTTTATCGGAAACCTCAGGGAATAATTCTTTTCTTCTATTTACTTGCATAAATATAATTGTTTTATAATGTCATTAGTAAATCTACTCGTTCTTGAATTTTTTGTTTAAATAACTCATCCGAAATAGATGGGTCTTTTGTAGAAAAGAATTTATCACAAGGAAGTTTATCACATTTACCACAATTTTCTAATTGTTTTTCGTTTACACAACAATTATATATTGGACAAACATCTAATCCTAAATACTTAGTCCAGTATAATCTTCCTTTTGCTTCATTGCAGCCTTTGCATGGAGAATCTAAATATTTATTACATTCAACACAAGCAATGTCACAATCAATTCCACAAACACTAATATTCATTTCGATTTAATTTTATAATAAAAAACTGTAAGCAGAATACTCTACTCACAGTTTTTAAATTTTAAATTTATTTATTAAGCGTAAAGCTCAGTAAAGATATCTCTAAGTTCTTTAGATTCGCGTAGAAGTTGAAGAGTTATTTCAGCGTGTCCTTTAGTATAACCATTTCCAACAATCATTGTAACATCAGAACCAACTCCTTCAGCTCCTAAAGCAGCCTTTGTAAAGCTTGTAGCCATAGAGAAGAAATAAACTAATCCAGTATCTTTTGTACAAAGGATAGAAGTCATTTCTGTATCATTGATATTTACGTTGTTAATTGTAATGTCAGCCATTTCGCCATCTGTAAGTTCTTGAATCTTTTGCATTACAGGAACAGGTTGAGTCGCATCAGCTGAGAAAACAAAATCACAAAAACCTAATTTTTGTAATCTTTCTGTTGATTTTTGGCTATGGCAAAGTCCAATAACTTTTCCAGTTACTCCAGCACGTTTTTTAGCTTCATAGCAGCAAAGCATACCAGATTTTCCACCAGCACCAATAATCAAAACTGTATCGCCAGGTTTAACCAATTTAGCAGTTTGAGCAGGAGCACCAGCAACGTCTAATGCAGATAGAGCTAATGTTTCAGGAAGGTCAGCAGGAATTTTTGCATAAATTCCACTTTCAAATAAAATAGCCTTACCATCAATATCAACTTGGTCAATATCAGGACGGATATCTTTAATTTTATCAATGCGTAAAGGAGTAAGAGAAAGAGAAACTAATGTAGCAATTTTATCTCCAACCTTAAGATCAGTTTTTCCGATAAGTGCATCACCAATTTTTTCAACTGTTCCAAGTAACATACCACCAGAACCAGTTACAGGGTTTCTATGTTTTCCTTGTTTTGCAACAATACCCATCATTATTTCAGCAATTTTAGCTTTGTCGCCACCTGCTTGTTCTTCAATTTGAGTGAAAGAAGCACTGTCAACATTTAGAGTTTGAACATCAATAAGGATTTCATTGTCGTAAATTTCATCCATATTGTTATCAATTTTGTTAGCTGGTTGAGGCAATACACCTTTTGGTTCCAATACACGGTGAGTACCGTATTTACATCCTTTTTTCATATATTTTTTATTGAGTTCACTATTTTTGCATTTTATTCAAGGCAGAACTCCTTTAATCCTTGAAAATGCTTTTATTACTATACTTTAAACTTTAATGCCTTAATTAAAGGCATAATTCAATCTGCAAAATTAGTTAATTAACACTTAATAAACAAAATTCTCAATAAAAATATTGGAAATTTTACAATAACAATGTTTTAACAAGACAAATTTATAAAATAAAAAAAGAGTAAGCCAAAAGGCTTACTCTTTTAGAGAGTTAATATCTATTTAATTATAAATAAATACGAATTCCAAATGATGCACCATAGTTAGCGTCTAAATTAAAGGCCTTGTCAGTAGATTTAACTTCTGTATTTGCTACTGTGGCTTTTTCAGTATAAGTTCTGTAGTATAAATCTCCAAAGCTCATTGTTATTGCAAATCTATTATTTATTCCATATTCAAAACTTAGAGGTTTAACTCCAATAGAAAAGCTTGATAAGTCAGTTGTAAATGTTTCAATTGTGTTAGGATTTAAAGGAAGATCAGGTTGTTCTTCATCTCTACTTCCAAATCCAATTGCAACATATAATCTTGGAATATATTTGAAATTATCCGTGATTTTTATTCCATAAATTACAGAAGGAACAATTGAGAACATTGATTCAGAATCAAAATAATCTGTTCCATTAGGAGTTGTATTAACGTATGAAGTAGAGTTCTTGTAATTTAATCCAAGACCAACAGCAATGTTTTTGGTAAGTTTGTAATGAAACTCAGCCATAATGTCAAAACTATTTCCTCCAGGTACATCTGTGCTTGTTGAACCAACTGTATTGGTCTTGGAGTAAGTGTTAAATCCAAGATGTCCAGTTACAAACATATTGCCACTTTGGGCAAATGCGAAAGTTGATGTTAATAAAACAGCAACTAAAATAATTAAATTCTTTTTCATGATGTTTTGTTTTTTAATTAATAAACGTGTTGTTAAATTTAATTTTATATCTTTTACTCATAAAAGGAAAATATGTTGCAAATATATATTAAAAAATTATCCTAAATCTATAGTTAGATGAATTATTTACTAACATTAAAATGTTAATATTAGAGTAATCCCATTAAATTAAGGATAAATAATGATAGAACCAAAGGGACAAAGTATCTTACTACATTAATATATAGTTGAAATCCTTTGTTTAAAATTGTTCCATTATTAGTAAATTGATTTCTTACTAATTCTTTATTAGCAAACCAACCAACAAATATAATTATTAGCAAAGCTCCAATTGGCATTAAGAATTTATCAGTTAAATCATTTAGTGCATCAAAAAGATTTTTCCCAAATAATGTAATTGAAGAATTTTCAACTTGAGAATAGGCACAAAGAACAGCTAAAATGAAAATAATTATAGAAATTATAACGATTGATTTAGTTCTTGATAGTTTAAATTCTTGAATTGTAAACAAGCAAATCGGTTCTAACATTGAAACAGATGAAGTAATGGCAGCAATAAAAACTAAGAAGAAAAAGAATATTGCAAATATATTACCAAAAGGCATCATTGAAAAAACTAAAGGAAGAGTTTCAAAAATTAAAGTAGGACCAGAGGTTGGTTCAATTCCAAAAGTAAACACTCCAGGAAAGATTGCAAAGCCAGCCAAAAGGGCAACAGATAAGTCCGCAAGTCCAATTGTTAGGGCAATTCCAGAAAGAGAAGACTTTTGTTTAATGTAAGAGCCATAAGTAATCATACATCCCATTCCCAAGCTCATAGAAAAGAAGGATTGTCCAATTGCAGCAATAACAGATTTTAATCCTAATTTACTAAAGTCTGGTTTTAGAAGAAAATCCATTGCATTAGAGAATCCTGAAAGAGAAGTAGAATAAATGAATAGAAGAATTATGATTAAAAAAAGCATTGGCATAAGAATTTTATTAACTCTTTCAATCCCTTTTTGAATTCCTCCAATAACAATTCCAGCAGTTAGAATAATAAATACTCCTGCAGCAAAAGTAGGTTTCCATCCTGAATTAATATAGTTAATAAAATTACTATGAATTACCTGAGGGTCTTTCCCCGTAAAGCCACTTGTAAGAGAGGTTTGAATAAAAGAAATTGCCCAACCAGCAACAACGGAATAAAAACCAAAAATAAAGAAAACTGTTATAATTCCTGCCAATCCAACAAATCTCCAAATCTTTTTCTTTGAAAGTTCTTTGAAAGCTCCATAAGCATTTTTGCCAGTTGAACGTCCAATTACAAATTCGCTAATCATAATAGGAATGGCAATTGATAAACTGCAAAGAATATAAACAATAATAAAAGCTGAGCCTCCATTGTTTCCTGCCAAATAGGGGAATCTCCAAATATTCCCAAGCCCAATAACACTTCCACCAACTACGGCAAGAGTACCGAATTTAGAACCAAAAGTAACTTTGTTTTCCATAAA
>DHDW01000051.1 GCA_002399565.1 Bacteroidales bacterium UBA4866 | reverse complement strand
CTCAAACATAAATAACATTGTTTAAACAAAATTGTATAACATAAAAACCAAAGGAAATGGCTATAAAATTTTTTAAATACAAAAGGAATGTGTTTCTAAATAAGGAGTTGCAAGAAAAATATATGCCTAAGATGCAAATTGAAACTATTGCAGACTTTGAAATGATTGCCCAAATGATTGAAAAGAAAAGTTCTATGAGTAGAGGTGATATTTTGGGTGTGTTGGCAGAGCTTGAAACAACTATTTTGTGGATGTTGGAGAATGGACATCCTGTTTCTTTGGGACTTTTGGGGACTTTCTATCCTGCAATTGAGGTGCAAATGGTGGATAGTCCTGAAAAGGTTACCAGAAATTTGATAAAACGTTTTAAGATAATTTTCAAGCCTTCGAAGTTTTTTAAGGAGAGGTTTAGAAAGGTTGAATTTGTGCTTGGAGATAGTGAGGTTAGGGGAGTTAATTATAAGAAGAAATAAAGATATTTTGCTATTTATTAGCACGTGTAGTTCATTTATTGTTTAACGTTAATTTTTTCTGCTATGAAGTTCAGAAAGAAGAAAAAGAAGATCGCTGTAGGATCAAATCCTGGAGACAAATGGATGGCTCAAATGATTAAGGGGCAGACCATCAACTTCAAGAAATTGGCTGCAATGATTGAGAAATCAAGCACTGTAAGCAAGGGCGATGCTCTAAATGCTTTAGATGCTTTGGTGGCTTCAACAACCTGGATGCTTCAAGAGGGACATTCGGTTAAGTTTGATGGTTTGGGAACTTTTTATCCTAAGGCTAAGGTTAAGGCGGTTAATACTCCTGAAGAGGTAACTGCTGACACAGTTCTTAGAGTTGGGGTTGGGTTTACTCCTGAGACTGATTTCAAACAAGACATGAAAGGTGTTTCAATCAGTGTTGAACCTTTGGAAGAAGAAGGTACGCCAACGCCTCCGTAATTATCTTTCATCTATGTGTCATAAAACGCAAGAGAAGGGTTTCTTTTGAAGGTTTATGGCGAGTTGTTAATCAATTAAAACAAAGAGAAGCTCATGGAAAGGGCTTCTCTTTGATGTTTTAGTGCTATTATTTTGATAAGAATCTCTACATTGGATCAACGTCAATGATAATTCTTAGCTTGGAATGGGAGGATAGAAACTTTTCTACAAGTATTTTTATTTCTGACTTTACTTGTGATATTGAAATATCTTTCTCTATTTTTAACCAAAATTCAATTGTGTAATTATTCTTTATTCTTGGTATTAGAGGGAATTCAGGTCCAAGAATTCTTCCTCCAAAAATTTCTTTTAGTTTAATTCCAAATTCTCCTGCAAACTTTTCAAGAGTTGGTTTCTCTCTGTGAAGAAGACTAATTTTTATTAATCTAAAATATGGTGGGTATTTAAAAACTTTTCTTTCCAATATCTGACTTTCATACATAGAAGTATAGTTGTGGTCAATTACATCTCTTATTGATTGATGATAAGGGTTGAAGGTTTGAATTATAACCTTTCCTCTATGAAATTTTCTTCCAGCTCTTCCGCTAACTTGAACCATTTGAGAGAATGCTCTTTCGTAGGAACGGAAATCGGGGAAATTAATAATTGAATCAGCATTAAGAATTCCAACAACACTTACATTATCAAAGTCCAAACCTTTTGTAATCATTTGTGTTCCTACCAAAATATCAATCTTTCGGTTTTGAAAGTCATTAATTATTGCTTCGTAAGAATTCTTTGTTTTGGTAGTGTCTAAATCCATTCTTGCAACTACAGCATCAGGAAAGAATATGTTTAAGTCTTCTTCAATTTTTTCCGTTCCAAAGCCAATCATTTTAATCTTATGGCTTCCACACTCCGAGCATTGTTCATTTATTGTTGTTGTATAACCGCAATAATGACATTTTAGAGATTCTGTATGCTTATGATAAGTAAGGGAAACGTCGCAAAACTTGCAACTTGTAACCCCTCCGCATGCTTCACATTGAAGATATCTTGCAAAACCTCTTCTGTTTTGAAATAAAATTACCTGTTCCTTATTCTTTAATGCTTCAGTAATATTATCAATTAGTAGTTTTGAGAAATGGGAGTGCATTTCTTTATATTTTAAAGCTTCTTTTACATCCGCAACAAGTATTTCTGGCAAAAGAGTTCCTGAATATCGCTTTTTTAATTCCAAGAGTTCATACTTTCCTTCTTTTGCATTGAAATAACTTTCCAAAGAAGGAGTAGCTGAACCAAGAATTGTTTTTGCTCCATAGAATTGTGCCAAAACTATTGCAGTATCTCTTGCATTATATCGAGGAGATGGGTCATATTGTTTATAAGATGAGTCGTGCTCTTCATCAACAATAACTAATCCTAAATCATTAAAAGGAAGAAAAACACTTGAACGGGAACCGAGAATTATATCGTAGCGATTAGTTTTAATTGGATTTTTAACCTTATTCCAAACTTCAACTCTTTCTTCTTTTGAAAATCTTGAATGAAATACTCCAATACGATTTCCAAAGTATTTTTCCAAACGACTTATTAAATGACTTGTTAAAGCTATTTCAGGAAGAAGAAACAAAACTTGTTTTCCTTGCTCAAGAACCTTTTGAATTAGTTTAATATATATTTCTGTCTTCCCACTTCCTGTAACTCCATGAATAAGACTTACTGATTTCTTATCCCAATTTTCAATAATCTGATTGTAGGCATTTGACTGCTCATCATTAAGAACTAATTTGTTTTCAATTAATGCTAAGCTTCTATCTGTTAATCGGCTTTGAAGTTTCTTTTCTACAATGAAAATATTATTTTTAATAAGTGATTGCAAAGAAGAAAGAGAAATATTTGTAAGCTTTGTTAACTCACTTTTCTTTATTTCTGCATCCTTATATTTTGCAATAGAAAGAAATATTAATAATGCTTCATATTGTTTTTTTAGTGTTTTCTTTGATTCTAAATGTTCAAAGAGTTCTTTAAGTTTTTCTTCAGTTTGGTATTCAGAAGAGAGAGAAATATACTCCTCAATTTTTGGTCTATACTTGCTTTTAAGTTCTTCATCAGTAAGAATAATGTTTTTCTTAATCATTGAATTAAGAATAGGAAGTATTTCCTTTATTGAGGTTTTGGTTCTTATATCATCAATTGAAACAGCTTCTTTTTTTGAAACTAACTCTAAAATCGTTGCTTCATCATCATTAAGATTTGAAATATCTCCATCAAAATCAGGATTGATAATTATGTTTGTTTCGCTTTTAAGTCTTAAAGAAGAAGGGAGTGCTGCAGTCATTACATCTCCCAAATAGCACATATAGTAATTGGAAACCCATTGCCAAAAATTAAGACTTACTTCACTTACAATAGGCTCCTTGTCTAAAATTGAAAGAATATATTTAACACTACTTACTTTGGGAGCATTTTGATGAATGGATTGTATAATGCCAGAATAAATTTTTTTCTTTCCAAGTTCAACAGCAACTCTTTGACCTTTTTTAACCAAATCATTCCACTCTAATGGAACCCTGTAAGTGTAGGTACAGGGTAGGGGAAGTGGTAAAATTACTTCTGCAAAAAGAGTTATTCTTTCTGACATTTTCTATCTTGCAATGAATACAAAAACAACTCTATCTTTGTTTTTAAGAAAAAGAGTGTCTTCATTAATAGAATAGTTTGTTACTTTATTAAGATTATTGAGGTAGTTATTTTCAAAGCTCATATCATTATCAGGACAAGCCATTTTTGTCGAACCAATATCCATTAATCTTAAATCCTCTTTCTTAACTTCAAATTTTCCGAAATATCTATTACAACCACTAAATCCAGCAAAATGAGAATTATCTTTACTAAAAAGAATTGAAACATTATTATCTGTTGCTGTTAGTTTTGGTTTAATTGCTCCAACTCTTATTAATTGCCATTCTGTTTGAAAAAAATCTATTGATTGATTCGTTTCTACATTTTTAGATGGAGAAACTATTTTGATTGATTCATTCTTATTTAATATACCACAACTTGTTGTTAAGATAAGAATTAAAAATATGGATAAGTAAATAAGATTTTTCATTTGCTTTATTTTATGTTCTGAAAATAATCATCAATAAGTTCTCCTGCTGCAACGTAAGCACTTATCTTATTGTCAAGAATATCTTGCTGAACTTTTGCAAGCTTTTCTTTGACTTTTAGATTTGTGTAGAAATTTTCTTTTAGATGTGAGTCTATAGTTTCGGAAAGTATTTTGAGGTTTTGTTGATTTCTTTTTGCATAAAAATAACCATCCGCTTTTGTATGGATAACATAATTGCTAACTGTTTCCCAAATAGTATCAATTCCTTCTTTGGAATAAGCAGAACAAGTAAATACAGGAGGAGTCCATCCACTTTCACTTAAAGGGAAGAGATGCAAAGCATTGCGATATTGTCCTGCTGCAATCTCTGCCTTTTGTTTGTTTTCACCTTCAGCCTTATTGATTGAGATAGCATCAGCCATTTCCATAATTCCT
>DHDW01000037.1:30138-59095 GCA_002399565.1 Bacteroidales bacterium UBA4866 | reverse complement strand
GATTTTTACCGGACAACAATGTTATAAAATAAAAATAGATACCTTCTTAAGAAAAGGTATCTATTACTTATGATTTAGATAAAAAAGGATAGAGAAATCCTCTGTTATATTTCTTATTGTTTACTCTTCTTCAGAGTCTTCAATGTTATTCAAAAACCATTCAATAAATTCCGGTAATTGAGTTAGGGAGATAAATCCTTCGTCTTCTGGGTTCTGAGGTAAAGGACATAATTCAAAATATTCTAATAATGTGGTGCAATCGTACTCTCCAATCATTGCTTCAATTAGAGTATAAACTGCAATCAATTGGTCTTCGTCTTCTTCTTTGCAGTCTTTGAGGGCTATCTTTAGTCCAAACTTTTCATTTAATTCGTTTTCCTGGTTTTCTAATGGCATAAACCAAAGGTCTTTGCTGTTAAGAGTGTAGTCCTCAAATTTAATTCTTACTTTCCCCCCTTGAGGTTGTTTAAATGCAACTATGTCCCAGAAATCTAATATTGGGATATTGGTGCAAAGTTCAATCACATCTTCAAAATACTCTTCATCGCCTTCTGCTGTGAAGATAATTTTTCTCCCATTGGTGGTCAGCTCTCCCAATTCGTAGCTTATGCCTTCGGAATAGGTTGCTAAAACACTGTCAAACTCTTCCAATAATTCATCCTTTTCTTTTTGTGGGAGGTTGTCTATGTCCATTAGGTATTCGCTCTTAGTCTGAAACCACTCCCAAAACTGATTTACTGTAATTTTTTTCATAATATTATATGTACTTCTTTTTCTAAATTAATGTTGAATATGTTTTTTATTGATTCTTCAATTTCTTGTGCTAAATTAACAATTTCTTCTCCTATTGCATTTCCATAATTGACCATAACTAAGGCTTGTTTTTCATGCATGCCAACATTTCCTGTTCTTTTGCCTTTCCATCCTGCCTGTTCAATTAGCCATCCAGCAGCAATTTTTATTCCTTTTGAAGATGGATAGGAGGGTATTTGTGGATATCTTTCTTTAAGGGAATTAAAATGTTCTTGACTTATAACTGGATTTTTGAAAAAAGAGCCTGCGTTTGGTAATTCCTTAGGATTTGGAAGTTTGGAGTTGCGAATTTGTGTAACCAATTGACTCATTTGTTTTGGATTAGTTATTTCAATTGCTTCGCTCTCAATTTTTTCTTTTATTGCAGAATAAGAAGTGTTTAATTTGGGCTTTTTAGATAACTTTAATCTAATTTTCCAAATGATTTCTAATTGTGTTTGGTATTTAAATATGGAGTATCGATAATCAAATTTGCACTCTTCATTATTATATTCCTTCCACTGGTTAGTTTGGGGGTTGTAGGTAGTGCAGCAAAGAAAACTATCTTTAATTTCTTGTCCATAGGCTCCAATATTCTGTACAATTGCAGCTCCAACACTTGAAGGTACTGCTGCCAAATTTTCTATTCCCCACCAAGAGTTATTGCAAGCAAAATTAACCAAATCGTTCCAGTCTTCTCCCGAATAAGCTTCAATTATAATGCTTTCATTATCTTCTTCTATGATATTAATTCCTTTGTTTTTGATTAGTAAAATTGTTCCATTAAAATAATCATTCACAAAAACAGAGTTGCTTCCCAATCCCAAAATAATGTTTCTCTTTGAAAGGAAATCAGGATTAGACTTAATTAAATTAAGGTCTTCTTCTCTGTTGATTTCTATTAGCTTATTTACAGTGCAGTTAAGTCCAAAACTATTTAAATGCTTTATATTGTAATTAGAATGTATCATAAATAATTGAAAAAATAATGTACAAACTTACAAAAAAATGGAGAAGGACTACTGAATTATTAATAATAATTTTTATTTTTGTAGAATCAAATCAAACAAAATACTACTATGAAACACAAATCACTTCTTTATAATGATAGCATAATTGTTAACTACCAAGATGAAGGTCAAGGCTCTGAAACCTTAGTGCTTTTGCATGGATTTATGAATAATTTGGATGTTTGGGCTAATTTTGCTTTTAGATACATGAAAGAGATTAGAGTAATTGCTATAGATCTCTTGGGACATGGAGAAACAGGGGATAGTACAGAAATTCATACAATGGAACTTCAAGCAAATATGGTTAAAGCAGTGTTGGATCATGTTGGAGTAAGTAATTGTGTTATTGCTGGACATTCTATGGGAGGGTATGTTGCTTTGGCTCTTTGTGAACTTTATCCAAGCTATGTTAAGGGACTTTGTTTGATTAATTCACATGCTTTAATGGACACTGATAAAGCAAAGGAAAACAGAATTAAAACATGTGAATATATTAGAAATAGTCGTGCTGCATTTATTGTAAGCTTTATTCCTGAGCTTTTCTATTGCGAAAATAGAGAAAGGCTATATCCTGAAATAAAGGATATTCAAGATATGGCAATGCAGATGAAGTCAGAAAGTATCATTTCTTCTCAAATGGGAATGCTACAAAGACCTTCAAGGCTCGATGTTTTGGCGGAATCTAAGTTTCCTGTTCTTTTTATTGCAGGCAAAAAAGACTCAAGAATAGTTATGGAAAATATATTTGCACAGGCAATGATGCCATATCATTCAGAAGTTATGATGTTGGATGATGTTGGTCATATGGTACATATTGAAGAATCTAAGAAAGTTCAACAAAGATTATTATCTTTTGTTCATTTATGTTATATCTAAAAGGAGGAAATCCACAAAATGAACTTAACACAATTTCAAATACTATTTATCTTTTTAGTCTTTATATTTATAAGCCAAGTAGCAATATCTCAAAACAAATCTTATCCTAAGTATAGTTTTTCCTCTCCAGTAAAGATGCCAATAACTCTTTCTGGAAGTTTTGGTGAGTTAAGACCAAATCATTTCCATTCAGGAATAGATATAAAGATTGGAGGGGAAGAAGGAGAAAAAGTCTATTCTCCTTTTGATGGAGAAGTATCGAGAATAAAGATTCAAGCTTATGGAGGAGGAAAAAATCTCTATATTCAACATACAAATGGATATACAACAGTTTATATGCACCTTCAGAAGTTCTCCTATAAGATTGAGAAATATGTAAGGAATTATCAATACGAAAAACAAACCTACGAGTTTGATATTAACATACCAAAAGGGAAGCTTCGGATTGAAAAAGGAGAGTTGATAGCATATGCTGGAAATTCAGGTTCAAGCTCAGGACCTCACTTACATTATGAAATAAGAGATACTAAAACCGAAAATATAATTAATCCTTTGTACTTTGGATTAGAAGTTGCAGATACAACTGCTCCTTATATATCCTCTATTTTAATTTCTCCAGAAGGAGAATATTCTAGAATTGAGGGAATGAGAGAGAAGCAAATCTTTGATAACATTAGAGACTTCGACACAATTAGAGTTACTAATAAAATTTCATTAGGGATAAAAGCTTTTGATCAGGAAAATGATTTAAGTTCTAAAAATGGTGCATATATATATCGTGTAAAGGTAAATGATAAAGCTTTTTGGGATTTTCAGATTGATGAATTTTCTTTTTCTAATTCCAAATATATCAATGCTTGTATTGACTATGAACTATATTCCAAAACAGGACAAAGATTCCTTTTTACAAAAAAACTTCCCAATAATCAATTTCCCAATTTTATAACATATAGTAATAATGGGATATTGGAGTTTGAGGTATATGAAACTAAGAAAATAGAATACATTATTAAAGACTTCCAATCCAATCTAAAGACATTAACCTTCTTTCTGCAAAGTCAACCAACATTTCCAAGTAATTATCACATAATTGATGATAAACCAACTCATATATTTTATTGGGAAAAGGAAAATAAGATAATTGATGAAGGGATTAAAGTTTTTGTTCCTAAAAATTCTCTTTATGATGATTGTTTTGTTACCTATGAAAAAGTCATTGATTCATCGAGCAAAGAACCAATCTATAAGATTCTTTCCAATGAGGCATTGCATAACAATATGGAGCTAAAAATACAAATTCCAAAAACATTATTAGACAATCCTAAACTTAAAAATAAGTTAATTGTTGTTGAAAAGAAGGGGAGATATTCAGTGTCAAAAGGAGGGAAGCAAGAGGGAAATGAAATTGTTACAAAAGTAAATTCTTTTGGAGAGTTTGGAGTTTCTTATGATACTATTACTCCAGAAATCAATCCCATTAACTTTAAGTCAAATAAGAAATTGAGTAAAAAACAAACAACTTTGAAGGTTAGAATTAAGGACAATTTATCAGGAATTACAACCTATAAAGGTTATCTTAATAATAAATGGATTTTGATGGAATATGATGGGAAAAGTTCAACATTAACGTATACAATAGATTCGAAAGAATTAAATAGCCCTAATAATACTTTAAGAGTTGTTGTAACTGATAGAGTTGGTAATATTGGAGATAAAAGTTTTAAAATTCTAAAATAACTTTGTTTTAGTTATTTTATTTATGGAAGACTAATAACAATACTTAGACCATTATATGAGTATGATGCTAAGTTGTCGCAAGAAGTCTGGTCTGAATTACCAAAGTTAATTATGTTTGTACGCTCAAGTTGTGTCTTTACATCTGTTGTTTTGAGTTTAATATCTCCTGAAATTAGCCAATTGCAACCACGATTAAAGGCAAAATAAGGCAAGCCTTCATTTATTGATTCGGAGTTCTTAGCTGAGAAAATCCAATTATTTCCTTTTTTGTCTGCTGCTTCACCATTGCTATATAGAAGATTGAGTGTTTTGTCATCCTCAAATGTACTTGTAGTAAATCCTTCTTTGTAAAAGACATATCTTGTTGTTGAAAGAAGAACATTTCCAAGAGTGGTTTCTATTTGTGCTGAATCAATTGTTATTCTTTGAGTTGGATAATACGTATTATCATAACGATTTGTTAATCCTTCATTTTTAATGGTGATTTTCATGTTCGAGTTGCATTCAGTTTTGAAGTTAAGAGTGTCAGATAAAATAATAGTTGACATATAATAGTCCACAGTTTGTGCATCAATAATAGAAAGTGAGTCCTTCCAGTTTGAAGAAACTGTTGCAATAATCTTTCCTTTTCTCAATTTATGGTCAAAGCACACCATTGTATCTGTCCCAAAATCAATAACAAGATTCATTGGATACTCGCCTGATTGAAGGGGATCTTGTTTTTCTTTTGTTATAATTGGATATGTTGAATTATTATTATTCAACATATCTTCTTCATCAAGAGCTAATTGAATTAAGTGAGCAACATTTGAAATTGCCATTTCAGCAGAAGCAACTCCTTGTTCAATAATAAAACTATCCTTTGATGAAAAAGTTCCAGTGGAGTTATTAATACTATCTTCTTCAGTGCATGAAAAAAAGAAAACTATTGATAAGAGTGTTAAGTGTATTGGTTTTATCTTCATTTTAATTTATATGTTTTGCTTTGTTTGATAGGACAAAATTAATATTTTTCTTGAAATATTTGGTAGTTAAAATAAATTTTCGGAATTTTGCACTCCATTTTGAAAAGAATAATAACAGTTTAAACATAAATAATCATGTCTAAGATTTGTGAAATAACAGGAAAGAAGGTAATGTCAGGACATAAAGTTTCTCACTCAAATATCAAAACAAAGAGAAAGTTTTATCCAAATCTTCAAACAAAGAAATTCTTTATTCCAGAAGAAAATATTTGGGTTACATTGAAAGTTTCTGCTGCAGGAATGCGTACTATCAATAAGAAAGGCATTATGGCTTGCTTAGAAAATTCAATTGAAAAAGGTATAATAAAATTATAATAATATATATTTTTATTGGTTAATAATACTGTCTTCAATTTTTTTGGAGACAGTTTTTTATTTATAAATATAGAAGTTATGTTATATTCATTTGATCGAGAAATTAGAGTAGAATATTATGACACTGACAAAATGGGAGTTGTTCATAATAGTGTTTATTTTTTGTATTTTGAGAAAGGAAGAACCGAAACCATGCGTAATTTAGGTTTTCCTTACAACCAAATTGAACAAAGAGGAGTAATTATGCCTTTAGTTGATCAATACTGCAAATATATATCGCCTTCTTACTACGATGATGTTTTAACAATCAGAACCTTTATTGATGAAATGCCTTGTTCTAAGTTTAATTTTAGATACGAGGTTTTTAGAAAGGAAGAAAATGACAAAACTACACTAATTGCTCAGGGATATAATTCTCTTGCATTTGTTGATATAAAAACCAATCGTCCAATACGTCCCCCTGTATGGATGACTAAAATATTATTTGAAAAATTAGGAAAATAGAAAATAAGTTGTATCTTTGCACACTCAAAAAATATTTAATAATTTAAAAGAAAGAGGTATTAATTATGATTATTATTCCTATTAAAGAAGGCGAAAACATTGAAAGAGCTCTTAAGAAATTAAAGAGAAAATTTGAAAAGACAGGCGTTGTTAGAGAATTACGCGCAAGAAAACAATTTGATAAACCTTCTGTAATAGCAAGAGAGCGTAAGAGAAAGGCTATTTATATCCAAAATCTTAGACAACAAGCATTGGATAAATAGTTTACGCTTTAATCATAAATAAAAAGGTCTGGAAATTTGTTTTCAGGCCTTTTTTGTTGTATATTCGCTACGTGAAATTGGACGAATTTATCAACTATTTAATTACTGAAAAGCATTACTCCATCAATACAGTAACTGCTTATAAAACCGATTTAAAACAATTTGAACAATACATCAAAGAGGTTTTTGATAAAACAGATGCTAAAGATGTTAATTCAGATATGATAAGAGATTGGATTATGCAACAGAGCAAAGACAAAATATGCAATCGTTCAATAAATCGCAAGATAGCTTCTTTACGGACATATTTCCGCTTTTTAATCAAAGCTCAGGAAGTTGAGAAAAATCCTCTTTTGAAAATACCTCCAATTAAATCTTCAAAAAGAAATCCTATTTTTATAATGGAAGATGATATGGATAAGATTATTCATAATATTGAATATGAAGATAGTTTTTATGGGAAAAGAGATAAGCTAATAATCTCACTTCTTTATGCAACAGGAATAAGAAAGTCAGAACTACTAAGTTTGGAAGAAAAGGATTTTGAGTTTTCAAAGCAAGAGTTAAGAGTGTTCGGAAAGAGAAGAAAAGAGAGAGTTATACCAATAGGAAACAAAATAATAAGTTTACTCAAGGAATATTTGGAGCAAAAGAAAGCATTAGATGTTGATGAGAAAACTCTGTTTGTAAATGATAATTATAAGGTTCTTTCAATAGCTCAATTGGATAAAATTGTGAAAAAATATCTATCTGTTGCCAATGTGGAAAGAAAAACTCCTCATATTTTAAGACATACTTTTGCAACACATTTAATAAATGAAGGAGCAGATATAATGAATGTGAAGGAGTTGTTGGGGCATCAATCTTTAGAAGCAACACAAATTTACACTCATAATACTATTGAGAGGCTAAAAAGCGTTTATAAACAAACACACCCAAGAAGTGAATAAAAGTAATAAATATTTTACTTAAACAAATAACAAAGGAGGTTTAATATGAACATTAACATTAACGCAGTGAAGTTTCGTATGGCAGATAAGCTTGAAGACTTCATAATTGACAAAGTTTCAAAATTAGACAAATTGGAACCAGATAATTTGGGAGCAGAGGTAACCCTTAAAGTGGATAAACCTGAGTCAGAAAATAATAAAATTGTAGACTTAAAATTATTAGTAAGAGGATATAATCTTTTTGCCTCAAAGCAAGGAGACAGTTTCGAAAAATGCACTCAAGATTGCATTGATGCGATAAAGGCACAGATAGACAAACATAGAAAAGATAAATAAACGAGTTATCAATTAAATAAACAAATTTAAGTGTAAAATTAGTCCCACATTCAAAATGTGGGACTCTTTTTATGAGAAAACAAATTATATAAATATAATATGGAAGATATACTTCAAAAATTAGGAATTAAGAAAGAAGGAAATGACTCTCTTTCGTCCGAACTTCTACATCACTACATCAATTTAAGACTTATAGCTTTGGATTTACCAATTGATGAAAGTAATAAAACAAATCAAAAGGATTCTAACTTAATAGATATTATTAAAGGTTTAATTGATAACTACAAAGAAAATGAAGATTTGTTAGCAAAAGGGCTTTGTCCAAGTGATGAAAGAATTCAGAATTTTCTTACAAAATATTTTAAGGATGTTGAAGGAGTTGATGATGTTAAATTGCCAAATAAAACATTTACTCTTGATAACTATGGTGTAGCAAGAGAATTATCTATACCTAAGGGAGAAGATAGATATATTTCTGAATATGTCTCATCTTATAGAATTAAGCAAGGGGTATTACACAATCCTGTGAAAGATAGGAGAACTACAAAAGGAGTTTTTCACGTTGCAGAAGGAGGTCTTTCAATACCCAATAATACTAAAGCTGTCCCTATAAATGCTGCAAAATATATTTTTTCTAAAGCTTTTTCTCAAAATACAGATATATTAAATATTCCCTATACTGCCAATAATCCAAAACCTGCAAAAAGCTTTGTATCCTTATTACTTCATCCAATTGTATGCCCTGAGGTAAAAGGATTAACGGAAAGAAAGACAATGGAAGTAAGATTCTTTGCTCCAGGAAGTCTTGTCAGTAATCTTGATTTTGTAGAAAGCATATTTGGAAATGGAGGTAGTCCTTATCATTTTAAGAATGACTCAGCATTAGATGTTTTACATTGGACAGGACATACTGGTTGCGTAGTTTTAGCTCCACAACTAACCAAACTAACTAAAAAAGAAGTTGGTCTTCCGCATATTTCAGATGCAACATTACGACAAAAGAGAGATGGAATGTGTTGGGGAAAAGAAGATGAGCTTTATAATGATGGACAATCCTTTAAACTAACCGTTAGAAACGATGAAGGAATAATAGTTACAGTTATTGCGGATAATTATTTTGGTTATTCAAAGAAAGAAATCAAAACCATGATTAGCTACTCTTCAAATCTTTTTGGAAACACTGAAGAAGAGCATGCAGGAGGAGCATTGGTTTTCCCTGCCTATAATCAAGGTGATTACTATATGGCAAAACCATCTAAAATTAAATATTCCTTCAAAAACACAATAGATAGTCTTTCTGACAAAATTGAAGTTTTTCCTTCTGGATATGCAATAGACAAAGAATATAAAAATATATATTACCTTTCTGAAAACGTTGAATTTAATGTTAGGACTCAATCAATAACTTGGGAAAAAGATCAAAAAACTCAAAAGCTCAAACTCCTTCCCAATAATATTTATATACTACCAAATGGCTCAAAGTTTAGAATGGAAAAATATATGGGAGCTGCAAATTATCGTTTAATTGAAGTTTATGGAGATGGAACGTTTTGCCACAAGCCTTGCACTGTTTCAGGAGGAGGTAAGAGTGAAATATCAAAATCTATTCTTGATGCAATAATTTCAAGTCCATTCTTTGTTAGTGATTTTGAGCATGACTTTAATAAAATTGGAGAGATATTTAATTATGATTACTCAAGAAGATTTAAAGGTATTGAAGGTGCAATCCCAATGAGTAGAACTTTCTTAGATAGTAAGCGTTCAATGGGTTCTGTAATTAAGCTCCTTAATGTTTCAAGCAAATACACCGATGAATATAACTCTTGGTTAAAAAGCATTCCACAATATATTAAAGGTTTGGCTTTTATTGTTAAACGTTTCTATAAAGAGGAGTGGAAAGATGATTGGAAGAAACATTTTAGTGTGGATATTTTAAATGGAATTAATGGAAACGAGCTTAAGTTTGAAGATAAGAAGATATTTGCTCGTTATTTAAGAGTAGGATTTCAAGAGAATGGAAAGTGGAGAACATTCAAGCTTAGACAAGATTATGCTCAAGCCGATAAATTGCAAATGGAAGACGATATAACAGCTTCCATTGTTGTCCCAACCAAAGTATTAGGTAATGTTGGAAAGGCAAAAGATAATCCAAGTGTTAAAATAACAGAGAACTGTGAGTATCGTTTCTTCCAACGTCCCGATGATGCAATTATACGTGGCTACGACAAAAAGGCAGAGGAAGATATCGCAAGTCCAAACACCTTCATCTCCAATTTTGAGCCATTAAGTATTGAAGATGCAAAAGAAATGATAGAAGATGTTATTAATTTCGACAATTTTACTCTTCCAATGCAAAACTTAATTAAAGATGTTGCTGAAAGCCAAGACTCATCTTATTTTGTTTCTTCGGCTCATCCTCGCATTGTTAATGGTAAGCCTTCTGCAAATGTTCGTTATCTTCAAACAAGAGATGATATTGTTAATCCGTTCAATAAGTATGTTGCAGAAGTAGGGATGAGACTTGCAAGAAATCTTAATGCGGATGAGAACTTACACTTGGCTGTAAATGCTGTTTTGCCTGGAAGGAGAAATAATCCGAAGGCAGAAGGGATTAGACCTTTGGCGGTATATAATCCTATTCATTATCAAGAGTTGCCAGAATTGTTTATGGACTTTATTTGTAGCCTAACAGGAAAGTCGCCTTCTACAACAGGGGCAGGAAGCGAAGGAGCTTTAACAAAAGCAGCTTTCAATGCTCTTTGCGCAGTTACAGACCTCAATAATGCACTCCTTTCTTACATCCTTACAGGTTATAATGGCTTTACAACTCCAGCAGGACACATTGGGAGTAAATACAAAATATCTCATGATATAAGTCTTTTGATTCCTGAGCTTTGGTCAAGACTAAGTGCAAGGGAAACAAATCCAGAGTTTATGATTGAGGATAAAGGGCTTGAAAAGCTAAATGATTTTGTATATAATGGCAAGATTGTTAAAGCCTCTGTTTTGGGTTATAGAATAACAAAACATTTCGTCAACCATTATTTTGGAAGAGTATTTGAAAATCCTAATGTTGTCTTTGAAGATGATATGCTACAACCAGAATTACAAAGTATGGATGAATTTGTAGATGGAATAAATAATATTGTAGAGAACTATGCAATTGTTGCAAAGAACTATTTTGAAGATGGATCAGTTGAAAGAGCAATCCCACCTTTGAAAGCCCTTTTAAATATTATGGTGAATGGAGAGTTTGAAGGCAAAGGAATTGATTCAAAAGAGATAAGAGATATGTTTAGTAGAGATTATGTTTTAAATAGTCAATGGTATAAGGAAAGATTGAAAGCTAAACAAGAATATGACCTATCTCTATGGAAAAAACATAAGCAATATTTTAACAGCTTTTTATCTAAAGCACATAACTTAAGCAAAGATAAGCAAGAGCTTTTGGAAGAAAAACAAAAAGAGATTGAAAAAAGAATTTCCTATTATCAGACAAATGAATATTTAGAAAGTCTTATTGGGACAATAGGTAAGGATATTCTCTAATCGAAACGAATACTCTTAATAGGGTCAATTTTACTTATGCTTCGAGCAGGAATTAATAGAGCAGCCAGACAAATTATGATTGTTACAAGATTAACCATTATGATTTGGATGGCTGAAATCTCTATTGGAACAGAAGTTAAGAAATAACTCTCTTGTGGTAGAGTGAAAATATTAAATTTAGCTTGCACAAAAGCAATCCCTAAGGCTAAAACATTTCCAAACAAAAGTCCTCGAAGAATAATATAAGTTGCATTGTAAAGAAAAATCTTAATAATGCTTTTGCTTGTTGAGCCCATGCTCTTCAAAACTCCAATTGTGGTTGTTTGTTCAAAAATAATTATTAGAAGAGTTGAAGTAATGGTAACAATTGAAACAAGCATCATTATAATTAAAATCAAAATAACATTACTATCTAATAAGCTTAGCCAAGAAAACAAATTAGGCTCTATCTCTTCAATTGTTTGAATTGTCATATTCTCTCCTAAAGAATAGTAAATCTGTTGGGAAGTTTGTTCTAAAAGAGAGAAGTTCTTAAGCAATATTTCATAACCTTCAACAGTATCCTTTCCCCATGAATTTAAACTTTGTATCTGAGAAATATCACAAATAACAAATCTCTCATCATAGTCGCTAAGTCCTGTTTCGTAAATCCCTACTATGTTAAAAGCTCTTGCTCTATAGTTATTATCAATATAGAAAAACACCCTTAATTTATCTCCAATAGACAAATTTAGTTTATCAGCAACAACTTTTGAAACCAATGCCTCTGAATTATTATCAGTCTTTAAATTAAGAAACCTTCCCTTATTCATATAGTGATGAAAGAAAGTAGTGTCATAATCCTTATCTACTCCCTTTAACACAATGCCTTGGAAGTCTGTTTTTGTTTTTATAACTCCTCCCTTAGTGGCAAAAGGACTTATAGATTTTACATTATCAATTCTTAAAAGCTCTTCTTTCTCCTTTTGAGAGAGATAAATGCCATCCAAACTTTCTGAAAGCTTTAAATTATAGGGGAGAACTTGAACATGAGATGCAAAACCAACAATCTTTTCCTTAATTTCCGATTTAAAACCTTGAAGAATTGAAATAGAAAGAATCATAACCGCTACTCCAAGAGTAATGCTTAGAGTTGCAATAATTATAATAGGACGAGAAAGATTTTTACCCTTACGCTTAATCAATCTCTTTGCAAGAAAATACTCATAGTTCATTTTGCAAAAGTAAGCAAAAACAAATTAAAACATATAACCTATTTTAGATTAGCTATGGTTGTAAATTAGATTTTTAGTTTTCAATAGTTATTTATCAGTCTATTTATTGCCAACAAAAATTAATTAATGAATAAATTGTATATTTGCCAGAAGAATGTAAATAATAGTTAAGTATTTTATTGCTTAAAGAAAGTGGAATATATAATATTAATGATTTAAGGAGGCAGAAATGAATAAGTACAAGATTGTAAATTCTAATAATAAAGATATGCAAGGTTATGAATTCAGAATTGAAAATAGCAAATCACTTATAAGAAAAGTGCTTTTACTAATTGCATTTATCTTTTTTTCAATAATTAATCTTAAGGCAACTGAACAAGTTTCAGATTTGCTTATCATAAAAAATGATACTTTTTTTCTTAAAACATTCCCATTAGAAAAGTTATTAATAGAGAAAAGGATTAAAAAACGACCATTTGAATATAATAATGATTATGGTTTTCCTCACACAGGTTGTTATCGTGGATATATTGCCACATGGAAGGTTATTGATGATAAACTTTTTTTATTGAAAGTAGAAAAAGAAGATGACACAAACGAAACATTAGATTTATCAGATTACTTTAAGTCTATAGGCTATACTCCGAACTTGATTGATGGGTTTGTTCAAGCAGATTGGTATTCAGATACATTAATAAGTTATGATTTCTTTATGTATTATTATAATCCAAAAGGCTTTTATTTGACCGATAGTTATTATAGTATTTCTGCAAATGACATTCAGCTTATATTTGAAAAAGGACAGTTAATAGAAAATAATATTAAAAGAATAGACTCATATAAGAAAGGAGATATTTTGTGGAGAGAAATTAAATATTATCGCCAGTGGTTTCTAGATTTAGGGATAAAAAAAGTAAAAGCAGTTGTGTTAGAAAATAATGGTAATATGGTAAGGGTTGAAATAAAAGATTATGGAACAAAGAAAAAGCGAGTAATAAAGAAATTAAAAAGAGAAATGAAAATTATTGAAGGGGATAAAGATTGGATTAATCCAAGATATTGGAATAAAGAATAATAAATCATTAAAGTATTGTAAATATGCCCCCAAAAAGTAAGCAAAACAAATTAAAACATATAACCTATTTTTAGATTTGCGTTAAACACACCATAATATCTGCCATCATTTCCTCCATTAAAGCCAAAATGATGTTCATCGTCCATGCTTGTGCCTAAAAAACCTTCAACATTTCTTGTTTTATTATAGTAACCTAATCCTATTCCAACATTATATTCTATTATAAATCTGTAAATATTCCATTGATATCCAACATTGCCAATTAATGCAATATAATATTTTCTCAGTCTCTCGTAATCCACTTCTCCTTTTTCATCAAGAATTACAGAAGTTGTTTTCTTAATTATCCCATTAAACAAATTCCAATCTCTTTCAACAGGAACATTCTTATCATACATGCAAAAAGCAATTTCAGGCATTAGGTATAAGCCTTTCATAAAGGAACGTTTGATTTTTCTGCCGCCAGAATAGAATTTATATCCTCCTCTAAGAGCAAATCCCATTGGATCTCTATCATAAATATCATATCCTAACCCAATTAAACTAACATTTGCTTCAATACTTCTTCTTGGTGAAAGACTTCTTTCGTAGGTTATTTGAGTGTAGCCAAACAAAAAACTTGTGGGTTTTATCTTAATTATATTCTTTTTTAAAAGGGAAATGTCTCTATAGATTGAATCGTTTTGAGCATTGAGGCTTAATGTTATAACTAAGCAGACAATAATGAAAAAAATCTTCTTCATAAGCAATATTGATAATTGTTTCCAAAAGCAAAAGTACAATAATAATTGAATAAACAATAATTAGCAGTAGTTTTTTTGGTTTTTGGACTTATTAATATTGATTTATGAATAAGAACTTGGGATATAGATTTGATTTTATTTGATATAAGTTTGCTAATCCCTTATTATAATTTATTTATATCAAGAAAAAATCTTGTAACCTGCCACTATGTTTTTTACATCCTGCCACCTTGCACACTGCATCCTGCCACCTTACATATTACATCCTGCCACCTTGCACACTACATCCTGCCACCTTGCAAGATTTATTCTTGATATAAATAAATTTATTCCTTATATAAATAAGTTTATTCTTGATTCGAGAAAACTTTTATCTTATTTAAATAGAGAGTAATAGGATTAAAATTCTTGTTCTAATCCTTTGGGAAAATCTAATAAAAATTTTGAATTAAATTATTGGAGTTTAGAAGAAGTAATCTCCTTAATTGTTTTGGAGTTAAAGAGCATAACTGAAGCAAAGAAAATATAAAACATTCTTCCTGCAATATTATCTAATGTGTCTTCAGTTAGCATTGAAATTAAAACTATAAAAGCAAAGGCTAAATAAATATTGTTTTTTGATAATCCTGCTTTAAAAGGAGGGTATAAAAGCCAAAATAGAAATATAATCAAACCTAAAAGTCCAAAGGTAACAAAAACGTTGAGGTATTGGTTATGTGATTTATGTCCTGAATTACAAAGTTGGGAATTACTCTTGCAAAGCTTATCGGCAAACTCCTTTTCAAAATCGCCAGTACCCACTCCCAAAAGAAAATTCTCTTTAATTAATCTAAAAGAATTACGCCATAGTTCCACCCTTTGCAATTCCGATGAACCTACAATTTGACCAGTCTCTTTGAAGGAGTTCATTTGATAGAACATTTTATAGAGTCTTCCACGAAGGGAGAATCTTTCAGTGTATGCTTTATTGGCTATGCCGTTTTTAATGTTTTCAATATCTTTATCAGTCAGCTCATCAAATCTTTTAGCATCCTTATAAGGAGAAACAGAGTTCATATACCTTAACAATATATTAAAGTTCTCGCCAATCTCTTCTCCAGTTCTTTTCTTCCAAGAGGCTTCCAATTCCTCAAAATTGCACATTAAATAAATATAGTTCCCATTTTCAATTAGCTTTACATCTCTTAAATTATGGTAATCATTGCCAAGAGGAGTTTTAGTTAAGAGAGGTTGTGAGTAAACCTTATTGGGGGTAAAGAAAAGTTTATACTCTCTCACTAACCAAAAGCAGGAAAGGGATAGAGCAATTATGTAAAGACTCAAAACAATGTAGCTTATTTTGTTTTTGTGCTTTTGTATTAAAAGGAAAGGGATATAGATAATCAAAAATAGAGAAAGAATTACTATTCCTGTTAGAGCTTGAGTTAAGATAAGATATGTAGTAAACCAAACTATTACACTTATAGAAAGAGTTTTGATTGTGGGAGTAAGATTTTTGTAGTTATCTAAAAATAGCTTTGCAATAACTAAAATAGCAAAGACAATATTTATAGAAAAACGAATATGGGAGGTTGAAGGAATAAGGTTTCTAAGGTCGGGATAATCATTTGAAATAAGATTTACGCAGCCCCAAATTGTGCCAATCAAAAGAGAAAGTACATAACCCCCAAAACCAATTTTAATAATTTCTTTTCTAATATCCGAAATAGCCAAAATGCCAATAGGAATAACCAAAAAGGCAAGCTTTCTAATAATTTCATTGAGCCCAAAACTAATATTATCAGTCCAAATAAGCCCTATAATATGAAGAAAGAAAAAACTAAGCAAAACAATAAGAAGAGTCTTTTGAGTTTTAATCCTTTCCCATTTTTCTTTCCAAGAGCCAATAAAAATAAGTCTTACCAAAAGCATAACAATACCCAAATTGATAAGGAATATTGAAAGGCTTATTCCTGCAACACAAATTAATATGGTAAGTATGTCAAAATAGTAAGTAAGATTTTTTTTCATCAACTTCTTAAGCTTTCTTTTCAAGGTATAAGAAAAAACGAATTTTAATAGAATATGTTTCATAAGCTTATGCATATTCATCAATTTTTATATCTTTGCACCTTTAAAAATTCCAAAATAACTACAAACGAATAAAATACTTATGAAAAAGTTAGCAGTAATAGCCTTTGGAGGTAATGCACTATTGAGAAGTGGACAAAAAGGCACTTACAAAGAACAAATTAAAAATGTAACTGAAACCTGCGATAGTTTAACTAATCTCCTAAAACAAGACTATAATATTGTAATTGGACATGGTAACGGACCGCAAGTAGGAAATGTAATGCTTCAACACGAAGCAGGAAAGAAAAAATTTGACATTGAAGCAATGCCAATGGATTTTTGCGTTGCTGAAACTCAAGGTTCAATAGGCTATCTTATTGAATTAGGCTTTAGAAATGTTTTTGCAAGAGAAAATATAAGCAGAAACGTACTAACATTATTAACTCAGGTAGTTGTAGATAAAAATGACCCAGCTTTTCAAAATCCGGTTAAGCCAGTAGGACCTTACTATTCAAAAGAAGAAGCAGAAGCATTTGCTCAAGAATCAGGAGCAACCTATGCTAAAGATTCAAAAAGCGACAAGTATAGAAAGGTTGTTGCTTCTCCAAAACCAATTAAGATAACAAATATTGACTTAGTTAAGTCTTTAGCTCTTGATGGGAATGTAGTTGTTACTGTTGGAGGAGGAGGAATTCCAGTTATTGAAGAAAATGGAATTATGGGAGTTGAAGCAGTTATAGACAAAGACCTTGCTTCTGCATTAACAGCAGTTGAAATTGGAGCAGATGAGTTTTATATCCTTACCGATGTTCCAAAAATATATATAAATTTCCGTAAGCCAGGTGAATTAGCTCTTGATGTTATAACCGTTAAAGAAGCAGAAGAGTATCTTGCGCAAGGACATTTTGCTGAAGGTTCAATGGCACCAAAGGTAAGGGCAGCACTTCATTTTGTTAAGAATGGAGGAAAAGAATGTATAATTACAGAAGCTGGTCAATTAGGAAACTCTGACTGTGGAACAAGAATTGTTTGGTAGAATTATTTCCGATAAAACAAAAAAGAGAAGCCGTTTGACTTCTCTTTTTTTTATGCTATAAAAATTCTTGTTTTCTTTATTGCTTAATAAGTTTTTGAGAGTAGCTAATGCCTTTCCCTTTTATTTCAATAATATAGATGCCTTTATTAAGGTTTTTACCATTAATTGGTATATTATTTTCTCCTATATAAATATTCTTTTCTTCCATTAAAACAACTTTTCCTAAAGCATCTCTAATTATTATTTCTGCACTAAGCTTTTCTTTTGAATTAATGCTAACATTCCAAAAGTCTTTGCTTGGATTAGGGGAAATAATAATTTCTGCATTATTCATTGAATTAATTTCATCTATTGAAGTAGTATCTTGGTTAGTATTGCAAATGTAAAGATTAATATAAGTTGAACAATTTCCATTACTACTAATAACTTCATGAGTTAGTTCTTTACATTCATTGGTTGGAGTGAAAGTGTGAGTAAAAGAAGAAGAAGTTGAAAGACTTTGAGAGCCATATCTCCAAATATGTTGACCAGCATCAATCTTAGCATTAAAAGTAAGAGTAGTAGGGTCAAGAGCATTAGGCATTGTGTAAGAGAAATTAGAATTGCAAGTGTCATTGTAAAGATATGTAATTTGAAGTTCAGGTCGTTTAGTTGAGTCAGTATGATCACTTGTGTAAAATCCCATACGCCTATATACTGCTTCATTTATTAGTCTCAACATAAATCCATGATTTGTATTTGGATTAGAAACCATATCTTGAACCATTGTATTTAATTCACTTGAGTTTTCAATTGTATAGTTCCAATTATATTGAGCCTCTGAGTTAGGAATAGTTATTTGATTTACAGTTGTTGTAGTTGGTTGAGTGTTCCAAGTAACAATACTTTCATCCCAAGCGCTGGTAACTCTTTGAACATATACCGCATTAGAACTCTGACTAAATGGACTACCGGGATAAACACTGTTACTGCTGTTTGGATCGGTAGAAGAGACACCATAGAGTTTAAGTTTGACATCAGTAATTATGGCTTCAGTTGGAATTGATGCTAACTCATCAAACTTAATTAATGCTCTTCCTATACCCAAATTATCACTAAAAGTCCAAGCATTAATGTTTAATACATTTTGCTCTCCTTCATTTAAATTTGCCAGATTTGTATATTGCACATCACCAATATTAACATCTTTCCCAATAGTTCCATTAGGTTTAAAGATTACAGTTGTTTGTGAAAAAGCAATTTGACTTGAAGTAATAGTCAATAAAAACATAGCTAAAAAGTTAACAATAATTTTTCTCATGATTTCTTTAGTTTTGATTAATATTAAATTTATTTTGATGCAAAAGTAGGAAATATCTTTTAATTTTAAAACTAAATAGAGTTTTTATTTCTTTTCTCTATTTTAAAAAGAAAAAAATGTAACTTTGCCCTATTATAATTAATAAATCTCTAATAGATATGAAAAGAATTTTATTCTCACTATTTGTTTTAGGCTTTTCTCTCTCTGGATTAAAAGCTCAACAAAAAATCTATCCTCAAATCAATAAAGTAACCATTTTTAGGCAGACAGCCCAAATTGAGAAATCCTTAGAGGTTTCTTTGGTTAAGGGATATAATGAAATAATACTTTCGGGAAACTCTTTAATGTTAAACCCTCAAAGTATTCAGTTTAATTCTTCTAAGGACTTTGTGATAACAGATTTCTCTCCCTACATTCAATTAGTGAAATCAAATCAGAAGCAGGAAGATAAGCTTACAGATAAAGAAAAGGCAAGAGTAAAGATTATTAAAGATTCAATTGAAATCTTAAGAGACAAAAGACAAGCTGTTAGAGATAAGATTGATGTATTGATGGAAGAAAAATCTACTTTAAGTAATATTAAAGAAATTGATTCTCCTCAAAAAGCTGATAGCATAAAAGATGTAAAAGAAGCATTGGAATACTATGAAGCAAAGAGTATTGAGATAAGTAAACTTCTTTATGATTTAAATGAGGTTGATATTGACCTTCATAAACAAATCCGCAAACAAAAAGAAGATCTTAAAATTATTCTTCAAGAGGATGAGCAAGGCGAGAAACTAAGTAAGAAAGAATATTATATTAAGTTAAATCTTTATGCAAAGAATGATGTTAAAACCACAGTTAACTATAAATATAATGTAAGTGGAATTGATTGGACTCCAATCTATGATATTAAGTTTTCTTCTTTAAATAAGCCTGCAGTATTTCTACTTAAGGCAGAATTTAAACAAGAAACAGGAGAGTACTGGACCGATGTTTCAATTGTTTTTTCAACCGAAGAACAAAGCACCAACCTTAAGCCAGTTGACTTACAACCTATGGTTTATAAAAAGAAAATAGCAGGAGAAAGACCAAAGACTGTTGCAACTGTAAGTACTGTTGATGATATTGTATCAACAAGCGAAACTGATAAAAGGATAACGAATGAAGAAATCGAAAGAATGACGGCAGAAACTGTTGACGGTATTATTGCTATAGTTGGTGGAGTTTCAGATAATGATGGAGGAACAACTCGTGGAGAAGGAAGTATGGTAACCTATGTAAATGGAGTTGCAAAAAAAGGTTCTGTAAATATTCCAAAACATGCAATTGCAGAAGAACAAGTTGAACTTGGTGGAACAAGAGCAAGTCAAGGGGATTACAAACAAAGAATGGCTGGAAATAGTGTTGATTATGTTACTGCTCAAGTTGGAGGTATAAGTGAAAATAGAAAAATACAAGAAGATAAACCTGCATATGAAATTATAACAGAGAATGCTTCAACAGGAATGTCTTCAAGTAATAATTTATTAACTCAAGAATATGATGTGAAGATGAAATACTCCATCAAGAGTGGAGATAAATCGAAGATTATTCCTTTGGAAGAAAAGAAGACTAATGTAAATTATAAATATTTCTCTGTTCCAAAAAAAGAAAAGGTAGTTTATCTTGCAGCATTATTCCCTTTGTGGGAAGAGTTGGGATTGGCAAATGCTCGTGCTAACTTATATATTGATGATAAATACGTTAATTCAGCTTATATAATAACAAATCAAACAGCAGATACTTTAAAACTATTTGTTGGAAGGGAAAAGAAGATAGCAATTGATAGAAAAGTAATAAAAGGAAAGCCAATAGAAGCCAATAGAAAAGGAACTGAGTTGGAACAGGTAATTAATGTAAAGGTAATTGTAAAGAACAATAATAATACTCAAGTTGATATTAAGATTGATGACCAAATCCCAATTTCCAATTCCGAAAAGATAACTATTACAAAAGGAGAACTCTCAGGAGCAAATTATAATGAAAAGACAGGTCTATTATTCTGGGAAACAAGTCTTAAACCATTAGAATCAAAAACATTTACCTTCTCATATACTTGCAAATATCCTAAAGATGTAGTATTACCTTTAGATTAATTGGATAGAGTATAATAATGTTGTAAAAGAAAAAAGAATTAGAAATGAAAAAGAATATAATTATAATAATAGCAATACTTTTAATAAGTAATCTTACATTCTCTCAAGAAGAAAATAAATTATACCCTAAAATTAATAAGGTAACAGTCTTTTCTTCTTCGGCTCAAATAGAGAAAAGCATTCCTCTTACACTTAAGCAAGGATTTAATGAAATAATTTTATGTGGCAACTCTCCTTACTTAAGAAGGCAAAGCATACAGTTTAACAATTCTTCTGACTTTATGATAACAGAGTTTACTCCCTACATTCAAACTGTTAGAAAAGATAAATCTGCAGAAGAGAAATTGGATGCTAAGAATAAGCAGTTGCTAAGCAATTTAAAAGACTCTTTGAAGAAAGTAAATAAAGAGATTTATGATATAAAAACTTTAGATGAAGTTTATTTTAAAGAGTATGAAGTAATGTATTCTATACAGTCATATTATCAAAAGGATTCTCTTTTGGAGGCAAAGAAAATGAAAGATGTTTTATCTTTTTACAGAAATAAATCCATTGAAGTTAAATCTTTAATAGCAAAAACTGAAAAAGAATCTCTAAGACTTGAAGCAAAGAAAAAAGAATTAGAAACAAATATTCAACTAATTCTGCAAGGAGATGAAGAAGCTAAGGAAAATAATATTAATGAATACTATATTAAACTTACTTTATATTCTCAAAATGATATTCAAACATCTCTTCAATACATGTATAGCGTAGGTGGAATAAAATGGAATCCTTTCTATGATTTGAAATTTAATAAATCAAGTAATGATGCTCAATTTTTGCTTAAAACAGAGTTCCAACAAAACACAGCAGAAGACTGGGAAGATGTTAAATTAGTTTTTTCAACACAAGATTCTGAAGAACAAGGAGAGCCTTTTGAATTAGAGCCTATGGTTTATTCCCTATATAGTTCTAATACTTCTCCAAAAGCATATGGAACATTGTTAGGGAAAGTTATTGATGCCAGAACAAATGAACCAATGCCTTTTGTTAATGTAATTGCCATGCAAAATGGAGTACAAAAAGGAGGAGCACAAACAGATATGGAAGGTAATTATATTATTAAACCATTAGTTAGTGGTTCTTATGAAATTACTGCAAGTTTTGTGGGCTATAAAAGAGCTGTAAAAAAAGGAGTTAGAGCAAGTTCTTCTGGCTATTCTTCAGGAGGAAATCTATTTCTTGAGCCTTCAGAAGGTAAAGTAAGTGCTGTAGTCTGTGCTGACTATACTATAGAAGGGGAAGAAGAGATTAAAGAATATGAGGGAATTCTTGAAATAGGATCTGATTTTGCAATTGTAGATGATACAAAAACAATATCTTCTTTTGATGAAGAATCTCCTTCAAAAAACACTCTTGCAACCTCTCTTGCTAAGGAATATGAGGTTGAAATGAATTATTCTATTAAGAGTGGAGAAAAGGCAAAGATTATTCCTTTGGAAGAGAAAAAAGCTAATTCGTTCTATAAATATAATGCAGTGCCTAAGAAAGAAAAGATTGTATATCTATCTGCTCTTTTGCCTTCTTGGGAAGATATGGACTTGATAAATGCTAAGGCAAAAATTTATATTGATGAGAGCTATGTAAACGATTCCTATATTTCAACAAATCAAACCTCCGATACTCTGTCCATTCCAATTGGAAAAGAAAAGAGAGTTGTTATAGATAGGAAGGTAAGTTTTACTCAGCCAAAGAAATTTAATAGAAAAGGCTCCATTTTAGAAACAACCGTAACAATAGATATTACTGCAAAGAATAATAAAGACCAAGCTGTAAACCTAAGAATTGATGACCAAGTTCCAGTTTCAAATATTGAAGAAATTTCTATTGAGAAAAATGAAATATCAGGAGCTGTAATTGATGAAAAGACAGGACTTTTGTATTGGGATTTAAATCTAAATGCCTTAGAGTCTAAAGCTTTTACAATTAAATACACAATCCGCTATCCAAAGACTACAAAGATTGCTTTTGACTAAAAGAAATTGAAGAGCAAGTAAATTATAACTCAAAAAGAACTTCCTTTAAACTTAATTAAAGGAAGTTCTTTTTATTTCTTTTTTGAAACAAGCCCCTTTGGTGCTGCTTTCTCTAATGCAAACCTTAGAGTTTTAAGAATTTCTTTAAGTCTTTTGTCTGGGCGAAAGGTAACTCGCTTTGCTTTAACCTTCACTTTCGAAATGTCTTTTGGAGAATCCATTGCTGCACTGGTAACTGAAAGACCTATTGTCCCAATTCCTTCCAAATTAACATTATGTCCCATTGAAAGAGCTCTTTGAGTAACCTTGGAAAGTCCTAAAAGGGCAGACATAACATCGCCTTCGGTAAGCGAAGATGCTTCTGAAATCTGCTCACATACTTCTTGAGTTGAGAGAGTTCTGTTTGTTTTCTTGCAGGCAAAGAATTTCTCTTCAACTTGCCCGTCTTTGTTTTTGAATTTCTTTTTCCAAATTCTGTAGGTAATAGCCATAAAATTATTTATTTAAGTTAAACAATGATACAAGTAAATAGCTTGATTTAAATTTTTTGTAAAGTTACAATAATTTCCCCAATTAAAATAGGTTTTGATGTTTTTTTATCCATAAAATCATATTTATTTCTATTTTTATGATGTTTTAAGACGAAAATAGGAGTTTTGGAGCTCCATAAACTTAAATCTTCTGATTTTAAATAAGGTTTGGATGAAATTTTATAAGGTTTTGTTGACCTTTAAATAACGACTTAATGAAGGTGAAATGGCATTTCGTTTCAGCGAAATGGCATTTCACCAATAACGAAATGGCATTTCATCGCAACGAAATGGCATTTCGCCTTCACTAAAGCAAAGTTTAGAGGTCGTTAAATCCTTGTTTAGTGTGGGTTAAGTGGCTTTTTTATTGGTGTAAAAAAGCACTAAATTTTAATAGCTTTGTTTTTTATGTAAAAGTCTTTGCGAACAAGAATAAAATATTAACTTTGTAGACTTATAAATTGAGTTATTAATTGGATTTCTTGATTATTATTTACTAAAAAATACTGTAAGATGAGAGATGTAAAAGAAAGCTTTAGGTCATATAGCTTATTAAAGAAGATTTTGTTTTTTAATACTTACGCCATTAGTCTTGGGGCGATTTATTTTATTATTATGATTGTAATATCTCCCTTATTTGATACAATGTGTGATGATGGATGGGTTATAGATTCTGCGATTCTTTATTTAAAAGATGTTGGTTCATATATTCAAGCTGCTGGTTGGGGTTATACTATGGCTGCATTTGCGTTATTTACTCCAATATTCTCAGGAAAGAAGAAGAAATAAAAGGATAGAGCATTAGTTTTCATCGGATAATCTTATTATAATTTCAAATATTTTTGCAGATGGGAATAAATTCTTAACTTTGTGCCCTAAATAAATAATTTTTTGACACAATAAAATTTAATTAATATGGCGTTCAATTTAAGAAACAGAAGCTTTTTGAAGCTTTTAGATTTTACTCCAAAAGAAATTCAATATCTTTTGGATTTGTCACGTGACCTTAAACGTGCAAAATATGCAGGAAATGAAGTTCAAACCCTTAAAGGAAAGAATATAGTACTTCTATTTGAAAAAGACTCAACTCGTACTCGTTGTGCTTTTGAAGTTGGTGCTTTAGATCAAGGTGCTCACGTTACTTATTTAGGACCTTCAGGTTCTCAAATGGGGAAGAAAGAATCAATGAAAGATACTGCAAGAGTTCTTGGAAGAATGTACGATGGTATTGAATATCGTGGTTATGACCAATCAACTGTTGAAACTTTAGCTGAATATGCTGGAGTTCCTGTTTGGAATGGTTTAACAACAGAATTTCACCCAACTCAAATCTTGGCTGACTTCTTAACAATGACTGAACATATCGACAAACCATTAAATAAAATTACTTTCTGTTACTTAGGAGATGCTAAGAACAATATGGGAAATTCATTAATGGTTGGTGCCGCTAAAATGGGAATGGATTTCCGTGCTGCTGCTCCTAAATCATGCCAACAAGATGCTGAATTAGTTGCAAAATGTAGAGAAATTGCAAAAGAAACTGGAGCTAAGATAACAATCACTGATAATGTTGAAGAAGCTGTTAAGGGATGTGATTTCTTATATACTGACGTATGGGTATCAATGGGAGAACCAGCAGAAGTATGGGAAGAAAGAATAAAACTACTTCGTCCTTACCAAATAAATATGGATGTTGTTAAGATGATAGGTAATCCTAACGTTAAGTTTATGCACTGCCTTCCAGCATTCCACAATTTAGAAACTCAAGTAGGTAGAGATATCCACGCTAAATATGGTTTGGAAGCTATGGAAGTAACTGAAGATGTATTTGAAAGCCCAATGTCAATAGTATTTGACGAAGCAGAAAACCGTCTTCATACCATAAAAGCAGTTATGGTAGCTACTCTTGGAGCATAATATTTAAAAAATAAAATTGTTCTTAGTAACAAAATTTAAAATCCTTATTCTGTCATGAATAAGGATTTTTTTGTTTTTTTATTATAGTAATGATTATTTATGTACTTTTGCGTAGGAAATAATTTAAATATCATGAAAAAAACTATATTATCTTTAATAGCAATACTTTTTTGTTTGCAATCCTTTGGTCAAATTGTTAGAATTGGAAATGGAACAACAAATAATTTAGAGATTCCTTTCTTTATTGATGACAGTACATCCACATTTATTCAGCAGATTTTTACAGCTCAGGAGATTAATCAAAATGGTATGTATATTGAGTCAATTGCATTAGAGTCTTATAATTTTTCTTATTTATGTAATGGTAATTTATCAATATATATTGGTACAACCACTCTAAGTTCTTTCCAGAATGAATTTATTTCTCTTGATAATTCGACCAGGGTTTTTAGTAGAGATAATTATGGAGTGTTTACTAATGATCCTTTATATGATTTTAATGATACCATAGCTTTATCTTATATTTATTTTGACAGACCTTATTTTTTGGATGGTAATTCTAATTTAGTTATAACATTTGTCTCAAATAAATCGCTAAATTATAATTGTCATAATGATACACTAGGTTATTTGTCTGAAGAAAACTCTTTACCTCTAACTCGAACAGCTTATTTAACTTATCCAAATACTTTTACGATTGATTCTACACCTGATTTCGGAAATAATTCTAATCATAGAAACAATATTAGATTTAATTTTACTACTTGCCCTAATGGTTTTAATTTGAATGTAAGTGATATAACACCTAATCAGGCAAGAATAAGTTGGGAAGAAAATGATACCACTTCTAATTGGATAATAGAATATAAATTATCTTCTGAATATGATTGGAATAATGCAAATAATGAATATTCAGATAATAATTATATTATTTTAGATTCATTATTTGAAAATAGTGATTACAATGTACGACTTAGAAAATCATGTAATGATACTACTTTTAGTTTATGGAGTGAAATCTCTTTTAGAACTATTTGTGCAACAATAGATACTATCCCATATTATTTTGATTTTAGTTCACTGGCTAATTACACACCTTTGTGCTGGGGTGGTAATTATTACATATATGGAGGTGGTGTTAATTTGAATGTTTATGATTTAGGAAATAGAAACTATTTTATTTCTCCTAAAATTACAAAAGATATAAATAGTTTAAGTGTTAAATTTCATGCAAGAAATTATGCTTGGTCAGATGCAGGAGTTAAATTTTCTTTTGGAGTAATGAGTGATGCTAATGACACAAATACTTTTGTATCTTTGTTTGATACGTTGATTTTAACAAATTTTTATACTGATTTAAGTTTCTACGAAATAAATATTGACAATAATATTGTTGTAGGAACAAACAATCATATTGCATTCAGAGTTGAAGCTTTAGGAAGAAATGGAGCTCATAGTATAGGAGATGTTACTATTGATTATAAACTTCAATGTCCAAATGTATATGATTTCAGGCCGATAGAAACCACTCATAATTCAATTGCTTTCTCTTGGAATACTACAAATAACTCTCATAATGGTTATCAAATAGCTTATTCTCCATATTCTGATACCTTTAATCCTGATAGTACTACTACAATTATTAATCTACCTAACACATCATCTTTACCTTTTCTTATTTCAAATTTAACTCCTTCAACTCATTATTCATTCGCTATAAGACAGAACTGTGGAGGTGCTTGGACAATAATAGATGCATATACAATGGGTTCTCCAGCTATTTTACCATATAGCTGTGATTTTGAAACTCAAGAAGAAAGAGATAAATGGATGTTCTCAAATGATGATTGTATAAATAAATGGGTTTTTGGTCAAGCAATAAATAGTGGAGATATGACAGGATATTCTATGTATGTTTCAGATAATAATGGAGATAGTAATACTATGAATTATTATTCTAACACAGTAGTTACTGCTTCACGATTATTTGAATCAAATGGAGCAGGAGGTTATACAATTACTTTTAATTCAAGAGTAAAAGGAGATTATAACTTTGATAATATGTTAAAAGTTTTTGTTGTTGATTCAAATACAAGTTTTTTAGGTACTAATACTCCTTATGCTCCATATTATGCTTCAAAAAATTATTCAGATGGTGCAATATTATTTGGAGGTGAAGTGAACAGTCCTTATTCTTATTTTCATAATGATGCTTTCCCATATTTTTATAATAATTCAAATCCTATTGTCATCAATTCTCACACAATAAATATTCCATATCAAGGAGAAATTGGAACTATAAAGAAATTAATTTTCCTATGGACAAATAGATATGCTGATGCTTATGGAGGACAAAGATATTATCCTGCTGCAATAGACAATATAACAATACAAGAAAATCCTTGTGCTTCTCCAACTTTAAGTGTTTTAAATTCTTATGAAGACAGTGTTGAATTAAAGTGGACTGCTGGATATAGTGATAGTGCGTGGGTATTATATTATAAGCCATTTAATTCTGAAGTTTATTCTTTTATTAATTTAGATACAACAACTTTTGTTTTAGAATGTCCAGATCAAGTTCAATATAATGCTTATGTTAAGGTTTTATGTGGAAATGGAAACTGGCAAGAAAGTAATGTTATAACCTTTTCTCCTTTGTGTAAGAAAATTACACTTCCATATAGTGAAGATTTCAATATTTATTCATCAACATCTTTTCCTATATGTTGGTACAAAACTTCAAACGTGGAATTGAAAAATACAGAAACATATAATCTAACAACATCATTATATTTGAATAATAATTCTTATTTATCACTCCCTATGTTAGAAGATACAATTTCAACTTCATCTGTAAATTTATCTTTTAGATTTAGGAGAACTTCATCGGGTTCCAAATTAATGATTGGTGTTATGGAGAATCCTAATGATTTATCTACATTTGATACAATAAATATTATCAACGCTCCTTCAGATAATTTATGGCATAGATTTGAAGTAAATTTCAATAGTTATAATGGATTGGGAAGATATATAACTATATTATCCAAATATAATTCTAGAGTGGATGATATTTATGTTGATTATTATACTCCTTGTCCAAATGTGTACGATTTTCGTGCTGATAGTATAACTTATTCAATGGTTAAGCTTATATGGGATACTTTTAATTATCAACAACAAGGATATCAGATTTCATATCTTTTGGAAGGAGATAGTTTGAATAATGAAACGATAATTAACTTTAACGATACAATAATTAATTTTCCATATCAAATCAATGGATTAAATCCTGCATCAAATTATAGAATTGGAATTAGGCAGAATTGTGGTAGTAATTGGGCATATATAAACATAATAACAAAAGGTGCTCCAGCAACTTTACCATATTATTGTGATTTTAGTTCAGTGAATGAAAGAAATGCTTGGGAAATATCTAATGGAAATGCTCCTAATAAATGGTTTATAGGTCAAGCTGTAAATCAATCTCCTATTGAAGGCTATTCTTTATATGTTTCTCAAGATAATGGATTAAATAATACTTATTATTTTGGAGCATTAGTTAGTCAAGGTGCTAGTACTGTAGTTGCTTCTC
>DHDW01000037.1:20748-30041 GCA_002399565.1 Bacteroidales bacterium UBA4866 | reverse complement strand
CTTCTCGATTATTTGAGGTTTCTGGGGCAGGAGGGTATACTTTATCTTTTAATTCAAGAATTGGAGGAGAGATTAATTTTGATTATTTAAAAGTATTTCTTGTTGATGAAGATGTTGTATTTACAGGTTCTTCTACACGACCTGATTTCTCTACTACTTCATATACAGATGGTGTAATTCTTTTTTCAGGAAATAGGTCATATTTTTGTAATCCATCAAATCCAACAACAATAAATAATCATACTATTCAACTTCCATATTTAGGAGCAAATGGGACAATTAAAAAATTAATTTTTGTTTGGACTAATGATGGTAGAGGGGCTCAACCACCAGCCGCAATAGATAATATTTCTATTCTTCCAAATAATTGTGTGGTTTCAGAATTAAATGTATCCAATATTACTCAATCAAGTGCATTAGCATCATGGACAGCCTTTGCAAATGACAGTTCTTGGTATTTATATATTAAAGAAAATGATTCAATTTATTATGATTCAATTCCTGTAATTAATAATCTAAGTTATTTTTTTTCAAACCTATTACCAAATACAAAATATAATGCTTATCTTCGATTAGTTTGCGATTCCACTTTTTTGGAAATAAGTAACATTGTTACTTTTACTACTGATTGTAATTATTTAACACAAATCCCTTTTTATGAAGATTTTGAAACATATAACAGTTCTAACTATATTGACTGCTGGAATAGAATAAATCCATTAAACAATAATACTCCAAGAGTTTATAATGGTGGATATCAAAGTTCTTATAGTTTAGGTTTATACTATCCAAATTCATATCCAAATACAAGCAGTTATGCATTACTTCCTACTTTTGATTCATCCATTCATATTAATGATTTATTTATGAGATTTATGATGCAAGGAGAACAAGAAAATTTAATAGTAGGTATTATGTCTGATGAAAATGATGTGTCAACTTTTGATTCAATAACGACTCTTTCTACAACAGAAACTTCCTGGGTTGAAAAAATAGTATATTTTAATAATTATACTGGGAATGGACATATTATAGCATTTAAAGCAAAAGTACCAAATACTTACTCTTCATATCCTTATATTGATATAGATAATGTATATATAGATAATTATAGTAATTGTTTTACCCCAATTAATCTAAGAGCAACCAATATTACAACTGATAGCGCCGAGTTAAATTGGAACACAATAACAATTCCTGCTCCTAATTGCTGGCTATATTATAAGAAATCTTCTGACATTAGTTTTGATTCAGTTTATGTAACTTCTTTACCTTATCACCTTACAAATTTAGCACCTTCAACTTTTTATAATTTTTATGTTAGATTAGACTGTAATACTCCTACAGATAATAGTGATACAATTACCTTTCATACACAATGTGGAAAAATATCTTCTTTCCCTTACATAGAAAACTTTGATTCTTATTCAAACTTTGGATTAAATTATCCTCTTTGCTGGTCATCAATTAATAACCCAACAATTATTCAAGAAAATTACTCATCATATCCTTCAAGCTTAATGCTTAATAGCAATTGGAATACTCCTCATTATGTAATTACTCCTCAAATTGAAGAAGATATTAATCTTTTAAAAGTTAAATTTAAAATGAAGGATATATATGGTGCAAATGAAAATTTCACTTCTACATTAATTGTTGGTGTTATGAGCAATAAAAATGATACGAATACTTTTGAAGACGTTTTTGAAATTTCATGTAATGATAATATTATGAGAGAATATGAAGTGCTATTTAACTCAACTCTTCTTGCTGGTACTGACAAATACATTGCATTTAAAACTGTAGGAAATCCTTATTATTTTACATTAGATGATATTGAAATAGATTATATCCCACAATGTGCTCAGCCAACTCAAATATCAATAAGTAATGTTGGTTCAAATCATGCAACTATTAATTGGTTGCCTACACATTCTTCAGATACTGCTTGGTATTTATATTATAGAAAGATTGGCACTGCAACAACTGACTCTGTTTATGTTACTTCAATCCCTTATAATCTCATTGGAATATATCAAGCATCAACATATGATGTTTATGTAAAAACTATTTGTGGTAATGGACTTTCAACTGCAAGTCATTTTTCGCAGTTTAGTACTCCTTGTGCTACAATTTCATCAATTCCATTTTTTGAAAATTTTGATACAGTATATTGGATTGAAACTGATATGCTTCCTTGTTGGACGGGATATTCTACAGACCCATATAGAATTCCACAAGTAACTTTTACAAATAATTCTCCTCCAAATGGATTGGATATTCTTGCATTTGATGGTGATTATTCAATTGCTTCAACTCCGCAAATTGATTCAAGTATTAATATTAGTGATTTGAAAGTGAGTTTATCGATTAAAAGACCTTATTATTACATTATTTATTTAACTATTGGAATTATGAGTGATCCAAATGATGGAAGCACTTTTGATTCAATAACATCAGTAGCTGCTACTTATCAAAATATTTGGGAAACTATAAATGTTGATTTTAGTAATTATACAGGCAATGGTCGTTATATTTCATTTAAATGTAATTCTTGTAATTATTATATTGATGATGTCCTAATAGACTATAATCAAAACTATTCACCTCCTTGTCCTGAGCCAAATTCATTGACAATAACTAATACAACTGAAAGTTCTGCTTTCTTTACTTGGAGTCCTGCTGGAGATGAAACATCTTGGGATGTATCATTAGATACATTAGTTAATCATATTAATGTAAATGACACAAATTATCAATTCTCTAATTTATCAGATTCCACACATTACACAGCTTATGTCCGTTCTAATTGTGTATATTCTCATTCTCCATGGGTAGGAGTTGAGTTTACAACTAATCATAAAAGATATTGTCCTTCTCCAATAAACGCTTTAGTAACAAATATTACAGATACTAGTGCTTATTTCTTATGGCAAAAGGGTGATGACGAGGTTCTTTGGGAAGTAACTTTAGATACCACAATAACTCCAATTCAAGTAATAGATACAAACTTTATGTTTGATAATCTAATTGGTGCAACACCTTATATCGCTTATGTTAGAGGAGTAGATTATTCTTATATATCCAATTGGGTTGGGGTTGGCTTTACAACATTGGTAACTATTTTAGAAGGAGAAGTAGAAACTCTTGATGCTAGTTCTATTACAGATTCTTCTGTAATTTTAAATGGATTATTAGTAAGCAATGGTAATGCAACAACAGGAGTTGAAATGGGATTTTTATTAGATAATCAACCTGACATTAATCTTCTATCAGAGGGTGTTGTTAAAATTCCAATAATATATAATAGTACTTTAACCGACTTCCATTATAGACTTGAGAATTTACCGTCAGATTCTTTATTCTATTATACAACTTACTTCGTAAATATTGCAGGAACGGTTTATGGAACAGTAAAAAACTTTACTACACTTTCATTAAATGAAGACATAATTAGTGATGATTTGTCAATAAATATATTTCCTAATCCAACAAATAATAGCTCAGTAATAAGAATAAATAATTTGAATGAAAAGGCTATTATTTCTGTTTATGATTTATATGGTAGGCAGCTAAAAAATTATGATATTGAAGCAAATAAAGAAGAACTAATCTTAGACACCAAGAATTATCCTTCAGGTATTTATTATATTAAACTAACAACAAATAATACTAATAAAACAATTAAACTAATAGTCAATCATTAATTAGAAAATGAATTGCTTTTTTAAAACGCTGTTTCAGGAAATTAAAACGAAGAAAGAATTTACTGAAACGAAGAAAGAAAATTTTAAAACGAAGAAAGAATAAAATAGAACAAGGGAATTGAAAAATAAGTCAATTCCCTTTGTCTTTTATATTAAGAAAAGTGGATTTTGAAATATTAAACCCATTAATTCGTTTAATTAGGAAATGGTTATGAACATGAATTTGACTAAATATTTATTATATATATTGGGGATGGTTCTATCTCTAAATTCTTGTTCATTTAGTCAAACTAAAACTAAAGAGATTATGAATGAAAATAGAGAAATGAAAGAAATATACTTTGCTGGTGGTTGTTTTTGGGGAACGGAGCATTTCTTAAAACTTATTAGAGGAGTGGAAGAAACTCAGGTGGGTTAT
This sequence comes from Bacteroidales bacterium UBA4866, assembly GCA_002399565.1. GTDB lineage: Bacteria > Bacteroidota > Bacteroidia > Bacteroidales > P3 > UBA10566. The sequence continues at coordinate 25,916 of DHDW01000037.1, read as the reverse complement.
GCTAATGGAAATTTTGCTAATCCAACTTATAAGGAAGTATGCTATGGAGATACTGGTTTTGCAGAAACGGTTAAGGTTACTTATAATCCTAAAGCTGTTACTTTAGAACTTTTGATTGATTTATTTCTTCAAACCATCGACCCAACAAGTTTAAACAAACAAGGAGGGGATATAGGCACTCAATACAGAACAGGTATATATTATGTAGATGAAAAGGATTTGCCAGTTATTGAAAAGAAAATTGAAGATATCTCAAAAGAATATGATAAGCCTATTGTGGTTGAGGTATTGCCTTTAAAGAATTTTTACGATGCAGAACTTTATCATCAAGATTATTTAGATAATAATAGAGGTGGCTATTGTCATATTGGTAAAGATTTATTTGATTTGGCAAAGAAAGCAAACCAATTTAAAGAAACTCCAAACTATAATCCTTTTCAAAGGCCAAGTGATGAGGTTTTGAAGAATAAATTATCTAAAATTCAATATGAGGTAACTCAAGAAAATGCTACTGAACCTCCTTATAAGAATGAATATTGGGATGAGGATAGAGAAGGAATATATGTTGATATAACAACGGGTGAACCTCTTTTTTCTTCAAAGGATAAGTTTGATTCTGATTGTGGATGGCCAAGTTTTGCAAAGCCAATTGATTATAATAAACTTGAGGAAGAAGTCGATGTTAGCTTTGGGATAATTAGAACTGAGGTTAGGAGTAAGAAAGGAGATTCTCATCTTGGACATCTGTTTAATGATGGTCCTAAGGAATTGGGAGGAATGCGTTATTGCATCAATAGTGCTTCCTTACGTTTTATTCCAAAGGAAAGTATGGAAAAAGAGGGCTATGCTAACTATCTATATTTGTTAGATAAATAGAAATCTATAGGAACTATAATCTTAGCCCCGTATTTTTTTACTATCTTTGCATCATTAAATTTATATGGTTTTGAATGGAACAAAGAACTGAGTTAGAAGAGATAGGTGAATTTGGATTGATTGAAAGATTAAATCCAAAACAAGAAATTAGAAATAATTCCACCATTATTGGGATTGGTGATGATGCAGCTGCATTAAAATACAACGATAAAATTGTTTTGGTTTCAACTGATGCAATGGTTGAAGGAGTGCATTTTGATATGGTTTACACACCTCTAAAACATTTAGGCTATAAGGCTTGTGTTGTAAACTTCTCCGATATTTATGCAATGAATGGTCAGCCAAAACAAATTACAATTACAATTTCTGCAAGCAATAGATATTCTGTTGAGGCTTTAGAAGAGCTTTATTCAGGTATTCATTTGGCTTGTGAAAAATATAATGTAGATATTGTTGGAGGTGATACCACTTCTTCTGTTTCTGGACTTTTTATTTCAATTACCGTTATTGGTGAAGTTGAACAAGATAAAATGGTTGTAAGAAATGGAGCAAAGGTTTATGATTTGGTTTGTGTCAGTGGTGATTTGGGAGGAGCTTATGCTGGGCTTTTAGTTTTGCAAAGAGAAAAGGTAACCTTTAAGGCTAATCCTAATTTTCAACCTGATTTTTCAACTTATGAATATGTTTTGGAACGTCAGCTTAAACCAGAAGCAGGAAAGAAAACTGTTGAATGGTTGAGAGAAAATAATATTCTTCCAACTTCCATGATAGATATTTCTGATGGATTGGCTTCAGAAATGCTTCATATTTGCAAAAGTTCTGATGTTGGCTGTGAGCTTTACATTGAAAAGTTCCCAATCGATTATCAAACAACCAGAACATTGGAAGAGTTTAAAATAATGGCAGATGTTGGAGCTTTGAATGGGGGAGAAGATTATGAGCTCCTTTTCACAATAGACCAAAAAGACTTTGAAAAGATTAAAGAAAACGAAAATATAACAGTTATTGGGCATATAACAGATAAAACAATGGGATGTCAGTTAGTGACTCCTCAAGATACAACTATAGAACTTAGGGCTCAAGGCTGGAATCATTATAGAAAGGAAGAGAAATAGAAATGAGTGAGATTAAGAATTTATTACTTGATTTGGGTGGTGTTGTTTTAAATGTTGACTATCATAAAATGGTAGATGTTTTCAAAGAATATGGAGTTATGGATTTTGATAAGCATTTCACACAAGCTAAGCAAGTAGAGATAGTAGATAAGTTTGAAGAAGGAAAGTGTTCCATTGAAGAGTTTAGAAATGGAATTAGAGATTTGGTTAAGGTTGATTTGACAGATGCACAAATTGATAAGGCTTGGTTTTCTATGATTCTTGATTTGCCAAAAGAAAGGATTGAACTAATTGGACTCTTGAAATTAAAATATAATGTTTACCTTTTTAGCAATACTAACGAACTTCATATTGAATTGCTAAAGAAACGTTATGAAGAGGAATTTGGATTTGATATTTTTCAAATGCTATTCACCAAAGCCTATTTTTCAAACGAGATAAAGATGAGAAAACCTCATCCAGAATCTTTTAAATGGTTATTAAACGATGCAGAAATAAAAGCAGAGGAAACTTTGTTTATTGAAGATAGTCCTCAACATATTGAAGGTGCAAAAAAAGTTGGACTCAATACTTATTGGCTAATTGGAGGAGAAACAATAAATGACCTTTATGACAAAAAGATAATATAATGAAACTTAAAGTCCCATCCTTTATTAATAAAAAAAGTATATTTAAGCTTTTAATCAATCGCTATTTTTTGATTGGGGTTGGGTTTGCTTTGTTGCTTTTGCTTGGAGAGAATAGTTTGGTTTACTATTACAAACTCCACAAACAACTTCGTCAAATGGAGGAGAAGAAAGAGTTTTATGTTAAAGAAATGAAACAAGATAGCATCAATATCATTAAGCTTAAAACAGATATTGATGCTATCGAAAAGTATGGAAGAGAGAAGTATATGATGAAGAAGGATAACGAAGATATTTATATTATTCGATAATCAATAAGTCTTATTTATAAAATAATTATATCATTTACTATTTTACTTCAGCTGGTTTTGTTGGACATGGAGTTTTTACAACAAGCACTTTAAAATCACCCTCACTTTCATTATATAAACAATGAGGAATTCCTTTTGGACTTTCAATTAATGTGTCCTTTTTTACCAAAACCTTTTCTTCTCCAATTTCAACATAACCTTCTCCTTCTAAAACATAGAAGAAAACATCTACTGGAGTTGTGTGCCTTTTTAGACTTTCTCCTGCTTTTAAATGCATATGTATAACTTGAGAATGTTCTGTTTCAAGCAATTTTTTAGCTTCAACTCCGTGAGGATTTTTCATTACGTCTAATTCTTTATAATTAATTGTTTTCATTGGATTTTTTTATTTGTTATTACTATTTTGATTTTGACACAAAATTACAATCCTTAATTTTTCTTCTTTGTAATATTGATTACAAAGAAAAAGTTTTATTCTATAAATAAAAAAAGCGAGACTATTTTTTAGCCTCGCCTTTATTTAAAAACAACTAACTATTTGTTAGTTTTGTCCATGATGACCATGTCCACCGCCATGCCCTTGATGATTGCCTGTTTGAGTTCCAGAACATGTTCCTGTTTCAGTTCCTCCATAATTGTGATTATGATGGTTTTCTTCACCTGTACAGCTATCAGTACAAGTTCCAGTACCTGTTTCAGTTGGGAAATCGCCCCAATTAACATTTCCGTTATCGTCAAACATTTCTTGACAAGCACTAACGCCAAACAATGAAACTGCTAATAATGATAAAATAAATAATGTCTTTTTCATATTACAATAATTTATAAATATACAACCACAAAGATATAACAAAAAAGATGATATGCAAAATTATTTGCGAAATAATTAATATTTCTTTTAGAAAAATTTACAAACAAAAAACAACTGCGTGTTGTGATGGTTGATTTTCTTTTAGTTTCTTTGGTATTATTATTTTATAGCCTTTAACTTGCTTTATTAATTTTGCTTTTATATTAGTTCCTTTTATTTTAATGCTTCCAGTCTTTAATTCTTGAGGAGTATTAAATTCAATTGTTTCTGGAAGATTATTGCCTTCGTCTAGTAAGTAAATTCCATAAATTTTTCCATTTTTGCTTTGAGTGAAACACAATTTATTGTCTTTATATGGAGAAACAGGACGAGTTCCATAAATTGCTTCACCATTTACATCTAACCAAGAACCAATTTCTTTCATTCTTTCAACGGCATTTATTGGAAGTTCTCCATTGGCATCAGGAGCAACATTTAAAAGGAAATTCCCTCCTTTAGATACAATGTCAACCAAGAGATGAATTAATTTATTTGTGCTTTTATAATTATCGTTTGGAACATAAGACCAAGAATCTCCCATAGTCATACAAGTTTCCCATGGATAGTCTAAAGGTTTATCAGGAACTTCTTGTTCTGGTGTTCTATAGTTTTCATATTTTCCATGAACAGAACGGTCAACAATTATAAGGTCAGAATTATTTTCTCTTGCCATTGAAGCTATCTTTGGCATATTTATATCTTGAATTCTTTTATAACAACCAAGCCAGCTTTCACTTTCTTCATTCAAACTCCATTGAGGGCGTACCCAACCTCCATCAAGCCAAAGGATATCAATATTTCCATAGTTTGTTGTTAATTCTTTAATTTGGTTAAAAGTAAAATCACAATATTTCTTCCAACGTTGAGGATACTTATCTATATCATAGTTTACGTTTCTATCAGGAGTTGCCCACTCAGGAGCCCAATAATCTTTGCAATGCCAGTCAGGTTTGGAAAAGTATAAGCCTATCCAAAAGTTTTTCTTTCTAAATTCCTTTACAACTTCTGCTGTAATATCAGCCTTAGGATTTAAAGAGTAAGGACAAGACTTATCAGTTATTGAATAAGAAGTTTCTTTAGTATCAAACATACAAAAACCATCATGATGCTTTGTTGTAAATACAACATATTTCATTCCTGCTTTATTTGCAATATCTGCCCAATATTCAGGATTAAACTTCTTAGGATTAAAGGTTTTATTTAGGTCTTGATAACGCTTTACATAATCAACATAATTTTCTCCATTACGAGTTATCCAAGGTTCGTTACAAATGCTCCATGACTCAACAACTCCCCATTGAGAATAAATTCCCCAATGCATCATAAATCCAAACTTTAAGTCTTTCCAATCTTCTATTCTATTTAAAATTACTGTGTCTGTCTCAAATTC
>DHDW01000037.1:3806-20623 GCA_002399565.1 Bacteroidales bacterium UBA4866 | reverse complement strand
CACTTTGAGCATAAGTTGCTTGTGCAAAAAGACCAATTAAAACTAATAAGAAAATCTTTTTCATCCTAAATATTATTTGTTTATTTCTATTTCTTGTTCAAGTGGAGTATTATCAGAAGAAGAGCCAACCATAATTTTAAATCTACCTTCTTCAATTTCAAACTTTCCATTTTCATTTAAGAGTTCAAATGCTTCATTTCCCAAATCAAAAACTATATTCTTGGTTTCTCCTTTTTTAATATTTACTTTCTTAAAAGCACGAAGCTGTTTTTCTGGTGTTGTAAAGCTGCTTATTATATCCTTTACATAAATTTGAACAACTTCATCTCCATCTCTTTTGCCTTCATTTTTAATATTTACTTCAACTCTAACATTAACCTTACTTCTGTTGCCTTGTTTTGTAACCTTTATATCTTCATACTTAAATTCAGTATAGCTTAAACCATATCCAAAAGGAAATAAGGGAGTTCCTTTTTCATCTAAATAGTTTGAACGATTAGAAAGTCTTTTGGTATTATAATAAACAGGTAATTGACCAACTGAACGAGGAAATGAAATAGGCAAACGACCAGAAGGATTATAATCGCCAAAAATTATATCAGCAATTGCATTTCCTCCTTCCATACCAGGATACCATGCCTCCACAATTGCATTACAATTACTGTCAGCCCAGTTAAGAATTAAAGGACGGCCATTAATTAAAACTAATATTATTGGTTTGCCTAATTCTTTTATTCTTTTTAGTAGTTCTTCTTGCCTACCCATTAAGTTAAGAGTACTTCTGTCATAACCTTCTCCACATTCCATATCAGATGTTGAGGTATTAGATACTCTTGCAGCTCCAGTAATTTCAAACTCAGATCTGAAATCTCTTGCACTTGAACCTCCAATAACCATAACTACAATATCACTATTTTTTGCAATGTTTAAAGCATTTTGAAAATCGCTTGTATCCAAATCTCTTATTGCACAACCTTTAGAATAATGAAGTGTTGAACCATTTGTTAGTTTTTCTTCAAATCCTTTCTTAACAGTAATTATATCCTTTTCATATTGAGGAGCAGTATAATCTCCTAACATATTATATATATTATCAGCATTAGGACCAATAAGAGCAATATTAATACTGTCTTTTCTTAATGGGAGAATATCATTATTGTTTTTCAATAAGGTTATTGATTGACGAGCAACTTCTCTTGCCAATTCTTTATGAGAATAAGGAAAAGGATTAGGATTTTCTTCAACATAAGGAGAATCAAATAATCCAAGAATAAACTTAGCTTTTAATACTCTTCTTACAGAATTATCAATATATTTAATATTTATTTTGCCTTCCTTATACAAATCTATAATATTTCCTTTATAATCGGTCGCACTTAAATCAACATCTATTCCAGAATTAAAAGAAAGTCTTGTAGCATCTTTTTTGTTTTCAACAACTCCATGACCAATAAGTCCTGCAATTGAATGAAGGTCGGAAACAACAAATCCATTAAAATGCCAACTATTCTTTAAAATATCATCTATTAAGTATTTATTAGAAGAACAAGGTATTCCATCAATTTCATTATAAGAAGTCATAACAGATAAAGCTCCTGCATCAATAGCTCTTTTAAAAGGAGGTAAAATAATTTCTTCTAATTGTCTATTTCCAATGTTTGCAGAACCTGCATTATGTCCTCCTTCAGTCCAACCATAAGCTGCAAAATGTTTAAGAGTAGAAATAATGCTTTTATCATTCTTTAAATCCTTTCCTTGAAAACCCTTAACAACAGCTTCACCCATAGAACCAATTAGATAAGAATCTTCTCCAAATGTTTCTTCAACTCTTGACCATCGAGGATCTCTTGCAACATCAAGAATAGGACCATAACCAATATGAGAACCTTGAGTTCTTGTTTCAAAAGCTATTGTTTTAGCCATTTCTTGAATTAATTCAGTGTTCCAGGTTGATGCTTGACCAATTGCAGTAGGGAAGACTGTTGTGCCAACAGACATTTGACCATGCATACATTCTTCTGACAATAATAAAGGAATACCTAAACGAGTATTTTCAATAACATATTTTTGCATTTTATTAACTGCCTTTGGTGCAATTTGAGGATTAAGTCCATTAACTAAATTCTTCTCGCTCCAAGGGTCAGCTCTCATAAATCCCCATAATCCACCCATAGGAGAATTTAACATTACCTTTTTTAATTCATCGGTAATTAAAATTTCATTACCTTTCTTTTCATACATTAACCAGCCTAAGCCAGTAAGCAATTGACCTTCCTTCTCTTCAATGGTCATTTGCTTTAAAAGATTTTCAACCCTTTTGTCTATTGATTCATTTCTATCTTCAAAAATATCTTTTTTACCATTCTTATTAAAGTCAATCCAATCATTATGATAAATTGTTTGAGATTTTATTTCTTGTAAACTAATAAGAATAAAAATGAAGGATAGAATAATATTTCTTTTCATAGAAAGAGGGTTAATTAAATTAAGGCTATACAACTTCTGCAACAGTAAAAGTACTTCCACCAACAAATACTAAATCATTTTCCTTAGCATTTCTTTGAGCAGAACTTAAAGCTTCTTTTACTGATTTATATGTAGAATAGATTAATCCAGCTTCTTTAGCTTTTTTTGCAAGTATCTCAACTTCTAATCCTCTTGGGATATCTGCCTTGCAAAGATAATAATGAGCTTGTTTTGGTAACATTGAAAGAACCTTATCAATATCTTTATCATTTACCATTCCTAAAACAAAATGAAGATTATTATGAGGAGTTTGATTTATTTGTTCAATAACATAAGATAAACCATCTTCATTATGACCAGTATCGCAAATTGTCAAAGGATTAGTTGATAAGGTTTGCCATCTTCCCATTAAAGGCGAATTAGTTTGAAGGTTTAAAAATCCTGCTCTTATTTCTTCTTCTAAAAATTTAAATCCAATATTTCCTAATTCTTCAATAGCACAAATAACAGTTGCAATATTTTTTAACTGATAATTCCCACTAAGCATAGAAACTAAACCCTTATATAATAAGTCATCTTTCTTATAAACATCAATAATTAACTTAGAATCTTTATGCAAAGGATTACGAATAGAATATATTTGGTCAGCAAAGCTTATTTTTGAATTATGTTCTTTAGCTCTTTTAATAAAAACTGGTGCTGTTTCTTCTTGAGTTTGACCAATTACAACAGGAGTATTATCTTTAATAATTCCAGCCTTTTCTCCAGCAATAGAAGAAAGGTCTTTTCCTAAGAATTGTGTGTGGTCAAAGCTAATATTAGTAATAACAGAAAGCAAAGGAGAGAGAACATTAGTTGAATCAAGTCTTCCACCCATTCCAACTTCAATAATTGCTATATCAATCTTTTGTTCCTCAAAATATTTAAAAGCCATAGCAACAGCAGTTTCAAAGAAAGAAGGTTGTATTTCTTCAATTATTGATTTATTCTTTTCAACAAAATCCACAACCCAATCCTTTTCAACCATAACTCCATTAACTCTAATTCTTTCTCTGAAGTCTTTCAAATGAGGAGAAGTATGTAATCCAACCTTTAATCCTTTTTCTCTAAGCAAAGATGCTAAAAGATGAGAAGTAGAACCTTTTCCATTAGTTCCAGCAACATGAATTGATTTAAATTTATGTTGAGGATTATCCAAGGCTTCCATTAAAGCAATAGTATTAGATAAGTCAGCCTTATAAGCTGCAGCTCCAATTCTTTGGAACATAGGCAAAAAAGTAAATAGATAGTTTATTGTTTCTTCGTAATTCATAGTTTTGCTATCAAATTATTATTCAACAAAAGTAATAAAAAAGGATATAGGTTTTTGATGCTTTGCAAAATATTTAAAACAATTTTTCTTATATCTGATAGTTCTATGATTGTACTTTAAAAATCAGAGAAGCCTTTTATGACTTTAAAATATATTGATTCAATTGAAGAAGCAGAGAAGGAGCTAAATAGGTTTGCAAATCTTCTTGGAATGGAATAGATTCCTTTTGCATAAAAGAAGACATTAAGAATTTTAAAGAAGTTTTTATGACACTAAAACCTCTTTTTGCCGACTCCAAACGAAGAGTTAATGATAGTGAAATGCCATTTCGTTTTGGCGAAATGCCATTTCACTTATAACGAAATGGCATTTCATCGCAACGAAATGGCATTTCGCATCCGTGAAACAAGGATTGAGTGTCGTATTTTCTTTGTTTAGAGCTCATTAAAAGGCTTTTTGTTTTAAGTAAATTAAGTGTAGAAAAACATAGGTTTTTGTTTGCCTAAAAACACATAAGAAAAGACAAAATAAAAAAGACGCTCTACAAATTGAATTGTAAAGCGTCTTTATGTTTTAAGCCTTTAGGCTATATTATTTTTCTACCAAGCAAATAAAGGACGGTTAGCCATCATTGCATTTACTTTCTTACGAGTTGAAGCTATTAGTTCTTCATTATTAACATCTGAAAGAACTGCGTCAATCATATCAACAATTTCTGCCATTTCTGTTTCCTTCAATCCACGAGTTGTGATTGCTGGAGTTCCAACTCTAATTCCTGATGTTTGGAAAGGAGAGCGAGAATCGAATGGAACCATATTTTTATTGATTGTAATATCTGCTTTTACTAATGTGTTTTCAGCAACCTTACCTGTTAAATCAGGGAATTTTGTTCTAAGGTCAATAAGCATTAAATGGTTATCTGTTCCATTAGAAATAACCTTATAGCCTTTTGCAACAAAAGCTTCAGCCATAGCCTTAGCATTTTTCATTACTTGTTTAATATATTGTCCGTATTCTGGAGTAAGTGCTTCTCCAAAAGCAACTGCTTTAGCAGCTATAACGTGTTCCAATGGTCCTCCTTGAATTCCTGGGAATACTGCAGAGTCTAAAAGTGCTGACATCATCTTAACTTCTCCCTTTGGAGTTGTTTTACCCCATGGGTTAGGGAAGTCTTTGCCAACAAGAATCAAACCTCCTCTTGGTCCACGAAGAGTTTTGTGAGTTGTTGTTGTAACAATATGACAATATTCAACAGCATTATTTAATTCACCTTTTGCAATAAGTCCGCTTGGGTGAGAAATGTCTCCCATTAAAATTGCTCCAATCTTGTCTGCAATTTCTCTCATTCTTTTCCAATCCCAATCTCTTGAATAAGCAGAAGCTCCACCAACAATTAGTTTTGGTTTATGTTCCAAAGCAACCTTTTCCATTTTATCGTAATCAATAACTCCTGTTTCTTTTTCTACTCCGTATGCAACAGGTTTGTAGTTGATTCCAGAAGCATTAACTGGTGAACCATGAGTTAAGTGTCCGCCATGATTAAGGTCTAATCCCATAAAAGTATCTCCAACATTTAGGCAAGCTAAGAAAACTGCCATATTAGCTTGAGCTCCAGAGTGAGGTTGAACGTTTGCATATTCTGCTCCAAACAATTCTTTTGCTCTGTCAATTGCCAATTGCTCTGTTTGATCTACAATTTGGCAACCACCATAATATCTTTTTCCAGGGTATCCTTCAGCGTATTTGTTTGTCAATACAGAACCCATTGCTTGCATAACTTGTTCTGAAACAAAATTTTCAGAAGCTATTAATTCAATGCCGTGCATTTGTCTTTCTTTTTCCTTAGCAATAAGGTCAAAGATTTGTTTGTCTTGTGTCATCTCTTATATATTTAAAATTTAGACATTTGTTTTAAAGGTGCAAAGATAAGACTTTATTTTCAAATTATTTAGTGTAATCATAAAATGAAAATCTCAACAATGCTATTTGTGAATGATGAAATATAAAACTATTCCATTTTGTAGCGAGAGAAAACGTTTTCTTTTGAAATTGGGAAAGGATTTGCTTCTTGCCAACTGATAAAACGATCAAACACTGCTTTGTTGTTCTTTATCCATGAAGACGCTTCCTGAGTGTTGCCATAGCCAAAAAGCCAATAGTTATAAGCATCAAAAAGTCCTAAATCAATTAGTTTTTTGTGATAATCGAAAAGAACATTCTTAAAGCTTGGACTCTCTCTGTAGAAGATTGAGATAAAACGTTTACGGATTCTGATTAGGCTTTCTAAAGTTATGTTTTTTTCTCCTTGACAAGCTTTCACTAATGCATTTTCATAGTTGTCAGGAAAAAAATTTGGACGTGTTTTGGAATTAGAATAAACAATTGTTGGGTCGTTAAAGTTAACCTTAATATCTTTTGTTGTAAATGTTATTTCACTATGGTAGGTTTCATAAAGCTTACGACTCATTTCAACTGCTCTTTCTCCTCCTTTTTCCAAAAGCATAAAAATTTCTCCGTACATAATTCCCCATACTTCCTCGCTTGAGGATAGGAATATTTGAGATGTGCGGTAGTAATTGGAAGCAAAAGTAGGATCTTTTTCAATTCCATTTTCATATTGTTCCAAAGCACCAATAAAATTGGAACGTTTGTAAGCAAGGTTTCCCTTTTCCAAGAACAAACAACCAGCATTAGGATGTTTTCTTAAGCCTTTATCATAAGTAATTAAAGCCATATTCTGATTTCCTAATTCATCGTAGGCATTTCCCAATAGTTGATAAACATCTGCAGGAGATTCTGGATCTAAAGCAAGAGTATCCAAAATTTCAATTGTCTTTTTGAATTCTTTCATTAAATAGTTATTCCATGCAAGTTCATATTTATACTTAAGGATATCACTTGGACAAATTTCAAGAGCTTCTTTTAGCAATTCTTCTGCTCTGTAATATTGCTTATTATCCATTTCTTGATGAGCAAGTACAAGCTTTTTATTAGCTTCTTCGCATCCTTTAGCTGTCTTTTCTTTTTCCTGAGCTGCTTTTATTTCTTCCTTTGAAAGAGCTTTTTCTTTTGGCTTAGCTGGTTTAGCTTTTTCTTGAGTTTTCTTTCCTTTAGCTGAGTTGGTTTTTGACTTTGAAGTAGTTTTGCTTTTAGTTTGAGTTGAGGTTTTAGTAGAAGTAGTGGTTTTCTGAGGAGTTTGAGCCAAAGAAACAAGTGAAAATGCGAATAAAGCAACTATAATTAAAAATTTCTTCATATCGATTTAAGAGCTTATTTAATCAATGTTTTTGCTGCTGAAAGAATGCTTTGTTCAATCCTTGTAACTTCTTTCTTTTGTGAAGAAGTCATTTGAGGTATAAGTTTATCAAGATCTTTTTTGTATTCTTTAGCTTTAGTTAGAAGTTGAGCTGCTTCAGCAATTGCCAAAACATCTCCTTTTTTTGCTTTCTTTACAACTGCAATATAATGTTTTGCTTGCTGGTCATAGAAATTAATCTTATCACTAATGTTGTTTATAGAGCTAGCAACAGTATTTGCAGTCTTAAAAAAAGAGCATTGAGTAAATAATATTGGAGAACATAAAAGCAAAGTGCTTATAACAAGTGTAAAAATCTTATTCCTTTTCATGATATTTTATATTTTGTTATTCAATAAAGTCTTTTTTCAAACTACAAATGTACGTTTTTTTATTTATTTCTTACCTTTGCAGATGAAAAATTTATATTAAAGCACATTAAAATGGGAAATAATAATATTAAAACTCTATTAGAAAGAAGAACAATACGTAAATATTCAAATAAACCTGTTGATGAAGATACTCTAAATGTATTGTTGAATGCAGGAATAAGAGCTTCTAATTGTGGAAATATGCAAGCTTATTCTATTGTTGTTACAAAAGAACAGGAAAGGAAAAAGGAGTTGTGCAAGTTTCATTTTGGACAAGAAATGGTTGTTGAAGCTCCAGTTGTAATAACTATTTGTGCTGATTTAAACCGCTTTCACAAATGGTGTGTTCAAAGGGGAACCAGTGTTGAGTATGATAATTTCTTGTGGTTAAATATTGCAACTATTGATGCAACAATTCTAACTCAATCAATTTGCAATGCTGCAGAAGAACTTGGACTTGGTATATGTTATTTGGGAACAGTTAACTATATGGCTAAACCAATTTCAGAGTTTCTTAATCTTCCAAAATATGTTGTTCCCGTTACAACAATAACAATTGGCTATCCTGCAGAAGAACCACCATTAACAGAACGTTTACCTTTGGAAGCAGTTGTTCACAATGAAACATATAAGGATTATAGTTCAGAAGATATTGATATATATTATAATGACTTTGAAGCATTGCCTCAATCTCAAGCTTATTGCAAAGAAAGCAATAAAGAAAATCTTGCAAAGGTTTTTACAGAAAGCAGATACAAAGGGAAAGATAATAGAGCCTTTTCAAGAGCTTACTTTGATTTTATCTCTGAGCAAGGCTTTATGAGAAACTCTTCGGAGGAGGATAAATAATATATTCTATTTTCTATGTCAAAGGAAAATTCAACAAAAAATATAAGAACAGCCTTTTTTCTCAATTTAGCTTTTGCATTTGTTGAGCTTATTGGTGGAATTATAACTAATAGTGTTGCAATTTTATCTGATGCTGTTCATGATTTTGGAGATTCAATTTCTTTAGCAATTGCTTGGGCATTGCAGAAGAAATCCAATAAAGCAAAGGATGATAAATATTCTTACGGATATAAAAGATTTTCTCTTTTAAGTTCTGTAATACTTTCTGCAATATTGCTTGTTGGATCAATATTAATACTTGTTGAAGCAATTGGTCGTATATTCTCTCCTCAGGAGGTTAATGCACAAGGTATGCTATGGCTTGCAATATTAGGCATAATTGTTAATGGACTTGCAGCCTTAAGTGTTAAAAGAGGAAAAACATTAAACGAAAGAGCAGTATTTCTTCATATAATGGAAGATGTTTTAGGTTGGATAGGAGTATTGGTAATAAGCATTGTCATGTTGTTCACTTCCTTACCTATTCTTGACCCTTTGCTTTCAATAGGAATTACATTTTGGGTATTATATAACGTGTATAAAAATCTAAGAGATACCTTTAAGATATTATTACAAGCCATACCTGAGGATTTAAATATTGAAGAATTAACTCAAAAACTAAATCAAGTAGATAATGTTATTTCCATTCACGACTTACATGTTTGGACTCAAGATGGACTTTCTCATGTAATGACATTGCATATAGTTGCAGAAAAGAATTATGAAACAATCAAGCTTAAGGTAAGAGAAATTGCAAAAACCTTCAATATTGACCATGTTACTATTGAACTTGAAGGAGAAGATTCTACTTGTGTAGAGAAGCTCAATTTATAATATTAAGAACAAATTCTTTTGTGAATGCATAATATACTTTAATTTAATGAGATTTTCCATGTTGTTACTTTTTGAGTAACGCTATGTCTGGACGAAACTTAAAACAACATAAAGGACGCCAAGCATAAGCAAGGCGTCCTTTTGTTTATAAGATAATTGGGTTAGAGTTATTAGTGTATTAATAAGTATTTACTTATTCTTTCTCTATTAAAAGTTATATCCTAAAGAAAAGAACATACAAATATCAGGATAGTCAGATGGTGCATTCCATACATCTCTTAAATAATGATTTCTATTTGGGTATCCTGCATCACAAGAATAGGTAAAAGAATAATTTTTATAGAATAATGATACACCAGCATTGGCTCCAATATTAATAATCTTATCTGAGGCATGATCTATAATTGTCACATTTGTTTCAGGATTAGAAGCATAATCTCTTGAATAAACTCTCGATTCTTCCATTTCCATTAATAGAGTATATGAAACATAAAAACCAATTTGAGGTTTTAAGCTTAAATTCTCATTCAAAGGAATCTTGTAAGTAAAAAGTACAGGTAATTCTAATTGATAGTCATTATAAGTAGTTTTGAAAGAATAACCATAAACATTAGTAAAATTATTTTCTATAATATTTCCATCTTCCTTTGACCCTTTATCAGCAAAATATAGTCCTGTAACAAAGGAAAATTTTGAGGTAGCAATCGGAATATCCACAATGCCTCCAACATGAAAACTCGGTTTAAATTTATGAAAATTTTGAGTTGAATAATATGAAGATAAAGTCATACCTCCTCTAACTCCAAATTTGATTTGTGACATTGTTGCAATACTTACAAATATAAGTGCAATTAAAATTATTGTCTTTTTCATAGCTGTTTTGTTTAATGATTTACCATATTACATTCATATACATTTGCTTCAAAACTTGCATCTCCTTCTACTTCAAAACTATCTAATAATTCAATATGATATGTATATAAAATCTTATGAAATAATTATGCGGCAAACTTATAAACTTATTTCCTATCTTCCAAACAAAAAAGAAAATAATTCTTTAATTGTATAATAAACAATGTTGAGTTTACTGAAATTAATCCTTATTTTACCATATCTAATCAAGACTTTGTTTGAGCAAAGCTTGATTTAAAATTACAGAATCTTCGTTTTAATTGATGAAAGATGTGCATCGTTTGGTGTAAAAGACGTGCATCTTTTGTGGTGAAAGATGTGCATCTTTACTTTTAAAGAATTTTGAAGGGGGATTTTCTTAGAATGGGATTCTCTTTTAGTATAAATATTCCCATTTATTGTTTTAAAGAGTTTTTGATATGCAAATATACATAAAAATTTGAATATAAGATAAATTATTCTTGATATTATTGCATATTTTGTT
Organism: Bacteroidales bacterium UBA4866; assembly: GCA_002399565.1. Classification (GTDB taxonomy): domain Bacteria; phylum Bacteroidota; class Bacteroidia; order Bacteroidales; family P3; genus UBA10566. The sequence continues at coordinate 10,061 of DHDW01000037.1, read as the reverse complement.
CATCCTCAAAATTATTTCAAAGAGTCAGAAAATGAAATGAAAACTTAAATGGGATATAAAAAAGAAGCTGCATTGAAATTTTATATTCAATACAGCCTCCTTAGGTCTTTTATTGTAATAGTTTGTTATTCAGCACAAGCTTTGCAGTCACCAGCAATTTTATATTTTGCTATTGCTGATTCTTCAAAGTTCATAATAAATGAAGCAGCTTCCTCAACCTTGCTTTGTCCCATGCGAATCATTAATTCTGCTGAGTTGCTAAACATAGGGTTTTTATTGGCATCAATTACTAAAAGATGTCCCATAATTAAATAACCACACATTTCAACTAAACGGCGAGAATTGAAATCGTAGAATTCAGAATTTGAACCAAAGCTGTTTGCTCTTTCAAGTGCCTGTTCAAAGCGTTCTCTCATTTGGCAAAGAACTTTCTTCATTGTTGAAAATTCTGGTTTTGCTTCTTTTGCTTCGTATCCCTTAATTAAATCGATGTATCCACCATTGATAACTCCACGAATTGCAGCAACAACCTGTAACTGTGATGTTCCTTCATAGATGGTTAAGATTCTTGCATCTCTGTACATTCTTTCAACTGCATAGTCTTTCATAAATCCTGAACCACCGTGAACCTGAATTGCATCGTAAGTTATCTGGTTTGCATATTCAGAAGAGAAAAGTTTCAGCATTGGTGTTAGAATGTCAGCAAGCTTTTGGAATTTCTTAAGTTTCTGTTTTTCTTCTGGAGTAATTGAACCATATTTTGCTTTATCTTCAATTGCCTTGTAAATGTCAATATTACGTGCTGTTTCATAAAGCAAAGTACGAATTGCATCAGTTTTTGCTCTCATGTTTGCAAGCATTTCATATACTCCTGCAAAATTGTGAATTGGTTTTCCAAACTGTTCTCTTTCCTGAGCATATTTGAAAGCTTCTCTGTAAGCAGCTTCAGACAGACCAACAGATTGAGCTCCAACTCCAAGTCTTGCACCATTCATCAAAGACATAACGTATTTGATCAATCCCAATTTTCTGTCTCCAACCAGTTGAGCTGGTGCATTGTTGAATACCAATTCTCCTGTTGGAGATCCTTTAATACCCAGTTTGTTTTCAATTCTACGAATTGTTACTGCTTTATGTTTTCTGTCGTAAACAAAGTAGGAGAGACCTCTACCGTCATTTGTTCCTTCTTCTGAACGAGCCAAAACTAACTTAATGTCAGCATCTCCATTTGTAATAAAACGTTTTACTCCATTAAGTCTCCAGCAATTTGACTTTTCGTCCCAAGTAGCTTTTAATTGAACTGCTTGAAGGTCAGAACCAGCATCTGGTTCAGTTAAGTCCATTGAACAAGTGAAACCTTGATTTATTTTTGGTAAAAATTCATCCTTAATTTCTTGTGAAGCATATTCGTAAATTGTTTCAGCGCAATCTTGCAAGCCCCAAATGTTAGCAAATCCACAGTCTCCACGAGAAACTATTTCTGCTGCCATAACATAAGGAACATATGAGAAGTTTAATCCTCCAAATTGTCTTGGAAGACTCATTCCATAAAGTCCTGCATCACGCAATGCTTCATGATTTTGCTGAGTTCCCTTTGCATATATTACTTCATTGTTAACAATCTTTGGTCCTTCTTGGTCAACGCTTTCAGCATTTGGAGCAAGAATTTCTCCAGTGATTTCTCCAACAATCTCCATTACTTTTACGTAATTATCTAAAGTATCCTCATAATCCTTTGGAGCATCGTCATATTTTCCGTAATCAGCATAATTGCGTTCCTTTAATTGAATAATTTCTTTCATCATTTCATGAGAAAGATGGAACTTTAAGCTTTCATTATCATTAAAAAAATTAGCCATATAATTATTCTTTATTTATCGTTATTTTGTATTAGCCTTGTAATATTTAATCATCTTTGGTAAGACTTCCATAACATCTCCAATAATGGTATAGTCAGCTATTGCATTAATTGGTGCTTTAGGGTCTGTGTTGATTGAAATAATTTTTGAGCTTTCTTGCATTCCTGCACGGTGTTGAACAGCTCCTGAAACTCCACAAGCTATATAAAGCTTTGGACGAACAGTAACTCCAGTTTGTCCAATTTGTCTTTCATGTTCACACATGCCAGCATCAACTGCAGCTCTTGTTGCTCCAACTTCTCCTTGAATAACTTCAGCTAATTGGTGAATTAATTTGAAGTTCTCTTTTGAACCCATTCCATAACCTCCACAAACAATTATTTGAGCACCTTTAATATTTATCTTTTGTTGTTCAATATGACGCTCAATAATCTTTATGCAGAAATCATCATTCTTAACATAATCTTCAACCTTTAGGAAGTTTATTATTCCTTTGTGAGAGTTGTTGAATACTTCTTTTTTCATTACTCCTTCACGCACAGTTGCCATTTGTGGTCTGTGGTCAGGGTTGATGATAGTTGCAATAATATTTCCTCCAAAAGCTGGACGGATTTGGTAAAGAAGGTTTTTATATTCTTTTCCAGTTTTGTTTTCAGTATGGTCGCCTATTTCCAATGTTGTACAGTCTGCAGTTAGACCTGTGCGAAGAAATGAAGCAATACGTGGTGCTAAATCTCTACCTACAGAAGTTGCTCCAAAAAGTGCAATTTCTGGTTTATTTTCTTGGAATAGTTTTGTTACAATTGAGAAATGTGGAAGTGTTTGATAAGGGAACAATCTGGAATCCTTAGCATAGTTAATTACATCAACTCCATAAGGATATAGAATTTTTTCAATATCTTTTATTTCATCTCCACAAACAATAGCTTCCAATTTAACACCAAGTTCGTTTGCAAGTTTCTTCCCTTTTGAAACAAGCTCCAAGCTTACATCGGCAATTGTTCTTTCCTCTGTAACTTCACAATATACAAATACATTATTCATTGTTTAATTTCCTTTCTTGTTTATTAAAAAGAATTATCCTAATATATGAGATGATATAAGTTCCTTCATTAAGTCATTCATATCTTCATCTTTAGGAGTAATTACCTTGCTTTCTTTTTGTGTTAATACTACGTTTTCAATCTTCTTTACCTTGGTTGGTGAACCTGTTAGTCCCAAACGAGAATCTTCAGCAATAATGTCTGCTGCTGACCATTCTTCAATTTTCAAATAAGGTCTTTCGTTCCAAATATTTGAATAATCTTGTCCAAGTTCTTGTAATTCGGAATTACTTTTTGCCAACTTGTATTTCATTAAACGTTTTGCATGGCGAGAACGACATTCTTTTGCAGAACCATGAACAGTAATAAGACAAGGATAAGAAGTTTCAACTATCTCAACACCTCTTTCTAAACGGCGTTTGATTCTGATTTTATTCTCATCGACTTGTATTACTTCTTCTGCATAAGTAATTTGAGGGCATTCAAGTTTTTCTGCAGTTTGAGGACCAACCTGAGCTGTGTCTCCATCAATTGCTTGACGACCTGCAATAACTAAATCAAATTCCCCCATTCTCTTAATTGCTTGAGAAATTGTGTATGATGTTGCTAAAGTATCACTTCCAGCAACCTTACGGTCTGAAACTACTACTCCATTATCTGCACCACGATACATTGCTTCACGAACAATTTCTGCTGCACGTGAAGGTCCCATAGTAATGATTGAGATTGTTGCATCTTTAATATTATCCTTAATATTTAATGCCATTTCTAAGGCATTGAGGTCTTCTGGATTAAAAATAGCGGGCAAAGCGGCACGATTCACAGTACCATCTTCCTTCATAGCATCTTTCCCAACATTTCTTGTATCGGGAACTTGCTTTGCGAGAACTATAATTCTAAAACTCATTGTTTTTTAGTTAGTTAATAAATTAAACGAATTTTCCAATTTGCAAAGATATAAAATATTTGGAGAAACATCACATTTGCTATTCGTTAAAAAGTACCACAATCCAACTAACTTTCAATGTATGTATGAATCCTAAATGACTTTTATTTTAGTTTTAAAGCATTTTTCTACTATTATTCAGAAGTAGGTTTTTTCTTCTTTATCTCTTAAGTCAGCCAACTTAATTATTTGAAGAATATCTTTAATGTTAGCTATAAAAAGGATAAGAGTTGAAAGTATGGCAAAATAGAGGAATAACCCATTAAACAAAACTTCTATTATTAAAGCAATGCAAATAGCAATTCTTACTTCTGTTGGCCCTAAAAATCCTGAGTCAATGGAATATTGATTGGTAATTTTATATCTCAATAAAGCAATTACCATTTCAAGGTTATACATAACTATAAAAGCATATCCTACTACTAACCATTGAGTTTCTAAATAGAACATAAAGCCTAAACCAATAAATATTATTCCCACAAAATCCACAATAATATCTAATGTAAACCCATACCATTTCCTTGGCTTATTTCTATAGTATGCCAAACGACCATCTAAGGAATCTCCAAACCAATTAATAAACGAACCTATAATTCCAAATAATAGAAAATATGGACTATAAATAGCTCCAAACACAAAACATAGTGCTAATATTAAATTCCCCAAAAATCCAATTCCTGTGAGTATATTGGAACTTACAAATAAAGGCATTCTTTGAACCAAATAAGCAATAGCTCTTTGCTCAAAACGTCTTAGCATATTTGTCCTTTGACGATCTTTAGAGATAGCTTTTAAAGCATTGTCTAATTTTTCATTGTTTTTCATATTATGGCGGTTAATTAATAGTTTTTTGTCTTAATGGTGTGAGATCTAAAAATGGATAGTTAATACATAACTATTTATTTTTCCAACAAAGATAATAACTTTATCTGATAGATTGTATGGAAAAATATAAATTGAAAAAAAGAATTTTGTCAAATTAATTGCTTATATTTGCAATATATTTAAAATTAAGTCTTATGAAAAGAGTTTATTTATTAGCATTATTTGGTTTGTGTTTTTTGTTTATTACGTCAAATCAAGTATTTTCTTCAACCTTTGCTAAAGGGAAAGAGATTAAAGTTAAGATTATTAACTGTAAAGTAGACCAAACAACTATTTTGGCAAATAAGATTGAATTTAAAGTTAAGAAAAGAACTCATAAATATAATCTTATTGGAGGAAATTTTGCTATGAAAAGCTATCCTTTTAGCTTTGATCAAATTACTTATGAAGAGTTCTTAGGAATGAATATTGATGAAATACTTAAAGTAATACTCACTAATATTAATAATGGAGTAATGAAAGGTAATAGTGAGGATAAAATAGGTATAAAGTATGAATGGAAAGCGCAACTAAAACATCCTATGTATAAAACATATAATATTGAATTAGAAATAGAGGAATTTTAATATTAATAAATCTAACTATATCTAAAATTAATCACCGACTTTTTCAAAAAAGTCGGCATATAAATTAAAAAAGTCGGTTATTTTTTCCTTTTATGCAAGGTTTATTTTTAAATATAAAAAGTCTTTAAGCTTAAAATGCGAGAAAAAAATAATTAGTTTATATAGAACTATAAATAAATTTCTCGCATTTTTTCTAATTTGTAGTTATTATGTTGTTGTATAATAGTATGTTATGAAACTAAAGCTAAGAATGTCTCGTTAAACTTAATTTCTTAGTTTTGCGAGGAATATTCAACTCCATTGAGAAATACTCTCTCTACCTTATTTATTCCATAATAATAAGGCATATATTCCAAATTAGGAATTTCTTTAGTTATATAGAAGTTTGCTATCTTTCCTTTAGCTATAGAACCATGAGTTTTGCTTAATCCCATTGCATAAGCAGAATTGATAGTTGTTGCATTAAATGCTTCCAGAGGAGTCATCCTATAGTTAACGCAAGCAAAACTAACAATTGTTTGCATATTACCACTTGGAGATGAGCCTGGATTAAAATCTGATGCCATTGCAACTGGTAATCCTGCATTCATCATTTCTCTAACAGGAGAGAGTTTCATATTTAGAAAGAAGGCTGCACCAGGCAAAACTGTTGGCATAGTTTCAGAATTCTTTAAACATTCTATTTCTTCTTTTCCCACAAATTCTAAGTGGTCACATGAGAGTGCATTATGTTTAACTGCAACTTGTATTCCTCCTGAATAATCCAATTCATTGGCGTGAATCTTTGGACGCATACCATATTTTCTTCCTTGAGTTAGTATCCTATCAGTTTCCTCAACAGTAAAGAAACCCTTATCGCAAAATACATCAATAAAATCAGCCAAGTTATCCTTTGCAACTAAAGGAATCATTTCATTAATAATTAAATCAACAAAATCTCCTTGACGTCCTCTATA
>DHDW01000037.1:454-3627 GCA_002399565.1 Bacteroidales bacterium UBA4866 | reverse complement strand
TTTTCTTTTAAACGCTTAATTACTCTAAGCATTTTTAATTCACTTTCTGTGTTTAAGCCATAACCTGATTTTATTTCAACTGCACCTGTTCCCATCCTGATAATTTCATCCAAACGCTTTTGAGCATCTTCATATAATTCATCTTCTGAGGCTTCTTGCAAACGTTTAGCTGAATTAAGAATTCCACCACCTCTTTCTGCAATCTCTTCGTAAGACAATCCTTTAATTTTGTCAATATATTCAATTTCCCTGCTTCCAGAATAAACCAAATGCGTATGAGAGTCACAGAAAGAAGGGAATACTAATCTATTTGTTGCATCAATAATAATGTCAGCATTTTCTTCATTCAAAGAATTCATCTCTCCAAAATCCAAAATCTTACCATCTTCAGTAATTAAGAAAGCATTTTTAATGGTGTTGAGTTCGGACATATCCTTCCCACAAACCTTTTCTCTAATGTTCTCTTCAACTTGAACTAACTCTTTGATATTTTTGATTAAAGTCTTCATATTTTTATCTGTTTTATTAATTGTCAAACATTAAATCCATATAGCTATTATTAAATATTATATTAGCTAAACTGGAAATAGAAATTTCTTCATAATCATTTGGATTATTTACAACTTCAGTATTTCCGTATTTCATATTAATGTATATATTGTTTTCTTCGATTTGATTGTCTATTATTTTATAAGTCTTTTCAATATCACTATTTGCTTTAGCGTAAATCTCCAAAACCTTCTTTACTTCAATAATTCTTATCATTGCGTTTGTGTTTGGCTTCAATAAACTTATATCATAGCCAAGTTCTTTGTAGAGTTGGAATGTCTTTGGATTATGAATTATTGATTTGTTATTATCTATTTCTTTTTTATCTACAAAGCAATTTGAATATCCATATCTAAGATATGTTTTTAATAGCTCATCTGTAGCAGGAATTAAACAAGAAATAGGAAAATTATTTTCAATTAGCTTTTGAAAAACATCTTGCATAGCTAAACGGAAATAACCTTGATTCCTAAATTCTGGATTAGTTAAAACAGCAGTAACATAACCTATTGGGAGAATTGCATTGCAGTATTTGTAATCATACCTAACAATTAAAGCCATATAAATAAACCCATTCTCTTCAATGTCAGGATTAATTATAAGATTATTAGGCTCATAAAAGGTAGAGAAATACTTATTTAGAAAGTCTAAATCGTCTCTAAAATGTTTGTTCCATATTTCTTTAACTCTCTGTTGCATCTTGTATTAGAGTAGCGACAGTTTTTGTAATCAATTCAATTGGATTATATGAAAGCTTTGCCTTTCTTAATCCCTCCAAGCCTAAATCTTCTTCACGATTAATATAAATAAATTCCGCAGGCAGATGCATAGCAAATTCTTTGTTAATCATTGCGTAAACTCCTTCATAATCTTCTGAATTAGCTTTCTCTATGTGGGTGCAAAATGTTTCATTATTAACTTTTGAACCAATTGTGAAAGCAACCAAATCATCCTCAACAAAAAGTCCTGCTCCAATTAATCCAAGAGAATCGAAGTTCTCTGCAAAGTACTCTAATACTTTGATTTCGCTTTCGTAACCTTCTATGTCAGGCTCGCTATTAGTTTTAATTTTATAGTTAAGCCAACGTTTTGAAAAATCAATACAGATACGAATATTAGAACTATCTATTTCGGAATATTTATAGTTATAAGTCTTCATAAACTTATTTACATGATTTCTTTTTGCTTGAAGTTTTTTCCCCGATAGAGTAGCTAAAGATTCTCTTAAATAAACATAATCGAAGTATTCCCTTTTTTTCTCACATGTAAATTGACTGCAAAAGTTTTCTCTGAAAAGATCATGACAATCAATCATCATTTTCATTGTAAAGCCTTTTTCTTTGGCATCATTGATTAATTCTTTGATAATAGCAACCTTATCTCCTGCACCAATTGGGCAATGGTAGCAAATTACTTTGTTGAGTTCGAAATGAACTCTTGTTACAAGTGTGTTGTCAATAATTGCATATTCTCCATTTAAAGCAAAGCCATAAGCACATAGGTTAGCAAATGCTGTTTCACAGTTCTTTACGTCTTTATATTTGTAGAATGAATCAAAAATTTCTTTATCCTCAGGTGTGATTCTTTTAAAATTAAGCATTATAATTGTATTTTTTCGTGTGCAAATATACTATAATTAAATATTTCTTTTATCTTTGCACCTAAATTATTAATTAATTACTTAAAGTATCATGAGAAAATTAAATTTAGCTTTATTCCTGCTTTTGTGTATTTTGGCAAGTTCATTTATGCCTTCTTACGCTGACAATAATTTAAAATTAACAACATCAACTAATGAGACTACTTTATCAGAAGATGTTAATACTTTCGCTCCAAAAAGAAGAAAAAAACAAATGAAAAGAAGGGGAGGTAGAAGAGGTTCTGAACTTGCATTCCAAAAAGGAACTGTCGCAATAGATTTAGGTGCAGGTTTTCCTCTTTTAGCAACAGGATATGAAATGGATATTCCTCCAGTGTTCATCGGTTTTGAATATGGTCTTTGGTCAGGAACATCATGGGCTTTTGGTCTAGGTGCTTATGGTGGTTATACATCTTCAATACAAGATCCTTTTGCTGCATTTTCTGGAATGCCTGGGTCTGAAGCTCCCGATATTAAATTTAAAAATAAAAACTTACTAATTGGCGCAAAAGCTTCACTTCATTATAATTTCTCTTCAAAGTTTGAACTTTATATGTCTCTTATATTAGGCTATAGAGATGTCTCAATGGAAACTATAGGTAAAGATGCTGAAGGTGCTACTGCTGAAGGATTCCCTGGAATGAATTTAGCTGTAAGTGGAGTTTTTCCTTCAGTAGTTGTCGGAATTAAATATTACTTCACCGATAATATTGGATTTTTTCTTGAAGGTGGTTATGGAGTATCTTTAGTTGGAGGAGGACTTTCATTGAAGTTTTAAAATAGAAAAAGAAGAAACTTTCTTTAAAATATATAGAGGTAGGCCAATGGTTTACCTCTTTTTTTTATTTCATTAAATATACCATTTGCTAAACTTGATTATATCAAAAAGGCGCTATGAAAAAACCAGATGGGCGTATCGTTGCTTCTATATCGGCGTAATGCATTTTACAAAACGCCCGTTTTGCATAGTCTAAAACGGGCGTAA
>DHDW01000037.1:0-341 GCA_002399565.1 Bacteroidales bacterium UBA4866 | reverse complement strand
CTAAAACGGGCGTAATGCATAGTGCGAAATGGGCGTATTGCATAGTCTAAAACGGGCGTTTTGCTTTTGACCAATCGCCGATATGGTTTTAGTGAATCGCTTATATTGATATAATATATTGATTATGTGATGCGTATTGTTGTTTGTGTTTGGTGTGGCGGAAATATGTTTTGAGGGAAGTTTTGCTTGAATTTGAGTGGAAGGATACTCCCTTTTGAGGATTAAAAAAAGAAATTTTAGGGGCTGAAGGGCAAAATTTTATAAATAAGAAATTGAGTACAGAGAATGGTAAATATTTTGTTAGATAAGTTTTTTACTTATATTTCTTCTATAAATCTATC
>DHDW01000009.1:69539-69762 GCA_002399565.1 Bacteroidales bacterium UBA4866 | reverse complement strand
AATAGGGGAATCTCCAAATATTCCCAAGCCCAATAACACTTCCACCAACTACGGCAAGAGTACCGAATTTAGAACCAAAAGTAACTTTGTTTTCCATAAAAAAAGAATTTGATTATTACTTTAAATGATTATTGCAAAAGTATGCAAAAATATTTAAAAGCAATAATCAAATTACTCTTTATTTTAATAAATTATATGGAGGTTATTCCAATCTTAAGGCAAT
>DHDW01000009.1:69054-69324 GCA_002399565.1 Bacteroidales bacterium UBA4866 | reverse complement strand
TCTGTCAAATAAACTTCATTATAGTTATTATCTACATTTACGCCATAAGGACTCATTATTTGAGAAAGAATATTTGGAGTTGTAATAAAGTCTGTTGAAGTGTTTGTTGTGTAGTTATAAGTTTTAATACTTGATTGCATTGCAATATAGTCGTAATTAACATAAAGAATGTTGTTCCCAATAACATCAAAATTACTCATTTCAATATTATTTGTAGATTCAACTTCATTTGTTGTGGTGTTAATTGTAACAAAAGCAGTTGGAATGTCA
>DHDW01000009.1:68630-68894 GCA_002399565.1 Bacteroidales bacterium UBA4866 | reverse complement strand
CAATTGGTTTAATGAAAGCAGGATTTAAACCAACATCAATTTTCTTAGTTTCGGTCATTGACTGAGCATCTACAACAGAAACAGTTCTGTCGTAACCAATAGGAGTGTTCCAATCTAATCCTCCTGAATTAGTAACATAAAGATTTCCGTTCAAATAGCAAATATCTTCTGGATTACGACCAACCTTAACCTTTCTTCCAACTGAAAGAGATTGAGGATTAATTTCAAGCACATAACCATCAACTGTACATAAATATACCATTG
>DHDW01000009.1:62904-68535 GCA_002399565.1 Bacteroidales bacterium UBA4866 | reverse complement strand
AACTGTACATAAATATACCATTGAGGAACTTTGAGTTAAGCGTGAAGGTTTTCTGTTTGCTCCCTGCTCATCAACAATTGGAATTCTTTTAATCAATTTTCCAGTTTTGCTGTTTAAAACATTTACACTTGCAGAGCCTTTTACTGAAATAAAAAGTTTATCTCCAAACAATTCCATATCATTTCCCAAATCTCCCAAGCCTTGATTATTTATCTTATCGAAGATATCTATCACTTCATTATTTTGTAAATTGTAGTGAACTAAGGCAGAATTATTCATTCCGTCATTTCCTTCGCATAGAACAAAGACTCCATTTGGAAGATTCTCTGTAGTGGAAGGATTATCATTATTATTATCGTTTTCATCCGTGCAGGAAGAAAATCCAAAGCTTAATCCTAAAAGAATTAAAGCTAAAATCCATTTTGTTTTTTTCATTTTAAATCTAATTTTAAGTTTATACGAAATTGTCTTTGGGGCATTGGATAGTTGCGAACTACCTCATATTGCACTCCAAACAAATTAAGACAAGATAGGCCTATATTTATCTTATTATTTTTCAAAAAGAAATCCTTAGAAAGTGTTATTGAGTGGTCTTGATAGGGCTTTAGCATATTTCTATCAATGTTTTCAGCAAGAGCAAAGCGTTTACCCACAAAATTAATGGTGTATGCAAGGTCTATTAATGGATGAGTAATATTCAAAAAGAATGAACCTGAGTGAATAGGTGTATAAGGAATTTGATGATTAAAGGTTAGTGCGTTTGGATTTGAAACATCCGTGGCTTTTTGATAGGAATAGGTTGCCCTAAGGTTTAAATCCAAAGAAAAAGGAAGGTAAGTTCTGAAAGAAGATTGAATATCCAATCCTTTTATTTCAACTCTTCCATAATTAATGATTGACCAAACAAATAAATTTCTTTGAGGAACGGCAATAATTTTATCTTCTACATTATTATAATAGGCATCAATGGAAAGAGAAATAAAACTTGATTTGTAAGAATCAAACTTCTTAGAAAATTCTGTATGAATATTCCATTGCTTGGCTTTTTCTGGCTCAAGTGATGCAAAACTTACCCTGTTAAAATATAAATCGTTGAAGGAAGGCATTCGAAATACATCCTTATAAAATGCACTTATGGTAAAGGTTTCTTCCCACGTGTAACCAATTGAAAGAAAAGGAGAGAAGTGGCTTTGAGTTTTTTGAGTCTTTTCCTTATCTTCATAATCCAAAACATAGTTGTGCAAAATATTAGCATTGATTAGAAGTTTGGAATTATTTAAAAGCAGACTTAAGGCAGAGATTGAAGATGTTCTATTTGCTTTTGAATAGAATGAAGAAGGAGCATTTAAATTATTAAGAAAAATATCGTTGCTAAGAGCTAAAGTTAAATCTTTCACAAGTAAATAGGAAGCAACATTATTCAAATAATATTCCCTTTGATAATATTTATCGCTTTGGAAACCCGAAAGATTTAAGGTTTTTGGGTCAAGAAAATGGGAGAAAGAGTAGAGTGCCTTTGCATGATTGCGATAAGAAAGACGTTTATTGAAGTTATGTGTGAATATACTCTGCAAAAAGAAGTTTTCATCCCAAAGTCTTTGTGAAGAATTCAAATAGTAGAGAGTTGTACTCATTGGTAAACCTCTTTCAGAATAGAAATAATAGGCTTTTAGCTTTAAATCCGTTTTAGAATTGAAGCTTGCAAAGGCATTCCATTCTCCTCTAAACCCAAAATAATCGGAATTTTGTCTAATTTCCTTTGATGTAGAGTCATTTTCACCAAATCCATAACGAAGCAAATAAGGATAATTCCCCTTTGTGTTTTGAATATCCAAATCCAACCACGAAGTCCATATATTATTTACTTTATAAGCCAAATTCAAACCCAAATTACCATAATTAAAAGAGCCATAAGAAGTTTTAATTGATGCATTTATTCTTTGCAAGCTATCAAACAGTGGTTTTTGAGTTTCAATTAAAAACACATTTGCAAAGGCTAAGGCTCTTGCAGTTTGAAGCATTGAGAAGGATTGACCATTAAATAGATTAATTGCTTTAATGTTTCCAGAAGAAAACTTACCCAAGTCAACCTGACCAGTTTGAAAATCAGTAACACTAACTCCATCGTAAACCACAGCACTATGTCCTGAGCCCAAACCTCTAACAGAAATTGTCTTTAATCCACCAACACCACCATAATCCCTTACGCTAACCCCAGCAATATACTTTGCCATATCGCCAACAGAAATAAAAGGTATTTTTTTAATAACTGTTGAATCTAAAGCGGAGGAAGATTGTTTGGAAAGAGAGTCTTTGGAAAAGGAATCAGTAATTTTCACCTCATTAAGCATAATGCTTTTAATGGAATCCTTTTCTTGAGCCAATGAAATTAGTGGCGACAAAAATACAAAGAGTAATAAACCTGATAAAAATGTTCTAATCATAATATTTTAGACTCTTTCCTCGAGAGTACATAAAAAGTTAATAAACACTATTGGCAGGTCTTCTGACTTACTCCCAAGCATTCTGCCTTCCCAAATCAATATAAATTCAGTGGCAAAAGAAGTAATGCTTGCTTATCTAAAGGAGCTTACAGCAGCGGGACTGTTTAGGATTCACACCTAATTCCCTATTAATCCAAAAAGAACCAATAACGAGGCAAAATTACTATAATTTTTCATATAACGGCTATTTTGGGTGAAAAAATTAATCTTTTAGGGTGTTTTTCTTTGTATAGTTTTTACTAATCGTTGTTTTGCCTTATTTTTAAAGGGTTTTGGCTTATTTAAATCAAGTTTAATTTTCATAAGGTGCCACCTTACTTGAGTATCGTGCCACCATACTTATAGTAACATGGCACATTACTAAAGTATCGTGCCACCTTACTAATATTAATGTGCTATATTATGAAATTTTTATAGCATTTTTGGAAATTTAAACGAGGTTTTGTCAAATTATTTTCTTATCTTTGTAGCCTAATATCAAGAGTTTTAAACTTAAGTCAAGATTTAATTTTGATGGAATTTGAAATTAAAGAAATGATATCTGAATTAATGGCAAATTAAAAATATAAAAATATATTATATCATGAGAAGATACTATAGTATTACTAAAAAAGTATTTATTGACAAAGACGGTGTTGAACAAACAAAGTTTTATCCTAATGCAGTTTCAGCAGGGCATTTTTCTACAGAAGATTTGGCAAGAGAAATTTCTGAGTCAAGCAGTTTTACTGAAGCAGATATGGTTGGGGCTTTGAAAGGATTGTCAAATATTATTATAACAAAGTTGAAATTGGGCTATAACGTCAAATTAGATGGTATTGGGACATTTAGTCTTTCATTAACTTCAGAAGGATTTGATACAGAAGAGGAGTGTAAGCCAAGTAGGATAAAGGTTAAAAAGATTGCTTTCAAATCAGAAAGGAAGTTGAGAAAAGAAATGATTGGTCTAAAATTTTATAAGGCTGAATTGAAAAACAAAAGATAGATTTCCTTAGTCGAAGAACATCCATGTTACTCCATAACGAAGGTTTAGCTTTTCGGAAGGGTAGTGTGGAGTTAGGTAATATTCATTTCCAAAGACTCCTGCATAAGGATGACAAAGGGCAACAAAGAATTTCACCCTGTCAATTTGTGCTTGAACAAAGAAATCTGCAAATAAATAATTGCCAATCTTAACTTTATCTTGTTGAACAAAAGCACCCATTGCTGGCATAAAGCTATCAGCAAAATAGGATGTATTATATCTGAAATCGAATCCTACTTGGGTTTGGAGTTTTTGATTAAACATCTTAAAGTTTATGCTTATTCCTTGTTTAGCTTGAAAAACTGGCACTCTTATTGCTTCTTCAGAAGATAGCTTTTGAAGAGTCATTACGCCTTTTAGATTAAAAATACCAAGCTTAAGATTATGCAAAAGTGATGCTTGAATGATTGAGGTTGGTTTACTGGTTTGTTGAGGCAATAGGTTATTGTTAATATAAACCAAATCATTTAAAAGGAAATATCCAATATTGACTGCGAACTTTTCTTTGTGGTTATAACCCAAATTGGTGTTAAACATCTTTGTTTTAGAGAAATCATTCTCCCACTTAAAGTTATTTGTCCAATAGCGATTGTAGAAATAATCAACGCTCTTATTCATTAACCTAAGGTTTGCATAAAGATTTTTAAATTCAACATTACCTCCAATTTGGAAATCCTCATTATACCTATTGTTAGAGATTATGTATTCTGCAAGAAAGTTTAATTTAAAGCCACTTACATCTAATCCTAAATTAACGAAAGGAGTGAAATTGGAACTTCTTTCATTGTTTAAAGAATCGGCAAAAAGAACATAGTCGTGCTTAATTCCTATTTCAAAAGGTATAGTCTTTTCATTCCTAAGGGAAAGTGAGTTTTGGATTCTTTGAGTTGAAAGAGAATCGTTTGTTTTTAAGGTGTCAAAATAGAAATTTTGGTAGAAGCCTTCCATTGGATTTGCATCCACATAAAGCCTTGCATTAGAAAAATAGGAGAGTTCATGAACCAAAGAGAGGTTACTTATAATTGAACTATCCTTAATTAGTTTGCCAAAATTAAACTTTTGAACCAAAAAAGCATCAACAGATTTCCATTTAGAGTAAGCCATACTTAAATTGACAGGATAAGCATTGAGAGAAGAGAACTCCCCAGCAGCAAAAGAAGAATCGGATTTTAGACCTCCACTTTCATTTTGCATCGCTCTATTTCTAACGAATCCCAAATATCCTTCATAGGTTTCTTTTTTGTTTTTAAAGCGAAGGGTTGCGTTAAAGAACTGATTCATAATTTGACTCTTGTCAAAAGAACCAGTTGTGTAGTTAACGTCATATTGAAAACCTAAGTGAATGTTTTTGTAAATGTTTTGAGCATGAATTACAGAGAAATAGCGAGAGGTATTTAAAGTATTAGAATATCTTAATTCGGAGTAAGGTTTAAAGACATTGTAGAACTTAATATTCTCTCTTGTAAACTTTACAGCATTATAAACACTGGGTTGGTAATTAAAAGAAAGTAAATCGGAAAGTTGAAATAAAAGAGGCTTATGTGGTGAACCCTCAGTGGAGAGTTGCTGATAAAACATATTCTCTATTCTATAAACCGCATTCACATGCCTTATCTCATCAATTGTTTTGTCAATCAATTGAAAGGGTTGGTTCCTTAAAGGGAGGGTTGTGTATCGAGTAAAAGTAAGACCAGTATCAATAACAATTGTTTTTTCTTTCTCCTTTTTGTCTTGAGCTATGCTCAAAAAGGGAATAAGAAAAACAAATGCAATTAAAAATACTGGTCTTCTTATTTTCAACTTAAATATTTTTTTCGCTTAAGAATCTTTCGGCATCAATTGCAGCCATACAACCACTTGCAGCTGCAGTAATTGCTTGACGATACGTTGTGTCTCTAATATCACCTGCTGCAAAAACTCCTTCAATATTTGTGTGAGTAGTTCCATTTTTAGTGATTATATATCCTTGCTCATCAACTTCAATTTGAGGAACAAAAATATCTGAATTTGGATGATGTCCAATTGCAAGGAAAACTCCAGAAAGCTCAATTTGTTTTAAGCCTCCATCTTTTGTGTTTTCAAGCATAATTCCATTAACTCCAG
>DHDW01000009.1:62301-62738 GCA_002399565.1 Bacteroidales bacterium UBA4866 | reverse complement strand
GGGTTATCAAGAACTTTCTTTTGCATAGCAATAGAGGCTCTTAAAACATCACGTCTTACAATCAAATAAACCTTAGAGCAAGATTGAGCCAAATAGGATGCTTCTTCACAAGCAGTATCGCCTCCTCCAACAACAGCAACGTCCAAATTACGATAGAAGAATCCATCACAAGTTGCACATGCACTAACTCCCATTCCTCTATACTTTTCTTCTGATTCTAAACCTAACCATTTTGCAGAAGCACCAGTTGCAATAATAACAGTTTGAGCTTCATAAGCAACTCCTGAATCAGTTTCAACAATTAATGGATATTTTTCAAAGTCAACCTTAGTAACAACATCATTAACAACTTTAGTTCCAAATCTCTCAGCTTGTTTTTTCAAATCTTCCATCATTTCTACTCCAGTTGTTCCATTTGGATAACCAGGGAAATTATC
>DHDW01000009.1:61769-62214 GCA_002399565.1 Bacteroidales bacterium UBA4866 | reverse complement strand
TGGATAACCAGGGAAATTATCAATTTCTGTTGTAATGGTAAGCTGTCCTCCTGGTTGCATTCCGTCAATAACAATTGGGTTAAGATTTGCTCTTGAAGCATAAATTGCTGCGGTATAGCCAGCAGGACCGGAGCCAATGATTAAACATTTTACTTTTTCCGTATTCATACAATTATATAATAAAATTTTCTTTCTAACAATCTGCAAAACTAAGAATTTTCTTTATATCTTTGCTCTTCAAATTACTTAATATTAAATTAAAATGATTAAACCTATTCATATAACCTTAAAATTTAGTCTTTTATTTTTCTTTGTCCTTATTTTAAACCAAAGTATAGCCCAGAGTTTTTCTATTGACAATATAAGGCCAATCAAAACCACTACTTCAAATTCCTATGTATCTAACCAAGATAATATATTTTCTGAAAATGCTTATAATTTATTG
>DHDW01000009.1:0-61678 GCA_002399565.1 Bacteroidales bacterium UBA4866 | reverse complement strand
AATGCTTATAATTTATTGAATCAAAAACTTGACTCTTTGGAGAAAGCAACCACTGCTCAAGTTGCTGTTGTAGCTCTTCAATCTTCAGGAGAAATGGATGCAAGAGAGATTTCAATGCAGCTTTTTAAAAAATGGATGGTTGGTCAAAAGGAATCTAATAATGGATTAATTGTTGTGCTTGTTGTTGACAGAAGAGAAGTTTTTATTAGAACAGGTTATGGCTTGGAAGGAGCTATTACTGATGCTAAAAGCACACAAATTGTTAATAGGATTATGGCTCCTTATTTTAAGAATGGAGATTGGGATAATGGAATGATTGCAGCAATTGATGAAATAAGCCGGTTAATCAATCAAGAGTACGCAACTGAAGGATTTGCTCAAAAAAAACCTTTAACCTTTGATGATTTTCTTCCATTTATTAGTGGTTATTTAATTCTTTCAATAGCACTTATTATTCTTGCTTTTATTTTCACAACAAAAGCTCATTCAAAATATAGCATTTCTCAAAAAGAAGATAAAATAAGAGCTTTTAATAAGGCAGCTAAAGGATGGTATATTTTAGGTGTTCTTTTCCCAATAATGTTAATTACAGTATTTCTTTGGTATAAGTTATATTTTAAGCCAAAGGTTAGAAATAAGATTTTGATTTGCCATCAATGTAATAATCCAATGCATAGATTAAATGAAAAGGATGATGACAAATATCTTTCAAATAAACAAATTATTGAAGAGGAAATAAAATCAAAGGACTACGATGTTTGGTTATGCGATGATTGTGGAAATGCTGATATATTTGCTTTTGATAATGCTTTAACTCAATATTCTATTTGCCCATTCTGTGGTGGTAAAACAATGTTTATGGAATCGGATAGTGTTGTTAAGAGTGCAAATCAATTTAGAGATGGGATGGGAAGGAAAACCTACACTTGCAAGAACTGTCGTAACTCCAATTATAAAGATTATGTTATTCCAAAAACTGCTGGTGCATTTGTTGCTGGAGGTGCCTTTGGAAAAGGAGGAGGCGGCTTTTCTGGAGGAAGTTTTGGAGGTGGCTTCTCTGGTGGTGGAGGTGGAGGCGGTCGCTTCTAATAACAAACGATAAATGTAGATAATAGTACAACAATATAATAACAAATTAAAAAGAAAATCAATGAGAAAAAAACCAATCAATATTATAGTTATAATTGGAATTATTGCTATAATCGCTATATGGGTTATTACTGCCTATAATGGATTAGTAAAGAAAGATGAAGCATGTTCACAACAATGGTCTAAGGTGGAAAGTCAATATCAAAGACGTCTTGATTTAATTCCCAACTTGGTTAATACTGTTAAGGGTTATGCCTCTCACGAAAAAGAAACTCTTACAGATGTTGTTAATGCAAGAAATTTTGCTTCAAGTTCAAAGGTTGACCCTAATAACTTAACTCAAGAAAGTTTGGATAAATATCAACAAAGTCAAGCAGCTTTAAAGTCTTCTTTAGATAGACTTATGGTGGTTGTTGAACGCTATCCAGACTTAAAAGCAAATCAAAACTTTTTGGAACTTCAATCACAACTTGAAGGAACAGAAAACAGAATTGCTGTTGAAAGACAAAAATTTGCTGATATAATTAATGCTTTCAATTCAAAACTTAGACGTTTCCCGACTAATATAATTGCAGGAATGTTTGGATTTGAAAGAAAAGCTTATTTTGCAGCAGATAAAGGTGCAGAAACTGCTCCTAAGGTGGAATTTTAATAAAATACAATAGAAATTGCCAAAGCAAATTTGGCTTAATATATGGAAGAAAACACAACTCAAACAAAACAAACTCACAAAACTATTCCCGTTAAGGGAATGTACGAAGACTGGTTTTTAGACTACGCATCTTATGTAATTTTAGAAAGAGCTGTTCCTCATCTTAATGACGGATTAAAACCTGTTCAAAGAAGAATACTCCATTCTATGAAGGAATTGGATGATGGAAGATATAATAAGGTTGCTAACATAGTTGGTAATACAATGAAATATCATCCTCATGGTGATGCTTCAATTGGTGATGCTCTTGTAGGTCTTGGTCAAAAAGAACTTTTAATTGATTGTCAAGGAAACTGGGGAAATATTTTAACTGGAGATAGTGCTGCTGCTTCACGTTATATTGAAGCACGTTTATCCAAATTTGCATTAGATGTTGTTTTTAATCCTCAAACAACAAAATGGCGTCCTTCCTACGATGGAAGAAATAAAGAACCTGAAACATTACCTATTAAATTTCCATTGCTTTTAGCTCAAGGAGTTGAAGGTATTGCAGTAGGTTTGGCTTGTAAGATTTTGCCTCATAATTTTGTTGAACTAATTGAAAGCTCAATTAAAATATTAAGAAATGAACCTTTTGAAATTTTTCCAGATTTTTTAACAGGAGGAACAATTGATGTTTCTAAATATAATCAAGGACTAAGAGGAGGGAAGGTTAGAGTTAGGGCTAAAATTAGTGTTCAAGACAAAAAAACATTGGTTATTTCAGAAATTCCTTTTGCAACAACAACTGGAAAACTGATTGATTCAATTATTAAAGCTAATGAGAAAGGAAAAATCAAAATCAAAAAGATTGATGATAATACTGCTCAAAATGTTGAAATAATTATTCAATTACCTAATGATACTTCAATTGACCAAACTATTGATGCTCTCTATGCTTTTACTGATTGTGAAGTTTCAATCTCTCCAAACTCTTGTGTTATTGAAAAAGATAAACCTCATTTCCTTACAGTTAATGATATGCTTGAGCGTTCAACTCAAAATACTGTTGACCTACTTCAATTGGAATTGGAAATTGAACTAAACGAACTTAAAGAACGTTGGCAATGGGTTTCTTTAGAAAAGATTTTTATTGAGAACGAGATTTACGAAAGGATTAAACCTTGTACAACTGATCAAGAAATTGATGATACAATTATTGAAGGACTAAAACCTTTTATAAAAAACTTAATGCGTGAACCTAATATTGAAGATATTCACAAATTAAGAAAGATTCCTATTGATAGGATTTCAAAATTCAATTCCAACAAAGCAAATGATATTCTTTTAGCAATTGAAGATGATATTAAGCAGGTAAATTATGATTTAGAACATATAATTGATTATGCAATTGCCTACTTTGAAAGAATTTTGAAAAAATATGGTCAAGGCAAGGAAAGAAAAACAGAGATTAGAAGTTTTGACACCATAGAGGCTCAAGCTGTTGCTGTTGCTAATGAGAAACTTTATTGCAACTTAAAAGATGGTTTTGCAGGCTTTAGGATGAAAAATGATGAGTATGTTTGCGATTGTTCCGATATTGATGATGTAATTGCTTTTAGAAGTGATGGAACAGTGGTTGTAAAGAAGGTGCAAGAGAAGGATTTCTTTGGAACAGACATTATATACATTAATGTATTCAAAAGAAATGATGAACGTACAATTTATAATCTAATTTATCAGGATGGCGCTTTTGGAAAAGCTTATGTAAAACGCTTTAATATAACTAATGTTATTAGAGATAAGGAATATGTTTTGACAAAAGGAGTGAAGGGTTCTAAGATTTTATATTTCTCTGCAAATCCTAATGGAGAGGCTGAAATTGTAAATGTTTCTCTTAAACCAAAACCTGGATTGAGGAAAATAAACTTTGATTATGACTTTTCGGAACTGGCTATTAAAGGAAGAAATGCTCAAGGAAATATACTTTCTCGCTATTTGGTGAGGAAGGTTGTTAAGAAAATGGAAGGTGTTTCAACTCTTTCAGCAAGGAAAATCTGGTTTGATGAATCTGTAAAGAGATTAAATGCAGATGAAAGAGGAAATTATTTAGGAGAATTTAGTGGTGATGATAAAATAATTGCAATTCACAAGTCAGGTTATTATAGATTAACTAATTTTGACCTTCAAACTCATTTTGCTGATGATTTGCTTATTGTTGAAAAATTCAAAAGTCAAAAGCCAATTACAGTAATTTATAAGGAAAAAGAAAGCAACCAATGCTTTTTGAAACGTTTCCTAATTGAGGAGATAATGGAAAAGAAGGTTTATTTTGTTGAAGATAATTCTTCATTTGAAATCCTTCATTTAACTAATGATTGGCTTCCAATGATCGAAATAGAATTGGAAGATGATAAAAAAGGAAAGAAGGTAGACAACGAAGTAATTA
Source organism: Bacteroidales bacterium UBA4866 (assembly GCA_002399565.1). Taxonomy (GTDB): domain Bacteria; phylum Bacteroidota; class Bacteroidia; order Bacteroidales; family P3; genus UBA10566. The sequence continues at coordinate 57,509 of DHDW01000009.1, read as the reverse complement.
ATGTTTCGGAGTTTTCAGAACTCATGAAATATAAGGCAAAAGGAAAGAAATTGAGTAGGTTTAACGTTAAGAAGGTAAATGTTCTGGAATCTTTATATTATGAGGAAGAGATTATTGAAGAAGTTGAAGAGGAACAGAATAATGACTTAAGTATTGACGATATAGTATTTGAAAATAATAAAGAAATTAATGATGAAGACTTTATTCAAGGAGAGCTATTTTAAAATAGCAATTTTAGGCTTAATTACTTTATTTTGCTTTATGGATGCAAATTCCCAAAACTTTGCAAAAGATTTCCTTAATAAGCAAAAGGATTCCTTAAGGCAAGATGTTGTTTATTTGTTTATCAATCCTTCAATAACTTATAGGAATGAAAGCATTGAGAAGATGCCTAATTTCTATGAATTGGAAGAAGATGTTCAAGCAGAATTATTAGAGAAATATGCTCCATTATATTCCAAAATAATAGATACAACTATTTTAAGGGAATTCTCTCAAAATCTTTCTCTAACCTTATCTTCTTTGGGATTTAAGATAATTGAAGTTAAAGATATTGAAGAACTCAACAGAAAGAATATAGACGAAACTCATCATACTCTTAATATTGCTCAAATGGAGGTTGAAGAATATTCTTATACTGACTCATTAGTTAATTATCAAAATGAAAAGGAGGTTTTCTACAAACAAATTAATGGAGTTAGATTTAACACTTGGCTAATTTATAATGAAGCTGACACCAATTCACGTTTAGTTTTTTATAATGATGAATCTGTTGAAGATTTCTTTGATGGAGAAATTAGATTGGTTGGTAAGGATTACATTGCTTCTTATGATTATGAAAAAATTAAAGAGCAAGATGCTTATTCTATTGCAAAACTTAATGCTCAAAGTTCATCCAAATACTTCTTTAATTTCTTAATGAATAAATACGTATGGATTAAATCTTCAGGAATTGATATTTATTTTTATGGAATAGATTTAAAAGATAATAAGATACAATCCAATACAGAGCCATTTGATAATTTCGATATTGTAGATTACAATTAGACTTCTTCTTTTTTACACTTAACCTTAAGCAATATAAATACAATGGAGGCTAACAACTTAATGTTAACCTCCATTTTAGTTTAATGGTAAATTAATAATGTGTTTTAGTTTGAAAATTTATCAACTAAAAACATAAACTCATCAACCATTGGCTTAACTTGTTTTTCAATCTTTTCCTTATTTACTGCATTTCCTTCTTCTGTGTATTCATTTGCAATGTTTGTAGCAAAGAATTTAACAGGAGATACAATTGCTTTCATTTGAGAAAGGATGTTTTCAAGTTGGAAGGTTGTAGGCAAGCCTTCCACAAATCCCATTGTTGCAGAAGAAAGTGCAACAACCTTTCTATTCCATTCTGGATAAAGAACATCAATTGCATTCTTCAATGAAGCAGGGAAACTATAATTATAAACCGAAGAAACTATAATAATTCCGTCTGCTTTGCTCACTCTTTCTGAGAAATTTAATAGTTTTTCTGAAGGGTTCTTTTGATACATCAATCTTTCATTAAATAAAGGAAAGTCAAACTCCTTTAAATCCAATAAATCAACCTTAGCGATTGAATTTTCTTCAAAATATTTTTTTAAATATAGAGCAACTCTATGCCCAACTCTTTCTTCTCGCACACTTGGAGAAATGATAGCTATTTGTTTCATATTAAAATCTGTTTTTATTAATTATTAAATTGTTTTTTAGTTCATTGCTATTTCAAAGAAAATAGCTTCTGTTTTTTCTAATGCCTTTATTTCAAAATTATCTGTTTCCGAAATTCCCACTCCATCTCTTTGGGAGAATTTAACTCCGTCAATTTCCAATTCTCCTTCCAAAACAAAAACATAAACTCCAGTATTCTTACCATAAAGATTATAATTTACTGAATTATCCTTTTCCACATTTGCCCATGAAATCCAAGCATCTTGATTAATATAGGCTTCGTTGTTTGGAGAAAGGAACAAAGATATATCGTTTTTCTTTAAAAGCGATGAAATATCATAGTTATTATATCGAGGTTGAGTACCTTTTGTTTTAGGATAAATCCAAATTTGAAGGAAACTCAAGTCCTCTTTATCACTGTCATTATATTCTATATGCATAATTCCAGTTCCAGCACTCATAACCTGAATCTGTCCTTTGGAAATTACATCAGAGTTATTTAATGAATCACCATGACGCATTCTACCTTTCAAAGGAATAGAGATAATCTCCATATCTTCATGAGGATGAAGGTCAAATCCTTTTGTAGGAGTAATTGTATCATCATTCAAAACCCTCATAACACCAAAATGCATTCTTTGAGGATTATAGTAACTTGCAAAAGAGAATGTATGATTGGTATCGAGCCAACCATGATTAGCATGTCCTCTTGTTTGAGCTCTATCTATTATATTTTTCATTTTATTTTTTCCTTAATATAATATATAGACGCACAAATATACAAAAACTTATGTTTTACATCTAAAATAATTTCCAAATTAATTTATTTTTCACTCAATTATAGTTTAAACAATTGATTTAAAGCAAAATTACACAAGGAATAATTAAGTAAAAAAATCATCTTTTAAATACAAATTGAGAAAATATTGACTCAAAAAAAAGACATAAAAAGAAAATCATGTCAAAAAGAACAAAATATTCATATTTCAACATAAAATTTCACCCCAAATCAAGTAAAAAAATAATAGAGTAAAGATTAAAAGAAATTATACAAGGATAAAACACAAAATAACAGCGTTTTAGTTTATTTAAACCTTATAAAAATTCCCTATGGTACGACCATAGTTTCAGTATGGTCGTACCATAATGTAGTTATGGTCGTACCATAACATGATTATGGTCGTACGTTATTTAAGTAAGGTGGCACCTTACGAAATTTATTCTTGATTTAAATAAAACAAAACCCTATAAAAATAAATTAATACAAGGTTTCGCGAAAATTATAAGAAGATTATCTACTTATCAGTTTTTGATTTATTATTCAAATAATAGAATGTAAATATAGAAATTTAGAAAGAAAAATCAATTTAGCAATATAGGGAAAGTGTCTTTGGGATTTATGATTGTATCTTTGCAATTGAAATAGAAAATAAAGATACAAAGCTATGACTAATAACGAAGCAACTCAACAAGATTATATTAAAAGGGTAAACCTTGTTGTGGATTATATTGATAAAAATTTAGATAAAGAAATTAAACTTACAACCTTAGCAGAAATTTCTTCTTTCTCTCCTTATCATCTTCATAGAATTGTTCGCTCTTTTCTGAAAGAACCTATAGGGGTTTTTATAACTCGAACAAGAGTTCATAAAGCAGCATCATTACTTAGAAGCACTGATTTATCTATTCAAGATATTGCTTATAGAGTAGGTTATGATATGCCTTCATCTCTTTCAAAAGCATTTAAACAATTCTATAATGTTTCACCCTCTGAATACAGAACAAATAAAAATATAGTAATTATGAATAGAAACATTTCAAAAGAAGAATACAATCTTCAAGAGCCACAAATTGTTGAACGTCCCGATTCTAAAGTTGTTTACATACAAATAATAGGAGAGTATGGAAATGAACATTATAATGGAGTGTGGGATAGAGTATGCAGTTTTGTTGGAAGAAACAATCTTTTTGGACAAAAGAATGAATTTTTAGGAATTGGACACGATGACCCATCCGTTACAGAAGCAGCAAAATGTCGTTACGATGCTTGCATAACTGTTGAAAAAGAAGTAAAACCAGAAGGAGAGATTGGTTTCAAAACATTAGAAGGAGGGAAGTATGCTGTCTTTTTCCATAAAGGAGCCTATAATAAACTTCCACTTATTTACGATGCAATATTTAGTAAATGGTTGCCAAGCAGTCCATATCAATTAAGAGAAGCTCCAAGTTTTGAAAGTTATATCAACGATCCAGGAGTAAGAAAAGAAGAAGAATACGAAACATTGCTCTATATTCCAATCAGATAAGTAATAACGATACAAGCTTTACAATAATAAAACCCACTAAAAACACAATTTAGTGGGTTTCTTTATTTATTAAATTCCTTATTTACCCAAGTTTATATACTTATTCCAAACATTGATAAGTAGATTTATTCTTAAAATACAATAAAAAAAGGGATAGGCTAGAACTTTTATTCTTGAAATTTTCAGTAAATATGCAAAATATTCTAATAAAATTTGGTTGATGTGTATTTTATTTGTATTTTTGTCGAAAATAATGCTAAATATAAAAATAGAAGGATATTTATATGATACACGAAATAAAAATAAAGAACTTTTTATCATTTAAAGATGAAGTAACATTTAGCTTTGAAGCAACAAAAGACAAGAGCCTTGAAGAATATTATGTAAGAGAGGTTGCTGGACTTAGATTACTTCGTTTAGCGGTTGTATATGGAGCAAATGCTTCAGGGAAAAGTAATCTATTAAGTGCTTTTGAATTTTTGAAAATATTTGCTTTAAATAAGTCAGAAAATAAAACAGAAGAAACAGGAGTAATACCATTTCTTTTAGATAAAGAAACCCCTAATCAACCTTCCGAATTATCTATTTCATTTGTTACAGAAGGGAAAAGATATTTATACTCTCTTGTTATTGATGAACATATAGTTCATTCAGAAAAACTATATGTTTATCCCAAAACTCAACCTGCATTGGTTTTTGAAAGAACATTCAATAATAATGTTTCAGAAATAACTTTTAATTCTAAGAGAGTAAAAATACCACAAATAGCTAAAGAAGAAATAACAATAAAATGTTTACCTAATATGTCAGTATTTGCTGCATATAATCAAGTAAATATTTCTATTGAGGAGATGGATAAAGCAATTGAATGGATTGCAAAAAAACATATTAACCATGTTGAACCTCAATTACGAGTGTCTAATTTTGCTGAAAAAGTTTTAGCTGAAAAGCCAGAGATAAAAGAATCTATTCTTTCATTTTTAAAAGCAGCTGATTTTAACATTACAGATATTATAACAGAAATGGAAACACGTAAAATCCCAGAGGAATATATTGATGAATTATTATTAGAAGCAGAAGGAATACCAAATGAAGAAAAAGAAAGATTAAGAAGAGAAAGATCATACCAAGCTCCTAAAACTAATTTTAAACATAGAGTAGAAAATATTAGAGGGGAAGAATTTTATAATCTACCTAAAGAACTTCAATCAGAAGGAACAAAAAGAATATTTGGACTTGCTGTTATAATAAATACGTTAGTTAAAAGTAACGCATTCTTAGCTGTTGATGAGATTGAATCATCTCTACACCCTAAATTAATTGAATTTCTATTAGAAGACTTTCTAAAATTAGAAGGAGAATCTCAATTATTATTATCAACACATTATGATGGACTTTTAGAAGAAGATTTATTGAGAAAAGATAGCATTTGGTTTACAAGTAAGAAAATAGATGGATCAACAGAGGTATATTCATTAACTGATTTTAAAGGACTGAATAGAATTGCTTCATTAAGAAAAGCATATCGACATGGAAATTTTGGAGCAACACCTAATATAATGTGATATGGGAGGACGGAAACAAGCTCAAAAAGAAATTAAGCCTGGAATTTATATTTTGGGTGAAGGAGAGACAGAACAATATTATTTTACACATTTGAAAACTCTGTTAGGATTTCAATACATTGTAAAACCTCGCTTTTGTAGAAATTCAAGTATTGATGAAATTGGCAGAAGAATAAAAGACTTAATTAATGATTGTGTCTTTATAATATGCGTAATTGATTTAGATGTAATAAATAGAGATAGTAAAGAAAAGGCAAAATACGAGAAACTAATACACAAGTATAGTAATAAGACAGATAAAATACTTTTCTGTACAAGCTTCCCTTCAATTGAATATTGGTTCCTACTACACTATAAATATACAAATAAGTATTTCAAAGATTCAAATGAAGTAGCAAATGAATTGAAGAAGTATATCAAAGACTATGAGAAGAAAGAAGAATATCTAAAGAAAACAAAATGGGTAGAGGAATTACTAAAAGATAATAAACTCAAAACAGCAATAGAAAGAGCAAAGAAAAACCCTGACAAATCAGGCTCTTATACTAATATTTATGAAGGAATTGAGAAAGTAAGTTTATTAAACCAAATTAGAGATAAATTATAAAAACTTTTATGAAAATATGAATACTCAAGTAAACCTATTGCCTCCAACAGAACATTTTTCATCTATTATTGAATTAAAAGAGAATATTCAGAAATATGAGGAAACATATAAAATGAACGGTGATTTTGATTCTATTAAACTATTACCTAATACTTTTGAAGCAATTATTAATAAAAATGGTGAGAAGATTTTATTTCCAAACAATAAAAAACTACCATATATTTACAGAGGACAAAATTGTGATTTTTCTCCCACTCCTTCTTTGTATAGAAACTTTCAATCTAGTACTTCAATTTTTGTTGAAAGAATGAAACAAGTAGAATTTGAAATTATGCTTAAAGAGCATCCAATAGTGAAAGAGTTCTTTATTAAAAATAAATTTCATGTTGATTACATCGGATTAGCACAACATTATGGACTAAAAACAAATGTTCTTGATTTTACTGATAACATTGATATTGCTATTTTCTTTGCTATGTGTTTATTTGATAAAAAAACAAATTCTTATTCTTTCTCGAAACATACAGGGACCAATAGAGCAATATTATATATTAAGGTAATAAATGGTTTTAAAGAATACGTATCTGGGCAAAAAATTAATGTAATTGGACTACAGCCATTTGTAAGACCTGGATTACAAAGAGGATATTCTGTATCCTTAATGAAAAATGAAGAATTGAAAGCAGTTAAATATTCTTTTGATTATACAAGTAAAGATTCTGAATATTATTATAACAAATTTGAACAAGGCAAAAAAATATGGGTAGATGATATTTTATCACTAAAAGTTAAAGAATTTGAAAATAAAAAAACATATTCATCAGATGTTTTTGATTTAACATACAGTAGATATGCAAACAATGATTGTTCTAAGCATAAATTTTTTAATAAGCTATTAAAAATGGGGATAGATATAAATAAGAATAATTCCATTATGGATTTTGATATTGTTGAAAAAAATAAAATAATTACAGATTGGAATAATTATCAAGCTAAAATAATTTGTGATTCAATTCACAAAAGGTTTTGGTTAGAAAAAAGCAATGAAATGACAAATAGATATGACATTAGACATGAATTTAGAACTTTAGAATGTATACACATGGAACACTTGTTAAGAATAGTTAAAGCTGGAATTCCAATAGATAATAATAATTCATTTGAAAGTAAGGTTAAAAATGAAAATCCAAATATAAACGACATGAATTCTAAGTGGATAAAAGTTCCAGCCCATTGTGTTGAAGTTAACTCACACAAATATTTAAACTATGAGGATTGGCTTATAAAATAATAGCATTTATTTGTTGATTAATAAACATTTTTACGATACTCTTGGTAAGAATATTATTCAATTTACAATCTAAAGAATTAATTCTTTATTGGAAAGTAAAGTTACTGCATAAAGGAATATTGGATAAGGTTGGCTCCCATTTGTAGGGCTTTAAGGCGAATTTGTGGACTATCGTTGTGGACGTCGGCATCTTCCCAGCCATCTCCCAAGTCTGATTCATAGGAAAAGAAACAAACTAATCTTCCTTCCCAAAATAAGCCATACCCTTTTGGAGATTTATTATCGTGTTCGTGTATTTTGGGTAATCCATTAGGGAAAGAGAATTTTTGATTGTAGATAGGATGAGAAAAAGGTATTTCTACGAATTCAAGTTCGGGAAATACTTTTTTCATTTGTGGCTCAATGAATTTTCTTAATCCATAATTATCGTCAATATGAAGAAATCCTCCAGCAATTAAATAGTTTCTTAAATTAGCAATTTCTTGTTCAGAAAAAACAACATTTCCGTGTCCTGTTAGATGTACAAAAGGATAAAGAAATATTTCAGAACTTCCAACTTCTATTGTGGAATAGTTAGAGGATAAAGTGGTGTTTAGTTCTTTATTACAGAAGTTAATTAAATTAGTCAAAGAAGTTGGGTTTGCATACCAATCTCCTCCACCGCTGTATTTCAATAGTGCAATTGTATTCTTTTGACCAAATGAGAATAGGCTTAGGGTAAGGAATAATATTATTAAGCTTGACTTTTTCATTGATTAAGTAGATGTATGCTTGCAGCTGCATAAACTCCAGCTGTTTCAGTTCTTAAACGTTCCTTTCCAAAGGTTATTTTCTGAAAATTATTATTTGTTGCTGCTTCAATTTCTTTTTTAGAGAAGTCTCCTTCTGGTCCAATGGCAATAAAGACAGATTCTTTTGCTTTATAAACTTCATTAAGAGGTTTTCTCCCTTCTTCATTGCAAGTTGCTAAAAATTTATTTGTTTGATTGGTTTTAGAAAGAAGTTCTAAAAAAGTAGTGGTAGGGTTGATTGTTGGCATGTATGCTTTTAATGATTGTTTCATTGCTGAAACAATTATCTTTTCCAATCTTTCCAGTTTAATAACACTTCTTTCAGAATTTTCACATATTATAGGTGTTATTTCATCAATACCTATTTCTGTGGCTTTCTCCAAAAACCATTCTAAACGAGAAGTGTTTTTGGTTGGAGCAATGGCAATATGTAAATAGTAATCTCTTTTTTCAAATTCTTCTTGAGTTTCAACTACTCTAACACTACATGAACGAGGAGAGGCTTCAATAATTTCTGTTTTGTGAAGATTGCCCTTCCCATCAGTTATATAAATAATATCCTTTTCTTTTAAGCGAAGAACTTTTACACAATGTAAAGACTCTTCCTTATCAAGAGAATATATTTGAGAAGGGTTTATTGATGGAGAATAAAATAAATGCATTTACAAACTATAAACAACTCCTATTGATGCAGAAATGTTTAATAATCCTTGAGTCTTTTTCTTTCCTACTAATTGACCTTCAAGATAGTTTCCTTCTTCATCTCTATATGTGAAAGGAATTTTTGCATCAAAGGTGTATCCCATAATGTAGTCAGCACCAACTTGAGCTCTTAAACGAAAGTCAGTACTTATTTGATACATATATCCAATATATGCTTTTGCACTTGGAAGAAAACGTGTAATGTTGATTTTATTTTCTCCGTCGTAATATGAAATTATTTCATCTTTATAATCTCTTTCTTTTATCATCATTTGAACTCCAAGGTCTGCTCCAGCAAAATAAATACTCTTATTACGAATCATATAATAATTATATGATAGCATAATTGGAACATAATTGAAATTGTTATATTCATAGAAAGTAAGATTATGGGGGCTTCCTACCGGAAGAACATCAGTTTTAGAATTAACAAAATGAATTAATCCCAAATATCCTCCAAATCCATGAGAAGAAGTAATATATCCTTTCTTTTTACCAGTCATATATTGATACCCCGCTGTAAAACCATAACCCCATGGATTTAACTCTGAGTTAGGTCCCATCATTAGCTTTGCATCAGTATTTAATATAACTAAATATTCTGGAGGGGTTGTTTTATATCTACCACTTCTCCAACCTTGAGAAAAAACACTAACAGCAAGAAGACTTAGGATAAAGAAAGTAATTGCTCTTTTCATAACACTTAAAGTTTGATTTTAATATAATGTTAATTTTAAGTGCCAAAATTACTAATAATATTTGAAATTGCAAATTTTCGATTATCTTTGTAGCAAAAAAAATGAATAATAGAATTTGTGAGATATTAAATATTCAAACTCCAATTATATCTGGAGGTATGGTTTGGTGTAGTGGTTGGGAATTGGCTTCTGCTGTAAGTAATGAAGGTGGTCTTGGGTTAATTGGTGCAGGATCAATGAATGAGGAGGTTCTACTTGATCATATAAATAAATGCAAAAAAGCTACAAACTATACTTTTGGAGTGAATATTCCTTTAATGAATCCAAAATCTTCTTCTCACATCGAAATAGTTATTAAAGAAAAAGTACCTGTTGTTTTTACTTCTGCAGGAAATCCATCAACATATACTCAGAAATTAAAAGATAATGGAATAAAAGTTGTTCATGTTGTTGCTAATGAAAAATTCGCATTAAAAGCTCAAGAAGCTGGAGTTGATGCAATTGTTGGAGAAGGTTTTGAAGCTGGAGGACATAATGGTAAAGAAGAAACAACAACCTTAGTTTTAATTAATCAATTGAAGAATATTGTTGATATTCCAATAATTGCAGCTGGTGGCATTGCCTCAGGAGAGCAAATTCTTGCAATGATGATTCTTGGAGCTGAAGGAGTACAAATAGGCTCTTTATTTGCATCAAGCATTGAGTCATCTGCACATATTAATTTCAAAAATGCAATAATTGATGCAAAAGAAGGAGATACGCAACTTTTATTAAGAAAACTTTCTCCTACAAGACTTCTAAAAGGAGGTTTCTATGATAAAATCAAAGAAGCTGAAGATAGGGGGGCAACTAAGGATGAGTTATTAGAGATAATAGGAGTTGGGAAAACAAAAAAAGGAATGTTTGAAGGGAATTTAGAAGAGGGAGAATTGGAAATAGGACAAGTAAGTTCTATGATAAATGAAGTTTTGAGTGTTAAGTATATATTTTCAAAGTTAAAGAAAAAATATTCAATTGCTTTGAATAAAACCGATAATTTAATAAAGACATTATAATTGATATATAAATGAAGCCTGATTTTATTTTTGAAACAAGTTGGGAAGTATGTAATAAAGTTGGTGGCATTCATACTGTCATTTCAACTAAGTCAAAGACTTTAGTTGAAAAACACCAAGATAACTATATTTTAATTGGTCCAGATATTGTTAGAAACAATGAAAATGGAGTAGAATTTCAAGAAGATAATTATATTTTAAGAAGCTGGAAAGCATATACTGAATCTAAAGGGTTAAGAATTAGAATAGGTAGATGGAAAATTCAAGGAGAGCCGTTAGTTATTTTAGTGAATTTTACTGATTTCTTCTCCCATAAAGATAAGATTTTTGAAGAATTTTGGAAAGATTATGGCCTTGATAGTATAACTGGAGGGTGGGATTATGTAGAACCTTTTTTATTTGGTTATGCTGCTGCAAAAGTTATTGAGAGTTACTATGAATTTTACCTAAGTTCTCAAGATAAAATTTTAACACAATGGCATGAATGGATGACTGGTTCAGGTATTTTGTATTTAAAAAAAGCATGTCCTCAAATTGCAACTGTTTTTACAACTCATGCAACTGTTCTTGGTAGAAGTATTGCTGGCAATAATCTTCCTCTTTATTCTGAACTTAAACATTACGATGCAAATCAGGTTGCAGATGAATTTAATGTTAGAGCTAAGTTTTCATTAGAAAAAATATCTGCTGAAAATGCGGATAGCTTTACAACTGTTAGTGAATTAACAAATAATGAATGTAAACATTTCTTTGGCAAAGAAGTTGATTTTGTTACTCCTAATGGATTTGAACCTACTTTTGTTCCAAAAGAAAATGACTTTGAAGCTAAAAGAAAGATTGCAAGAGAAAGAGTCATTAAAATCACTGAAGCCTTAATAAATCAAAAAATAGATAATAATGCACTTTTAATTATTAATAGTGGAAGATATGAATATAAAAATAAAGGAATAGACGTTTTTATTAATGCAATGGGAGAGCTAAACGACAAAAAACTCTCACGTCAGATTATTGCTGTTATTGCTGTTCCTGCCCATAATGTTGATATTTACAAATCTCTTTTAGAGAGGATAGAAAATAATACTTTTGAGCAACCTTCATCAAATCAATATCTAACTCATCATCTTTTTGATCCTGAAAATGATCCTATTTTAAGAGCTATTAAAGAAAATAAACTTAATAATTCTCCTGAAAATAATGTTAAAATTATGTTTATTCCTTCCTATTTGGATGGGAATGATGGTATTGTTAACTTAAATTATTTTGATTTCTTAATAGGATTTGACGTTTCAATATTTCCTTCATATTATGAGCCATGGGGATATACTCCAATGGAGTCTATGGCTTTTCATATTCCTTCCATAACAACAAATCTTGCAGGTTATGGGCTTTGGATACAAAATAATGTTTTAGAACTTAATGGAGCTCTTAGTGTTGTGGGTAGAAGTGATGGAGAAAATGAACAAGTTGTTAAAGAAATTGTATCAAGGATTGAATATACCCTGCAGTTAAATGATGCAGAAATTGAAAAATTAAGAGAAAATGCATTTGTAATTTCTCAATCAACTCTATGGGAAAATTTGATTAATTACTATTATCAAGCTTACGAATTAGCTCTTAATAAGAGTGAAAAAAGAATTGAACAATATATACATAAACAACCTATTAATCAAAAAATTCCTGTTTCTGATTCTTGGGGAGAACAACCTAATTGGAAAAAAATATTAGTTTCTCAATCTCTTCCAGAAAGATTGTCAGTATTAGAAAAACTTAGTCAAAATTTATGGTGGTCATGGAATCCTTTGGCTAGAGATATTTTTTACATGATTAATTCTGAAAAATTTGAAGCTTTAGATAGAAGTCCTATTCATTTAATTGAAAGTTTGACTAAGGAAGATATTAATAGACTTCTTAATGATAATGATTTCCTTTCAAAATTAGATGAAGTTGTTTATGAATTTGATAAATATATTGAAGAAGGAAATAAAAAAGAAGGAGAGTTAATAGCATATTTTTCAATGGAATTCGGTATTCATGACACTTTGAAAATATTTTCAGGAGGATTAGGTATGCTTGCAGGAGATTATCTTAAAGAAGCTTCTGATTGTAATAAAAATATAATTGGTATTGGATTGCTATATCGTTACGGATATTTTTCTCAAAAGATTAATAAAAATGGAGATCAGATTTCTCAGTTATCTCCTCAAAAATTTTCTCATCTTCCAATTCAGCCTGTAAAAAATGAAAATGGGAAATGGAAAAAGATTTTAATTAATCTTCCTGGAAGAGAAGTTTATGCAAAAATTTGGAGATGTAACGTTGGAAGGGTTCCGCTTTATTTATTGGATACTGATATTGATGATAATTTGCCTGAAGATAGAACAATTACTCATCAACTTTATGGAGGAAATTGGGAAAATAGATTAAAACAAGAAATTCTCTTAGGTATTGGAGGAATAAGAATGCTAAAAGAATTAGCAATTGAACCAGTGATTTTTCATTCCAATGAAGGACATTCTGCATTTAATTCTTTAGAAAGACTACGAGATTATATTTCTAATCAAAAAATATCTTATGCTCAAGCAAGAGAACTTGTTAGAAGTTCAACCCTTTTCACTACTCATACTCCAGTCCCTGCAGGACATGATGCTTTTAGTGAAGATTTAATTAGAGCATATCTTTCTCATTATCCTGAAAGTATTGGATTATCATGGGAAGAGTTTATTGGTTTAGGAAGGGTAAATAAATCAGATAATAATGAAAAGTTTTCCATGAGTATATTGGCTATAAACTTTTCTCAAGAAGTTAATGGGGTGAGTGAAATTCATGGAAGAGTTAGTAGAGAAATGTTTTCTAACTTATATAGTGGATATTTCCCAAGAGAATTACATATTGATTATGTAACAAATGGAGTTCACCAGCCAACTTGGGTAGATAGAAAATGGAGTAAATTTTATGATGAAGTATTTTCAAAAGAATATATTAAAGATCAGTCAAATCCTAATTATTGGGAAAGGATTTATGATGTTGATAATAAAAGAATTTGGGATTTACATCAATCTACTAAAAGAGATTTAGTCGATTTTATGATGAAAAGATTAAGTAATGAACTTATTCAACGTGCTGAAGACCCAAAATTATTTATTCAAATTAAAGATAGATTCAATCTTAAGGCTCTAACAATTGGGTTTGCAAGACGTTTTGCTACTTATAAAAGAGCACATCTTTTGTTTTCTAATATGGAAAGACTAGATAAATTGGTTAATAATGAGCAAAGACCAGTTCAATTTATTTTTGCAGGGAAGGCTCATCCAGCAGATAAAGCTGGGCAAGATTTTATTAAACATATTATAGAGGTTTCTAAAATGCCACAATTTATTGGCAAAATAATTTTTATAGAAAACTATGATATGTATGTAGCCAAATATTTGGTAAGAGGAGTTGATGTTTGGCTTAATACTCCAACCCGTCCATTGGAAGCCTCTGGGACTTCTGGAGAAAAAGCTGTTATGAATGGAGTTGTTAATTTTTCTGTTTTAGATGGTTGGTGGGCTGAAGGGTATAAGGAAGGTGCCGGTTGGGCTTTATCTGAAGAAAAACTTTATGAACTTGATGAATATCAAAATGCCTACGATGCAGAAATAATATATGAAACATTTGAAGATAAGATTATCCCAGCATATTACAATCAAACATCAGATGGAGTAAGCGATGAGTGGGTTGAAATAATGAAAAATACTATTGCTAAGATTGCACCTCACTTTACAATGAAACGTCAATTGGATGATTATTATAATAAATTCTATCATAAACTAATTGACAGATATAATTTGATGATTGAAAACAACTCTAAAAAAGCAAGAGACTATGCTGCCTGGAAACATAGAATGCGAAGACAATGGAATAAGATAGAAATTACTGAATTAATAATTCCTGATTCAGAAAATTATAAACTCAAAATGGAAGATATTTTCTCTATTAAACTTACTTTACACATAAGTGATATAAATCCAGAACATTTAGGTGCAGAAATAATAATTGCAAAAAAAGAAAATGATTTGATTAAAGATTATCATAAAATTGTACCTATGCAAGCAACAAATTATTCACATAATAAGATTAGTTTTGAAATTAATATTATGCCATTCTCTGCAGGTGTTTATGATTATTCAATAAGGATTTATCCAACTCATCCATTGATGCCAAATAGAATGGATTTTCCATTAGTTAAATGGATATAACAAAATAAATATTAAATTTGCAAAACCAATAATAACTTATCAATTGCAAATGAAGAGAATTATCAAATATTTATTAGTTTTTATTCTATTTACTCCTTTATTGATTTCTTGTTCTAAAGAAGATGAAAATGAAAAAGTAAATAAGGTGGTAGAAGATTATTATGCATATTTTAATAGCAGAGATTATAATAATATGAAAATACTTTCGACTAAGAACGGAGAAAAGTATGTTGAAATTATTCAATCAATAGGAAAAGATGTTATTAAAATAGACACTATTAATATTCTTAAGACATCAATTTCTGGAGATAGTGCTAATGTTTATGTTAAAACAACAGATACATTAAGTGATATATCATATGTTGATTTGATTCTAAAAAAGGAAAATAATATTTGGAAGATTGACAATATGGAAGGGTTTGATAAAGATGATATTTTAACAGATGAAGATATAAAATATTCTAAAATTGATCATGTTAATAATGCTAAGTTAAAAGATTCTCTAAAAAAAGACTCAATATAACCTGTCTTAATCAATAAATAATATAAAAATTACTTTATCGTGATAAGAAAAATCTTCTATATAATAAACTTGTTTTGTTCATTTTTACTTCTTCTATCTTACGCTTCTGCTTATGTCCCTCCACATGTTTTACCTAAACTATCTCTATTTTCATTCTTATATCCATACTTACTATTTATTAATATCATATTTATTCTAATTTGGTTGTTTATTAAATGGAAATACATAATTATACCTCTAGCTTGTATATTAATCAAGGTAAATTATATTCCTAATCTATATAAGTTTAATGGCACTGAACATAGAACTTCAATTCATAATGATGACATTAAAATATTAAGTTATAATGTTTGTTCATTTCATTATGACACTAAATGGAATGAACCTAAGGATAAAAGGATTGATTCTGTATATAATTATATTGAAAAACTTAATCCATCAATCATAGCATTTCAAGATTATTCTTCATCCAAAAAGAAAAATTCTATTCATAATAGATTGGTAAAAAAATTAGGTTACAAATATTTTTATACTCCAATTAATGATAAATATAATGTGTATGGGAATGTAATTTATTCCAAATATCCAATTGTTCAATCTGGAGTTCTGTTCCCTTTAAAAAATTCGAGCAATTCTTATATTTATTCAGACATTCAAATAAACAGAAAAAATAAAATTAGAGTTATTAATCTTCATCTTGCATCCTATAAACTTGCAGAAGAGGATAAACAAGTTTTCTCTAAGCTTAAAGAAGAAGGTGTAAAAACAGCTATAGAAAAAGATGCAAAGCCTCTTCTTAAAAAACTCGTTTGGGCAAACACAAAAAGAAGTCATGAAGTAGATGAATTAGTTAAAATATTTGAAGAAAAACAAATCCCAACAATACTAACTGGAGACTTTAACGACACACCTTTTTCTTATACCTATAGAGAATTTAAAAAACATTTAAATGATGCTTTTGTTGAAAAAGGGAAAGGATTTGGGACAACTTATAATGGTGATTTACCTGCTTATAGAATAGACTATATATTCTATGATAAGAATTATTTCTCTGTTAAGAGTTTTGAAAGAGCCGCTTTAGAAAACTCAGATCATTTTCCAGTTTCAGCAGTTTTAAGTATCAGCAAAGATAATAATTAATGATTACTCAAAAGGAAAGATATAAATCAGTAATAGAATATTTTCAGAAAGAGCGACCTACAGCTAAAAGCGAACTAAATTATAATAGTCCGTTCGAACTTCTTGTTGCTGTTATTCTTTCTGCTCAATGTACAGATGTTAGAGTAAATATGGTTACTCCTTATTTATTTAAAATCTATCCAACTGCATTAGAACTTTCAACTGCATCAATTGAAGATGTTTATCAAATTATTAAATCTGTTTCTTATCCTAATAATAAAGCCAAACATTTAGTCTCTATGGCTAAAAAGTTAGTTGAAAAATTTAATAGCAAAGTACCTGATAATATTGATGAGTTATTAGAACTAGATGGAGTTGGTAGAAAAACTGCAAATGTTATAACATCTGTAATATACAATCAACCAAATATGCCTGTAGATACTCATGTTTTTAGAGTATCAGCACGTATTGGTTTAACTCAAAATGCCAAAACTCCTCTCGAAACAGAAAAACAATTAATACGAAACTTTCCAAAAGAACTAATTCCCATTGCTCATCATTGGCTAATACTTCATGGAA
This sequence comes from Bacteroidales bacterium UBA4866, assembly GCA_002399565.1. GTDB lineage: Bacteria > Bacteroidota > Bacteroidia > Bacteroidales > P3 > UBA10566. The sequence goes on along the minus strand of DHDW01000009.1, from coordinate 40,334 downwards.
GATATATTTGCGTAGCTATAAATCCAAAATGCTTTGAGTGTGGATTAAAAGAAGTGTGCAATTATTATTTACTTCCAAAAGAAACAACCAAAAATATTAAAACTAAAATATAGAATAGATATATGAAAAAAGGCAATAAAATACTTTTTCATTGCGTTTTTGAGAACTATATATGCAATGGTATTTAAAATATATGTACTTTTGCAACATTAAACGAAAGAATTTACGTATCAATTTTTACTCACAGAAAAATAATTTAAATATAAATATGAAAAAAGCAGCAATAGTATTATTAGGAGCTTTCGCAATAGCAATTCTTTTTGAATCTTGTGCACAAAAACGTTGTGATGCATATAAATCAACAAATCGTTATAGAGCAGAAAATCTTCGTTAATACTTAAAATTAAGGAAAAGTTGAGTAGGGGGAATTCTTTTCCCATTTTTATCAATTTATGAAGGCTTGGAACAAAAATTCCAAGCCTTTTTTGTTTAACAAAAATTAGGAATTAAATACGCTCAAGCTTATCATTGGGACGAAATAATGATTTCTCAGCTATTTCAAAATATGTGTTCAGCAATCTTGAATATATGTAGAGTGGGGGTAATGATAGAATAAAATCTTATTACATTTGTAATATTACAAATGTGAATATAGCAAACATTACAAATGTAATTAGAGAATAGATGTAATATTTGTATTACTTTTAAGAGTTACAATTGTAGTCGTGTTAATAAAGAATAATAATGAGTATTGAGGATATATAAGTATTAATAACCAGTGTATTATATTATTTATATAAAGCATTAGATTATTAATTTAGATGGTATTTCTAATTAATAAGTATTAAGATGTAATAGATGTATATTTACTTGATTATAATGCAAATAATATCTATTTACATATACTGTAACTTTATTGTTAGTTAAACGTATTAAGAATATACAATTGTAAAAGTGTTAATTTACAAATTTAATTACTGAGTAAATATTACAATTGTGAATTGTATTACAAATGTAAAAGTAAAGATGCAAGAAAGAATAGTTTTATTGATGAAATCTTTAGGATTAAATCCTACACAATTTGCAGATGAAATAGGAGTTCAAAGATCTTCTATTTCACATATCCTATCTGGAAGAAATAATCCTTCTTTGGATATTGTTACCAAAATACTGAATAGATTTAAAGAAGTAGATTCAAATTGGCTGATATTGGGTAAAGGCTCTCTGTTTTCAAAATCTGAAGAAAAAACATCTAAAGAATCAAATATTGAAACCTCAGAGCATTCAGAAAGCAATAAAAAGACCTTTTCTAATTCTCTATTTGATGATATTCAAGAAGATATTACTCCAAAACATGACCTAAATAAGATTGGAGATTTAGAAAGAAAGATTGAACTGTTGGAGAAGAAATACAAAGAAAAGGATGTTTTGAGTAGTAATGATGATGAAAAGCTTCCAGAAATCAAAACAACTGATTCTAATTTTAATAATGTCATTGCAGAAAATGTAGTTGTTAATGCAGAAAATAATACAAAAGAAACTATAAATACTATTTTAACTCCTGCTGTAGAAAGCAAAACTAAGCATATTAAAAGATTGATTGTATTTTATTCAGATAACACTTTTGAGGAATTGCCTAAAAACTAATATATCTTTTAGGTGTATTAAGTATTATTATTTATCTTTGCAGATTATATTTTTTGATAATTTATAACGATAAATAATTATGCTATTTCCTCAAACTTACATATTGGAACTCAAAAACAAGATAGAGATTGCCAATAACATACTTTTAATTTCTCATTTTAATCCCGATGGAGACACAATTGGTGCAGTAAGTGCTCTATATCACTATTTAAAAGTTAAGAATAAAAAAACAAAAGTTCTTATCCCTAATGAATTTCCAAACTTTTTGGATTTCGTTATGACAGATGTTTCTTATATAATTGCATCTAAAAATAATCATGAAGCAAAGAATGTAATCGAACAAGCTGATTTAATCATTTGTTTAGATTTTAATGCATTCCACAGGGCTGGTGATTTCGTTAAAGATATTTTACTTTTATCTTCAAAGCCTAAAGTTTTGATTGACCATCATCTTGAACCAGAAATACATAATTTTGATTTAGTTTTCTCTAAAATAAATGTATCTTCTACATGCGAATTGCTTTATGAAGTGATTTCTTTGATAGAAGAAAAGCCATTTTTGAATAAAGAAATTGCACAAGGAATTTATGTTGGTATTTGTACTGATACAGGAAGCTTTAGTTTTGCATGTAATAATAGAAGAACTTACGAGGTTGTTGCAGAATTGGTTGAAAATGGAGTAGATGTTGAATTTGTACATCAAGAAGTTTACAATACCTATTCTGAAAATCGTCTTCGTTTGCTTGGTTTTTGTCTTTCTGAGAGATTGACTGTTTTTCATAAACAGAAAGCTGCAATGATTTATCTGTCAAAAGAAGATTTAAAACGCTTTAATTACCAAATTGGAGATTGCGAGGGAGTTGTGAATTTTTGTTTATCTATAAAAGGAATTGAGTTTGGAGTTTTGGTAACTGAAAGAGTTGATAGGGTTAGAATTTCGTTACGTTCCAAATTTGATTTTGATGTTAATAAATTTGCAAGAAAATATTGGAATGGAGGAGGACATCAAAAAGCAGCTGGAGGACATTCTTTTGAAAGTTTAGACTTTGTATTGGAAAAACTAACTGAGCAAATTAAAAACTCCTGTAAGGAATAAATAATAATAGATTAACATTCTTAAATAGAAAGAACTTAAATGAAAAGGCAATACTTATTGATAGTAGGACTAATTATTCTTTTTAGTAGTTGTACTGATAAATATAATAATCATAAAGCAATTGTTTTAAGAGAGAAAAGAGAGTCTCCTAAAGAAGAATCGAAGGAAGAAAAGGTTGATAATACACTTTTAAAAGTCAATCAAGTTGCAAATGAAAAAGAGATTCAAAAGATAAAAGGATATATCCAGAGAAGAAAATGGCAAATGCAACATATAAAAGAGGGAGTTTTTGTTGAAAGTCTTTTAGAAGGAAAAGGAAAAACCATTACTTCCAACTCTATTGTTACAATTAATTGTAAGATTGAATTGCTTGACGGAACTAAAGTTTTTGATTCAAAAATAGATGGAGCTAAAGTAATTGATTTAAAATCTGAACAAGATGTTGTAGGTTTAGTATATGTTTTGAATGGATTAAAAGAAAAAACAAAACTTAGAGCAGTCGTTCCTTCTTTTTTAGCTTTTGGACTTAAAGGAGATGGAGATAGAATTCCAAAGCGTTCAAGTTTAGTTTATGAAATTGAAATTAAAGAAGTAAAATAAAAAAAGAGGAATGAGGTCAAAACTATCATTAATTATTCTATTATTAGTAATTAGCAGTGCTTTTCTATCCTGCAAAAGGGATAAATCAAGTGAATTTGTAACAACAGAACTTGGATTTTCTTTTAAGCATTGCATTGACAACAAAGATAACTACAAAGCAAAACAAGGCGATATTCTTTATGGAGAAATGGAGATAAGGGTCAATGACTCTGTAAAGCTCTATTCCAATTATGGAAAACCTGAAAGACTTTTCTCTATCATCGGTTCAGACAAAGGAACTATTGATGAATTCCTATTAAATTTGCATGTTGGCGATAGTGCCATTATTATAATTCCTGCTGACAGCGCTTCAAAATATGCTTCTAATTTGGTATTGAGACATACAGATAAAGTATATTTCTATTTAAAAATTCAACAAATAATTTCTAAAAAAGAGATAAGCCAGGAAGATCAATTGATGATTGAACAACAACAAAAAGAGTTTGATACAATTGAACAATACATTCAAAAGAAATCTCTTAAGGCAGAAAAGCAAGAAAGTGGTTTATATTTTATTAATCAACTGGAAGGAGTGGGAGAAGTTCCAAAATATGGCGATGAAGTATTTGTAAACTATTCTGTTTCTACTCTTGATGGAAAGATAGTAGACTCAAATATAAAAACTGTGGCTCAAACTTCAGGTATCTATTCTAAGGATAGAACATATGAACCTTTTAGTTTTGTTTTAGGAGATGAAGGGTTAATTGCAGGATGGACTCAAGGGATTACATTAATGAAAAAAGGAGGTAAAGCAAAACTTATTATTCCTTCCAAATTGGGTTATGGTCAAAACTCTTATGGACCAATAAAGCCCAATTCAGTATTGATTTTCGATATTACATTAATAAACATAGTAAGAAACTAATAATAGAAATTAAGTATGAAAAAAACAATTTTATTAGTTGCAACAATATTATTTGCAACAACTATTTTTGCACAAAAGAATCCTTTAGAAGGATTTACGACTTCTCCAGAGAAAGTTATTTATAAGTTTGAGGTAAAGAACCCTGAAGGACAAAAAGTTCAAAAGAATGACTTACTGGTTGGGAAGTTCTCAATAAAGTTTGGAGATTCTCTTGTTGCAGATGGAGCAAAAATGCAATCACAGCCTATGGTTAAAATTGATGATGCTTCAAAAATATTTCAAGGAGATTTAGTTGACGGTGCATTGCTAATGCGTAAGGGTGAAACTTGTACATTTGCTTTTGCAAAAGATTCAATTGAAAAACTATTTGGTGGGAATATGCCTCCATATTTCCAATCAGGTATGTACGCTTATTGGACTCTTCAAATTGATGATATAAAAACTCAAGCTCAACAAGAAGAGGAAGAAGCTCAAATGCGTAAGGTACAAGAGGAACAAATGAAGGTTCAAAAGCAAATTTCTGATAGTATGGCTGCATTAGAACCAGCAATAATAGAGAAAGCAATTAAGGATTATGGTTTTGATAATAAACCTGTAAACGGAATTTACTTCAAGAAAACCTTTTCATCAAAATCAAAAGAAACTCCAAAAGCAGGAGATAAGGTAAAGGTTCACTACGTTGGTAAATTTACTGATGGTAAACTTTTTGACACAAGTGTTGAATCTGCAGCAAAAGAAGCAGGAATTTACACTCAAGGTCGTCCTTATGAACCACTTCCATTTACAATTGCTCAAGGACAAATGATTAAAGGATTTGAAGAAGGAGTGAAGATGATGAATAAAGGCGATAAAGCTATTATTTTACTTCCTTCAAAATTAGCTTATGGTGAAAGAGGTCAAAGTGCAATTGCACCACATACTCCACTTATTTTTGAACTTGAATTAGTTGAAATTGAAAAGGGAGAACCTGCAAAGCAACCAAATAATCAAACTCAACCAATTAAGGTAACTCCAAAAGCACAACCAAAACAAGTTAAAAAATAAAAAACATGCAACTAAACCTTACAAAACCTATCATTTTCTTTGATATTGAAAGCACAGGAGTAAATGTAGGTCAGGATAAAATTATTGAAATATGTCTTTTGAAGGTATTTCCAGATGGAAAACAAGAGATTAGAACATATAGAATAAATCCTGAACGTCATATTCCAGAACAAGCAACCAAAATTCACGGAATTACTGACGAAGATGTTAAAGACAGAGGACCATTTAAGTATTATGCTAAAGAGTTACATGCCTTTATTGGCAATTCCGATTTGGCAGGATACAACTCCAACAAATTTGATATTCCACTCTTAGTTGAAGAATTTCTTAAGGCAGAAATTGATTTTGAAATATCAAATAGAAGATTTGTTGATGTAATGAACATATTTCACAAAATGGAATCTCGCACACTCAAAGCTGCATACAAGTTTTATTGTGGAAAAGAATTGATTGATGCTCACTCAGCAGAAGCCGACACAAAAGCAACTTATGAAATTCTTCTTGCACAATTAGACCGATATAATGGAGTAGAGTATGAAGACCATGAAGGAAAAATAACAACTCCCGTTGTAAATGATGTTAAAGCATTACACGAATTTACTCGAAATAGCAATTGGGTTGATATGGTTGGACATTTGGTTTACGATTCTAATGGAAATGAATGTATTAATTTTGGAAAATACAAGGGAAGAATAGTGGAAGAAATCTTCAAAAACGACCCTTCATATTTCTCTTGGATGATGAATGCTGACTTTCCTCTATCAACAAAGAAAGTAATAACAGAAATTAAACTAAGAGGTTTTTCCAAGTAAATCAAATAAAGCATATTAGAATTTACTTTTAATAAAACTTCAATTCAATAAAATTTCTCCTGATTTGCAAAACAATCAGGAGATTTTTTTTTGCTTTAATTGCTCAACAACACCAATAAAAGTTCTGAAAATAACTTGACATAAGAAGAAAATTTTCTTATCTTTGCAAAAGAAAATAAGCCACAGAAAAATCTTATTATCATAAAAAAGAGAGATAAAAACTTCTTATCCAAAAAGAAAATTTCCTACCTTTGCATTAAAGTATCTGTGGTATATACCCAAGCATTGTTACGGTATATACCTCAATTGGTCTATGGTATATACCGTAATTATGCTCCAATGTATACTCTGGGTACGTTAAAACATCGTTTTAGAAGCGTAAAACGAAGAGATTGAAGTGAAAAACGTCGTTTTTAAGAGCATAAAACGAGAAGATTTTGCATGGAAAAGAAGATAATTTTTCAAAAACAAAGAATAAGAAACAATAAAGAGAATATAAAACAATTAATTAACAAACAAATTAGAGATTATGCCAATAAAATACAGAATTTATAAGAAGAAATTTAAGCAAAATGGAGAAGATGTGGAGAAACACTTTGCAGTATCTGTGTCCAATTCATTGTTAGATATTAGAGACTTAGCCAAAGAAATTGAGCAAAGAAGTGCTACAAAAGAAAGCATGATAGTCTCAACATTTATAGAGATTTCAAAGCTGATGGCAGAGAAACTTTCCGATGGTTATAATATAAAACTTGATGGCATAGGAGTATTTGGAGTTGCCATAACAAGCGATGGATATGATGTAGCCAAAGATATAACGCCTAAGCAAGTAAGATTTAGCAAAATGACCTTTCGACCAGAGAAAGAACTCGTTCAAACCCTAAAAGAAACTCGCTATTACAAAGAACCACCAATCCCAAAAGGAGCCGTAGTGAGAGTAAAGAAACCCAAATCAAAGAAAGAAACCCAAGAAGGAGAATAAATTTTCAGCCAAATCATATAAAGAATGGATAAAATATTCTATATTTGAAGTCTGAAACCAAATTATATTAAGAGAATGAAAAAACTTATTATCATAATTTTATTCTTTGTTTCTGCATTTACTTATGCCGAAGAAACAAAAGTAACCGCAAATTCAGCACCAACCAACGAGCAAACTATTAGTCTTTTAGAGAAAAAGATTGATCAATTAGAGAAAGATGTTGATACATATAAGGATTTAATAGATAAACAAATTGCTTGTATAGCTATAATTGTAGGATTAGTAAGTATTATAATGGCAACAGTAAGTATTGCTGTACCATTTATAGCAGCAAGAAGAAGAGAAAATGATGTTGATAAACAAATAATAGGAGTAAATAATCAAATAAAAGAAGTTGGAGAAAGAGAAAATAGTTTAAAAGAGCAAATAGAATTACTAGATTCTAAAACAAAGGCATTAGATGAACAAATTACAGATGTAGGAGAAAAGGTTAAAATAGTAGAAAGTATAGAAACTGAGATAAGGGAGATAAAGGTGAAAATAGATAAATCTGAAAAGAAAACACAAAGAGCTGCAAAACAATCTTTAATTAATAAATTATTTACAGAAGCGTATAATGAAACAGATAATCAAAAAGCAATTGAATTATATTCTAAAATAATAGATATAAATCCTAAATATTCAGATGCTTATAATAATAGAGGACTATTATATGCAGAAAATAAAGAGACTTATAAAGAAGCCTTATCGGATTATAATAAAGCAATTGAATTAAATCCTAATGATGCAGAAGCTTATAATAATAGAGGTATATTATTTTCTATGAATTCAGAAACATATAAAGAAGCCTTATCAGATTATAATAAAGCAATAGAATTAAATTCTAATGACGTGGATGTTTATATTAATAGAGGTATTTTATATTCAAAAAATAAAGAAACATATAAAGAAGCTTTATCAGATTATAATAAAGCAATAGCGTTAAGCCCTTACGATGCGAAAGTTTATTATAATAGAGGAAATTTATATGATGAAAATCCAAAAACCTATAATGAAGCTTTATCGGATTATAATAAAGCAATAGAATTAAATCCTAATTATGCAGAAGCTTATAATAATAGAGGTATATTATTTTCTATGAATTCAGATACATATAAAGAAGCCATATTAGATTATAATAAAGCAATAGAATTAAATCCTAATAATGCAAATGCTTTTAAAAATAGAGGAATATTATTTTCTAAGATGGCAGCGATAGAAAAAGACCCTATAAAGAAAAAAGAATATAAAGAAAAGGCAAAGAGAGATATGGAAAAAGCAAATGAATTAAAGAAGAAATAAAGAAATATAGATTATGAATACAACATTAAATGATATTATTAAGGAAGGATATGATATTCAAAAGGGTATTTATCCTGATAATGGAGGGGGGCTTTACGCTACGTTTTCGTTTAAAGACCAAAACAAGTATTTGAAATGGGCTATAAATGTAACAAAATTTATTGAGAGTAACTTCTCTAAGGATGAAACTTACGAAAGATTTAAGGAAACTCTTTTTGCTATTGAGAAAGAACTTACAGTAAAGGAGTTCAATAAGTTAATGTTTATTTTGGAGTCTTATAATTCTTCTTTGCATAATGAAAATAGTAAGTCAAATGTGGATAAGAATAAAGCTTTAATTGATTTATTAATAAAGAGTTTTTCTGAAGATGATATGCAGAAAATAACTTCTATTCTAAATGAAGGAGGTAAAATTGAGGATATAAAACCTTTTATGGAGAAACTAAATCCAAACAAACTTATAGAGATAGTTTTGGAAATCTTGAAGCTTAATTCAAGATAAGACTCATTTATAAAATAACCTAAATAACAATACTTTATATTAACTAACTAATCCGAAGATATAGATACAATGCTGCAGAATTTAAAGATTGAAAACTATGCTCTAATAAGGAAAATGGATATACCTTTCAACAAAGGTTTTATCGCTATAACTGGAGAAACAGGAGCAGGAAAGTCTATTATGCTTGGAGCTTTAGGCTTAATTATAGGTCAAAGAGCAGATTCAAATGTGCTTTGGGATAAGGAAAAGAAATGTATTGTGGAGGCAGTTTTTGAATTAGATGATTCATTTAATGCTTTCTTTGATGCAAATGATTTGGATTTTTCTTCCCAAACAACAATTAGAAGAGAGATTACTTCAAATGGGAAATCAAGAGCTTTTATTAATGATACTCCCGTTCAACTAAACACAATGAAAGAATTGGGAGAGAGGTTAATAGATATCCATTCTCAACATAATACTCTTACATTAAAGAACTCTTCATTTCAGTTTTCAATCATTGATTCTTACATAAATAACCAAGCTTTATTCACTAACTATCAATTACTTTACTCCAATTGGAGAAAATTATCTAATGAAATTGCTGATTTAGAAAAAAGAGAGGCTGAATTTCAAAAGGAATCTTCCTATTATCAGTTTTTAAGTGAAGAGTTTGAAAGTGCAAATCTAATTCAAGGGGAGCAGGAAGAGTTGGAACAAGAGATAGATTTATTGTCAAATGCTGAACAAATTAAAACGAATATTGTTGAATCAATCAATTACTTAGAGGCAGAAGAAACTCTTGGAGCAATAAATCTTATCCAGCTTACACGTCAAAATATCTCTAAAATAGCTTCTCATCACAAATCATTGGATGAAATATTTAAAAGATTAGATTCTTCTTACATTGAATTAAAAGATATCCTTTCAGAACTTACTATTTTTGGAGATTCTATTACTATAAATTCTGAAAGACTTTTGCTTGTTCAAGAGCGTTTAGAGTTAATTTATAAATTAGAAAACAAACATGCTGTCAATTCATTAGAAGAATTACTTAAGGTTAGAGATGAGATTGATGAAAAGCTTTTAGTTTCGTCCAATTTATCAGAAAAGATTGAAAAATTAAAGAAAGAAGAAAAAGAGATTTTCTCAAAACTTAGTCTTTTGGCAAAAGAAATTACAAAAGAAAGAAAGCTTTCTTCTCAAAGCATAGAAAAAGAAATTCTTCCTTTACTTATGGATATGGGTATGAAGGATGCAGTTTTGAAGATAAACATTACAACAAATGATACATTATCTTCAAATGGAGAAAATGATATTGAGTTTTTGTTTAATGCAAATAAAGGAGGGGAGTTGCAACCTATTTCAAAGGTAATTTCAGGAGGAGAACTTTCTCGTTTGATGCTTGCCTTAAAAGCTGTTATGAATAATAAAGGAGCAATGCCAACAATTATCTTTGATGAAATTGATACTGGTGTTAGTGGAGATATTGCTTCAAAGGTTGGTAATATAATGAAACTTATTAGTCAAAATCATCAAGTTATTGCCATTACGCATTTACCACAAATAGCTGCAAAAGCAGATTCTCACTTTAAAGTATTTAAGAATAATACTGAGGAATCAACTTACTCAGAAATGAAAATCCTTTCTCAAGAAGAAAGGATTGAAGAAATTGCTACAATAATATCTGATGGAAATATAACTCCTTCAGCAAAAGCTCTTGCAAAAGAACTTCTATTCTGAACGAGCTTCAGTTTCTTCTTGGAATTTAAGTTTTGCTGGTGGTACTTCTTGAACTTTAATAACTTTCTTTTGGTCAGCATCCTTTAAATCATCATAGAAATGATCCTTCTTTGAATAAGTGAATTCTCTTGTTTCAATATATTTAGGTTCCCAACCATCATAAGTTGTTTTCTTTGTCCAATTGAAGAATTTATCTTTTTCATACTTATAGTAATACTCAATTGCCCATCTTCCTTTTTGATCTTTAGCAATTTCAGATAACATATAATTATGTTCATCATAGGTATAGGTATAAGTAAGGGTTAATTTGTTTTTTCCATTATATACTTTCTTTCCAACAACTTGGTATTGATTATTCAAATCATAAGTTTCTCTTCTTGTTTGTTCATCATTGCGAAACATAGTCATTTCAACTAAATAATGAGCAAAGTTTCTTTTATAAGTTGTTTTCTCAACGTTTTTATTAAAGCCGTAAGTAGTTAATGTATAAATTAAACTGTCTTGAGGACCATAGAAATATTGAATTGTTTTTTGTCTTGAAGCATCATCTCCATAAATAGAATATTCTGAAAGTTGACCTTTTGGATTCCATTTATATGTTTGACGAGAAACCATTTTATTTGCTCCACCCAAAGATGCTGGATAATTAACTTCTACAACTTCTTCCAAACGTCCAAGATATCCATATTTATGATTAATTGTTGAAACAACCTTTTTATTTGCTTCAAATAACTCTTCCTTTAATAAATCACGAGTAACATCATCGTAAGTAAAAACAGAATATCTATCCTTATTACCTCCAATATAGTGCTGTCTTTCAACCAATCGTCTGTTTTCATTAAAAGTCATTTGATAATCATCAATAAAACTTGTTCTCTTATCTTTTTGCTTGTTATTAGTATCAGTTTCATATTTTTGATAGCGAACAGTAAGAGGATAGCCCATCAGGCCATAATCGGAAGTTGTAACTGGAACTATCTGTGCTTTAGACACAAAAACTCTGCAAAATAAGAAAGCTATTAATAAATATGTTCTATTTTTCAACATCTTTTAATGATATTAGATTGATAAATAATTTATTTATATGAAAAGCAAAGATACAAATAAAATTATATTTTAAAGGTCTGTGCTATTAAATTTTATAATCTTGGTGCAATAATACTTTAGAAAATAGCAATAACACATTTGTTTATCCAAATATATTATCAATCTCTTCCATATCTAATTTATGAATTATCTTCTTTCCAAATGGACTTATTTCACAACTGGAAGAAGAAAACAATTGACCAACAATTCCTAACATCTCCTCATCTTGAAGTTTTTTGCCTTCCTTAATTGATAATCGTTTAGCCATAGTTAAGGCTATTTTTTGACTCTTAGGAGAAGGAGAATTGAAGTTGGTTTGATTTAATTCAAATAATAAATCTTCTAATATAATTTGTGCATCATCGGAATTCATTTCATTGGGAGTAGCTGTAATGTTGAAACTTCCATCTTTTTGATATTCTATTGCAAAACCATATTTCCTTATATCAGGCAATAGTTCCAAAAGTTGAGTAGTGTGAGTTGGAGAAAAGAAATGATTGTAAGGGAAAAGAAGTTGTTGACAAGAGATATCTGCAAAATCCATTGATGAAAACTTATCATAAAGTATTCTTTGTGAAGCTCTCTCTTGATTGATTATTAATATATTGTTTTTAGTCTTTGTAATAATATATTTATTCAAAAATTGAATTACTTCTGGATTATTATTTGAATAATTTGTTTTAAAACTTTCTTCAATAGTAAATATATTTACTCCCTTATCTTCAAAAATATCTTCTTGCTTAGGATATGAAATCTTATTGGTAGTTTCTTTCTCAAAAGGATTATAGTCGGGATTAAAATTAGTTCTTGGCATTGTAGGCATTTCTCCTTTTTTCAATGGAGTAAACTCAAAACTGCTATCCAAAGAAAAATCTAATTGATTTATTAGAGTGAATTGTCCTAAGCTTTTCTTTGCTGCTGCATATAAAACAGCATAAATAACTTTATCATCCAAAAATTTTATTTCTGTTTTTGTTGGATGAATATTTACATCAATATTTTCTGGATTTAAATTCAAATGAATAAAGAAAGCAGGGTAGGTCTTCTCCTGAATCATTCCCTGATAGGCTCTATCAATGCTGTTCGCAAGATAGGTATTACGCATATACCTGTTATTTACAAAAAAATATTGTTCCGATTTATTTTTCTTTACATATTCAGCTTTAATAATAAAACCACTAATCTTAACTGCATCAATTTCTTCCTCAATTGGCAAAAGTCTTTCATTATATGCCTTCCCAAAAAGGTCAATTATCCTTTTCTTTAGATTTTGTTTGTCAAGCTTATGAATTAACTTTCCATTATTATAATATGTAAAAGCAATATCATTATTTATAAGTGCAGTGCGAATAAACTCTTCAAGAATATGATTATTCTCAATTGGGTCAGTTTTAAGAAAATTTCTTCTTGCAGGAACATTATAAAAAAGATTCTTTACTGAAATTGAAGTTCCTTTTTCGCAAGCAATAGGTGTTTTATTCTTACAAACATTTCCTTCCATCTCCACAAACGTTCCCAATTCTTGATTTTCTTGTTTGGTTTTCATCTCAACATGAGCAATAGCAGCAATTGAAGCAAGAGCTTCTCCACGAAACCCCATTGTTGTAAGATGAAACAAATCTTCTGATGTTTTTATTTTTGATGTTGCATGGCGTTCAAATGAAATTAAGGCATCTTCTTCATTCATGCCTGTTCCATTATCAATAACCTGAATAAGTGTTTTTCCTGCGTCTTTTATATTTAATTGTATATGGGTAGCTTTAGCATCAATTGCATTTTCAATTAATTCTTTTACAACAGAAGCTGGTCTTTGAACCACTTCACCTGCAGCAATTTGATTAGAAATATTGGGAGGAAGAATTTGAATTAGATTTGGCATACTACCATCTTTCAACGAATGTTAGAAGAAAATATAAAGCAACTAAAAGCAAGGATGCTATTAAAATAATCCTTAATATTGAAATTGGCTTACCAATTTTTTCATCCTTTTTCTCGTGCATTGCTTGACGGAAATTAATTCTTCTTTTAAATGATTCTCCTTCAATTGGACCATATTTAGCTTTTAATTGTTCCAATTCTTCTTTCTTGGGATCATAAAAGCGTGGTTTGTATTCAAATTTGCGAGGTTTTTTGGGACTAAAAAATGCCATAAAACTATTATTTTTTCAATTTTGGGTTCTTTTTATTATTGCAAAATTAGTGTTTTTTCTTCTCTAATGAAAATATCACGTATTTTTTCACTATTTTTGCAGGCTCATTAAGTTTAAAGCAAATATATATAACCTTCAAAAACAAGTATTTTTATGACAAGTAATGAAATCCGTGCTGCATTTTTAAACTTTTTTGCTTCCAAAGAACACTCAATTGTACCTTCTGCATCTATGGTTGTGAAGAATGACCCAACTCTTATGTTTACTAATGCTGGCATGAATCAGTTTAAAGAAATATTCTTGGGAAACAGTCCTAAGATTTCTCCTCGCATTGCTGACACACAAAAATGTTTACGTGTTTCAGGAAAACATAATGATTTGGAAGAAGTAGGACACGATACCTATCATCATACAATGTTTGAAATGTTGGGTAACTGGTCTTTTGGAGATTATTTTAAGAAGGATGCAATTGCTTGGGCTTGGGAATTTTTGACTAAGGTTGTTAAACTAAATCCTGAAGATTTGTATGTTACAATTTTTGAAGGAGATGAAAAAGATAATCAACCAAAAGATATTGAAAGCTACAATTACTGGAAAGAAATAATTAGTGAAGATAGAATTTTGGAAGGTAATAAAAAAGATAATTTTTGGGAAATGGGCGATCAAGGCCCTTGTGGTCCTTGTTCTGAAATACATGTGGATTTAAGAGATGAAAATCAGAAGAAAGAAATAAGTGGAAGAGATTTAGTTAATAAGGATCATCCTTTAGTAGTTGAAATTTGGAACTTGGTTTTTATTCAATTTAATCGTTTGGCTAATGGTAGTTTGGAACTTTTGAAAGAAAAGCATGTTGATACAGGGATGGGATTTGAACGTCTTTGTATGGCTATTCAAAAGAAGAAATCAAACTATGAAACAGATATATTTCAAACCTATATACAATTCTTAGCTAAAGAGTCCAATAAGACTTATGGTCAGGATAAAATGGCTGATGTTGCAATGAGAGTTTGTGCTGATCATATTCGTGCTGTTGCTTTTGCTATTGCTGATGGACAGCTCCCTTCCAATGCAAAACAAGGTTATGTTATTCGTAGAATTCTTCGTCGTGCTATTCGTTATGGCTATACTTTCTTAGGATTTAAAGATCCATTTATGTATAAAATTGTTCCTTTATTAGTAGAAAAAATGGGAGGACAATTTGAAGAGTTGAAAAGAAATGAATCCCTAATTTCTAAGGTTATTAAGGAAGAGGAACAAGCTTTCTTAAGAACTTTATCTAATGGAATACTTAAATTTGAAAAATACACTGAAAGTTTAGCCAATAAAACTATTGACGGAAATTTTGCTTTTGAACTTTTTGATACTTATGGTTTTCCAATTGACCTTACTTGTTTAATGGCTAAGGAAAAAGGATTGGAAGTTGATATGAATGGATTTGAGCAAAATCTTCAACAACAGAAAGAACGCTCAAGAAATGCAGCTCATATTGATACTGATGATTGGGTAGAAATTAAAGAAGGAGAGAAGACTAAGTTTTTGGGGTATGATATTTTAAATGCTGAAGTTGAAATTCTTCGATACAGAAAAATTAAACAAAAAGATAAGACTTTTTATCAATTAGTTTTCAACCAAACTCCTTTCTATGCTGAACTTGGAGGTCAAATAGGAGATAGTGGATATATTGAAAGCAATGGAGAGAAAATAAATATTATTAATACCAAAACTGAAAATGGATTAGCTGTTCATTTGGTTAATTCTCTTCCTCAAAATGTTAATTCATCTTTCAATGCTTATGTTAATGTTGAAAGAAGACATAAAATTGAAGCTAATCACTCAGCAACACATCTTCTTCATTATGCTTTAAAAGAAGTTTTGGGTTCACATATTGAACAAAAGGGTTCTATGGTTGATGATGAAAGATTACGTTTTGACTTTTCTCATTTTGCTAAATTATCAAATGAAGAAATTCAAAAAGTGGAGATGAAAGTTAATGCTCTAATTCGCCAAAATATAATTGCTGATGATAGAAGAGAAATGCCTATTGATGATGCTCGCAAATTAGGAGCAGTTGCTTTGTTTGGAGAAAAATATGGCGAAAAGGTTAGAGTGATGCAGTTTGGTGAATCTATCGAATTATGTGGGGGAACTCATGTGAAGGCTACTGGAAACATAGGTATGTTTAAGATAGTTTCAGAAAGTGCTATTGCTGCAGGGATTAGAAGAATTGAAGCAATTACAGGAGGAAAGGTTGAGGAGCTAATTTACGATTATTCTTCAATGGTTGAGGACGTTCGTTCAATACTTAAACAAGCAAATATTCAACAAGCAATTCAAAAAATAGTTTCCGAAAACGAAAGTCTTAAAGAATCAATTGAAAATTTCCAAAAGGAAAAAACAGATTCTCTTTTTAACCAATTAAAGAATAGGACAGAGGTTTTTGATGGAGTAAATTATATTGAATTTAATCTTCCAGTTTCTCCAAACATAATAAAAGATATTGCTTATAGATTCAAAAATCATTTTAATGATAATAATTTTGTATTTATTGCAGGAAGCGTATTTGACAGCAAACCAACACTTATAATAATGTTATCTCAAGACCTTGTTAAAAAAGGAAAAAATGCTGGCTCAATTGTTAGAGAAGCATCCAAACTTATTCAAGGCTCCGGAGGTGGACAACCTTTCTTTGCAACTGCAGGAGGAAAAGATACTGAAGCGATTCAAGAAGCAATCCTTAAAGCAAAGGAATTAATTTTTGCATAACACTTAAAAATAATAGATGAAAAAAATCAGAAACATTGCCATTATTGCCCACGTTGACCATGGCAAAACAACTTTAGTGGATAGAATGCTTTATCAAGCAAAACTATTTCGCGACAATCAAGAAACAAAAGAATTAATACTTGACAATAATGACCTTGAAAGAGAAAGAGGCATTACTATTTTATCGAAAAACGTTTCAATACACTACAAAGATTTTAAGATAAACATTATTGATACTCCTGGACATAGTGATTTTGGAGGAGAAGTGGAGAGAGTTTTGAATATGGCTGATGGCGTTTTGCTTTTAGTTGATGCCTTTGAAGGACCAATGCCTCAAACTCGTTTTGTTTTGCAAAAAGCTATTGACTTGAACCTTAAACCAATTGTTGTCATTAATAAAGTTGATAAACCGAACTGTAATCCTGAACATACTCAAGAAAAAGTTTTTGACCTAATGTTTAATTTGGGAGCAACTCAAGACCAATTGGATTTCCCAACTGTCTTTGGTTCTTCAAAAGAAGGATGGATGAGTGAGGACTTTAGAAACCAAACCGAAGATATTTCCTATCTTTTAGATAAAATAATTGAAGTTATTCCAGAACCAAAATATGAAGAAGGTACAACTCAATTAATGATTTCCTCATTAGACTATTCTTCTTACGTAGGAAGAATTGCTGTGGGAAGATTATCTCGTGGTACTTTGCAAGCTGGTATGGATGTGATGCTATGTAAGGCTAATGGAGATAATATTCGTTCAAGAGTAAAAGAACTCTACACTTTTGAAGGCTTGGCTAAAGAAAAAACAAAGAACATTATTGAAGCAGGAGAGATTTGTGCCGTTTTGGGAATGGACAATTTCGATATTGGAGACTCCATCTGCGATATTGAAAACCCTGAACCTCTAACTCCAATCAAGATTGACGAGCCAACAATGAGCATGCTTTTCACTATTAACAACTCTCCGTTCTTTGGCAGAGAAGGAAAGTTTGTAACCTCCCGCCATTTGCGTGACAGGCTCTATGCAGAGTTGGAAAAGAACTTAGCACTAAAGATTAAGGAAACCGAATCTCCAGATTCTTACATTGTGTTTGGAAGAGGTATATTGCATCTTTCCATTTTGATTGAAACGATGCGTAGAGAAGGATATGAACTTCAACTTGGTCAACCTAAGGTAATTATAAAAGAAATTGACGGCAAGAAATGTGAACCAATGGAACAACTTACAATCGTTGTCCCTGAAGCATTTGCTGGTAAGGTTATTGAATTGGTAACCCTAAGAAAGGGCGAAATTATTTCAATTGAACCAAAAGGCGACCGTTCTCAAATTGATTTCTCTATCCCTTCAAGAGGTATTATTGGATTGAGAAACAATATACTTACAGTTTCGGAAGGGGAAGCAATAATTGCACATCGCCTTGTTGGATTTGAACCTTGGAAAGGAGAGATTGGAGGAAGAAGAATGGGCTCCCTTATTGCTAAGGAAACAGGAACTGCAATTGAATATTCGATAAATAAACTTCAAGATAGAGGAAGATTTTTCGTTGATCCAGGTGAAGAAGTTTACACAGGAATGGTTATTGGGGAGAACAATCGCCCTGATGATATTGTTGTAAATGTTGCAGTTACCAAGAAACTTTCCAATATGAGAGCCTCAGGTAGTGATGATAAAACCTCAATTGCACCCGCTGTTCATTTCTCTTTGGAAGAATCGATGGAGTATATTGCTGATGATGAGTACTTGGAAGTAACTCCAAAGAACCTTCGTATAAGAAAGATTTTGCTTAACGAAACAGATAGGAAAAGAGCATCTAAGTAAATACCGTTAAAATATTTTGAGACGCCGTTTTATTTTAATTAGACGGCGTTTTATTTTTTTTAGAGGGCATCCTATCTTTTTTAAACGGCACCCTATCTTTTTTAAACGGCGTCTGAGCTTTTTTAAACGGCGTTAAAAAAAGACAGGATTCCAGAAAAAAACGCTGGGATGCCGTTTAATTTTTAGCACAGTTTTTCCTATGATAATATATTGTCATTTAGTAATATAGAGCCTTCGGGAAACCCTTATCAAATGCCAAAAAACCTTAAAAAAATGCTTCCAACTCAGTAAAATGCGTTTTTAAACGGCGTTATATCATTTTTTAACGCCATTAAAATAATCTCTACCGTTTTGTCCTTAGCACAAACAAAAACTGACATCTTTCCCTTTATACATAAGGAAAAAGGGACATATCTGATATGTCCCTTATATATTTAACAATTATAATTCAGTTAAACTATTTTATTGGATGAGCTTCGTTGAAAGCCTTTAGCCTAAGAGCTAATTCGGGTAGCATTTCGTTTGGCACCAATGAAACACATGCTCTTGCACCTTCGTTGCGTGAGCTTCCAGTAATATCTAAAGAAATTGCACTAATTCCATAATAAACCAAAGCGTCCAACATTTCAATTCCTGTCATATTTGGATAGGAGAAAGTGAAATAGAAACCATCCGCAACTTCAACATTAAGGTCTTTGTCGTAAACAATCTTAAACCCATTGTCAGTGAAGGCTTTCTTCATAATTTTGGCTTTTCTTTCATATTCCAAAAGGTCTTCTCTATAATTAAAACGTCCCTCATTACACGCCTTAAATATAGCTGTTATAGCATATTGAGGAGAGTGAGCCGTACCAGAAGTAAGTGCATAAAGAGAACCAAAAATTAGGGCTCTACCAAAGCTTCTTTGACCAAAATATTTTTGAAGAGTATCGCTTTGAAAATCATAAAGCTCAGGCGATATAATCATTACCGCAATTCTTTCGCCAGCATAGGAGAAAGCCTTACTTCCCGAAATCATTAAAATGAATTTCTTTGCCCAATTGGCAGCAGAAGGTTGGAAAGGAGCAACACCTGGCTTGGAGTAATCTTCTCTAAAGTCCATACCAAAGTAAGCAAGGTCTTCAATAACTACAACATCATATTTATTTGCAACTTCTGCAATAATTTGTAATTCTTCTTGATTGAAACAGAACCAAGCAGGATTGTTAGGAGAGGAGTAAAGCAAACAAGAAAAGTCGCCTTTTGAGAGATAAGATTCTAATTTATCTCTAAGTTTATCCCCTCTGAAATCGTAAACATCAAAGTGTTCTGATTCAATACCTAATATTCTGCATTGAGATTTTTGTACTGGAAAACCTGGGTCAATAAAGAGAACTTTATTCTTTTTTGGGTTCATTCTGGAGAGAGTCAAGAAGGAAGCAAAGCCACCTTGCATTGAACCAACAGTAGGTACGCAACAATCTTCAGGAACATCAATATTAATGAAGTTCTTCACGAAAAGAGCAGTTTGATGTTTTAGTTCTTTAGTTCCATATATGTCAGGATAAATGGAAGCAACACCATTTTGAAGAGCTTCTATTTGAGCATCTAATCCTATTTTTGTTGCTGGCAATCCAGGAATCCCCATTTCCATGCGAATGAACTTTTCACCAGTTGCACTTTCCACATCATCAATAATCTTTTTTACCTCACGTATTGAAGCCGCTCCCACGCTTTTAATTTTGTTCTTATCTAAAATCCCTTCAATGAGATTCTTTTCAAATGGTATATTTTGCATAAAATTAAGAGTTTTGATTTGTATTAATAATTAAATTCTGCTAAAATTTAATATCACTACGATTGTAGGGATTATTAGTTGTATTATTGTAATCACCCTCTGAGCGGGTGTTAAATTGATTATTCAATTGATTATTTTGTGCAGCTCTAATTTGTTCGTATTTATTAGTATTTGCAGGGTTGATTTCACACATTATAGTAATTACTCTTTCTTTTTCCAAACTTGGAGCTTCTTTGAAGATTTGTACAATTTCATCAGCCTTAGCATCAACAAATTGTTGAACACATATTAGTTGCGTTTTTTCTCGATTAGTTTTCTGCAAAGCTTCCAAAGCTGTCAATATACTATTTCTTGCCTCAACTTGATTGTCTGAAGCCATTCTATCTAAACCTAAGAGATGATAATTATACCATACATCATGCATTGAGCGATAAGCTGGATTATTATAATTTTCACTTATCCAATATTTGTTCTTTTGGTTTTCAAAAGACTTCCAACCCTTTTGAGCAGACTTTTGAGCTGCAGTAACTATGTTTTGACAAATTCTAAAATAGGGAGCACCTCCATTTGGAGAAAAAGAAGCGGCATCGAGTGCAAGGAAATAATATAAGTAGAAAGCTATTGTTGAAGTAAGGTTATCATAATATGTATTTTCTTCAAATTCTAAAGGAGCTCCTTCAACATATTTGAAAAAATAATCAGTTTCTTGAGAATTAAGCATAGTTGTTGTATAGGAAGAATTATAAACAGGACGACGAAGTTGAATAGAAATATAATCTGCCTTAAAATCTTCTTGGGAAGGGCGGTCTTTAACTAAGATTGAAATTGAACCTTCAATCTTTTCTTCAGTCTTATAATTGAAATTAGTCCATTTTCTATTATTGATAAAGTCATTAAGAGCGGTTTGCATACTTTCATATATTTTTCTGTCAGTTCCTTGCACAGTGGAGGAAACACTAACTTGAATTTTAAACTCTTGAGAGAATAAAACTCTTGAAAAAATAAGAAAAGTAAGGAATAAAAATATATTCTTCATAATGAAACAAGCTTATTAACAATATCTACAGCAACTTCTTCTTTTGTTTTAAGTTTGAAATGTTCTATTTTTTGATTTTTATCAATAATTGTAATCTTATTGGTTGGAGTTCCAAATCCAGCACCCTTATCATTTAGTGAATTTAAAACAATAAAGTCAAGATTTTTATTTATTAGTTTCTTCTTAGCATTTTCCAATTCATCATCGGTTTCTAAAGCAAAACCAACAAGAATTTGCTTCTTCTTTTTTTCTTTTCCCAGTGTAGCAAGAATATCCTTAGTAGGAACAAGAGTTAAACTTAAATTAGTTTGAGTCTTTTTAATTTTATTCTTTTCTTGGTTAACTGGTTTGTAGTCTGCAACTGCAGCTGAAAGGATAGCGGCATCACATTCTGGAAAGTATTTAGTAGTTTGGATAAACATTTCTTCTGAAGAAACAACATTAATACGATTAATATTGTTGTGATTAACTTCTAAATGAGTTTTTGCAGAAACTAAAATTACATTTGCACCTCTTGAAGCTAATTCTTCGGCAATACAATAACCCATCTTTCCTGATGAATTATTCCCAATATATCTTACGGCATCTATTTGTTCTTGTGTTCCTCCAGCAGTAACTAAAATGGTTTTATCTTTTAACTCAAGTTTTTTTGCATAAAACTCTTCAAGAAATTTAACTATTTCAGTTGGCTCTTGCATTCTTCCTGCTCCTTCGTAACCACAAGCCAAAAAGCCTTGTGCAGAAGAAATAATATTGACCCCATTTTTTTTAAGAGTATGAAAATTTCTTTTTACAAAAGGATTGGAATACATTTTGGTATTCATTGAAGGTGCAATAAAAACATCCTTATCAAAAGCTAAAAAAGAAGTTGATAGAGGACAATCAGCAATAGCGTTTGCAAATTTTCCAATTATATTAGCTGTTGCAGGAGCAACAACAAAACAATCTGCCCAATCAGTTAAAGATATATGTTCTGTTGAATATTCATTATTGGAGAACATATCATAATAAACCTCATTTTGTGATAAGGTTTGAAGAGTAGTAAGGGTAACAAATTCTAAAGCATTTTTAGTAACAACCACTTTTACTTGACAATCCCTTTTTATTAATTCTCTAATTAATAAAGGTATTTTGTAAGCAGCAATTCCTCCGCTTATGCCAATTAGAATTTTTTTACCTTTAAGCATTATGTATTATCTTTTAGCTCTCTTTGCTCTTTCTTTGTTTTCTTTATTTTCAATAGCTTGTTGAACTTCAAGTACCATTTCGCTAACAACCCCTTTACCATTTTCATCATTACGATAAACTATTTGGTCATTAAGATATTCATTAATAGCAATAAGTGTAGGTTTTGGAAGTTGTTCGTAAAAACGAGTAATTTCTATTTGCTCTCTGTTTTCAAAAACCTCTTCAAGATTATCAGATTGAGAAGAGAACTCTTCAATTTTACGATAAAGCTCTTGTTTCAAATCTTGAGAAATTTGATTAGCACGTTTTGAAATCATACTAACAGTTTCGTAAACATTTTCTGTTACTTTATTAAAATCATTAAGATTGCGTGTCTTAGTGGTTTTATCCGCTGTTGTTCTTTTATAATCCATTTTCTATATTTATTATTATTATTTTACTTTTTCCGAACAGATTTCATTTATCTTCTTTAGTTCAGGAAGCTTTGTAGATTGAGGGTAGAGAGCTTCAAACTTTTGAAATTCATTAATTACAGATTGAAATCTTTCTTGTTTTTTGTCTGAAATGCTATTGTCTGCAAATTTATAACCCGCAAGAATTATATAATACATTGCATCTTCTCTATATTTTGCATCAGGATAAGTATTAAGAAAAGTTTTTAAGGAAGATTGAGCCGATTGATAATTTCCTGTTTTGTAGTAATTGTATGCATTCTCATAATCTTTTCTAATAAGCTTATCCCTTAAAATATCCATATACTTATTTGCTTCCTTTACTTTTGGAGAAGAAGGATATTTATCAATAAATGACTGGAATTGCTGAAGAGATTCTTTAGTTAGAGTTTGATCCAATGAATAGTTAGGAGATTCAAGATATTTGCAATAGGCTGCTTGAAAAAGAGCTTCTTGAGCATCTTTAGAAAATGGAAACCAACGTACAAAATTTTCAAATTGATAGCCAGCTCCATAATAATCCCCAGAACCTAAAAGACTTTTTGCGTAATAGAGATTAACGCTTTCTGCCTTATCTCTTCCACGATAATACAACAAAAGATTTTCAAACAATTGAGTAGAGTGAAAATAATCTTTCTGGTTAAAAGCTTTAACCGCTGCCTCATATTTTGCTTCATGATCATTGCTTTTAAGAAGTTTTTTATGTTTACTTCCAGCACAAGATGTTAGTATTAAGCAAATTAAAATAGCTATTAAGGATAAATTTCTATAATTCATAAGTTGCAAAGATAGTTATATTTTTACAAACCAAACGGATAAAGATTAAACATATTTTATATACATGTATCAATTAAGTTTTTTTTATGAATAGAGACTATATAAAAATTAGAGAATTTTGTCCGAAAAAACTTCTTATCCTCCTTTTATGATATTAATCTATCTAAAAAGTGGCAAGAATATAATATATGATTTATGGCCTATTAAAATAGATATTGATAGGAAAATTAAAGCCCAAAATATTGCTGGAATTTTTGTTGTTTTAGCAATATTGGCAGCGTCTCCTGCTTTTTTGGATTGAGTTATTGAAATATAGCAAAGCCATAAGGTTGCTAAAAAATTATCAATAGCTATTATAAAACCGAATACCATTAGAATATGGTTGGAAAAGTTATTAATTGAATTAGGAATAAGAATTAATGCAATATTTATTGAAGCAAAAGTCAGAGTCCAGAGTATTCCATAAAGATTTCTTATCCAAAATATTAATGCAATAATAGAGATGCCTAAGAAGAAATAAAAGAAATAATAGTTCCAAGACTTACCTAATGAATAAAAAAGCAAATAGGAGAATAGTGCAGAAAAAATATATCCAGCACTTGATACTAAAAAAACATTAAACTTTCCTTTCGATTTTGTTGTACATGAGCCCGACGCATTATCATTTAGTTTAATTTCACTTACATGTCCTCCAGTCAAAAGAGCCATAAAAGCGTGTGAGAGTTCATGAATTAGAATATTAATCGAACGAAATGCTACTCCTATATTCTTAATTCTAATAACTAAGAATATTAATATCAAACTTACAATAATAAATATTTTATCTGGCATTCCAAATACTCCACGATTGTTCTGCTTGATAGCAAAGCATATCAAAGCCATTAATTGTTTTTGCTCCTTTGGTTTTTGCCATCTTAAGCAACATTGTTTCTTCAGGGTTATAAATCAAATCAAAAACAATATGTTTATTTGTAATATATTCAATATCTATCTCTGGCATTTGCATTAAATTTGGTAACATTCCTAATGGAGTTGTGTTAATTATTAAACTATGAGTTTCAATTAAGGTAGGAGTGAGTGAAGAATAATTAATTTCATTGTCAAAAAGAAGAGTTTTTCGAGTTAGAATTTTATAAGGTATATTTAGTTTTTTAAGTGTAAAACAAACTGCTTTTGATGCTCCACCGCTACCTAAGATAAGAGCCATAATATTTCTATTTTCAAGATTTTCTAATAAAGATTTTTCAAAGCCGAAAGCATCAGTATTAAATCCTTTCAATACTTTTTTATTCTCATTTATTTCTATCTTTACGACGTTAACAGCCCCAATTTCTTTTGCTTCTTTATCCAAAAAATCTAAATAAGGAATTATTTCTTCTTTAAAAGGCATAGTAACATTAAAACCCTCAAGTTCATTATAATTGTTTTGAGAATTATTTGATCTTACTTTATCAATAAAGTCCTCCAATAAAGAGACTTCAAAATTCTTATAAATACAATTTTCAATTCCTTCTCTAATGAATTTCTCTTTAAAATAAGACTCCGAAAAAGAATGTTCTAATGGATAACCAATTAAACCAAAGAGTTTAATCTTCATTATTTAAAGTTTGATTACTAGCTTTTTTCTTCTTAATAAAATTACTATAAACCAAATAGATTATAAATAAAACTCCAAGTCCAAGCAATATGTAAGAAAGCTCTGAGCTATATTTATTTATTAAATCAGCTTGACCATGTGCCAAATAACCTAAAACTGCTAAAACAGTATTCCATATAGTAGCCCCAAGAGTTGTAAAAATGACAAAAGGGAGTAAAGGCATTTTGGCTAAACCAGCTGGAATTGAAATTAATTGACGAATGCCTGGCACCAATCTTCCAACAAAGGTTGAACTTCTTCCATGTTTAACAAAATAATTTTCTGCTTTGGTTATTTTTTCACTGCTCAAAAGACATAATTTCCCAAATTTAGATTCAGCAAACTTATGTACAATAGGTCTTCCCAACCATAAGGCAAGATAATAATTAATTAATGCTCCAATTATTGCACCAATGGTTGCAAATATAATAACCAAAAATATATTTAAATCACTTCCTTCCTTACTTGCTTTATAGGCAGCAGGAGGAACAACAACTTCAGAAGGAAAAGGTATAAATGAACTTTCAATTGTCATCAAAAGAGTTATTGTTCCATAGTTCATATTATCCATATACCATGAAGTAACTTGTTCTATTTTTGATCGTTTATTCTCATTTTGTGAAGGTATAGTTGTTAAACTTTCTGAATTATTACTTGAAAATGAGTTTGAAATAAATACAAAAACAAAAATAAATAATAGGATAAACTTAATCTTTTTCATTAATATATGTTTTAATTAGGGTTTCGTAATTAGGGTTTTTTAATAGAGAAGGACAATATTCTTCTAACATTTTTAAAGATACATCATAATTGAGCAAAAGTCTAAACAAATAATCATCTAAATGATCTTTTAAATATGATTCTCTTGAAGATAATTCAATTAGAGTAAAATAAATACCTGGTTCTTCAAATTTATTATTATCAATGGTTTCTCTTAAAAGACTAATAGCCTCCATTAGCCTATTATTTGATACCATTGCCATTGCCCAGTTTATTGTTACAATTGCCAATTCTTCACCTTCTTCATAAAGAGATTGATATATATCTTCACTTAAACTTATGTAGTTCTCCTTATAAAGCATTTCTGCATAAGTAAGCTTATAGTGGATGTTTTGGGGCTCAAGTTCAATTGCTCTTTTAATGTTTGGCTCTGCATTAGTAAAATCATTTTTTTCAAAATAACTCATAGCTAATCCCAACCATGCATCTGCAAAAAATTCAAGTTTCTTAGTTGCTTCTTTAAAATAGTAAATAGCCTTTTCAAAATTGTTTTGTTTCTCATAGGCATCACCTAAGAAGAAAAGAATAATATATTCATCTGGTTTTATTTCAAGAGCTTCATGAAAACAATTAATTGCCTGAGAATAATTTTCAAGAGAAATATAAGCTTCTGCTTTACTGAGGTATGATTCAGCATTTTTGTCATTTATTGCAATTGCCAAATCTAATGCAGTAATTGCATCAAAAAAGTTTCCTATATTGAAAAGCAAATTTGAATATGCAATCCAATTCTGTTCAGAAAAAGGTTTTTTTTCGCATAGCTTCTTTAAAAACAAAACTGAAGATTCAGGATTTTCAAGAAATTGAGCGGCATAAGCAAAATTTTGCAGCAAAGTTTCATCAGTAGGACTAATTAAAAGTGCTTTCTTAAAAACCCTTGCAGCTGAAGAATAATTTTCAATTGCAATATACTCTTCTCCTAATAATACGTATGTCTCAATATCTTTATCGTCTAATTTAACAAGGTATTGATAAAGAGTTATGGCTTTTGAGCTTAAACCAACTTGAGAATAAAGAGTTGCTAAAGCAAAAATTAAACTATCATCATTTGGAGTTTTGGCTCTTTGCTCTTCTAAAATTTTTATAGCTTTTTGTGGAGATTCTTCTATTGAAATACATTGAGCATTTCTAATTAGAAACTTTACTTCATTAGGGTAGAGGCTTAAAGCAAAATCAACTGCAGATTTTGCCATTTGAGTTTTATCAGCAGCAAAATAATGATCTATAATTTCTAATAAGTCTTCAGAATCAAAAAAGCAACTTTGGTCATTAAAAAGGCTATTTTCAAACTTTTCAATCAGCTCATTTAAGTCCTCATCTAATTCGTCAAATTCTTCGCTCATAGACGTAAATCTTTAGGAATCATTGCTACTCTATAAAGCTTGTTGTTCTTATAAATAACATATACATTTCCAAAATAAAACCAATGGCGATTACTTCCATCAAAATTATTCATAACTTCTCTTTCTGGTTTTCCCCAAGACATTTGTGCCATATTGATTGTCATTGTAGGAATCAATTCCTTTTGAAGTATTGCATTATAATGTGTTGCATAGGTATCTCTATATTTCAATACTTGATTTCCTTCCATCAAAGAATGAGAGAAACTTAGTTTATCTCCCAGATTATAATCAGCAGCAAGATAGAATTTTCTTCCTTTTTTATTTCTTAAAAGCATTTGAAATTTACCATCTTTAACTAAGAAATCAATACATTGAAATACATCTCCACGATTTATTGTAACAGGCGTTTTGCGTTTTGTGTCAATAACTGTAACTTTATACTTATCTCCTCTATATACAAATTCTCTATATAAATAGTCCTCTTTAGCTTTTTTCAAAAATGATTCAACAACAAAAGGGAAAACACTTCTTTGAGTTACAATTGGATATTTATAATAAGCTGTATCTCTTGAACCAGGAACAACCAATTTCAAATAAACATCTGTTAATCCTTCTGCGTCATGCACCCAGTCAGCAACCAAATAGGTTTTTCCTTGCATCTGCTTAGCCTTTCCTTGTGGCATTGGAGCAAAAGAATATTTTCTGCTATCATCATCATAATTATATAATCTTGTTCCATTGAAAAGTCTTTCATAGTTTTCCTGAGTTAAAATAGGTAAGTATAGCTTTTCTCCCACAAGATTTTTAGGGATAAATGCATAATTAGAATTTCTATCGTAAGTAGCTAAACTTAAATCATCATTAGAATATTTATTTCTTGGATATTCATTTTTATTAGCATTATAGTAAGACATTGGAACAAAAGGGAAGTTGTAACGATTCCAAAAATCATCATACTTATAAAAAACAGTATCTTCAGTGTTTCCAACAACCAATTTAATAAAATCGTATCTTAGGGTTTTAAAGTCTTGTTTTTCATAATCAGCATAGTAAACCTTATCGTAAGCAATCTTATCAGCAATATATCCTGCCACAACAAACCAACTATTCTCCATATCTTTCAATCTTTTTGCAGACATTCTTTTAA
This sequence comes from Bacteroidales bacterium UBA4866, assembly GCA_002399565.1. GTDB lineage: Bacteria > Bacteroidota > Bacteroidia > Bacteroidales > P3 > UBA10566. The sequence goes on along the minus strand of DHDW01000009.1, from coordinate 11,733 downwards.
GTTGATAATAATCTATATAATTATTATCTTCTTTTTCTGGAGTTGCAATCTCACCTACAAAAAAGTATCTGCCAATTGTATCAGAAATTTTAGGTAAGTATAAAGTTTGGTTAGTAAGAGCATAAGGCTTTGTCATAAATTGAAGGAAATTAGAATAATCTTCATACTGAAAATCAGGAGAAGACTTTTCTAAATTTTTTTGTGAAAAACCAATAATTGGTAGGCAAACAAGTGCTATTAATATGCTTTTATATTGAACTAAAAAATTCATATCTATTAATTTTATTCGTTAACGACAATCCCGCAAGGATATTATTCAGAAAGCAAATATACAATAATTTTTAATAAGCCAATATGCACTAAGAATAAAATTAAGAATTAATTCACAAAACTTCACTTTATTAAAAAAAGATTGTATATTTGACGCATAATATTATAAGTTTCCTAATATCTAAAAAACCAAAGATTATGAAAAAGCTTTATTCTCTTATTTTGTGTGTCATTATTATTTGCTCTCAAAATATATTTTCTCAAAGCATTGAAGTGAAAGATAATGCAAATTCTCAGACATTATCCAATACTAATATACAATTAATGGTTTTAGACAGTGTCATTGATGCTTATAATTTAGACAGACCTTTTGTTTATGAATATGATTCATATGGGAGATTAATCATAAGTAAAAGTAGAATCAAAAAATATGAATTTACTTATGATAATTATGATAATATAATAAACACTGTATTCTATGTTTGGGACTATGACTCAAATTATCACTGTATACGTGAAAATAGAGAATATCTTTATGATAATAACCAAAACTTAATATCTATAATCATAAGTAATATTGTTGATAATGCATTAAAATTAAATTTCAAAACCCTAAAAGAATACAATAATAATCAACTAACAAAAGATAATTACTATAATTACAACCCAGACTCTAATTCTTGGACATATACGGGAAGGACTGAGTATTATTATAATGCAGATAATTTAATCTCTGAGGAAAAAACATATTACATAATTCAGGGTTTGGAACAATTATATTGCAAGTTTGAATATTCTTACGATAGTAATAATAACATAATTAGTTATATTGACGAGTGTTATAGTGAAGAAGGAGAAATTAGCAATGGTTCAAAAACACTTAACACTTATAATACAAATAATCTACTAACTCAGGTTATTTTTGAGTATTTCTATACCTATGATAATACATGGATACCACTTCGGAAACAAGAATTTACATATAATCCTAATAATTTAATGGCTTCAAGCAAGACCTTTGCATACTATACAACAACTGACTGCGTCCTTCAAAGCATTGATTCTTTCTATTTCGACAATAATAATAATCAAACCCTCATTAACACATTTACCGATTTTAATGATGAAATGATTTGTACGAGAAAGACAAAAAACTTATTTGAATATAATTATACTCAACAGGATATTTTACAATTTTCTGATAAATTGGGCAATTTGAAGCCAAAACATTTAGATGGATTAAATAATATGCTTACTCATATTGCTTACTCAAGATTTAATTATGATGATATAAATTCTTGGAATAACGACTCTACATATTTATTTTATTCATTAAAGAATATAGTTATTTCTCTTAGTGAAGTGATTAGTTTTAATGGAGAAGATTTTCTTCTTTACCCAAATCCTGCAAATACAGAGGCAAAACTTGTGGTTGAGGGTTTGAATCAAGACTTGAAAATTTTGATTTATGATATTAAAGGAAAATTAATTGAAAATATTAAGGCCTCTCCAATTAACGAAAAGGCAGAGGTAGTAATTAATACAAGAAATCTAAGAAAGGGAACCTATATTATAAATCTAAAAAGTGGAAAATACTCAAATTCTAAGAAGCTTATCGTAAACTAAGTCAAGAATAAATTTACTGATCATTTATTTATTTTTCTTCCTTTTCTTAATATGGAGTATGATTTTCTTATTTGAAAATTAATATGACTTTTATTGGTAAATAATCCTTATTTTTTTGAAATTATATAGGAGATAATTCTTCGTAATCGGCGAATATTTTTACTAACTCCTTATAAAAAACTTATTAAACGAAGAGTTTTTACCCCAAAGATGTACATCTTTCATACCAAAAGATGCACATCTTTCACTATAAAAGATGTGCATCTTTTTTTTTTATATATTTTAGGGGTTGGAGTTTATTTTCCAGAAATTGGATTTAGGATAAATAGTCCTAAATAAACCTAATGAATGATTTACTTTTGCAAATATACAAAATTATTTTGAATAGAGGATTGGTTTTTTATGAATTATTTCATTAAATATTCTCTGTAAAAGAGATAGTTGCTCATCTTGGTTTTATATTATTGTGAAGGATAATAAAGGCATATGCGTTTACAAAAGATTTGATAGATTAGTTTATAAAGTAAAAAAGATGAAGGATTATGCAACTAATATATCAATAAATCGTAATCAGAATAATAAATAAGAATAATATGCATATAGATATAATTACACTTTTTCCAGAATTACTTTCCAATATATTTTCGCATTCAATTATGCAACGTTCACAAACAAAAGGAATTGTTAGTGTTGAATTTCATAATTTGAGGGATTATGCTTTAAATAAATACAAGAGTGTTGATGATTACGCTTATGGAGGAGCAGCTGGAATGGTAATGCAGATTGAACCAATATATAATTGCTTGAAGGATTTAAAGGAAAAGAGAGAATATGACGAAATAATTTACACTGCACCCGACGGCGAAATGTTAAATCAACAAATTTCTAATGAGCTTTCACTAAAAAACAATATTTGTATTCTTTGTGGACATTATAAAGGAGTTGATGAAAGAGTTAGAGAACACTTAATTACAAGAGAAATATCAATTGGTAATTATGTATTAAGTGGAGGAGAGTTGGCTGCTGCTGTAATTTCCGATGCCATAATTAGAGTTATTCCAGGAGTATTGAGTGACGAAACTTCTGCCTTAACAGACTCATTTCAAAATAATTTAGTTTCACCTCCAGTGTATTCACGTCCCGCAGAATTTAATGGATGGAAGGTTCCAGACATTTTGCTTTCTGGCAATGATAAATTAATTGACAATTGGAATATTGAGCAATCAATAAAGAGAACTAAAGAAAGACGTCCAGAAATATTAATAAAATAAATTATTAATATTAGGTATTCTTATAGTAATTTTATTTATTTTTGCTGCAAATATATAATTATGAATAAAAAAAATAAAGAAAAAGAAACTTTCACATTCTCAACTATATGGTTTAAAAAGAATAAGGGAATTTATTTATTCCTTTTGTTTGATATTTTTTTCTTGCTTATTCTGGCAATTTTCTCATTTAAAGAATACTTAATTGGAAATTTTGACAAAAACTTACCTTATGATGGATTGATGTTTTTGCTTTTGATGTTTATTTTATTTGTTTTTAGATTTAACTTAACTCTTTTAGTTTTTGCCAAACAAAGATTAGGCATTCCAATTGCAATAATATTTTTATTAATAGTTATTTATGCTGAAACTAAATATGTTGATACAACATCTCCTTTTCTTTTAATTTTCGATTCTCTTATTCTTTTCTTTAATAAGTTTCTCTTTGTTATACCAAAAGGAATTAGTAGAATAATTACATACATATTATACCTATATCTATTTTATACTCCTATAATAATCTATGCATTCTACATTATATTTAATGTTAAGCTAAATAATAAGGCAAAAGCCTTTGATGTTTTTTCTGGTTTCTATGCATCTACTTTGTCAAAAAAGTTAAGAATAATGGATATAATTGTAATAAGTTTTTTTATGGCAATTTCCATGTGGATTGGCTTAATATCAACTAATAAATATTGGGCTTTTTTAGCTGTTCCTATTTCTTTGTATTCTACATATGAGTTTTGCAAAAGGTTAGATTTGAATAAAATGATTAATTCAAAATGTAAATTAGTTATCTATTTAGTTGCTGCAACATTATTAACTGCACTAATATATTCTCAAAGGTTTCCATTCTGGGGTATTAATATTTTCATCCTTTCTTTCTTTATAATGTACTTTATATTTTATCACATTACTAAATCTCATTTTAAATCATCTATTATTGTTGTAATATCATTTATAATTATTCCATCTTTATCGTTAGGATATAATATTTTTGCATATCCTCAATACGGAGTAGTGGCAAATAGTATTCCATTTGAAGACGAAAAGAAATTCTTAATTATTAAAGATAGAGAAGGGAATTATGGAATAAGAAATAGGTCTTACAAAATCGTAAAACCTAAGTATAAGAAAATAGAGTATAATTCAAAAAATATAGTTATGATGCTAAATCAAAATAACCAATGGGAGACTTATGATTTAGAAAATAGCAAGTTTATCTATAAGAATTATCATAAAAATAAGATTACTTCCGAATAGATAATTAATCCAAAACCTATCTTTACAGTTTAGTATTAGGATAAATTGATTCCCACCAAGAAGAATCTCCTTTTAGATATTTAGCAAAATATGCATAAATAGTGTTATTCCACTTTAATCTCTTATCAAAGTCAACTATTCCATGATTTTCTCCTTTAACAGAAATAAATTCAACATCTTTTCCTAATATTTTCAATGCATTGAACATTTGAATACTTTCTCCAATAGGAACATTTGTATCAGAATCTCCATGAAGAAGTAGGATAGGAGTTTTAATCTTATTTGCATTAAACAAAGGACTTCTTTCAACATAAATATCTTTTCTATTCCAAGGATAAGAATGAGCCGTTGCACCAGAAGAGTAGGAGTAACCCCAATAACCTTCCCCCCAATAGGAAGTTATATCTGATATCCCTGCATGAGAAATAGCACAAGCAAATATATCTGTTTTTGTTTGAAGAAGCATTGTCATAAAACCACCATAACTTGCTCCCATACAACCAATCTTTGAGGCATCAATAAATGAATTTTCCTTACATAATTTCTTAACACCAAAAATAATTTCATCAGCAGTTCTTTCTCCCCAAGCATTCACATGTCGAGAAGCAAATTCTTGACCATAACCTGTTGTTCCACTTGGATTCAAAACATAAACAATATAACCTTGTGCAGTGTAAAGGTAAGCAGAATATCTCATTTCAAAACTTCTGTCTGTTGGAGAAGTACCACCATAATAATAAACAATCATTGGGTACTTTTTAGTAGAATCAAAATCATAAGGCAAATAATACCTTCCTTCAATTTTAGTTCCTTTATAATAAAAATTCCACTCTCTCATTTCTCCAAGAGCTAAATTTTCCTTGCTCTTTGCCTTATAAACTTCAATTGGAGAAATTCCTTTATCAATATTTTTAGCAACAAAAGCAGCAGGGAAATCATTATATCTTTGACCATGAAAAGAAATATTCTCACCCTTTGAATCCACAGAAAAAGAAGAAACAATATCTAATCCAAGCTCCAATTTATTTATGAGTTTCTTAGAAAAATCATATTGATAAACAGAAACAGAGTCTTTGTTTTCTCCCTTTATGAATAATTTGCCATTATCTGTAATTATAAACTCACTTACAGATGGATTGAAGGTTTTTGTAATACATTCAACTTCTTTAGTTTTTGTATCTAAAAGAAATAGCATTCCATGATATGAATTAGGAATAACTCCTTTTTTTAATGTACTTCCAATTGAATTAAATGCTTCTCCACTTGCAACAACAATAATTTTATCAGAATTTGGGATATATTTAGCATAAGACACAAAAGCATCTTGATTAACAATGGTATCAACTTCAAATGAAGATAGATTTATTTGATAAATAGATTTCTTATCAAAAGGTCTTTCAGTTATATTATCATAAGAAACAGAAAAAAGTAATGAATTAGTTTTTGGATTATAATCATTTAAATATGTTGAATGATAGCCATAGGTTAGAGGTTGAAGGGTTTTAGTTTTAATATCAAATAATGAAAGAGTAGTTCTATTTCTCCATCCGCCAATCCTATCATCAGGCATTAGATAGCGAGTAAGGTCTTCTTTAGAATTATCAATTTTAGATGTTTGAGAGATAATTAGAATATTATTATTAATTGCAGAAAGAGAAACACTACCCTCAGGAAGATTTTCCAAAAATCTTGTTTTCATTCCATCTACCTTTTGAGTAATTAATATATTATTTTCATCTTTACTATCTATATAGTACAACTTATCATTCCAATTTTCAATTCCACCTTTTACATCTATCCAATTTATAGAAGAGTTACCTTCTTCTTGAAAAATTAATTTAGATTCAATATCCTTTACATTAAATATACTATAGCCATAGCTTCTTTTCCCTTTGTCATTAACATCATAATATTTTACTAATACATAATTCCCACTTGGAGAAATAGAACTTGAATATATATTTCTTCCTGTTAACATTTGCTTAAGAGTTAATCCACTTTTTGATTTGCTCTCAATATTTAAATTGCCTTTTTCTTTTTCTAAACGAAACTTATGTTCTGAGTTTTCATCAGAAACTAAGAAAGTAAAAGAAAGAGTATATGCACCTGGTTCGAGCTTTAAATCAAAAGAAACCTTACTTTCTTCGTCCAAAGAATCTTTAGTTTCTAATCTTTCTTTTATATTTTTTCCATCTAAAGCTATCTTAACTTTATCTGTTGAATATAAATTAAAAGAAGAGTTAGAATATGAATCTGTATTAATCTTACAAACATAAGTCTTAATGAAATATGATTTTCCTTTTGAAAAGTCAATGCTTGTTGTTTGGTTAATAACTATTGTTTCAAAACTATTCTCTTTTTCCAAATCCTTCAATGAAGGAACTTGTAGAAGATTATTAATATTAAATTTTTCTCCTTTATTATTAATTGAATCAACCATAAAAGGCTTGCGAATTTCAATTTGAGAAAAAGCAACTTGATTAAATAATAATGCAAATATAAATATTGATAAACAAGCAAATCTTTTCATGGGATTATTTTTTAGAAGTAATTTTTAATTTTCTATTTTGATAAAAAGGATAGAGAATAGCAAGAAGTAGTATTAATACAATAATAATTGAACCTATTAAAGATATAATATTATAGGTATTGAAAGTATCTGACTCCAATTTAAACTCAACAACATGTTTTCCCTTAGGAACATTGATTGCTCTAAGAATATAGTTTGCTCTAAAATACTCTACTTCTTTTCCATCAATATAAGCCTTCCAATCTTCAGGATAATATATTTCAGAACATACCATAATTGCATCACTATTTGAATTTGTTGTATATTTCAAATATTCAGGACTATTATCTGCAGCTCTTTCAAACTTGATTGTAGCTGTAGAGTCAAAAGAAGTAATTGGTTTTACAATTGATTTGAATTTAGCATCAACAATAGCTTTTTCTTTAGGATTAAAATTATCAAGCTTAAGGATTTCTTCATTTGCATCTTTTGCCCACTCAACTCTTGGAACAAACCAAGCAGCTCCACAAGCTTCAGTGTTAGGATATGCCTTAACACCCTCTCCAGTTGGAAGAATTAAGTATTTTGTATCTAACATATTCAAAACTCCAATATTTGCAGAAACCTGTCCTTGATAAGCCTTAAAGAACTGACGTATTGGATTATTCATAAGTTTTACTTCATCCATTAAATCATTTTGAACATAATTTCTATTTAAGAAGTAGAAATCAATTATATCTTGATAGCGTTGAAGTTTCGCACCATGATAACCTCCAATTGATGGATGAAAATACGAAGTTGAAGCATCATTGAAAGTATTTACTGAAAGGTTATAAACCCTATAGTGATTAATATTATTTTCTTTAACCTGAGTTAGAATTTCTTCATCAGCAGAAGTAGGGTAAATTGCTGTTTCTTGTGGTTTAACAAAATTATCTTTAGTTAAATATCTCTTATCAACTCCCCAAAGGTCAACAACAATAAGTAATGTAAGAATTATTGAAACAAGATATTCTTTCTTTACTTTTTCTAATGCAAATAAATATAAAGCAGCAAAAGCTCCAGCAATAAATAGGAAAGAACGCCAAGCATCTGAAACAAACATCGATTTTCTATCTTCAAACAAAGCTTGAACAAAACTTGAACCTAAATATTCTTCAAACATTGAATCCTTAGTTGAAGTGAAGGAAGCAAACATAGATGGAATTATTGCACATAAAAGAGAAATTCCTCCAACTATACCTACAGAAATATACAAAGCTTTTTTCTTGTTCTTATTATCTATTTCTTTTGAGAAAAACTCTTTCAAACCCAACACAGCAAGAATTATTAGTGTAACATTAGCCAAAACCAATGCCATTGAAGGCGTACGGAACTTATTATAGAAAGGTAAATTATAGAATAACCATTCATTTACTGCTAAAAAGTTATTTCCCCAAGCCAGAATAAATGAAAGAATTGTAGCTATCAGAAGCCACCAACGTTCTCTTCCTTTAATAAGAATAAAACCAAGCGTTGCTAAAAATATAATAATTGCTCCAAAATAAACTGTTCCTGCTGTAAATGGTTGCTCTCCCCAATATGATGCTTGAACATATTGATTCAATACTTGATTAATGTTTGGATCATTTTGTCTTGTTGGTTGATTAGATTGTGCATAAGCAATTCTATTCTTTGCATTCTTTTCATATCTTTGGTCTGAACTTCCACCTCCTTTAGCATCAGGAATTAAAATAGTGAGTGTTTCTCCTTTTCCATAACTCCATTGATAAGCATAGTCTATGGTTAATCCCTTTGCATTTTTTGTTTGAGTATCTCCTTTAGGCTTAACAGTAATATCTGAACCACCTCTCATTGTATGTTTTAGATATTCTTGATTCATTGCTATAGAAGATGAATTAGGCATTAATGCAATAAGAGAACCTACAACCAAAATAACTCCTCCAATAGCAAAATCTTTTATCTTTTTCTCCTTTATTGCAAAAACAAAATATGTAATAGCCAAAATTATACCTCCGAGCATTGTATAATAAGTAATCTGAATATGAGAAAAACTAATTTGTAATCCTAAAGCAAGAATAAATAGTGCTCCTCCTGAAAGATATTTCTTTCTAAAAACTAAAATCATTCCTGCAAAAATAGGAGCCATCATTGCCATTGCCCAAGCTTTGGTTATATGACCTACTTCAATAATAATTATATTATAAGATGCTAAAGCATAAGCCAACGCAGCCAATATCCCAAGCCAATAGTTTCCTCCCAATGCAATTACAAAAACATAGAACCCTAACATATATAGGAACATTACTCCCAAGTTCAAATTGTAGCCCCAAAGCGTAATGGGTTTTGATAAAGATTGCAAAACATTATGTGAGTCTGGGCCCAAAATTTGATAAGAAGGCATTCCTCCAAATAATGAATTTGTCCACGAAGCACCTTTTCCTGTAGTTTCTTTATAATCCGCAAGCTCTTTTGACATTCCTTTAAAATTGGACATATCACTTTGTCGAAGCTCCAATCCTTCCAAAATAGGAGAGAAGTAAATTGCACTAACTGCCAAAAATATAAGTATAGCAATTATATGTGGCAAAAATCTCTTAAAAATGTTTTCTTTATTCATTTCTATAATAATTTATTGTTTATCCTTATTTTCGTAATACTTTTTTAAAGAGGGGTGAATATTATTATTATCTCTTTTTTCTTTGCGAGAGATTATTTCTTTATTTTCTTCTTCTAACTTTTCCTTATACTTATCAATTTTGTGTTGAGTTATCTTAGGAATTATCAAAGTAGTGATTAGCCTAAAAAAAACATAAAACAATATTAAACCTAATAATACATTAACCATAATATCTATTCACACAAAATAAATAAATCTTCTCTTGGATTAACAAACAAAACAGGAACTTGTTGAGAATTGTTTATAATCTTTCTTTCCTTAAGTGTAAATAATTCTTCAACCCAACTCTTGTTTTTGGTTGTTTGACATATAATTAAATCAGCATTATTCTCCTTAGCATAATCAATTGCTTGATAGTCAACAAATGTTTTTGAATTGGAAGAAAGGTAAAGATTATATTTGATTTTGAAATTATCGAACATGCGCATAACAAACTTAATGTTGTAATGTAGTTGATGTCGATAAAACTCATCTTTATAGTTGTGATAATATACAATAACCTCACTATTTGCAAACCTTCCAAAATAAGAACCCCAAAGAACTTTTTCTTTACTCTCTCTCATATTATCAATTGTCATAACAACCTTATTAAATGGCAAGTTTGAGTTTAGATTTTGAGAAGATATAAAATAAGCAATTCTTGAAGTGTAGAGGTTTTTCAGCATTATATCTGGGTTAGAAGCAAGTTTTTCTTTGACTTTAGCATTAGTTTTATCTTCTGTTGCACTAACAAGCAAAACTCCACTCAACAAATGAGGTATTTTATTTATTATATCTTTAGTTTGTCCTTCAATTGCACAATAGGAGTGAAATCCAATTCCTGTTATTTTAGAGCTTAATTCCTTAAGAAGAATTTCTGCATCTGTTATAGAAACACATTTATAGGCTTTGTCAGAAATATATAACAAAATAAGACCTTTGTTAAGCATTTTAGCAAAACAAATTGCATTATCAATTATCGTCTGAGTATTATCTAAATCAGGAAGATAAGCAATAATAAATTGGTCTTTAACTTCTTTCTTTTCTGACATTTAAACTTTAAAATCTAAACTTTCCTTTTCTCCAAAGCATAATTAAAATAAAACCTGCCAAAGCACCACCCAAATGTGCAAAGTGAGCAACTCCATCTGTTGTTCCAACAACTCCATTAAATAGTTCTATAAGCATATAGCCAATAACAAACCATTTAGTTTTTATAGGTAAAAGGAAATATAAATAAATAGTTGTATTAGGAAACATCATTCCAAAGGCAAGCAAAAGTCCAAAAACTATACCTGAAGCCCCAACAGTATTAATTTGATTAAGATAAGCCTTATAAGGAATGTTTTCAAAACCAGTGTTGACATAGTCATACATTCCTGAAGCAATATCTTTATACATAAAATAGTAGGTAATCTGTTGCATTAATGCAGCACCTAAGGCAGCAGTAAAGCAAAAGAAAACAAAACGTTTAGTACCCCATATATTTTCCAAAGTATATCCAAACATCCAAATAGCAAACATATTAAAGAAAAGATGATTGAAGTTGGCATGCATAAATGAATAAGTTACATATTGCCATATATGATGACTATCAGCCATAAAAAAGTGAAGTCCAAGATAATCCTCCAAGTTTATTCCTCTAAGCTTAAGAACATAAGTGGCAAGAAACATTAAGATATTAATAATTAGCAAATTCTTACAAACAGGAGGTAAGAGATTAAATTTATTTGGACTATACTGTTGATTGTACATTCTTTTCTAAAGTTTAGTAATTAACCTGCAAATGTACATTATTTATTTAAAATAGCCAAAACTTGCCTTGTTGTATCAAGAAAAAGAGTATTCAAAATTCTCAATAAATAAGACTAAAAAATTGAGTAAATTTAATCTTAAATTACCACATTATAGAACAAAAAAACAAAGATGTAAATCACTGAAAATAAGATATAAAAATGAATTAATAGGACTTAGAACTTTTTTTAATTGATTTTGATGTCAGAATCATGCCATGATTTACTCGGAATCATGGCATGAATTTGGTGAATTCATGCCATGAAATGGATGGAATCATGGCATGAATTCGAGTAAATCATGCCATGATTCCGACATCTGACCCGTCCTGAATAAGGTTG